>NZ_JBIUCI010000028.1:0-109547 GCF_044593635.1 Streptomyces sp. NPDC051913 | reverse complement strand
CCCCCACGCCCACCACTTCCCCTACGAACTCGCCCGCATCCACCTCGCCCACGGCATCCGCCAACGCCACACCCACGGCCCCAAAACCGCCCGGCCCTATCTGACGCTGGCCGCTGAGGCGTTCGAGCGGCTGGGTGCGAAGACCTGGGGCGAGCGGGCCCGGGCCGAGCTGCGGGTGGCGGGGATGGCCACGCGTGGCCCGTCGGTGCCGTCGGCCGAGCTGACCTGGCAGGAGCGCCGGATCGCCGATCTCGCCGCGAGCGGCCTGACGAACAAGGAGATCGGCGAACGCATGCGTCTGTCGCCGCGGACGGTCAGCTCACACCTGTACCGGGTGTTCCCCAAGCTCGGCATCACCTCCCGGGCCTCCCTGCGCGACGCGCTGGCCAGGCTGGAGAGCGAGCAGGACGGCTGAGCGCGGATGGCTTAAGGCGGTGTACGCACCCGGTCATCGCGTACGTATCACCGTCACATGACTGATGTGTCCGATTTCGCTGCGGACGAGAGTGTGTGCCGCCGACCCGTTCGCGGTCCGCGGCACGGTCATCGGAAACACACGACGGAAGGCTTCACATGATCAACAGGCGCACCTTCAGCAAGGCCGTCGGCCTGGGCACCGGCGCGGCCGCGGTCTCGCTGACCGGACTGCCGACCAACGCGTCCGCCGCGACCGCCAAGTCGGGGTCGAGCGCCGCCACGGTGCCCACGCTCACCCCCGGCACGCACACCGAGTTCCCCACGATCAAGCAGGTCAAGGCCGGTCTGCTGAACGTCGGCTACGCCGAGCTCGGCCCGGCCCACGGCCCGGTCGTGATCTGCCTGCACGGCTGGCCGTACGACATCCACAGCTTCGTCGACGTCGCCCCGCTCCTCGCCGAGCAGGGCTACCGCGTGCTCGTGCCCTATCTGCGCGGCCACGGCAGCACCCGCTTCCTGTCCCGGCACACGCCCCGGACCGCCGAGCAGTCGGCCATCGCCCTGGACATCATCGCGTTCATGGACGCCCTGAAGATCGAGAAGGCGGTCCTGGCCGGCTTCGACTGGGGTTCGCGCACCGGCGACATCATCGCCGCGCTGTGGCCCGAGCGGGTCAAGGCCCTTGTCTCCACCAGCGGTTACGTCATCACCGACCGCAAGGCGCAGCTCTCGCCCGCCCCGGCGGCCGTCGAGCACAACTGGTGGTACCAGTGGTACTTCGCGACCGACCGCGGCAAGCAGGCCATGGAGAACGAGGTGGACCGCCTCGCGCTGTGCCGCTACGTGTGGACGCTGGTCTCCCCCAACTGGAACTTCGACGACGCCACGTACCAGCGCACGGCGCAGGCCTTCCTCAACCCCGACTACGCCGCGATCGTGCTCTACAACTACCGCTGGCGCATCGGTCTCATCGAGGGTGAGCACCGCTACGACCGCTACGAGAAGCTGCTCTCGGCGCAGCCTCCGATCGGTGTGCCCACGGTCACCCTGGACCCGGCGCTCGACCCGTTCACCGCGCCGGGCGACGGCACCTCGTACCGCCAGCACTTCACCGGTCCCTACCTGCACCGCACGATCGCGGACATCGGTCACAACCTGCCGCAGGAGGCGCCCACGGTCTTCGCGCAGGCCGTGGTCGACGCCGATCACCTCTGATCCCGACCTCTGATCTCGACACCTGCGATCTCCAGGAGCCCCGATGAGTGAAGTCCTGTGGAACCGTCTGACCGCCGCCGAGCTGCGGGCCCTCGCGGCGCGGGACGCGGTGGTGCTGCTGCCCATCGGGGCCACCGAGCAGCACGGCCCTCATCTGCCGACCGGTGTCGACGACTTCCTGGCGGCGGAGGTGTGCCGGCGGGCGGCGGTGCTGGCGGCCGAGCACACCGGTGTGGTGGTGACGCCGTCCGTGCCGACGGGGCTGTCGGAGCATCACACGGCGTTCGGCGGCACGCTCACCCTCAGCCTGCCGACCCTGCACGCGCTGCTGCGTGACATCTGCCGCTCCGTGATCCGGGCGGGTTTCTCACGCATCCTGATCGTCAACGGGCACGGCGGGAACATGACCGGACTCAACGCCCTCACGACCGAGTTGACCACGGAGCTGTCGACGCCGATCGCGTTCGCCAGCTACTTCGGCGCCGGGCGGGAGGTGGTGCGGGACACCCTGGAGACACAGGACGGTCTCATGCACGCGTGTGAGGGCGAGACGTCCATGATGATGGCCGCTCACCCGGACCTGATCCGGTCCGAGCACCTGGTCGAGGCGCACGGACCGCGGATCACCCTGCCCGCGGAGTCCACCGACCCGGTGTACATGGCCGTGTCCTTCGACCGGATCACCGAGTCGGGGGTGGCGGGCGACGCCCGGGTCGCGAGCGCCGAGAAGGGCGAGCGGATGCTGTCCGGATGCGCTGCGGCGCTGGCGGACATCGTCGTACGGGATCCCTGGGCGAAGTAGCCCGCGGGTGTGCGGCGGGGGAAGGCGATGCCGTCCCCCGCCGCACCCGCTGTCAGGCCTCGGCGCGCTTGGGCAGGCGCCAGTTCGGGCGCGGGAAGTGGCAGGTGTAGCCGTTCGGGTAGCGCTGGAGGTAGTCCTGGTGCTCCGGTTCGGCCTCCCAGAACGGGCCGGCCGGCACCACCTCGGTCACCACCGGTCCGGGCCACAGTCCGGAGGCGTCGACGTCGGCGATGGTGTCCTCGGCGACCCGGCGCTGCTCGTCGTCGTAGTAGAAGATCGCCGAGCGGTAGCTGGCGCCGATGTCGTTGCCCTGGCGGTTTCGCGTGCTCGGGTCGTGGATCTGGAAGAAGAACTCCAGGATCGTGCGGTAGTCGGTGGCCGTGGGGTCGAAGGTGATCTCGATCGACTCCGCGTGGTTTCCGTGATCGCGGTAGGTGGCGTTGGGCTTGTCGTCGTCACCGCTGTAGCCGACCCGGGTGTCCTTCACCCCGGGCAGGGCCCGGATCAGCTCCTCCATGCCCCAGAAGCAGCCGCCCGCCAGCAGCGCCCTCTCCTCGGAGTCGCTCATGGCACCTCACCTTCCTGTTCGCGCTTGTTCGCGTCCATTCGCGCAGGTCTCCAGGCTCGCACGTCGGCGAACCGGAAACCTCCACACTCGCGTCACCATCTTGACAGGTGACGCAGAGCCTGACAGATTCATCACCAGTCAAAGCGGTGACGAATTACAGAGTCGAAACACCGTGGATACCGATAAAAATTCCTGAGAGGGGTTCGTCGTGGTGACCATCAAGGGTGGACGCAAGCAGCTGGTCATGGGCGCGGTCGCGACCGTCACAGCGGGGCTCGCGCTCGGCGCGTTCGCCCTCAGCGGCACCGCCAGCGGGGCGACCGAGACGGCCGTGGCCGCCGGTGCAGGCAAGCACGCCAAGCCCACCATCGTCCTGGAGCACGGCGCCTTCGCCGACGGCTCCAGCTGGAACGGCGTCATCTCGCGGCTGAAGGCCGACGGCTACCCGGTCGTCGCCGCCGCCAACCCGCTGCGCGGCCCGGCCTCCGACGCCGCCGCCCTGCGCGCGGTCCTGGACCACGTCAAGGGCCCGAAGATCGTCGTCGGCCACTCCTACGGCGGCAACGTCATCAGCGAGGCCGCGACGAACGATTCCGACGTCAAGGCCCTGGTCTACGTCGCCGCGTTCCTGCCGGCCCCCGGCGAGAGTGCCCTGGAGCTGACCAACAAGTACCCCGGCTCCACCCTCCCCGGCACCCTGGACCCGTTCACCTTCCAGCAGACCGACGGCTCGACGGTCACCGACCTGTACATCCAGCAGGACAAGTTCCGTCACCAGTTCGCCGCCGACGTGCCCGCGAAGCAGGCCGCCCTGATGGCCGCCGAGCAGCGGCCCATCGCCCAGTCCGCGCTGGAGGAGAAGGCCACCTCCGCCGCCTGGAAGACCATCCCCAGCTGGGACATCGTCACCACCGAGGACCTCAACATCCCGCCGGCGGTCCAGCGGTTCATGGCCGAGCGCGCCCACGCGCACACCACCGAGGTCGCCGCCTCCCACTCCGTCGCCGTCTCCCACCCCCGTCTGGTGGCGGACGTGATCGAGCGGGCCGCCCGCGCCACCGTTCGCTGACCCCCTTCGAAGGACGGCGGGACGCCCGGTCCCGCCGTCCTCGCAACGATGCGGCGCTATGAGACGCGCACTCGCAGGAGAACGGAACGGACACATGACCTCACCCTCCGACCCCCGTGCCCTCGGCGCCTTCCTCAAGGCCCGTCGCGCGCAACTGGACCCCCGCGAGTGCGGCCTGCCCGAGACGGACTCCGCGCGCCGGGTCGCGGGACTGCGGCGCGAAGAGGCCGCCCGGCTCGCCGCGATCAGCGTGGACTACTACACCCGCCTCGAACAGGGCCGCGTCCGCGCCTCCGCCCCCGTCCTGGCCACCCTCGCCCGCGCCCTGCGCCTGGACGAGGACCAGCAGCGCTACCTGTACGAACTCGCAGGCCGCACCGACGAGCGGCCGCGCCACCGTCGCCCCGTGCAGCGGGTACGCCCCGCCATGCGCCGCCTGCTCGCCCAACTCCCCCACGCACCCGCCCTCGTGCTCGGCAAGCGCCTGGACATCCTCGCCTGGAACGCCGCCGCCACGGCCCTGTACACCGACTTCGCCGCCGTCCCGGCAGCCCGGCGCAACTATCTGCGCCTGATGTTCCTCGACCCCGCGATCCGCGCCATGCACCGCGAGTGGGCCCATGACGCCCGGGACGCGGTCGCCGCGCTGCGCATGGAAGCCGCGGCCGACACCGACGATCCCGGCCTCGCCACCCTCGTCGGCGAACTGACCATCCAGGACGCCGACTTCCGCACCTGGTGGGCCGAGCACCGCGTCAACAGCGCCACCTACGGCACCAAGGAGTACCACCACCCCCTGGTCGGCGACCTCACCCTCGACTGCGACACCTGGGCCGCGTCCGACGGCTCCGGCCAGCGCCTGATGGTCCTGACCGCCGAGCCCGGCAGCCCCTCCCACGACGCCCTGCGCATCCTCACCTCCTGGACCGCGGAGCCGGTGAAGCCGGACACGGCGCGGGACACAGCGGTGTAGGTGAACCCGCGCGCCGCCCTCTCTCGTACTCCTAGGGAAGCTCATGCAGCTCGTGCTCCCGAGGAACGTGTGAGAGAGGTGGCGCATGCTCGCGTACGACGTCCATGGCAGCGGGCCCGGTCTGGTGCTCCTGCCCGGTGTCGGCGGCACCGCGGCCCTGACCTGGGAGACGCTGCTCGCCGGGCTGGCGGCCGAGCACACGGTCGCGCTCGTCGACCTCCCCGGGTCGGGGCGAAGCCGGTTACCGCTCGGCCGCCTTGAGGCGGAGACCATGGCCGACCATGTGGCGGAGGCCGCCGAACGGGCCGGGTTGAGCGACTTCGCCCTCGCCGGGACCTCGCTCGGCGCGGCCGTCGCCGTCAAGGTCGCCGCCCGCCATCGCGACCGGGTCCGCGGGCTGGTCACCCTGTCCGGCTTCGCCCGGCCGCGCACCTCGCTGTGGCTCAGACTGGAGACCTGGGCGTCGTTGCACTCCCGTCGCGACGACGCCCTGAACGCGTTTCTGACCTCGCTGTCCTTCTCCGAGGAGTACCTGGCCTCGCACACCCCGGAAACGGCCCGCCATCTGGCGGCCCGGCTGCTGTCCTCCGCTCCCGGCACCGCCCGGCAGATCGCCTTCGCCCTCGGCATCGACGTCCGCGGCGACCTTCCCTCCGTCAGCGCGCCGACGCTGGTCGTGGCGGCCGCCGGGGACCGGTTCGTGGCGCCGGAGCACTCGATGGACCTCGTGGACGGTATCCCCGGGGCACGGCTGGCCGCGGTGCGCGGCGGGCACGCGGCGACCTTCGAGGAGCCGGAACGCACCCTGGAGATCCTCACCGGATTCCTCCGCGCCCTGCGCCCCCTTCCCCGCCGACGGCACGGCGACCTGCTCGCAGAGGTGACTCACACCTGACGCGCGGGCGGAGACCGCCGGCCAGCAGCTGCGCAAGCTGATGAGCTGGGTGAACGAGAAGGCGTTAAGCCTCTCGACCGCCGCGCTCAGTCGGTCAGGCGGTCCAGGACCGCCGTGGCGAGGCGGAGCGCGGCGTGCAGTTCCGTCACCTCGGCCAGGGTGGGGCGGACCACTGCGGACCACTCGCCGCGCAGGCCCGGCCAGACCGCCAGCAGGACCTGGGCACCGGCCAGACCCAGGTGGGCCGTGACATCGGTGCGGTCCTCGCCCGCGGGTGTCCACGCCAGCAGGATGCGGCCCTGCGGGATGCGGGAGGGGTCGGTCAGCGGCAGCCAGGTGGCCATGAGGGTGCCGTGCACCGGGGTCACGATCGCGCCCCGGACGTCGGCGGGCATCGGCTGCCCGGTCAGCGTGGACAGCTCGACCGCGGCGTCGGCCCGGGTGCCGGGCACCAGGGTGAGGGCGGGCCGGGCCGGACGGTGACCGCCGGGCCGCCGTCCGGACGGCGACGTCGTGGTCGGCGAAGGGCCGCCGCCCGGTCGGCTGAACCTGTCGTGTCTCGTCATGTCCTCTCCCCCTTCGCACCCGGTGCGTGCTTCGTGGCCCGAAGCCTTCCGGAGCGTGGGGGTGCGCACATCCGTCATCTGACTGCGAACCGGACTCAGACCCCGTCGTCGTCGTGCGCGGGTATGCCCGCGGTCGTACGCTCCAGAAGTCGTACGGCCTCGGACAGCACGGAATGCCGCACGGCGTACGGGGCGGAGCTCGTCGTCACCTCGTACAGCTCGGCCAGCAGGCGGGCGAGACGGCCGCCTCCCGTGTGGGCCAGGGCGACGCTGCCCTCCCAGAGGGTCTCGCGCAGGCGGTCGGGGGTGAACTGGCCGTCCCCGGCGCAGGCCAGCAACAGGCGCCCCGCCAGGGCTCGTTCCAACGGTCCCGGAAGCCAGGCGCCCTGGTCGAGGTCCGTGGCCAGGGCGGCGGTCAGCGAGGCGAGCCGCTCCACGGCGGTGTCAGGAGCAGCTGTGTCATGGGACATGGGATGCGATGGCCTTCTGTTCAACATGTCGGTGTAGGTTTCCACCAGAATACGTGTCTCGACGGGGCCCCGAGAAATGTGTGTGCCTCGGCGGAGAGGGACCGGAACATCAATGAGATCGGACGCACTGTCCAACCGTATGCGCATCCTCGAGGCGGCGGCAGAGGTGCTCGCCGTTCCAGGCGACACCTCGATGAAGTCCATCGCGCGCAGGGCGGGCGTGGGCCAGGGCACGCTCTATCGCCACTTCCCCACCCGGGAGTCCCTGGTGTTGCAGGTGTACGGGGCGGAGGTGGACGACCTGGTGACGGCCGTGCCCGCCCTGCTGGGCACCCTGTCCGCGCAGGAGGGACTGTGCGCCTGGCTGCGGCGACTGCTGTACGTCGGCCGGTGCATGCCGGAGTTCGCCGACGCGATGAGCGTCGCCGGCGAGGCGTCGACGGGCCAGTGCCGAAAGGTGTACCGGCCGTTGCTGGACGCGCTGTCGGTGCTGGTGAGTGCCAATGCGGCGGCCGGGACCATCGCACCGGGGACGACGGCCGAGGACGTGTTCACGCTGCTCGGTCCCGTGTGGCGCGTCGGCGCGGACGGCGAGGAGGGCGTCCGGGCGGAGCGGCTCTTCGAGGTGCTGATGCGGGGGCTGTGCCCGCGGGCCGAGGCCGGGCCGGAGGGTCAGTAGTACTCGACGGGGTAGTAGGTGACCAGCCTGGCCGTCTCCACGTACAGCCAGGTCAGGCTCAGGGTGAGCCCGAACGCGGCCGACCAGCGCTGGTCGCGGGGCGCACCGTGGGTGAGGGCGGCCTCGACCTTGCGCAGGTGCAGGGGCAGGAAGGTCACCGTGAGGGCGACACCCACCAGGCCCATCAGGACGCCGAGTCCCGCGGAGCGCAGGCCCAGGCCGTCGGCGCCCATGAGGGGGAACAGGGCGGTGTCCGCGAGGGCGAGGAGGCACAGGGCGAGTACTACGGCGCCCGTGAGGCCGTACCGCCGCCGGTGCACCCGCATCCAGTGCAGCCGGTGGGCGAGCAGGATGCCGGCGGAGGTCGCCAGCGTCCCCAGGACCGTCTGCACGAGGAGGCCCGGGGAGAGGCGGTTGAACGCCGTGGTCGAGAGCACGCCGAGACATGTGCCCTGCACTGCGGCGAACGTCAGGGTCAGGGTCGGTGAGGACCGCTTGCGGCGGCACTGGACCACCACCAGTGCCACCGCGAGCAGTCCGGCGCCGCCGGCGAGGGCGTAGGCCACGGCCGTGCCGACCGGCACGTGGGGCAGCAGGGTCCACGCCAGGCTCACGAAGAGGGCTGTCACCCCGAGTCCTGCCAGCCAGCGGGGCAGGACGCCGTCCATCGTCATCAGATCGCCGACGGTGAGGGGCGGCGGACCGCCGTCGTGGCCGGTGTCGATGTCGATGTCGGTGTCGGTGTCGGTGTCGTTGTCGTGGGTCTGATCGCGGCCCTGGCCTGTAGTGCTGCGGCCTTGGCCGACGGTGATGCCCGCTCGCGGGTCTCGCGCCGTCGTCTTCTGCCCGGCCCGCCGTTCGAACTGCGGCCAGGCCAGTATCGGATTGCTGCTCTTCAGGGGGCGGTGCTGCTCGACCGGTGTCACGCCAGGTCCTCTTCTCCGTGTCGGTCCACGCCGGAGGTGTCGGCTGTCGTCAGGGTGCGCCACCGGACAAACGGCGCACATCAGTCAGTTGACGGTGGGGGTCGTCAGGACAGCTCGAAACCCAGCTCGCGGGCGGCGGTCTCGGGGGTGGGCTGGGACCAGTGCTCGGCGACCGCCTCGTTCGTGGACAGGGAGCGTGACTGGGCCAGGTCGAGATAGAGCGTGCCGTTGAGGTGGTCGGTCTCGTGCTGGACGATACGGGCCGGCCAGCCGGTGAACACCTCGTCGATGGCCTGTCCGTGCTCGTCCTGTCCCCGCAGCCGGACCCGGGCGTGGCGAGGCACGACCGCCTGCCAGCCCGGCACACTGAGGCAGCCCTCGAAAAACGCGGCCCGAGTGTCGTCCTCCGGCTCGTAGGAGGGGTTGAGCAGCACCCGGAAGGGCACGGGTGTGCGGTCGCGCGCGTCGAGTGCCTCGCGGGGTCCGCGGGCCCGGTCCTCCACGACCGCGATGCTCAGTGGAATGCCGACCTGGGGTGCGGCCAGGCCGACGCCCGGAGCGGCGAGCATCGTCTCGCGCAGCGCGGTCACGAAGCGCTCCAGGAGGCCGGCGTCGAGCTGGCCGTCGTACGGCTCGGCGACACCGCGCAGGACGGGGTGGCCGGCGGCGACGATGGGCAACGGGCCGCCCGGGGTGAGGAGTTCCTCGAGGTGCTCGGACAGCTGTCGGGGGGTCGGGTGGGTGGTCATGGGTCAGCTCGCCGGGGTGTAGAAGCGCATCGGAGAGTTCGGCTGGAAGCCGATCCTCGGGTAGACGGGCGCGCCTGCGACGGTCGCGTGCAGGGTGGCCCGGGTCAGGCCGGTGGCGCGGGCGCCCTCGTGCAGCGCCTTGCGGGTCACCGCCTCGCCGTAGCCGTGGCGTTGGTGGTCCGGCTCGGTGGCGACGAGGATGACGAACAGGCGGCCCTCGGCCTCGACGGTCGCGGCACAGGCGACCGGGGCGCCGTCCCGCAGCGCCAGGTAGGCGTACACGCCCCGCTTCCACAGGTCCGACCCGGCGATCCCGTCGCGGCCGTCCGCCAGGTCGAAGCCGTAGGCGCGGGAGTTGATGTCGGCGTAGGCCGTGAGGTGTTCGTCGGTGGTGACCCGCTCGAAGGTGAGGTCGGGGTGGTGGGGCTCCGGGAGGGGCAACAGGTCGCCGGCCATGCCGGTGCCGGGGAAGGCGTGGACGAGGCCCGCGCGCTGTGCCGCCTCGTCGAGGACGGCGCGGGCGTCGTCGGCGAGCAGGTCCTCGAACAGCCACAGGAAGCCCGGCCGTTGCTTCGAGCGCATGATGTCCGCGGCCTGGGCCAGGCGGTTCTCCAGGAGCGCCTGGCCCACTCCCGCCTCGTTGAGGGTGATCGCGTTCCAGAAGGCGAAACGGCAGTCGGCCCAGCGGACGGCGAGGCCCGGCAGGTCGCGCACGTCCGCCCCCTCGTCCCGGTCGAGCACCATGGCGCGCCAAACCGTGGACAGCTGAGCCACCGATTCGACCGCGGCCGCGAGATCCGTCATCGCAACTTCCTCACCTTGTCGGGTATGTGAAGGTCCCCCGTCGGTCCAACGATCGGCGGGGGACGGCAGTCCCGGGCTCCCTTCCCTTCCCCGCCCCCACAGCGAGGTCGGGCGGGAGAGCCCGGTGGCCGGCCGCCCGGATGCGCACCACTCGGTACGGCCGCCCTGTCCCCGCCCCGGCCGACGGCGGGAACCTGCCGCTCTGCACACGGATACGGGGACGCGTTTGGTTCACGCGGCGAGGCACACTGGGTGCTGCGGGCGGTGAAGTCCTTCGACACGGCCGGTACGGCCCGCCGGCTCGCGGCGCTGTGCGACGAGCACACCTCCGTCATCGACGTCCCCACGGGGCCCGACGCGGACCGGCTGGTCCGACTGTTTCCAGGGCAGCGGGACGGACATCCGCCCGCAGCAGGACCTGGTCACGGCCGCGTGGCGCAAGCTGATGCTCAACGCCGCGGTGAACCCGCTGACGGGCCTCACCCTGCGCCGGATGGAGGTGATGGGCGACGGCATGATCCTTGAACTCGCCGAGGGTCTGATGCGCGAGACCCAGGTGGTGCGGTGGTCCGGTACGCCGAGATCTCGCGGACGCGCATCTAGGCCGTGTCTTTCGGATCAGCCCGACTCGGAGCGACGGTGCTGAACCGGTGCCGGTGAGCGGGGCTTGGTGCGTGCAGCTGCAAGGCGGAGGAGGGAGTCGACGCGGAGCGTCGGCGACCGACGACAACGCGGCAGATGTGCGTGCCAAGCCCCGCGGCCCCGGGATGATCCGAAAGACACGGCCTAGCGGCGTCGTGAGCCGCATCGGGCCCGTGAGCCGCGGCAGGGCGCCGCGGCTCACGTGCCTCGGGCTGATCAGGCCGGTGCGATGTTGTAGTTGAAGCGGAAGACGTTGGCCGGGTCGTACGCCGTCTTCAGCGCGGCCAGCCGTTCGTACCGTTCCGCCCCGTACAGTTCGCGCACGCCCTCGGTGTCGGTGGCCTCGTCCGGCGAGAGGAAGTTCACCAGGTTCCGACCGGCCGCCCAGGGGACCAGCCCGTCGAAAACCCGCGCCAGTTCGGCGCGCAGCTCATCCGCCTGGTCCGGACCGCCCACCGCGAAGCCGAAGACGACGTACGGAAGTCCGCGGCTGGGCACCGAGTTGGGGAACTCCGGTTCCTGGTCGAAGGCTCCGCCGAGCGCCCGTATCTCGATGCTCACCAGGGTGCATCCCGACTCGGGGCCGGTCAGGTCCACCAGCGTCTGCGCCGTCTTCTCGGAGAACTCCTCCAGGCTGAGGCTGCGGTCGTAGTACGGCATCGGGTCGACCGGGTCGAGGTGAATCTCCCCGATCGCGGTGAACGGCTTCTCCCCCACCAGGTCGAGGAGGGCGGGCGCGGATTCCCGCAGCGGTTCGATGAGCCGGTCCCCGTCGGCCGCCGTACCGAGGTAGGCGATCCGCAGGTGGAGCACGAAGGCGCCGCGCAGTGGCTCAGGCAGACCGGGGAGGTCGGGCAGCCGCTGGATGGCGAGCGAGGAGGTCATGTCCTCATCCACCGTGGGCAGCCAGGCGCGCCAGGCGTCCAGCACCCGGTCCAGGTGCTCACCCGCGAAGTAGATGCCGCCGCCGTAGAAGCGGGAGACCGGGAACGCGTCGAACTCGATCTCCGTGACGACGCCGAAGTTGCCCTTGCCACCCAGCAGCGCCCAGTACAGGTCGGGTTCGCTGTGCGGGGTCACCCGGCGCAGCTCGCCGTCGGCGGTGACGACGTTCAGTCGGCGTACATGGTCGGCGGCGTAGCCGTACTTGCGGCCCAGCAGCGGGCTCTGGCCGCCGCCGAGGGTGTAGCCGACGACGCCGACCTCGGGCGCCGAACCGACGACCGGGGCCAGCCCCTCCGCCGCCGCGCGCGGCAGCACCTCGCTCCAGCGCACACCGGCCTCGACGCTGACGGTGCCGCTCTGCGCGTCGACGGAGATGCCCTTCATCCGCTGGGTCGTGATGAGCAGCCCGTCCGCCGCCGGGGAGACCACCTGGTGGGCGGCGGTCTTCATCGCGACCGGCAGGCCGTGCCGGGCGGCGAACCGGACCGCCGTCACGACGTCCCGCTCGCTGCTCGCGCCGACCACGACGAGCGGGCGCAGGGGGCAGAGCAGGTTGAACGTGGCGCACTCCGCCTCGTAGCCGTCCGCTCCCGGCTCCAGCACCGGGCCCGTGACCTCGTGCCGCAGCGCCTCCACGTCCTGCGGGCTCAGCCGCACGCCCGTCGCACCAGACATATCCGCACTCATCTTGATCGCCACCTCACTGACACACCCGCGACATCCCGTGGCGCGCCCGCGCAGAGCGGCGCGGGGACCTGCGACAGGCGACGGGCGTCGAAACCTGACGTGACTGAAACGAGTCGGACGCCCTTCGCCGTTCACATGGATGTGTTCACACCCTGGGTCGGTCGGAGGGGGATGCTCGCGGTGAGTGTGGTTCCGGTGCCGGGTGTGTGTCGCGCGGTCAGGGTGCCGTCGAGGCTTGTGGCGCGTTCGGTGAGGGCGGACAGGATCGCGAGGTCGGTGGCCGTCACGGGTTCCGTTCCGTTGTCCGTGACGGTGATCACCAGTTCGGGGCCGTGGTCGGTGGTCACCTGGACGTGGTCGGCGTCGGCGTGGTCCAGGGCGCGTTCGACGGCTTCGGCGGCGAGGAGGTATCCGTGTGTCTCGATCAGTTGGGGCAGCCGTCCGGTCAGGGTGCCTGAGACCGTCACCCGTCCCGGGTGGCGGCGGGCGAGAGCGGCGAGTGCTGCGGGCAGCCCGCCGGCGCGCAGGGCGCCGGGAGACAGGGCGTCGGTGACCTTCCGGACGCCGGCCAGGGCCTCCTCGGTGTCGCGTACCGCGTCGTGCAGTAGCTCCGCCCCCGGGGACGATGTGGTGCCCAGTTCCTGCCGGGCCATGTTCAGCCCGAGCAGGGCTCTGACCAGGCGTTCCTGGACGTCGTACTGGAGGGCCCCGGCGTACTGGCGCTCTCGTGCGGCCTGCCGGTGGGCGAGGAGCCGGAGCGGTGCGCCGGGGGGCTGGGGCGTGCGGTCGCGGGGAGTCCGTTCGGCGAGTGGCTGGAAGAGGTACAGGGTCAGGGCCGCGTCGCCGGACGCCGGGGGCAGGGGCAGCCGGGTCCATTCCACCGGCAGGAGGGTGCCGTCGGACCGGGTGAGTGCGCCCTCGCCACGGCTGGCGTGGTCCGGGACGGGCCCGAGGCGGCCGTCGTAACCCAGCAGTTCAGAAGGGCCACCGTGTCCGAGCGCTTCGGCCGCCGCCGGGTTCGCGTAGCGCACGGTGTGCGTGGCGTCCACGGCCCACACAGGCTGCCGTACGACGTCAAAGACGCTTCTCCAATCGTCGGCGATCGACGCCATCGCACAGGTTCCTTCCCCCCGGTCCGGCGGCTCGCCCGCCGCACCCCACCGCTGGGACGACTCTGACAGGCGAATCTCGGCCACGCATACGTCATTTGACTCGGCTCGTGGAGCCATTGCTCCACCGTCGTCATGCCACCGGGGGTGTGGTGGGGGTGAACAGGCCGCGGAGGTCGGCGTCGAAGAGTTTGTCCTTGGGGACGAAGGACTCGATGCCCGCGTGCTGGAGTTCCTCGGGTGACCAGAACGACTGGTCGGTGGAGGTCAGCACGATTCGTGGCCGGTCGCTCTGCGGTGTCTCCTGGGTCAGCCGGCGTGCCACGGTCAGTCCGTCGGTGTCGGGCAGGTGCAGATCGAGCAGCAGTCCGTCGGGGCGGTGCGTGCGCACCGCGGCCAGCGCCGAGGCGCCGTCCTGAAACTCCGCCACGACATGCAGGCCACGTGCCGTCAGCAGCGTCGTGGCGATGCGGCGGAACCCAGGGTCGTCGTCGACGACGACGATGTTGATGGACATGCCTTCAGCATGCCGAACCCCCTCACCACCAGGCCATAGGGGGAGCCCTACGCTTTGTGTAATGCGCAGGCAAGGTCGGTCCCGCGCTCGCGGCGCCCGTGGGGCAACCCCATCCGCGGCGGCGGCAGACGTCGGGCCCGGTGATCGACGGGGTCGGGGTGTGGCTCGCGGTGATCTGCGGCTCGCTGGTGCCCCAGCACGGTCCCGCCGCCCCAGGGGGCATCCGACGCCGACGTACTGCGCGGCCACCGGGCCGACGGTGGGGCCCTGCGCGACGCCTGGGTCGTCCAGCGCTCCGGCGGACACCCGCCCATCAGCCGCGTCAACAACCTTGCGGGTCAATACACCTAGGCCCCTGGTTCGGGGACCTGATGTTCAGCGGGTGTCTCGGCGGCGGACGGTGCCGGAGCCGGTGTGTCGGGCAGCGGTGGAGTCGGTGTGTCCGGTGCGGTCCTTGCCTGTGCTGCCGCCTGGGTCAGGGCGCTGGAGGCGCGCAGTGGGACCTCCTTGATGAAGAGGGTCACCAGGAAGGAGAGCAGGGCGATCGGGGCGACGTACATGAAGATGTCGCCGATGGCGTGGCCGTAGGCGCCCTCCAGCCAGGTGCGGACCGGGGTGGGGAGCAGGGCGAGGTCGGGCAATTGGCCCCCGCCGGAGGTCTGCGCGGCGGTCGCCCGGTCCTGCGGGGCGAGTTGGGTGATGGTCTCGCGGGCGTAGTGGGCGATGCGGGTGGTGAGGACGGAGCCGAGCACCGAGACGCCGACCGCGCCGCCGAGGGAGCGGAAGAAGGTCACCGTGGAGGAGGCGGCGCCCAGGTCGTCCGGGGACACCTGGTTCTGGGTGCACAGCACGAGGTTCTGGAGGGTCATGCCGACGCCGAGGCCCATCAGTGCCATGCACAGGGCGATGAACACGTATGAGGTGTCGTAGCGGAGCATGCCCAGCAGCGTGAGGCCGGCCGTCAGCAGTACGCCGCCCGCGAGCAGCCAGCCTTTCCACCGTCCGGTGCGGGTGATGATCCGGCCGGAGACCGTGGAGGCGATGAACAGGCCGGCGATGAACGGGATCGTCATGAGGCCGGACTTGGTCGGGGAGTCGCCGCGGGCGAGTTGGAAGTACTGGCTGAAGAACACAGTGCCCGCGAAGAGGGCGACGCCGGAGAACAGCGAGGCGAGCGAGGCGAGGGTGATGGTGCGGTTGCGGAACAGGCGCAGCGGGATGATCGGTTCGCTCGCCTTCGTCTCGACGTACAGGAAGACCAGTCCGAGCACGAGCGAGGCGCCGACCAGCGTGCAGGTCTGCCAGGACAGCCAGGCGTACTTGTCGTCGGCGAAGGTGACCCAGATCAGCAGGGTGCAGACGGCCGCGGTGACGAAGAACGCGCCGGTCCAGTCGACCTTGACCTGTCGCTTGGCCACCGGAAGGTTCAGTGTCCGCTGGAGCACGACCAGGGCGACGATCGCGAAGGGGATGCCGACGAACAGGCACCACCGCCAGCCGAGCCAGCTGGTGTCGGTGATGACGCCGCCGAGGAGCGGGCCGCCGACGGTGGCGACGGCGAAGGTCGCGCCCAGGTAGCCGGAGTAGCGGCCGCGCTCGCGCGGGGAGATCATCGCCGCCAGGACGACCTGGGAGAGCGCGGACAGTCCGCCGCCGCCCAGGCCCTGGATGACCCGTGCGGTGATCAGTGTGGCGGGGTTCGGCGCGAGACCGGCGACGAGCGACCCCACGGCGTAGATGATGAGCGCCGACTGAACCAGGATCTTCTTGCTGAACTGGTCCGCGAGTTTGCCCCATAGGGGCGTGGAGGCGGTGACCGCGAGCAGGGACGAGGTGACGACCCAGGTGTAGGCGCTCTGGCCGCCGCCGAGGTCGCCGATGATCCTGGGCAGCGCGTTGGTGACGACGGTCGAGGACAGGATGGCGGCGAACAGGCCGAGCAGCAACCCCGACAGCGCCCGCATGATCTGCGGATGGGTCATCGGTACGGCGTCGTCCGCCGGGTGTGTGCGGCCGGCTGGTACGCCGGTCCTGGGGGTGGTGGTCATGAGGTGTCTCGTCCTTACCAGGTGACTGCGGGGGTACGGGTGGGCACGTCGTCGAAGCTCGCCCTGAGCCGGGACAGCAGCGACGTCAGCCGGTCGATGTCCTCGTCGCTCCATTCGCTCAGCCGCAGGGCGAGCAACTCGGCGGCGCGGTCGGACAGTTCGGCCAGCCGGTCGCGCCCCTCGGGGGTCAGGCGCAGGATGCGCGAGCGCCGGTCGGCGGGGTCGGGGCTGCGGTCGATCCAGCCCCGCTCGGCCAGGTGGGCCACGTGGCGGCTGGTGACGGACATGTCGACGGCGAGCAGTTCCGCGAGCCTGCCGATGCGCAGGTCGCCGTCGCGGTCGAGCAGCGCGAGCACCACGGCGGTGCCGCTGGAGCAGCCGCCGGGAAGGCTCCGGTCCAGCTGTCGCCGTACGGCACCGACGGCGCTCAGCTGGCGTGTCAGCTCCTCGTAGTGCGCTTTCTCGGCCACATGTGTCTCCTGTTGCGTTCGCTATTTCATTGCTTGAGGCAACTGTTTGATGGGGGTTGCTCGGCAGCCCGGATCGAATGTCCGTCAGCGCAGGACGCGGCGGGCCACGTTGGTGGTCACCAGGTCGAGCAGTTCCTCGCCGCGGCCGGAGAGGACCGTGCGGATCGCGTAGAGGGTGAAACCCTTGGCCTGCTCCAACGAGACCGCGGGCGGCACGGACAGTTCCTGGCGTGCCGTCATGACCTCGACCAGCGCCGGGCCCTGGTGAGCGAAGGCCTCCTTCAGCGCGCCCTCCAGGTCGCCCGGCCGCTCGACCCGGCGGGCCCACAGCCCGATCGCGGCGGCGACCTCGGCGAGCTGCGGATTGTCCAGCTCGGTCGCGTAGTTGACGATGCCGGCTGCCTTCATCTCCAGCTCGACGAAATTGAGCGACCCGTTGTTGAAGACGACGATCTTGGCGGGGAGGCGGTTCTGCCGCAGGGTGAACAGCTCGCCGAGCAGCATGGTGAGCCCGCCGTCGCCGGACAGCGAGACGACCTGACGACCCGGGTACGCCGCCTGCGCGCCGACCGCGTGCGGCAGGGCGTTGGCCATCGTGCCGTGGTTGAAGGAGCCGATGAGTCGTCGGCGTCCGTTGAAGGTCAGATAGCGGGCCGCCCACACCACCGGGGAGCCGACGTCGACGGTGAACACCGCGTCCTCGTCCGCGAGCCGGTCGATGGTCCGGGCCACGAACTGCGGGTGGATCGGGGTGCGTTCGCGGTCGTTGACAGCGAGCGCGTCCAGCGACTTGCGGGTGCGGGCGTAGTGGGCGCGTGCCCGGTCGAGGTGGTCGCGGGCGGGCTCCGCCGTCTTGACGGACAGCAGGGGCAGCAGCGCGGGCAGGGCGTCCCGGACGCTGCCGACCAGGGGCAGGTCGACGTGCGTACGGCGGCCGATCTGCTCGCCGCGCAGGTCGAGCTGGATCACCTTGGCGCCCTGCGGATAGAACTGCCGGTAGGGGAAGTCGGTGCCCAGCATGAGCAGGGTGTCGGCCTCCTCGATCGCCTTGTAGCCGGAGGCGAAGCCGAGCAGGCCGGTCATGCCGACGTCGTACGGGTTGTCGTACTCGACGTACTCCTTGCCGCGCAGCGCGTGCACGACCGGGGCCTTGAGGATCTCGGCGAGCCGGACCAGGTCGTCGTGCGCGCCGGCCGCTCCGGCGCCCGCGAGGATCGTGACCCGCTGGGCGGCGTTGAGGAGTTCGGCGGCCTCGGCGAGTGCCTCGTCGTCGGGGCGGACGACGGTCCGGGCCGGTCGTACGACGGTGGGGGCGAGGTCGCGGCCGGTCTTGGCGAGGAAGTTCTCACCGGGTACGACCACGACCGCCACTCCCCTGCGTTCCACGGCCGCGCGCATCGCCGTCGCCAGGATGCGCGGCCCGTTCTCGGGGCTGGTGACGACCTCGGCGTAGACGCTGCACTCGGCGAACAGCTCCTGCGGGCGGGTCTCCTGGAAGTAGCCGGAGCCGATCTCGCTGCCGGGGATCTGGGCGGCGATGGCGAGGACCGGGACGCGGCTGCGCTGGGCGTCGAAGAGGCCGTTGATGAGGTGCAGGTTGCCGGGGCCGCAGCTACCGACGCACACTCCGAGCTCCCCGGTCAGCCCTGCCTCGGCCGCCGCCGCGAGGGCCGCGCTCTCCTCGTGCCGCACATGCACCCAGTCGACGTCGTCGTCCCGGCGTATGGCGTCCGTCAGGCCGTTGAGCGAGTCGCCGGGCAGGCCGTAGAGGCGGTGTACGCCGGAGGCCTTGAGGGAGGCGATGACGTGGTCGGCGAAGGTGGGCATGCGGGGTGCCTTTCGTCGGGTGTGAGTGTGTTCCCGATCAGTGTTCGGGAACGTGCATTGCGCACACATCCGTCGAATGACTGCGTGGGCGGGGTGCGGGTGGCGAGGGCCGCTGGGTCGTCCGACTGCCGGAATTGCCGGATTGACGCCGGAAGCCCGCACCCTTTCGCACAGGGGGCGGGCTCCTGACGGCGACGGGGTCTAGAGCCCCAGGTCGAGGGCGAGGCACGAGAAGGTGCGGTACGCGGCCGTCTCGTCGGGCGAGGGGTTGGCCCCGCCGTGCGGCGCGGACTGCACCTCTTCCGTCATGTCCTCGTACCGGATGCGCTCGGGCAGCTTGCCGAAGCGTGCGTGCCGGACCGCCGCGGCGGTGTCCATGGTGGCTTCCTGGCTCATGGCCAGCCTCCACTTCGTCGATCGTGAACGGGCCCGTCGGCCGGGACCACTGTCAGCTTGCGCCCGCAGTGCGTCACCTGTCAAGCCGGTGACGAAACACTCCCGGTGTGACCCACACGGTCACACGTCATGACGACCTGCCGGCGGGGGCGGAGATGCCGCTGCTGGCCGTCCTGTCGGCGGGCCGGGAAGGACGGCGTCTTCCGCGGATTCCGACTCACCCCAGGCGGTAGCGCACCGGCAGCGACAGCACGCCCCGCACCATGCCGGCCGGGAACCAGTCCAGTGACTCTGCGGGCACCGCCAGTTCCAGGTGCGGGACGCGGGTGAGCAGGGTGTGCAGGGCGACGCGGGCCTCCAGGCGGGCCAGCGGGGCGCCCAGGCAGTGGTGGATGCCGTGGCCGAAGGCGAGATGGCGGGCGGCGGGGCGGGTGATGTCGAGCGCGTCGGGGTCGCCACCGCCGGGCAGCGGGGCCGCACGGTTCGCGGACCCGAGCGCCACCGCGACGATGCCGCCCCGGGGGATGTGCACCCCGCCGAGTTCCAGGTCCTGCGCCGCGTACCGGTTCGTGGTGCGCTCGACGGAGGTGTCGTAGCGCAGGAACTCCTCGATCGCGTCGGGCAGCAGACGCGGGTCGTCGCGCAGCAGCCGCAGCTGGTCGGGGTGTCGGAGCAGGGCCAGCACGGAGTTGCCCAGCAGGTTGACGGTGGTCTCGTGGCCGGCGATGACGAGCAGGGCCGCCGTGCCGGCCAGTTCGTCCTCGGAGAGGCGGCCGTCGTCCTGGTCGCGGACGGCGACGAGCGCAGACAGCAGATCGTCGCCAGGGGCGCGGCGCTTGTCCTGGACGAGTTGGCGCAGGAAGCCGTGCAGGCTCGCCACCGCGGTGGCGTACTCGGGGTGGCCCACCTGGAAGGCGAGGGCCGTCCAGCGGCGGAAGTCCTGCCGGTCGGACTCCGGGATGCCGAGCAGTTCGGCGATCACCGTGACCGGCAGCGGCGCCGTGAAGGACGGTACGAGGTCCAGCTCACCGGAGGACGGCATGGCGTCGATGAGCTCGTTCGCGATCTGGGTGATGCGCGGTTCCATCGCCGCGGACCGCTTGGGCGAGAAGACGCCGGACACCAGTCGGCGCAGCCGGGTGTGCTCGGGCGGGTCCGCCTCCAGCATCTGCCCGCCGAACCCGGTACCGCGCTTGTGCCCGAGGAACCCCACCGCCTCCAGCATGGCCGCGGCCGGCTCCGGGTCCTTCAGCAGCGCCGGATGGGTCAGCGCCGCACGGGCGAGGTCGTAGTCGACGACGATCCAGCCGGTGAGGCCGGGGAAGAACTGCGCCCGGTGGATCGGCCCCTTGGCCCGCAGTCGTGCGAAGCGCCGGGGAGCGTCCGCCTTGAACTCCGGGCCCATGACCACCAGCTCGTGCGGATCGCCCGGACCGTGCGGCTCGTACGGTTCCCCGTCCGATCGGGTCTGTTGCTGCGTATCCATCCCTGATCCCTCGCTCCGGACGCCCTGCCGGGTGCAATGGCCGTCGTGCAGGACACGAGGCCGATCGGGCGGAAGGTTCACATATGCATCGTTCGCATGCCGGTGCTCCCCGCGCGGGCACGGCACACGGTGTCGACCCGGCGCACTCCTACAATGGGTGGGCACCGATGAAGGGATGTGTGGCCCGTGTTCACTGCCGCGGCGCAGGTCAGTGCCATCGACCGGCTGCTGGGACGGGAACGCGACCTGCGTCACATCCTCGGTGTGTTCGAGCAACCCGCCGCCGGGGCCCTGCTGCTGTCCGGTGACCCCGGTGTCGGCAAGTCCGCGCTGCTGGACGCCGTGGCCCGGGCGGCCACCGAGAGCGGCACACGTGTGCTGCGGGCGGCGGGCGCCGAGTTCGAGGCGGACGTCAGCTACTCGGCGCTGAACCAGATCCTGCTGCCGCTGTACCCCGCCCTCGACAGGCTCGACCCCGCCGGCCGGGAGGCCATCAGCGTCGCCCTGGGTTTCGGCGCGGGGCCGCCTCCCAAGCGGCTGGTCGTGTGCAACGCGGCGCTGGCACTGGTGCGGTCGGCGGCCGAGGCGGACCCCGTCCTGCTGATCGTGGACGATCTGCCCTGGGTGGACCGGGCCAGCGCCGCCGTCTTCGGCTTCGTCGCCCGCCGGCTCTCCGGCGAGCGCATCGGCTTCCTCGCCGCCTCCCGCACCGGCGTCGGCAGCTTCTTCGACGGCGGCGGCCTCACCTCGTACGAACTGCGCGCCCTGGACGAGGACTCCGCCGCCCGCCTCGTCGACCAGCGCTTCCCCGAGCTGGCGCTCCCGGTGCGGCGACGGTTGCTGGAGGCCGCGCAGGGCAATCCGCTGGCCCTGCTCGAACTGCCCGGCGCGCTACGCGCCGACCAGCGCCTGGCCCGGGAGATCCTGCCGGCCCTGCTTCCGCTGAGCGAACGCCTCCAGTCGTTGTTCGTCTCCCGGGTCCAGGACCTGCCGACCGCGACCCGCGACCTGTTGCTGCTCGCCACCCTGGACGGCACGGGTGACCTCGGTGTGCTGTCGGTGGCCGCGCGGGAATGGACCGGCGAGGCGGATCTGCGCGCCCTCGACGCGGCCGAGGAGGACGGGCTCGTCGGGGTCGCGGAGTCTCCGCGCCGGTTGGTGTTCCGGCATCCGCTGATCATGTCCGCCGTGGTCGAGGCCGCCCCCAGCAGCGCCCGCCGAGCAGCTCACCGCGTCCTGGCCCAGGTGTCGGCCGACAGGCCGGAGCAGCGTGCCTGGCATCTCGGTGAGGCCACCCTCCAGCCCGACGAGGAGGTGGCCCTCCTCCTGGAGCGCACCGCGCGGCGCATCCTGGACCGCGGGGACGCCGTCGCCGCGATCGCCGCTCTGACCCGGGCCGCCGACCTCAGTCCCCGCAACGCCGACCGGGCGCGCCGGCTGTCGGAGGCCGCCTATGTGGGCGCCGAGGCGATCGGCGCCCTGCGCAGCGCCTCCGAGCTGCTCGCGGACGCCTCACGGGCGGATCCGGGGCAGGGCATGTCCCTGCACTCCGCGAACGCCGCCGTGCAGCTCGTCCTCAACAGCGACGGCGACCTCGCCACCGCCCACCGTCTCCTGGTCGGCGCCATCGAGGAGGGCGACCACGGCTACGACGCCGAGGACCCCGCGCTCGTCGACGCCCTGCACTTCCTGCTGCTGCTGTGCAACTACGGGGCCGACGAGGGGCTTTGGGAGCCCTACTACCGGGCGGTCAAGCGGCTGCGCCCCGCTCCCCCGCCGCTGCTGCTGGTCGCCGCCCGTACCTGGGGCGACCCCGCGCGCGCCGACGCGGCGACGCTGCGGGAGCTGGACGAGATCATCGAGGGCACGTTGCGGGAGACCGATCCCGCGCGCGTCGTACGGGTGGGAACCGCCGCCCTGTACCCGGACCGGCTGGCCGCCGTGCGGGAGGCGGCGTGGCGGCTGGTGCGGCAGGGCCGCGAGGGCGGTCCGGTGCGCCGGCACATCGGCGCCCTGCTGCATCTGTGCCTGGACGACTACCACAGGGGCAGGTGGACCGAGGTCCTGGAGCTGTCGGAGGAGGGGCTGACGCTGTGCGAGCGGTCCGGGTACGCCGTCTGCACCTGGTTCTCCCAGTACACCAAGGGGCTGGTGACCGCGTCCCGGGGTGACACCGAGACCGCGCACGCGCTCGCCGACGCGATGACCAACTGGGCGGCGCCGCGCGGTGTCCGGGAGGCCGTGCACTGCGCCCTGCACGTACATGCCCTCGCGGACATCGCGGACGGCGACTTCGACGCGGCGTTCGGCCGGCTCACCGCCATCAGCCCGGCGGGCAGCTTCCCGCCGTACGTCGCTCACGCGTCGTGGGTGTTCTTCGAGGTGGTCGAGGCCGCCGTGCGCACCGACCGGCGTGCGGCGGCCGTCGCGCATGTGCGGGCGCTGCGGGAGACGAACGTCGCGGGGCTCTCCCCGCGTCTTGGCATGATGGCCGACTGCGCGGAGGCGCTCGTCGCGGACGACGACGTCGAGGCGGCCCGCCTGTTCGCCCGCGCGCTGGCCACGCCGGACGCGGAACGGTGGCCGTTCTCGCTGGCGCGGGTGCGGTTGGCACAGGGCGAATGGCTGCGCAGGGCAAGGGCGTTGTCCGAGTCCAAGGGTCCACTGACGGCCGCGCTGAAGACGTTCCAGCAGCTGGACTCGGCGGCCTGGGCCGAGCGGGCGCGCAAGGAGCTGCGGGCGGCCGGCCGGGTCGTACCGCATCCGGACGACCGGAGCGGGGGCGTGCTCACCGCGCAGGAACGCGAGATCGCGGAGCTCGCGGCGACCGGGCTCACCAACAAGCAGATCGCCGAGCGCCTGTTCATCTCCCACCGCACGGTCGGCGCCCACCTGTACCAGATCTACCCCAAGCTCGGCATCGCCTCCCGGGTGGCCCTGCGGGACGCGCTGCGACAGCGGGACTCAGGCTGACGCCCGCCCCCGCACCCCTCGGTCGCCGTCCGCCAGCCGGTCGAGCCACTCCCTCAGCAGGGTCTGCTCGCCGGGGCTGAGGGGTGCGGCCGTGTCCTGGTCGAGCGCGGTGCGCAGGGACATGGCGCGGCTCGCGAGGGCGGCGTCGCCGGGCTCCTTCGGCGCCGGAAGGGTGAGCGTGTCGATCACCATCTCGCGGGCGGTCTCGGCGGTCCGCAGGTCCCGGTGGTCGTCGGGCAGGCTCAGCAGCGTGATGATCGTGCCCACACCGGCGGAGTGCATCACCTCGGTGGCGCGCTCGATGCTCATCCGCAACCGCCCGGCCGCGGCGACCCGGGTGATCATGCCGCGCAGGCCGGCGACGGCCCGCTGTCCGGCCTGCGGCAGATGACCGGGGCGGACCCGGCCGTAGACGAGCCCGTAGTAGCCGGGGTGTTCGAGCCCGAAGCGGATGTGCAGATCCCACGCGTCCCGCAGCACCTGGACCGGGTCGTCGCCGCAGAGCAGTTCGGCCTTCACCTCCAGGTAGCGCTTGAAGCCGTGGTCCGCCACCTCCTCCAGCAACCCGTCCTTGTCACCGAAGAGCCGGAAGATCGAGGGTGCCGGTACGCCGGCGGCGGTGGCGACGGCCCGGGTCGAGACCGCCTCCGGGCCGTCCTCCTCCAGCAGCCTGGCTGCGGCCAGGACGATCCTCCGTCGCGCTGTCAGGGCTTGGTCTTCCGTTTCCGCCCGTGTCTCCGTCTCCGTCTCCATTCCCATGGATCGACGATATCAGTGCTTACGTATCATTGATTCATCGGGTGATACGTTTGATAGCGGGCCGCCGTTCGTCGACTCACACGTATGCACATCGAGGGAGCCTCGTAGCCATGGACCGTCAGCACTCAGCAAGTTCCCCGTCCGCCGCCGACCCGGAGCGCGTCGCTGAACAGGTGTACGACGTGATCGTCGTCGGCGGAGGATCCGCCGGCTGTGCCCTCGCCGCCCGGCTCACCGAGGACGCCGATGTCCGCGTCCTGCTCCTGGAGGCCGGCGCCGCCACGGCAGACATGCCGGAGTTCATGGCCTACCCGCCGGCCTGGCCCGCCCTGGGCGGGACGCCGGCCAACTGGGGCGACACCACTGTCCCCCAGCACTCCGGCTCCGTCCTCCACGAGCGCGGCCCCCGCGTCTTTCTCCCGCGCGGCAAGGGACTCGGGGGTTCGTCGTCGATCAACGCCATGGTCTTCGCCCGCGGCCACCACACCAGCTACGCCGACTGGGGCGACCACGGCGCCAAGGGCTGGACCTTCGACGACCTCCTGCCCTACTTCCAGCGCACCGAGACCGCCGTCAGCGGCGCCCCGGGGCGTGGCACCAACGGCCCACTCACCGTCGCCCCGACGGCCGAGCCCAACGAGGTACTGCTCGCCTGCCTCGACGGCGCGATCGAGACGGGTCAGCGCCGGGCCCACGACATCAGCGGCGGCCTGGAGGAAGGCTTCGCACCGGTCGACCTGAACATCGTCGGCGGTCGCCGCCAGAGCGCCGCCGACGCCTACCTCACCCCCGCCCTCGGACGCCGCAACCTCGACGTCGTCACCGGGGCGACGGCCCACCGGCTGCTCTTCGACGGACAGCGCTGCACGGGCGTCGAGTTCGGGGTCGGCGGCCGTGTCCTCACCGTGCGAGCCGCACGCGAGGTCGTCCTGACCGCCGGCACCATCGGCTCCGCCCATCTGCTGCTGCGCTCGGGCATCGGCCCCGAGTGGGAGCTGCGCAAGGCCGGTGTGGAGCTCTTCCACGAGCTGCCCGGCGTGGGCCGCAACCTGCACGACCACCCGCGCGTCAGCCTCGTGCACAGCGCCCGCCGTACGGTGCCCGAGCCGCGCGGCAATCACGGCGAGATCATCGGTCTGCTGCGCAGCACACCCGAACTCGACGGTCCCGACCTGCAACTCATCTTCGTCGACGTCCCGTTCCCCAACCCGGTGGCCCCCGTGGAGAACGGCTTCAGCATCGGGGTCTCGCCGCTCCGGCCCTACAGCCGGGGCACCGTGCGGATCACCTCCGCCGACCCGTACGCGCGGCCGGTGCTCGATCCGGGCTACTACGCCGACGAACGGGACGTCCGCGTCGCGCTGGCCGGGATCGAGACGGCGCGCGCGATCGCCCGGTCCGCCGCGCTGGTCCCCTGGGGTGCCGAGGAGGTCGCCCCGGGCCCGGAGGTCACCGACGCCGAGGCACTCGCCTGGTACGCCCGTACCTCCGTGGCGTCCTACTGCCACCCCGTCGGCACCTGCGCGCTCGGCGAGGACGAGGTGTCGGTCGTGGACTCCGCGCTGCGGGTCCGCGGGCTGGAGGGGCTGCGTGTGGCGGACGGCTCCGTCATCCCGTCGATCCCGTCCAACAACACCAACGCGACCGTGTACGCCATCGCGGAGCGCGCCGCGGAGTTCGTCCGCGACGACGCCTGAAGCTATCCTCATTGATACGTGTGCACACGTATCAGCCTGCGGGCGGATGACGCGACCCTAGGAGCAACGATGACCGCCACCTCCCCCACCACCGCCGACACACCGGGCACCGATGTCGGCGTTCTGCTGCCCGTGGTCGTCCACTTCGACGACCTGGACTCGATGGGCCTGCTGCACAACGGGCACTACCAGGTGCTGGTCGAGCGGGCGTGGGGGTGGTTCTGGCGGGGCAAGGGCGTCGGTGGCACGAGCGGGCTCGAAGGGGACGGCTTCAACGTCGCCAAGACCTTCGACATCACCTACGACCGCCCCGTCGCGGAGATCGGCGAGTACGCCGTACACCTGTGGATGCGGCGCCTGGGCACCACTTCGGCCACCGCGGGTTACCGAGTGTGTTCGGCCGACGGGAAGGTGACCTACGCCCACGGCAGCCGTACGGTCGTCCGCCTCGACAGCGCCACCATGAGGCCCACCCCGTGGTCCGGGCAGGTCCCGGAGATCGCCCGCACCCTCGGCCTGCCGGAAGACGAGGACCACCATGCTCGATGAGTCGACGAACGTCTGGCTGCGCGATCTGCTCGACCGCCACGGGGCCGTCGCCGGGACGGTTCACGTCGTGCGGGACAACCTGCTGCACATCGCGGCCGCGCACAACATCCCACTGAAGGTCCAGGAGATCACCGCGCGGATCCTGCTCGGCAAGGGCATGGCGGGCCTCGCCTGGGAGCGGGACCGGCCGGTTCAGACCTGCAATCTCAAGGACGACGACAGCGGGGCGGTCAAGCCGGGAGCCAGGGCCGTGGACGGCAAGGCCGCCCTCGCGCTGCCCGTGCGCGGCGCGGACGGCGCGGTCCGTGCCGTCGTCGGCCTCGCCTGGCTGGACGAACACGAGCTGACCGAGGGCGAGTTGGCGAAGCTCGAAGCCGATGCGGAGTCGCTGCCCACCGCGGGGGTTCTCGTGCCACGGCCCCGACAGTCAAACGACTGATCCCAGGCCTGACGGCGGCTTCCAGACTGAGGGCATGAGCGACCCTCAGGAAAGGAACCGCACACCCATGACGGTCATCAACAGCCCCCTGCCGGACAAGGAACGCGAGATCGCGGGCCACGCGCTCCAGGCCACCCTGGTGGACCTGCTCGACCTGTCCCTGGTGGCCAAGCAGGCGCACTGGAACCTGTACGGGCCGCGCTTCCGCTCCATCCATCTCCAGCTCGACGAGGTGGTCACCACCGCGCGCGAGTACGCCGACACGGTGGCCGAACGTGCCGCCGCGCTCGGCGTCAGCCCGGACGGACGGGCCGGCACCATCGCCGCCACCAGCGGACTGCCCGGGTTCGCGGCGGGCTGGACGAAGGACGTGGACGCGGTGGAGGCCCTGGTCGAGGCGTTCTCCGCCGTGATCGGGCGGGTGCGGGAGCGCATCGAGGCGACCGGTCCGGCGGACGCCGTGACGCAGGACCTGCTGATCGGCCTGACCGCCGACCTGGAGAAGCAGAGCTGGATGTTCCAGGCCGAGAACCGGGGTTGAGGCCGCCGCCTGAGGCTCGCGGGGACGGTTCCGTACGACGGGGCCGTCCCCGTCGTACGTGTGTCAGGTCCGGCGGCGTGCCCGCAGGGCTGCCGCCTTGACGCGGTTTCCGCAGGACCGCATCGCACACCACTCCCGGCGGCGGCCCCGGGAGCGGTCGAGGTAGACGTGGGTGCAGTCGAGGCGCGCGCACTCGCGCAGCAGCGCGGCGTCCGTTCCGGCGAGGATCTCGACGGCCTCGCGGGCGAGTTCGGTGAGGGCTTGGCCGGCCTTCCCGGAACGGCTCGTCCCCGCGGCGTCCAGGCGCATCACGACCGGGACCCCTGCGGCCTGCCGGTTCACCGCGATGACCGCCCAGACGGGCCGTGGGCGGCCGGTGAGCCTGGCCCTGAGCAGCACGTAGATCGCTTCCCGCAGTTGCAGTGCCGCGCGCAGGTCGGACCGGTCCGATCCGGGCCGCCGGTCGAGCAGCCCGGCCTCGACGAACCAGGCGTCGAGGAGTGCGGGCGAGCCGATCCGCTCGATGGGGGCCGGCGTCCGTCGCTCCTGCAGGGTGCCCACGAAGTCGAGCGCGGGCGTCCCGCACGGAAACACATGTCTCACGTGACCCTCCTGGCTGGGACCTGGCTACGTTTCGGATTCGAGAGTAACCATCTTGACAGGTGACGCATGCCTTTGGGAACCTCTCGTCACCGGCCAGAACGGTTACTTCTCGGTCGGCATCCTTCCCGGCCCGCTTCTCAGTGAGGACACGCCATGACCGTCGTACGCTTCCACCTCGTCTCCCGGCTCGCCCCGAAGGACGTGCTCCAGGTGCTGACCGACTTCAGCCCCGCCCGGGCGGAGGCCTGGCCCACGATCGACGCCGCACACTTCGAGGTGCACGACCTCGGCGACACCTGGGCCGAGGTCACCGAAGGGACCGCCGCGGCCTGGGAGCGGGCCCGCTACGAGTGGGAGCCCGCCGGGGACACGGTCACCATCACCACGCTCGACTCCAAGCTCTTCGGCGCCGGCGGCGGCTGGGTCTTCCGGATGACCCCGGAGGGCGAGGGCACCCGGGTCGACGTCGAGCTGACGCGGCAGCCCAGCACGGTCAAGGGCAAGATGCTCGCGGCCCTGCTGCCGCTCGCCGCCCCCGGGTCCCTGCGCAAGTCCTTCGCGGGGCCTCTCCAGGCGAAGTGACGGCTGTCGTCGGTCACTTGGTCAGGTGGGTGGTGAAGTAGTCGGTTGAAGACACCTGCTGCTCCGCCCCGGCCGACGCCGGTCTTGTCCGACCGGCGCCCACCGGGCGTGCTCAGAGGGCGCGGTCGAAGAGCGCCAGCAGCTCCGTCCAGTGCCGTTCCGCCGCCTCCGGGTTGTAGGCGGCCGTGTCGGACTGGGTGTAACCGTGGTGCGCGCCCGCGTAGACCTCGCACCGGTGCCTGATGCCCGCGTCGGCGAGCGCCTTCTCCAGCCTGCGGACCTGGTCCTCGGGCATCGAGGGGTCCTCGTCGGCGTGCGCGAAGTACAGCTCGGCGGTGATCCGGTCGGCCAGCAGATGAGGGCTGTCGGGTGCCTCGCTCGCCAGCCAGCCGCCGTGGAATCCGGCCGCCGCGGCGACCCGGTCCGGGTGGGTGCCCGCGGTGTAGAGCGCGAGCCTCGCGCCCATGCAGTACCCGGTGATGCCCACCGGCCCGTCCGTGACCAGCGGCGACTGTGCGAACCACCCCAGGTAAGCCTCGGCGTCACGTTCCGTCAGCTCCGGGGTGAGCGCCTCCATCAGCGGCACGACCTTGCCCACGATGTCCGGCCGGGCCTCCATGTCGATGAACTCGGGCAGCTCCACGACCGGGATACGCCCGTGCCGGTAGAAGACGTTCGGGACGAGCACGGTGTGGCCGGCGGCCGCCAGCCGGTCGGCCATGGCCGTCAGATGCGGGCGCACCCCGAACGCGTCCTGGTACAGGAGCACACCCGGGTGGGCCCGCCCGTCGTCGGGGTGTGTGACATAGGCGTCGGCGATGCCGTCGGCGGTGGGGACGTCCACGAAGGTTCCGGTCACGGCGTTCATAGGTGGGCCTCTCTGGGCTACTGGCGATTCACTCACACGTCGCAAACACCTGTGTTCCGGTTCCGATTCCCGATGAGGGCGACAATTTGGACACGTGTGCATTGCGCGTAGACTCACATGCGTCATGTCACATGTGCGGCCGGCGGTCGAGTCCGGCCCGCTCACATACGGCCGTCGTCCCCGCGGGAGCAATACGGTGACCGAACACGCCCCTGACATCACGTCGACTCCGACGGTCTCGCGGGCCGGCGACCACGTTCACCTCGTCCACCACGGGAAACGGCCGCCGCACTGGCTCACCGAGCTCGCCGGTCGGCTCTCCCCCGCCCGCCCGGGCGAGGCCGTCGTGGTGGTCGGCGCGCCGCTGCACGAGGACGGCGCCGAGGCCCTGTGCGCGTGGTTGACGCCGAGTCTGGACTCGGTCCGGGACGCGCAGGTGCGGCTGCTGACGCTGGTGATGTCCGGGGGCGCCCTTGCGAGCGGGGGACAGCCCTCGGCGGCGGCGCTGATCTGCGAACGGTGGGGGCTGGACGTGCTGGCGGCGGCCGGCACCGCGCTCGTCACCGCCGACGGCACCCTCTTCTCCCCCGACCTGCCGGGCGCCTCCGGCGGCTGGTGGCACTTCTCCCCCGGTACGGACGCCCGGCGGGTGAGCAGCCAGCTGCCGCTGCCGGACTGGGAGTTGGCCGTGCGGCGACTGGGCCGGCAGACGGTGGCCGGTCATGTGGTCGAGCCCGTTCCGGCCGGTCTCGCCGTCCGGCCCGCTGGCCCGGCGCCCGTCACCGCCCACACCCGCCCGCACACGATCCCACCGGAGCACGACCGGCCGCAGCTGATCCTCGCCTCCGCTCAGGTGCCCGCCGCCGTCCTCGCCGTGGTCATGGCGGCGCTGCCCGAACCCGTGCGCGGGGCACTTCGGTTGCTGTCGCTGGACGGGCGGCCGCTGCTGCGGCTCGGGGAGGAACTGGCGGATCTGCTGGACCGCGACGTCCACGTGGCCGTGGGCGCCCCGGTGGCCCCGGCCGGCACCACTCGGGACAGCACCGCTCCGGCAGGCGCCTCGGCGGGCGACGCGGCGGTGGAGCTGTGGATGACCGACTCCCGCGGCCGGCCGTCGTGGCGTCCCTTCGCCCGCACCGTGGTGTGTTCTCCCGAGAAGGCAGAGGGAGTCAGGGCGCCGCGGGTGACCGAGTGGCAGGCGCCCGCGGATTGCACGCAGTCCCCGGACTGCACGGCCGTCGTGACCCCCGCCGGTCTGTGGCTCGGCCCGCGCGACGTCGAGCCGCCCCTCCTCACCCTGCTCCGTCCCCCCGCCCCGGAGACCGTCGCGGTCGACCTAGGGGTGCCCGGCAGGCCGCTCGCCGACTGTCTGTGGCCCGCTCTGGACACCCTGCTCGGCCGACTGGAGCCCGACCTCCTGGAACGGGTCGTGGTCCACGCGTACGGCGACCTCGGGCCCCGGGACCAGGAGCGACTGCTCGACTTCTCCGCCCGGCACCGGTTCTCCATGGCGTCCTAGGTCGTGTCCGCAAAGTCCCGCCTGCCGGGAGCCGCCATGCACGCACTCTCGCCGCACCGGGCACAAACCCACGTACAACCAGTACGCGGGTTCGTGCCCGGCACGCCGAGAGCACGCACCTGACGCCGCCCGGCCCGCCCTCCGGGCGGACGACGGGACTTTACGGACACGACCTAGCCCTCGGCCCAGGACGCCATGGCCCTGCGAGGTGTCAGGCCGTACGCCACTTCTGGTTGGTGGTGCCGGCGCAGCTCCACAGCTGAAGGACGGTTCCGGCCGCGGTGCTCTTGTCCTTGGCGTCCACGCACAGATCAGGATTGGCGTTGACGACGATGTCGTAGGAGCCCTTGAGGACGAGCCGCTGGTTCGTGGCGCGCGAGGAGGAGCAGTTCGCGAGCCGTACCAGGGCGCCGTTGCCGAGACCGGAGACGTCGAGGCACATCGTGCCGCCGAAATCGCGGATGGTGCCGTCGGCGGGGAACGTCCAGCCCTGCGACGGGTCCTTGCTGTCGCAGTCGGCGAGGACCGTCTGGGTGCCGGCCGCGCGTGACCCGCCCTGGGTGGACAGGCAGCGGCTGGAGGCGAAGTTGAACAGGAGCTTGCCGGTGAAGCCGCTGGACGTGGTGGTCGTCTTTGGCGGCTTCGACGTCGACTGGGTGCCCGAATCCGTCGTGCCGCTCCCGGTGCCGCTGCCCTGTGCGGTGCCGCCACCACCGCCTCCGCCACCACCGCTCCCGGTGGCCGGCGGGGCGGCCTCCACCGGCAGCCCGGAACCGGCGTCCTGCGCCGACGAGCCGTCCTTCTTGGCCGAGGAGTGCCCCTTGGGCTTGCTCGACGGGTGCTTGGAGGGGTGAGCGGAGTCCGCGGAAGGGTGGTCCTTCGCCGGGCCAGGCGTCTTGTCGGTGGCCTGGACCGTGGCGGCGGCCTGCGCGGTGTCGTCGCCGCCGAGCCGCGCGATCCCGGCGACCACGCCGGTGCCCACGACCGCCAGACCGGTCACCCCGGCCAGCGCGATCGCCACCCGGCGGCCCGGCTTGAGCAGCCGGGCGCCGGAGAAGTAGTGGCGGCGGGCGAAGTCGGCCGCGAAGGACCGGCCGCCGGGCGTCGAGGTACCGGCGGAGAGACGCACCAGCGGCGTCTCTTCGTCGGACCTGGTCCCACCGGTCGGCGGCAGGGGCTCCTCGCCGGCCGAGGGCGACGGCGGCCCCGGCGGCTGGGGCCCGTCGGATGAGGAGGATGTCGTCATGTAACTCTCTCCGGATGCAGGGGTCATGGGCGTCGTGGGCGTCGTGGGCGGTCGGGGTCAGGGCCACTCGGGCAGGTCCTGCGGGCGCAGCGTGATCAGGTCGGTCTCGTCGGGAGCCGCCATCTCCGCCACCCGGTACGCCTGGCGTTCGGTCATGGCCTGGAAGGTCTGGCGGGCGGTACGGCCGTTGCCGAACCGTTCGCCGCGCGGTGTTTCCTCGAAGTACGCGATGAGCGCCTCGCGGGCGGAGGCCGTCAGCCGGTACTGGTGGCGTTCGGCATGGTGCTCGACGATGTTCACCAGCTCGGGTGTGTCGTAGTCCTCGAAGAGCAGGGTGCGGCTGAAACGTGAGGCGAGGCCGGGGTTGGAGTCGATGAAGTGCTCCATCTCGTCCGGGTATCCGGCCACGATGACCACGACCGAGTCCCGGTGGTCCTCCATCAGCTTCACCAGGGTCGCGATGGCCTCGTGGCCGAAGTCGTTGGAACCGGCGGCCGGGGTCAGCGAGTACGCCTCGTCGATGAACAGGACGCCTCCCATGGCCTCTTCGAAGACCCGCTGGGTCTTGGGCCCGGTGTGGCCGACGTATTCGCCGACCAGCGAGGAGCGGTCCGCCTCGACGAGATGGCCGCGGGCGAGCAGGCCGACCGCGGCGAGGATGCGGCCGTAGAGCCGGGCCACCGTCGTCTTGCCGGTGCCGGGGTTGCCGGCGAAGACCAGGTGGCGGCTGAGCGGGGGTGCCGCGAGCCCGGCCTCTTCCCGGCGCCGGACCATCTGCATGAGCTTCACCAGCGACGAGACGTCGTTCTTGACCCGCTCCAGGCCGACGAGCACACCCAGTTCGGCGAGCAGGTCGTCGAGGTTCTCCTCCGGTACGTCCTGCTCGGCGTCGCCCGGTTCGGCCGTACCGCTCGCCGTCCCCGGCGGGCCCGCCACCGCGACCCGTGCCGTGCCGGGGGACTGGGCGGCTCCCGTGGCGGAGGTGCCGGGAGCCGGCCACACCGGCTTCTTCACGTCCCGTGCGGCACAGCCCGTCACCTCGGGTTCGGCGCCCTCGTCCACGCTGAGGTCCTCGGTGGTGTCCGTCACCAGCAGGTCGCGCAGTACCGGCCGCGCCTCGGCGGCGACATGGACGGCCGGGTACGCGGTGGCCGACAGTACGCACTCCTCGTACCGGCCCTTCGCGCCCTCGCCGACGAACAGGCCGTTCTTCCCGGTGTCCTTGACGGTCAGGCGCAGCACCGTGGGGTCGGCGTCGCGGGCGACCACCAGTCCGGAGCCCTCGGTGCCGGACACCGCGCAGTCGCGGAGCGTGGGTGCCGCCTTCTCGGCGACGACGACACCGGCCGTGCCCGCGCCGCTGACCCGGCAGTCGGTGAACTCAGGGGTGCTGTCGGGGCCGCAGGTCAGTCCGGCGCGCTCGACGTCGGAGATCCGCACGTCCCGGACACGGACCTCGCCGCGCGACTGGGCGGTCACGCCGTTGCGGCCACGTCGTACGGTCATGCCGTCGACGGTGGCCATCGCGTACCCGTCGAGATGCAGCCCGGACAGTCCGCAGTCGGCGGCCTGGCAGTCCTCCAGCGTCAGCCGGCCGCGTTCGGCGGCGCCGATGCCGTGCTCCGGGGTGTCGGCCACGCGCAGGGCGACGAGTTCGGCCGTGGCCTCACCGCCGACGTGCACGGCGCTGAAGGCGGTCTCGCGCACCGTACCGCCGGTGACGCGGACTTCGGCGCGCTCGCCGACCAGGATGCCGTTGCCCTGCGCGCCGCGCACGGTGGTGTCGGTGACGACCGCCCGGGCTGCGCCGCGCACCATCACCCCGCAGGCGCCCGAGCCGTTGACACGGCAGTCGACCAGCTCCAGGCGCGCGCTGCCGTCGGCCGACACCCCGGCCGCCCCGCTGTCCCGGACGGAACACGCCGACACCAGCACGTCCCCGGTCCCGGCGGCGAGAATCCCGGCGGCACCGGCCCCGGTGACCTCGCCGCCGGTGATCCGTACGCCGCCGCCCGCGTCGTCCTCCGCGCGCGGGGCGGACCCGAGGACGCGGACGGCCTCGGCGGCGGCGTCCTTGACCCGGCACTCATCCAGCACCACGGACGCCTGCTCCTCGACGAGCAGCCCGTTGCGTCCGGCGCTTTCGACCACACAACGGCGGATGACCGCCGTGGCCTCCCCGCGCACCCGGGTGCCGGAGCCGCTGACCGAGCGCACGGTCGAGTCCGTGAGGTGGGCGGTCGCGGTGCCGGACACGACGACGCCGGTGCCCTCGACGTTCGTGACGAGGGTGCCGGTCAGCCGCAGTTCGCCGCTGGTGTCGGCGTGCACGCCGGCCAGCTCCGCCTCCCGGATCACGCTGCGGGTGATCCGCAGTGAGGCCGCGCGTACGGCCTCCACCCGGCCGCCGGCGACGTCGCACTCCCGCAGCTCGGCCGTACCCGCCGTCACCAGCACCAGCGGCCGGGACGGGTCCGCGCCCAGCACGGTGAGGCCACTGAGCGTCGCCGAGGCCGACACCTCAAGGACGGGCAGCCCGGGGGCGACCGAGGTGAGCCGTACCGTGCCGGGTCCGTCCTCCGCGACGAGTGTCACCGCGCGGTCGATCAGCAGACGTTCGGGATACTCGCCCGCCGCGATCCGGATCTCGTCCTCGGTGTCCGCGGCACGCACCGCGTCGGCGACCGTACGGAACGCACCGCGGCGCGCGTTCGGCCGTACGTGATGGATGGCGGGACTCACGTCTCGGTTCCCTCTGTGGGTGTGGGGTGTGTTCCGGGCTCCACGAACCCGGGGTTGGTCAGATAGCGCCCGACCGGTCGGCCGCCCTCCAGCCGCTGCGCGCCGCGGATGTGGCGGCTGTCGATGCCACCGGGGAAGAGCACCTCGACGCGCTCGGGGTGGGGTGCGGCCAGGTCGAGCGTCGCGGTGACGTCGACCCCGCCGGGTGCGGAGACGTCGTACCGCCAGCCGTAGTGGGCGAGCAGTGTCTCCGCGCGGGACGGGTCGGCCGTGGCCTGTGCGCGCAGCCAGTCGATGGTGCGGGTGGCGGTGAGCCAGGCACTGTCCGGGGTGTCGTCGGCGCCGGCGTGGGCCGCGACGTGGACCAGGTGTCCGCCCGGCGGGCGCAGCCCGTCGGCGAAGACGGCGGCCGGATGCTCCGCCCCCGCGGCTGCGAACACGTACAGCTCCTCGTCGTCCGCGCGCCAGTGCAGACCGGCGCTCCAGGGCGCGGCCGCCAACTGCGACATGAGGGGGTTCGCCGCGTCGGCGGTGATCGGCGCGGGCGCCGGGGCGGCATGCGGCGCCGACGTCGGCAGCTTCAGAGGTGTGACGGCCATCGGCCCCTGATGCCCGGGCAGTTGCCAGTGCCAGGTTCCGACGCCTCCGTCCGCGGTCGACGGCACGAAGACTCCCCGTAGCCCGAGCGCGCTGTTCTCGATCGCGTACGCCGAGGTGTGCGGTGTGTCTCCGTCGTGGCCCCACATCGTCCAGCGCCCGGTGTGCACCAGCGCGTCGGGGAACTGCTGCCGGGCCAGCTCGAACGCCTCCGCCAGGTGCGGATGTTCCGTTGTGGCCGTCTCGGATGCCCTGACCGGCACGGCCTCCTCCTCGACAGTGGCATGTGTTTCGGTGGTTTGGGTGGCTTCGATGGCGACCTTATCCCGGGCAGGTGTCGGCTCGGCCATCGAGGTGTGCGCTGCGAACATATCGCCCGACTCGGCGATGTGTGCTGACACAAGTGTGCCATTCCCGGCGAGTGTGTCCGGTGCGAGGGCCGTCGGCCTGACCGCTCCGGGTTCGAGTATCTCGACGGTGAACCCGTGCCCCGCCTCCTGGGCGAACTGCTCCAGCCGCACCAGCTGTTGGTGCGCCGGGGTGCCGCCCTCCCGGACGAGCACGACCCGCTCCACGTCCTCCCAACGCACCCCGCCGTGCAGCTGGACCTCGAAGAACCCGACGAGGTGACGTTCCAGTTCACCGGTGTCCCGCAGCAGCCGGAACTCCTCGTCGTAGCGGAAGCCGGTCGCCTCGGCGAAGGCGAGCCGGACCAGCCGGTCGGGGCCGTGGTTCAGCAGCGGCAGCAGGTTGCCGGAGCCGGTGATACTGCGGGCGCCCTGCCGCCCCGGGCTGAAGCTGTCCCCGGGGGTGAACGTGGCCCGCTCCAGCAGCTCGCGCTTGAGGTGGAAGACGGCGTTGCCGTACAGGCCCAGGCCGCGCGGCCGGTGCTGTGAGGTGAGGGCGGCGTAGTTCGGCAGGTCGGCGCGGTCCGCCGGGGTCGGGGCGAAGGACTCGTCCCAGGCGTCCAGGCCGGGCCTGGGCGGATAGATCCCGGCCGCGTGGGTGGTCCGTTTGACGCTCGCGGGGTAGCCCATCGCCTCCTCGGCGGCGCCGCGCCGTTCGAAGTACCGCGAGTAGCCGGGAACGACCTCCCACACGTTGCGCAGCAGGCGCTCGTCGCCGGTCATCGCGTCCAGCAGCGTTCCGTCGCCCACCCGGGCGCCGAGGTCGATGTTGACCGTCAGCGAGAGGTCGGCCAGCAGGTGCCGGTGCACCCGTTGGACGACCGGGCCGAGGTTGTCCTCGTCGAGCGGGTAGGACCGGGCCCAGCGCCAACTGCCGCGGGCGCCCAGCAGGTTGTCGGCCAGCCGGTCCCAGTCGGCGGAGAGGGTGCGCAGGGCCCGCCGTTCGGCGAGCACGACCGCGACGAGCTGAGCGGGCGCCAGCTCCCGCAGCGATGTCCGCTCCTCCAGGACGCGGAACAGCCGGACGTCCTCCTCGAACGACGTCGTCTGCCGCTCCAGGACCTTCTTCAGCTGGGGCGTCCCCTCGGCGGCCGTCAGTGCCTGGTCCAGCAACTGCCGCTGTACGGCGATGTCTCCCGTGTACGCCTCCTGGCCGGTGGCCGGGTCGGCGGGCCGGCCGTGGGCGGACGCGGGGTCGTTCACCCAGTGCGCCACCGTCAGGTCGGGGCCGGAGGGGACCAGGGCGTGGGCCTCTCCGTCGTCGGTGTCGAAGACGACGTGGCTGGCGGACGGGATGTGCTCGACGGAGACGACGGAACCCTCGGGGGCCACGGAACCCCCGGGGGCCTTCGAGCCGGACGGCGCATCGCCTCTCGGCGACCGCGACCAGTGCGGCGCCCCGCCGCCGAGCCCGGGCGCGGTCCCCGCACGGCTGACCGCGTACGGCAGCGGCCTACCGCCCGTCACCTCGGACCAATGGGTCTCTGCCAGGGTCTCGGCGGCCTCGGCCCGCTCCAGCTGCGCCTGGGCCAGCGCCCGTCGGGTGCCGTCGCTGTCGGCGACGCCGCCCACACCGGTGTCCTGCCGCTCCTTCAGCTCACTCAGTACCCGCTCGGCGTCGGCCCGCAGCCGCCGGGCGTCGCTGAGCGCGGCGCCCGCGTCGATGGCTTCGTGCTCGTCCACGGTGAACTCGGCCGGCTGTTTGCCCTTGTCGAGGGGGCGGGCGGCGGTCTGTTCCGTCGGCCGCGTGAAGACATGGCCCTGGTCGACGACGACACGTTCGGCGATCTGTGCCGACGGTACAGAGACGCCGACCGGGACGACGCCCGAGGCCTCGGTGTGGGTGCCGCCGTGGTGGAAGGTGAAGGTGAACTCGACGTGGCCGTCGTAGTGGTGGAGCGGTGTCGGGATCTTGGCATTGGTGAAGGTGCGCCCGCCGGTGAACTGGTCGCCGCGGGTGCGGCGTCGGAAGCCGCCGCCGAAGGTCACCGCGGCTCCCAGCTTGCTCTCCAGGGTGCCGGCGACCGCGCCGACCTGGCCCAGCAGGAAGAACTGCCGTGAGTGCAGGTCGCGTCGGCCGAACACGTAGGTCTTCTCGGTGGCGAGGGCGACTTCGGCCCTGGGCTCGGGGCGCGTGTGCGTCAGGTCGAGCAGGTCCGCCCTGAGCGACACCCACGCCTCACGGCCGTGCACCCGGAACGACTCGCCGCGCAGCTCGCCGCCCCGGGTCAGCTCGGGGAGCGCGGCCATCAGCCGGTCCTTGGTGAAGCCGCCCATCACCAGCTCGCCGCGCCGCTGCCCGGTCCGGGTGACGTCCGACCAGGCGCTGCCGAACACCCTGGCGCCCTCGCTGTCGAGCAGCCCCCGCAGGGACTGGACGTCGGGCAGGTCCCGGACGAGCTGGCCGTCGGACATGCCGTGCGTCAGCAACGACTCCGGCGGCCGGGGCACCTCGACCTGCGCGGGCGCCACACCCGACCGCTGGGGAGGCCGAGGCCGTCCGACGCCGGGTTCGGGGGCTGTGAAGCGGGCCCGGTCGGGCGCGGCGACCTTGACGGTGTCGTCGCTCGGCAGCAGCGCCTGGAAGCCGATCTCCGCCTCACCGACGCTGCGGACCCGCACCCCGAAGGTCCGCCTGGTCATCGAGGCGAAGCCGAGCGTCCCCTGGCCGGTGCGTCGGTCGTCGACCGCTGTCCGGATACGTGTGGTGTGGTCCGTGAGCGCCTTGTCGAACGACGCCTTGGCCCCGTCGAGCCGCTGCTCCAGCGCGTCGATCTCGCGCTGCGGGCGACCCGTCGCCGAGGCATCGTCCAACTGGCTCTGAAGGCCCGCCACTTCCTCTCGCAGTCCCTTGAAACGGATCTGTTCGTCGACCGCGTCCTTCGGCACGCGGGTGTCGACCCCGCGCCCGAAGGGCCGCCACCGGTCGCGGACCTCGAAGTGCAGCCGCGCCACACCGTCGTAGACGCTGCCGGGCACCTTGGTCTTGGTCCCGGCGGCGGAGCGGATGCCGGAAGAAGAGTCGGCGAGGTGCTCGGACTGGGTGGTGTGGGCGAGGGTGCCGCCGCCGAAGACCTCGGCCGGTGAGCCGCCGATCGGGTCGGAGGTGCCGACGACGGTCACGTTGGTGCCGTGGGAGGTGATCTGCGGCCCGTTCAGTCCGCTCTCCGTGCGTCCGCCGCCCGTGCCGCCGACGGTGGCCGAGTAGAACTCGGTGGCCTTGGTGTCGGCGGTGTGGGTCATCTCCTGCACGCTGGCGCGGATGGCCAGCTCACGGCCGTTCACCCGGACGACCCACGGCTGTCCGGCCATCATCGACTTCAGCCGGCGCTGGAACTCCGACGCGGGCAGCCGCTCCGCGAGCTTGACGCGTGCCGTCCTCCAGTCGGCGGCCGAGCCGAACAACTTCGGCCCGTTCGGATCGAGTTGCCGCAGGACGTCCTCCACCAGCCGGGTTCCGGCCACGTCCCCGCGCACCGGACGCGTGTCGAGTACGACGTCCTCGGCGCCGAGCCGCAGCGAGTCGGCGATGCGGTCGGGAACCCGGCGGTACTGCTCGGGCCGCAGGGCCGCGCCGGTCGCGGGGTCGGCGGGCAGGTCACGGACCGGGAAGGCGAACTCGCCGTCGCTGGTCACCGTGAACGTCCGCTCGTCGCCCCGGCCCGGCAGCGCGTGGGAGATCTTCGCCTCGACCGTGTAGGTCACCTCGCCCTTGAACACGGCCGCCGGTTCGACGGTCTTGTTCTTGGCGACGACACCGCCGCGGACGTCGGTGCCGTGACCGGCGACGGACTCCTTGTGCCGTACATGGCCGAGCGTGAAGGTGACGTGCGGGGCCTTGATCCCGGCGCGCTCCCACAGGGTGCGTCGCACATGCGAGTCCTTCTGGACGGACGTGGCGGCCGCGGACTCGGTGCCCTGCTCGAACTCGAAGTCCTTCTCGACCCGCAGGTATTCGGTCATCCGGGCGTCGGCCGCGGTGATCCGGATGTCGGCGGTCACCGGCCCGGCGCGGAAGCTGCCGCCCCAGGTGTCGCCCGCGGTGAGACCGGCGGTCCTGGGCTGGAGTGCGATCGAGTCGAAGAACTGCGCCACCTCGCCCTCGACCTGGTCCCAGCGTTCCCCGAACGGGTCGGCGAGCTGCCGCCGGAGCTCCTTGACGACCTGGTCGCCGGGGAGTTCGAGTACGGCGTCGCCGTTGCCGATCCGCCCCGAGTCGGACACCCGGAGCGGTGGCCGCACGCTCGGACCGGTCCGGGCGGGCGCGGGGCGCGTGGACGCGACGGTCTCCGGGCGGTGGAAGACCTGGCTGCCCACGCCCTCCGCCGTGACCTCGTACCGCCGTGTGTGGCTCTTGGGGACGGCGACGACGAACCGCACGTCGGTCCGGCCGCCGTGGGTCGCGCTCTCCCCGACGCGTCCGATATGCGCGTCCACGCCGACCGTGGCGATGTACACCGCCATCGGTTCGGGGTACTTGGCGGCGGCCACGCTGCTGTGTCCGCCGGACACCCCGTCGGCGGTGCGGGAGCGGTGGGCGATGCCGCCGCCGGGGGCATGCACCGCGAGGGTGAAGTCGCTGCCGAGTTCCGGCTGTACACCTCCCTGGGCCAACTGGCCGTGGCCGAGGGCCGAGCCCAGTCGGCCGCCCGTCTCGTCGGCGACATCGCTGAGCAGGTTGATCTCGGCGGCGTCCAGGGTCCGTACGTACTCCAGCGACTCCAGCCGACCGCTCAGGCTCAGCTGTGCGTTGGAGCGCAGCGGCGTGGGCAGTGGGGTGCTGCGCGCGACGGTGCCCCGGGTGAGCTGGGGCAGGGTCGCGGCGAGCTGCTCCCTGGTGGCCATGTCGTGCGCGGCCGGGCGTACGTCGGCCCAGTCGGCGCCGAAGTGTTCGCGTCCTGCGCCGTCCACGAGGTCGGGGAGCCGCGGCGACTGCGCGGCGTCCAGGGCCCGTTCCTCGCCGGAGAGGACGTCGAGGACGACCGCGTGGGAGGGCAGTCCGTTCCAGACGCCGGGCGCGGGCCGCCAGGCGTGGTCTCCTTCCTGAAGGGCGGGCGCCGTCATCCGGCGCGGGCCCTCGGGCCGGGTGGCGGCGGAGAAGGCGCCGGGTTCGGGGACGGGGCGGGCGTCGGCGGCATCCATGAGGACCTGGAAGCCGAGTCGCGCCTGTCCGCCGGGCGGGTGCGGAGCGCGGCCGACGCCCGGGGTGGAGCCGCCGGCGCCGAGAGGGTCGGCGCGGTGGACGAAGGAGAGCGTGGTCACGCCGTCGAAGACGGCGCCGGGCACCTTCATCTTGACCGCGGTACCGGTCCGGACCGACTGCTGCGCGGTCAGCGCGCCGTCGCGGTCGAACTCGCCGTGCCCGACGCCGGTGACCGTCGTCGGGCCGGCGTGCAGGTCGGCGCTCTGTCCCTGCATCGTGGCCCGTACGCCGTGCTCGGAGCCGCGCGTGTGGGTGTAGACCCGGGTGACGTCCGAGCCGGTGTTGAACTCGGTCTTCTCGGTGTTGCGCAGGTGCTTCATCGACGTCACCTCGGCGGTGACCAGCAGGCTGCCCGCGTCCGGACCGAGGTCGATCTCCAGCGCCTCGCCCGCGGTCATTCCCTTGAGCCGGTACTGGAGGGAGTCCAGGGAGCCGATGCGGTCGAGGACCAGCTCCCGCACCGCGGGCCAGCGGTCGCCGAAGACCCGCTTGCCGTACGCCTCCAGCGAGTGCGGGTCGGTACCGCTGCCGAGGAGGGCCTTGTGCAGGCTGCCGGAGACACGTACGCCGTCGGCGTCGACGAGGAACAGGTCGCGGACGGTGTCCATGCCGCCCAGCGCGAGAGTCTGTTCGACCCGGGTCGGCGGCAGGTAATGCTGCATGTCGGCCGTCGGACGGACGTCCCCCTCGGCGACGGCCACGGGCACCTTCGCCGACACCTCGACCCGGCCGGCCGACGCTCCCGGGCGGGCGAGGTGCTTGCCGGAGGGGCCGCTCACGGCGGTGACGTCGAACTCCAGGCGGACCTCGACGTCGAGCTTCAGCGCCGGTTCCGGGGTCTTGGTACGGCTGAACAGGCGTCCGCTGGAGGTCATGCGGTGCGACTCGGTGCGGGACCAGTTCGAGGACAGGTGGCCCGTCAGGTCGGTCTGTGCGGCGGCCTTGCCCTTGACGAGCACACCGGCGGTGACGACCGACCGCGTCTCGCGCTGGAAGCCGTCGCGGACGAGGGTCTCGCTGCCGTCCTCGAACTCCAGGCTCTTGAAGGCGCCGTCCGGCTCCGCCTTCGTCACCTCGGCCCGCACCGTGATGTCACCGCTGAACCCGGCCGCGTCCACGGTGAGGGTGCGGGTCTCGCCACGGGTCATCGCCGACAGCGACGGCCAGACCTCCCGGCCGAGTTGCGCCTGGAGGTCGGCGCGGAGCGTGTCGCGCTGGGCCGGGGTGAGGGCGTCGTCGAAGTGCGCGACGAGATCCCTGGAGACGGTGGCGGTGACCTCCTGGGACGGCAGCACCCGGTCGGCGCCGCCGATCTGGCCGGTGCCGGTCATGCGCGGGGGAGCCTGCGGCGCCGGAGGAGCTTCCGGAGCCTTGCTTCCGGCCGCCTCGGTCGCCCGGGCCGGTTCCGGCGAGGCCGCGTGGTCCGTCGTCGTCGACACGTCCGGGCGACCGGCCGACGGGGTGTGGGGGCTGATGTCCACGGTCTCGCCGGGGCGCGGGGTCGTGAGGTAGTCGACGATCGTGTGTACGTCGGTCTCGGCGAAGCCCTTGGTGTGGTGGGCGGCGACGGGCTTGAGGTTTCTGACGTAGGGGCGGTCGCCGCCGCCGGGAACCCAGCCGGGGTGCTCGTAGGCGTGGGTGAGGTCGTTGAGCTCGGCCTGGACGTGCGGGGGAAGCTTGCCCTTGCCGTCGTACTCGGCCTTCTTGGCGTGCTTCAGCTCGCGCACCTCGACGGTGATCTGGCCGGAGCGGGTGGGCGGGTGCTCGATGACGAGGCGTTCGTAGCCGGGGGGCATGCCGTTGCCCGGGGTCCGGCCGGTACCGGGGATCTCGTGCCACTTGGCCATCCGCTCGCCGCCCGCGCTGCCCGGCTCCTCCAGATAGCGGACCTGATGGCCGGACAGCGCCATCGCTTCGAGGTTGCCGCTGCGGAAGCCGAGGTGCTTGAGCCGGCCGTCGCCGGCCCGGTTCAGATACTCGAAGAGCCGCATCTGGCCGATGCGGGTGTTGCCGCCCCAGGTGTGCAGGCCCTCGGGGTTCTTCCAGAACGCGGTGAGGTCGTGTACGTCCAGTCCCGTGGCCCGGAAGTCGCTCGCGATGCCGGGGAACTTGCTCGGCCGCCCGGAGTGGGCGGAGGCGTCTCCGGCGATGATGACGAGCGGACTCTGCGCACGGTCGGCGGTGCGGTGGTGCAGGGCCTGAAGGATCTGCCGTACGCCGGTGTGGCTGGTGTCGTGCTCGACGTGGATCTCGCCGCGCTTGCCGCTGAACCGGGTCCACAGCACGACGACGTCCCGCCCGGCGACGTCGGGGACGCCCCTGCTCTTCAGCCAGTCGCCGACCGCGTCCTGCAACTGGGGTGTGAAGTGGGCGTCGTCGAGTTGCCAGGCGGCCCGCAGGTCTTCGCGCAGGCCGGGGCCGAAGCGTTCGCCGACCCAGGTGGTGGCGGCGCTGACCGAGACGACGTACTCGTCCATCTGCCGGCTGGCGGGTGCCGTACCGCCGCTGCTGAGCACGGACTCGTTGATCTCCCGCCAGTGGTTCATCCGCAGCTTGTTGGCGTTCTGGCCCTCGGCCACCTCCCGCACCTGGACACGGTGTGCGTCGATGCCACTGGCCACGTAGAAGTCGCGGATGTCCTCGCTGCGGTCCCGGTGGTCCAACGGGTTGCGGATCAGCAGCACTTGCAGCTTGGGGTCGCTGTGCAGGGCGGCGGCGACGCCGAACTGGTCGCCGGTGGCGTACCCGTTCTGGAACAGCAGTTTCTGAAGTCGTTCGTCGGGCTTCTTCGCCTCGAACTTCGCGGCTTTCTCCGCCTTGTCCGCCGCCGACGCCTTCACCTTCTTCGCCGTGGGTGCGTTCGGGACGGCCGCGTGCTCGTCGTACTGGTTCAGTTTGTTGAGGTGTTCGACCAGTGCGGTACGGGTGCGGACCGCGAACTTGCCCAGCTCCGGATGGCTCCTCAGCACCTTGAACTCGGCCGGCGAGAGCACCTGCTTGGTCAGGGTGGCGCCGTCCAGCCTGGTCAGCTTGGTGCCGTCCGAGACGATCTCGTGGAAGGCCAGCTTGTGCAGGATGTCCAGCATCCCCTTCTGGTCCGCCACACCTGGGTGATGGAGCGTCAGATAGTGCTCCATCTGCTTCTTCCAGGTCCCCGGATGCGCATGGCTCTGGGTGAGCCCGGACATCAGTTTCTGCGGGTCGGCGGACATCTTGTCGGCGATCCGCCCGCCGTCGGTGACCAGGGCCAGGTCGGGGTCGAACTTCACCATGTGGGCGGGGTGTTCGAGCCACGCCGGGTTGGTGATCTGCCGGGACTTGATGAGGTTGTCCAGCAGGTGCTGGCCCTCCTGCGCCTCGAACGAGAAGGCGTTGTGGTTCTTGCCGCCCACCTTGCTCTTGTCGACCGCGCCGAAGTGGATTCCGTCGTCGAGGGTGTCGTAGGCGGCCGTGTCGACCCGTACGAACGTGTTCGGTTCGGGGAAGTAGATGGCCCGGGAGTCGACCGTGCCCATGGCCCCGCGCACCGCCAGATCGAGATCAGCGGCCTTCATACCGGCCAGGGACTTCTCGGTCGTCCCGGCGGGCAGCTTGTAGCCGCCGCTGATCGCCTCCGGGTAGTGCACCGAACCGTCGCTCTTGTAGGTGAACTTGGCCCCTTCGATGGCCGTGACGGCTCGGTCGAACAGCGGCCTGCCGTCGACGGCGAACTCCTGTACGTCCGCGTCGCCGATGTGCAGATACAGCTGCCCCTCGGCCTCCCCGGCCGGCCTGAGCTTGCTGATCATGTCCCGGGTGAGGTCGTCACGGATGATCGCCTCCCGGATCGCCCCGTACGGCACCTCCTTCTGCTCGCCCTGCCCCACGGTGATCTTCTTGGGGTCGGGCTGGCGCCAGGTGAAGCCCGTCACCGAGACGGAGAAGGTGCCCTCGGTCTCCCACTTCTTGGCGAACTCCTGGATCTTGGCGAGGATGAGATCGTGCTTCCCCACGCGCCCGTTCAGGCCGATGACGAGGCCCAGACGCTCGTTCCAGCCCTGTCCCGCCCCGAACGACTCGCCGTACTTCTTCGCCACGTCCAGCAGCAGGTCGTCCTTGTCCTCCACCTTCACGGGCACGGTGGCGACGAACCGGAGGTCGTCGCCCGGCTTCAGCGCCCCCTTCGCGGCGCCGTTGTACTGCGCCACCGGCTGGAGTTCGTAGTACTCGTACGCCTGCTTGAAGTCGGAGTTGCTGCCGAAGCGGCCGGGGTCGGCGTGGCTGGTCCACGGGTCCGGCGGCGGAGGTGCCGCCGCCTGCTTCTTCGCCTTGGCCTTGGGCCCCGGGGCCGGCGTCAGGTCCACGGAGTGCGGCGGAACATGTGCGGCCAGGGCGTGACCGGTGTCGGCGTAGGCGTCCAGGGTCTGCTGGAGCATCTGGAGATGCCACGAGCGCACGGCGCTGCCGTTGAGGCCCTCGGTGTAGTCCCCCATCAGGCCGGCCTTGTTGTCGGGGCGGTGGCCCGCGTCGGCGGCCCGGTACTCGTCCCGCAGGCCCAGCTGGTGGCCGAGCTCGTGCGCGAGATCCGTCTCGGACGCGTCCAGCGGCCAGTGGTACTGGTTCGCCCCGGAGCCCGCCTCGCCGGCCTTCACCGTCAGATGCCCGCCCAGCGGGCCCTCCGCGCGCTCCAGCGTCACATGCAGCACGCTCCCGTCCGGAAGTACGTGTCCCGGCTGGTTGAACAGCTTGTCCACACCTGACGAGGCGCGCTGCCACAGCGCGTCCGCATCGGCCTTGGGCACACCGTCGTCGGCCAGCTTCACCCGGATCGTCAGGTCCGACACGGCGTGCCCGTCGACCGCGAACGTGCGGATGTCGAACCCGGCCTTGACCACGTAGCGGGTGAACTTCGCGTTGTCGCGGATCGGCCCCGAGAAGGGCTTCGCGCGGCCGGGGTGCGATATCGGGTCCGTCCAGTCCCGGTTGCGCACGGTCTTCGGTACGGCGGCGTCCCGTGCCGCCTTCCACGAGCCGTGCGAGGCCAGGTCGCCGCCGGCATGGGCCAGGGCGTCGCCGAAGTGGCCGTCGGTCACCGCCTTCGCCACGGCACCGGGGGCGCTCGGGGCGACGCCGTGCGCGGCCAGCTTGTTGAGCTTGTTGATCTCGGTGACCAGGGCAGTGCGGGTGTTGACAGCCATCTGGAAGAAGTCCTTGGCGGGCGCCCCCTCCTTCTTTGCCGCCTTGAGAAGGGACTTCATCTCCTTCTCGTGAGCGTCGAACAGCGCCTTGCTGTCCATCTCGACGAGTCCGGAGCCATCGGTCCTGATGTCGTGGAAGGCGAGGTCGGCGAGCGTCCTCGCGGCGTTGGGGTCCGCGCCGAGCAGACCGGCGTGATGCGTCTGCAGATAGTCGGTGACCTGATCGGTCCACACCTTCTTGTCGGCGTGGCTCTGGGTGAGGCCGCCCATGAGCGACTTCAGGTCGTCCGGAAGGTCCTTGGCGATCCGGCCGCCGTCCGTGACCAGAGCGAGGTCGGACCTGAACTGGACCATCTTGGTCAGAGCGCCTTCGCTTTCCCACAGGTCCTTGCGGGCCGCGATGACGTTCTTGAGGAGGTGCTTTCCTTCCTGGGCCTCGAACCGCCATTTGTCGTCCTGCTTGATCCCGAAATGGATCTGCGCCTCAAGCCCTTCGTGGTTCGCGGTGTCGACCCTCAGGAAGGTGTTCGGCTCGGGGAAGTACACGGCCCGGGGATCGATGGCGTTCATGGCGTCCCGCACGGCCAGATCCAGATCGGCCGCCTTCGTCGCCGCCGCCGTGTCGGTGAGCTTGTAGCCTCCGCTGACGACCTCGGGGAACAGCGTCTGTTCGTGGACCGTGGTCACCTTCATGTCGTTGATGGCCTTGGTCGCGGTGTCCAGCAGCGGCTTGCCGCCGACCGTCATGTCCTTGACGTCGGCATCGCCGATGTGGAGATAGACCGGCCCGTCCGACCCGGCCTTGGTCAGCATCTGCTGGGTCAGGTCGTCGCGGACGATCGCCTCACGGATCGCGCCGTACGGAATCTCCTTCTGGGTGCCGGCCGCGACCAGCTTGGGGTCACCCTGTTTCCAGGTGAAGCCCGTCACGGACACCGAATAGGTGCCTTCCTTGTCCCATTTCTCCGCGAAACCCTTGATCGCCTTCTCGATCGCGGCCTCGTCCCCGGGACGGCCGTTCACACCGATGACGAGCCCCAGGCGCTCTCCACGACCGGAATCGGCGCCGAACGCCTTCTCGTAAGTCTTCGCCAGCTCGAAGAGCTTGTTCTTCGTGACCGTGGTGGCACCGGTCTTCACCGTGTACTCGACGTTTGAAGTGGAGGGAACAGTCGCGATGAACCGGATCTCCTCGCCCGGCCGCAGCGCCCCTTTGGCCATGCCGTCGTACTGCATCACCGGGGTCAGCTTGTAGCTGGTCGCATGCTCACGGAACTGTGGGGAGAAGCGCACCGGGTCCTTGAGTTTGGTCAGCTCGCCCTTGGTGGTGGGCGGGACCGGGCCCGCCGAGGAGGACGCCGCCGCGTTCTGCGGGCCGCGCCGCTTGGGTGCGTTCGGGACCGCCCCGGGACCATGTCCGTGCGGTGTACGGCCTGGACCGGGTATGCCCAGCGCGTCGAGGTGGCTCCCGATCGTCTCGGCGTCCATGCCGAGCCGGCCCATCTTGCCCTTGGCGATGTCCAGGGAGATCTCGGCGTGCTGGAGGCTCTGCTTGGCGCCGGCCTCGTCGACGGTCTCGGAGGGCCGGCCGAGTTTCCCGCCCGAGAGGTCGAGTTGGCGTGCGGCGTCGGCGAGGTCGACCTGCGCCTGCTCGTACTCGTTCCACGCCGCCAGCCGGTCCGCGCCGGTCTTGCCCGCGGCCCCGCCGGTCACCGCCTCGAACTTGCTCAGCGGCCCGGGACGGCCGCCGTCGCTGTGCGGACGCGACTGGGGAGTGGGGGCGGAGGACGGCCGCAGGGCGATGTGCTCGCCGACGACGACCGCGTCCGGGCCGACCTGATCGGGGCGCGGGGCGACGTGGGTACCGCTCTGGATGGCGGTCGGGGCGGACGTGCCCGCCGTGTCACCGGTGCCTTTGCGCTGGCCGAGGAGGTCGAGGTTCTCGCGGGCGGAGACGCCGAGGTGGTCGGTCTGGGCGGTGAGGGAGGGGTTGGGCGGCTCTTCGGTCAGCCGGCTCGGACGGGCGGGGGAGTTGAGCGACTTCGCTCCGCTGGAGAGGTGGTCCAGCTCGTGTACGGCGGCCTTGGTGCCACCGCCGGCGGAATGCCCGGCGGCCGTGTCGGCGCGGTTGATCTTGATGCCGGAGGCGGAGGGGGCGCCGGGAGCGGAGCCGGCCTTGATGTCGGCTGCGGCACCGGCTCTTACGTCGACCGCGGAACTGGCCTTGACGTCGACCGCGGCACCGGTCTTGACGTCGACCGCGGCACCGGTCTTGACGTCGACCGCGGCACCGGTCTTGACGTCGACCGCGGCACCGGTCTTGACGTCGACCGCAGCACCGGTCTTGACGTCGACCGCAGCACCGGTCTTGACGTCGACCGCGGCACCGGTCTTGACGTCGACCACTCCCACCTTGACGTCAACTCCACCGGCCTTGACGTCGGCTGCGGCACCGGCCTTTACATCAACCGCCCCCACCTTGACGTCGACCGACACCGCCTTGACATCGACCGCCCCCGTCTTGACCTCGGCCGCCCCGGCCTTCACGTCAACCGCACCGGCCTTGATGTCGACAGCCCCGGCCTTCACGTCAACCGCAGCCCCCGCCTTCACATCCACCCCGGCCGCACTGAGCACCTCATGCACCTCAGGTGCGACCACGACCTGCTTGCCGTCGGCGTTGGTCAGGCCCCCCGTGCCCCGGTAGTCCATGTGCAGCGTGGTCGGTGTGCCGCTGTGCGCACCGACCTGGAGGCTGATGCCGTCCTGCGTCATCCGGATGTTGGAGATGTCGCCGTCCACGATGCTGCGCAGTTCGGGGATGCCGAGTGCGTGGAAGTCCTCGACGTGGCCGGTCGCGACGCGCACCGAGTTCAGGGCGTCGCCGAGCGCCGTGTTCAGACCGGAGCCGGTACCGGAGACCCCCAGGTCGCTCCGCAGGGCGTGCGTGCCGGAGCCCAGGTCGGAGAGTCCGTGCGTCCCGGACAGGTCGACGCCGCTCATGTGGGTGGGCAACGGCTCCAGCAGACCGGCGGAGGTGCGCTGGAAGCCGGTGAAGTGGTCGAAGGCGGTGAGGTGTTCCACACTGTCCAGGCCACCGGCGTTCGCCATGAGCAGGTTGTCCCCGGCGCCGGGATGGGCGCCCAGGTCCATCGCGTGCAGGGACCCGAGGTTCGCTCCGCCGACGTCCGCGCCGACGGTGATGCCGTGCAGGCCGCCCAGTTGGGCGCCGCCGAGGCCGGTGCCGAGGCCTTGCAGTCCACCGGGGTTGAAGCCCTGGAGGGTGCCTGTCTGGAAGGTCTCGAAGTGCGGCATGCCGCCCGTGAAGCCGGCGAGGCCGCCGTGGTTGGCGGTGAGCGCGCCGATGTGCAGGCCGCCGCCGAGCGCCGACTGGGACAGGTGGGCGGTCGGCGTGAGCAGCCGGGTGCCGAAGCCCATCTTGAACGCGGAACCCGCGTGGATGCCGAGTTCGAAGAAGTCCACCGGCAGCGTGGCGCTGAGCACGAAGCGGCTGCCGAAGCTGATGGCGTAGACGCCGACCTTGCCGAGTGTGGTGTGGATGCCGGCGGTGGCCATCTGGAAGTCGGCGCGGAAGGTCTGGGCGAGCATCTTCAGCCCGGCGATGGTGATTTTGAGGCCCTTGATGGCCAGGTTGGCCACGCCGTTCAGGCCGCGCAGGACCAGCCCGGGCAGCGCCGTCACGCCGCTGTAGATGCCCCGGAAGCTGAGGCCGCCGGTGAGGATGTGGGACAGGGCGCCGCCGAGGCCGGTGAGTCCCGAGCCGATGCTCTTGGGCAGGTTCTTCAGCGCGTTGAACACGCTCTTGGTCAGCCCGCCGACGTTGATGCCCTTGGTGGAGGGGAAGAGGATGCCGATGAAGGCGAGCGCCACGTCCAGCAGGCCCGCCTTGCCCTCGGCGAAGTCGACGAGCGTGCTGATGAACATGACCATGCCGAGGCCGAAGGCGAGCATCCCGATCCAGCCGCCGAAGAAGGCCCCCACGATGGCCAGGATGATCTCCAGGATGCCCAGGGACTTGAGGAACAGGTGCCAGGCGTCGATGGGCTGGCGGATGAGGTGCTGGGCGTCCTTCATCCGGTGCTCGTACGTTCTGACCGCGGTGTTGTACTCGTCCTGGGCGGTGTGTGCCTGGGCCTTGAGGCCGTTCAGTTGCGGATCGTCCTTCGACAGCCCCTGCGCGTTCCTCAGCGCGTCGTCCGCCTTCATCTGAACGTCCTGGAGCGCGGTCTTGAAGGTCATGGTCGCGTCCGCGGCAACGGAGAAGGACTGGCCGATGGCGTCGATGAACTGCTTGAGATGCCCGTCGATCTTGGCGCGTACCGCGTCGGCCGTCCGCCCGACGAACCCGTTGCCCGACTGGTCGAGTACCCGGTTCAGACCGCTGGTGATCTCGTTGCCCAGGGTCTCGGTGTCCCGCAGCCCTTGGTAGAGGGACGAGAGGGTGTCCACGTCGCCGGGTGTGGGGTCGCTGTGCATCCCCAGTGCACTCCAGTCCTGCGGCCTTGCCATGTGTCCCCTCCACGCGGTCGAACAACCCCATGGCACACAGTGCGCCGGGGCGGTTGGTTCACATGTATGTGTCCATCGTAATGTGAACACTGATGTGTTCTCGCCGAAGGGCGCCGCAGACACATATGAGTGGAGGGAGTAGGTATGCCTGGCTACGACCTGGTGATCGACTACGAGTTGCTGAACACGCTGGCCAAGGACACGGAGCGGCTCAAGGAACAGCTCGCCGACTCCCGGCTGCTGGGTCGGGGTGACTTCTTCCACAAGGACGATCTCGGCGGCGCCTTCGGAGCGGTCAACATGTTCCTGCTCCAGTGGACGGGTCCGTTCGACAACGCCAAGGAACTACTGGAAGCGCTCAGCCAGACCTACAAGTTCGCCGCCCAGAAGATGTTCGAGACGGACGCGAAGATGGCCGGCGACGCCAACGCACAGGCTCTGGGCTGGAAGCACAGCCTCTGGGACATGAACAAGAAGGCCTACGAGGATTGGAAGAAGCTGACCGGGGAGACCATCCTCATCCACGCCTGGGACAAGAACGGCCACGAGTACCTCAAGCAGGTGCGGCTGGCCGACCCCGACGCCAAGGACGCCCCCGCCCCGCCCGGCCCCGAACCGACCGACACCGACGCGCACAACGACGACTTCGGCGACGGCACCAACAACTACAACCACACGACGCATGTCACCTACGACTCCGAGGGCCATGTGACGTCGAGCGACACGACGATCGACGACGGGCCCGGCGGTCTGACGTACCACGAGCACACCGACACCGGGGCCAACGGCAGCTACACGACCACGGTCACCCACACCGACGGTTCGAAGACGGTCGTCGAGGTGCACGGCAGCGAGAACGGCTCCGGCACCAAGAACGTCACCGAGACGGACAAGGACGGCAAGACCACCAGCACGTCCAGCTACACCGGGTCGGGTGTCAACACCGACAACCCCCAGTGGACGAACACCGACCCGGACGCCACCGACGTCGACGGTGACGGCAAGGACGACAAGAGCGACCCCAACGGCAGTCAGCACTCCAACACCGGTGTCGGCAGCACCGTCTGACCCACCCCTTCGATTCCGACCGAGCCTGAGGAACCCCTATGCCCAGCAACAACGTCCAGCTTGAGTACAGCCAGATCGTCACCGTCTCCACCCAGCTGCAGAACGCGGTGCACAACATCAACCCGCAGCTGGCCCAGTTGCAGGGTTCGGTGGACAACCTGCTCAACGACGGTCTCTTCCTTCAGCACACCAGCCCGGCCATGCGTGAGGCCTACTTCAACTTCACCACCCAGCTGACGCAGATCGTCCTCAAGATCGAGGACTTCGCGAAGCAGTTCGAGTCGATCAAGACCCAGATCGACGACATGGACCGGACGATGGCCGCGCAGATCGGCGGCAACCAGAAGTGACCCGCACGGTCACCTGACCATGCAGCCGGAAGGGGGGCGCCGCAATGAGCGGCGCCCCCCTTCCGGCATGCTCGCTCAGCCCGCGTCCGCCGGCCCCGTCTCCGGGACCAGCACCGTCATCAGGGCCCCCGCCTCGTCGACGGTGAAGGCCCGCCCCGGGACGCGGTTCACCCGGATCACGTTGTGCGGCAGCCGCAGCCCGAGGATGTCGCCCTCACCGATGGTCTGCGGGGACAGCAGCAGCCCCTTGCGCGAACGCCGCACCTGGCCGAGCCACGGGCTGAGCGGGGACACCAGCGCCTCGGCGGGACCGGCGACGGCCAGGCCGATGGAGCGGTCCCGGCCCGAGGAGGAGATGTCCCGCAGCATGGTGTCCACCGGCGACATGGACATCAGGTCGGCGTCGTCCACCATGACGACCACGGCGTCACCGGCCGCCGCGAGCGCCGCCCGCAGGTCCTCCTCGCTCGGCGCGGCCGACGGCAGCACGACCGCCTTGGCATGGCGCTCCAGCCCGCGCAGCGGCGACTCGCGCGGGGTGATGGCCACCACGCCCGTGCCGGAGCGCAGCAGGGACGCCGCGAGGGACAGCAGCGCGGTGCTGCGGCCGGACCCGGGCGGGCCGACGATCGTGTACGTCGAGGCCGTACCCGCGAAGTCCACCCACACCGGCGCCACGTCGTCGCCGCCGAGTCCCTGCATCGCCATCAGCGGTCCGCGAGGAACGGCGCCGACCCGCTCGTACGCCTGCCGGAAAGTGATCGTCGCCGGGAGCGACTCGATACGGAAGGGTCGTGCCGAGGCGGGTACGGCCAGGTCCCGGGCGGCCGCCTCGGTGCCGATCCGCCGTAGCGCCTCGGCCTGTTCGGGGCCGCTGTGGCCGCCCGGCAGCATGGCGACCTGGAGCTCGCCGCCGGTGTCGGTGCGGAAGGCGCGGCCTGCCGGGATCACCGAGGGGATCTGTTCGCGGGGGATGCCGTTCATGGTGTAGTCGCCGACGTCGTTCAGGCGCAGCAGCAGCTTGTTGTCGTTCAGCGCGGCGATCCGCCCGGCCATCAGCGCCCGTTCGGAGGTGGCGACGACGTGCACACCGGCCGCGGCGCCCTCCCGCAGCAGCGTTCCGACCTGGTTGATCATGCGGCCGTCCTCGATCTCGCCGACGAGCGCGCTGAGTGTGTCCCAGCCGTCGATGAGCAGCATCAGGTGCGGCGGGCGCTGGTGGGCCGGCAGGGCGGCCCGGAGTTCGGTGACGTTGCCGGCCGAGTGGGCGGTCATCAGCTCCTGGCGGCGGGCGAGTTCGGCGGTGAGCCGATTGAGGAGGCGGCCCATCCGTTCCAGGTCCGTGCGGGGCACCACGGCACCGGTGTGCGGAAGCGTTTCGAGCGCCGACAGGGCGCCGCCGCCCGCGTCGATGGCGTAGAAGTGCAGGTCCGCGCAGGAGTTGGCGCGGGCCAGGGCGCTGGCGATGGTGCGCAGGGCCTGTGAGCGGCCGGAGCGGGGCATGCCCAGGACGTACAGGTGGGAGAAGGTGTTCGGGTCGAGGAAGACGGGTGGCTGCGCCTGGAGCCGGGGCAGGTCCTCGCGGGCCCAGGCGGCCGGGGCGAGTCGTCCGTCGGCGCCGGGAGCCGCCGGTTCGGGCAGGTCCGACAGGGTCAGGGTGTCGGCGAGCGGCGGCAGCCAGGGGCTGGGCTGCGGCTGGTGGCCGGCCGCCTGTGCCGCCTCCACCAGCGCGTCGACCAGCGCCATCAGGTCGGTCGGCCCCTCCTCGTCGTCGAGAAGGGCGAAATCGTCCTCGGCGTCTTCGGGCGCGTCCACGGGACGGCCGAGGCCCTGCCAGGACAGCGGGGTCATCCACAATCCGGTGTCGTCGTCGGGGAGTTCGGCCGACTGCTCCTCAGTGCGACCGTCCTGCGGCCGCGCTGCCCCCACGTAGGCGGTCTGGAAGCTCATCGCCGACCGGTGCCCGGTGCGCACCAGGGCCCGCCCCGGTGTGGCCGCCGAGATGCTCGCCGCGTCCGGGACGTCCAGGACGTCGCTGCTCTCGACGGCGTCGGTGACGCGCAGCGAGATCCGCAGGTTGGTGTTGGCGCGGATGTCGCTGGTGACGACACCGGCGGGCCGCTGGGTGGCCAGCACCATGTGCAGGCCGAGGGAGCGGCCGCGCTGGGCGATGCCGACGAGGCCGGGGATGAAGTCGGGGATCTCCCGGGCGAGGGTGGCGAACTCGTCGATGACGAGCAGCAGTCGGGGCATCGGCGGCAGGCTCGGGTCACGGCGGCGCAGGGCCCGGTACTCGGGGTGGTCCTTCGCGCCGACGGCGGCCAGCATGTGTTCGCGGCGCATCAGTTCGGCCGTCAGCGAGGCGAGCGCGCGCTGTACGAGGTGGCTGTCGAGGTCGGTGACCATGCCCAGGGTGTGCGGCAGCCGCACGCAGTCCTTGAAGGCGCTGCCGCCCTTGTAGTCGACGAGCACGAAGGTGAGTTCGTCGGGTCGGTTGACGGTGGCCAGTGAGGCGACGAAGGTCTGGAGGAACTCGGACTTGCCGGAGCCGGTGGTGCCGGCGATCAGGGCGTGCGGGCCGTCCTTGACGAGGTCGAAGGCGACCGGCCGGTCGAAGCCCTGGCCGACGAGCGCGGTGGTGGAGGCCGGTCGGCGGTTCCAGCGCTCGGTGACCTCCTGGGCGGTCGGGGGCTCCAGATCCAGCAGGTCGAGCAGCGAGACGCTGTCGGGCAGTCCGCCGCCCGCGTCCGGGGTGACGTCGTGCACCGGGGCGATGCCGCGGGCCAGGCGTTCGGCCCACTCGGCGGTGACGTAGTCCGGGCGGATGCCGGTGATGTCGGGCAGACCGGTGCGGCGCAGCGTGAGGGTGTCCGCGGCGATGGACACCACCGCGCTGGCCTCCTCCGGCAGCATGCGCTCCTCCCGGTCCAGGCACAGCAGGTGGATGCCGCGCAGCGGCCCCTCCTTGAGGACCTGCACCATGCCGGGGACGTCCCGCAGTTCCCGCGCCCCGTCCAGGACGACGAACACGTCGGGCTCGCTGAGCAGCGCGCCGCGCATCGTGGCCTGCTGCGCCTGGTTGCGGTTGCGGATGACGTTGATCAGCTCGGTGACCCGGTTGGCGACGGTCTCGGGGTCGTTGCCGAGCAGGATGACGGGGGCGTTGTCCTGGGAGGCGGACAGGCCGGAGCGGGCGTGCGGCAGCCAGCGGGCCCATTCCCAGGCGTCGGCGGCCTTGGTGTCGGTGAGCACACAGATCTTCAGGTCGCGCGGACTGTGCAGGACGGCCGCCTGCGCCACCGCCCAGCGGGCCAGCGCGCGGGCGGGTTGTTCGGGCCCGGCGACGCCGACGACCTGGCTGCCCGCGAGGTCCACCCCGATGGGCATGTCGGGGATCTGCCAGTGGGCGGTGCGGTGGTTCTCCTCGCGGGAGCCGTCGTCGATCTGGAGCAGCGACTGCTGCTGGGTGGTGCCGATCCGCAGCACGAGGTTGTCGGGGTCGGTCGGCCGACGCTCCCACAGCCGGGCGCCGGGTCCTACGGCCATCAGCCCGACGACCGCCGGGTCCGGCGCGGAGGCGACGCGCACCCGCCGTTCGTGGTCCACCCTGTCCCGTACGTCCGCCTCCAACGAGGTGCGGCGCAGGCGGTAGTTGGCGACGCCCTCCAGATACTCCTTACGACCGCTGCGTCGCCCGCTGATCCAGTTGCCGACGCCCAGGACCGGGCTGAGCACCATGAACATCAGGTAGAGGACGGAGTGGAAGAGCCACACCATGGCCACGCCCATGAACATGGGCGCGATGATCACCAGGAAGGGCAGGCCCCTGCGCTTGGGAGGTTCGGGCGGGCCGGGCAGCCGGAAGGTCTCCGGCTGGAGCGGGGGCAGCAGGCGCGGCGGCCGGTTGAAGTCGAGGCTGGCCTTCGGTGAGGCCACCAGGGCGGCGTCGGCCAGGGTGGGCCGGGCGGCGCGCAACAGGTGTTCTCCGAGGACGAGTTCGCCGTCCAGTTCCCAAGGCGTCCAGCCGCGCGGCAGCCCGTCGTCCTCGTGTTCCTCGGGTCCGGGGTCGGGTTCGGGCGGCAGTGCCACCACGTCGGCGCGCGGTCGCGGCGGCGGCGCCTCGGGGAGCGACAGCCGGACCTGTCCGTCGTCCTCGGGCAGCACGGCGAGAACCGTTCCGTCCGGACGTACGGCCAGCCGCAGCCCTTCCTCGGGCACTCCCCTGCCGGTCAGCGGCACCGAGCTGCCGGCCCGGGGCCCGATGAGGTGGGTACCGATGCCGAGTTGGTACACCTGCCCGGCGTCCGGGCCGCCGATGACCTGGATCTCGACCACGGGGGCGGAGCCGGGCGCCGTGGGCGTGGGCATCGCGTCACGGGCGGGGCCGTAGGCCGAGGCGGCGTCGGTGACCGGCCGCCCCAGACCGAGGGTGCTGCCGTCCCGGATCCCGGAGGAGGCCAGGGCGAGATCGGGGTCGAGCAACCGGTCGCCGAGGTAGAGGGGGATCTCCTGCGCGGAGGCGCCCGCGTCCGGCTCCGCCTCCTCGGGCGCGGCGACTCGCTGCGCGGCGGAGAGCTGCGCGGCGAGCCTGCGGACGGGGGTGGCGGCGGCCGCGTTGACGAGGACGTCGCGTTGCTCCCGCGTCTGGTCGTCCACGGTGGTGACGAGGAACTTCACGACTCGTTGCGCCTCTCGGCTCGGGGGTTCTCGAAGGGCTCGGGGTCACCGGTGCCGGCGCCGGCGCCGGCACCGGCTGCTGAGACCCCGCTGATCTCCGGCTCGGCGAACAGGTCGCGGATGGCGGGAGCCACGGGTTCCGCGGAGGTGGAAGCGGTGGTGCGGAGGGGGTGGGTGGCGGAGGCGGCGGTGGTGGAGGCGGCGACGGGTGTGGTGGGGGCGGAGGACGAGGCGATGGCGGCGGGCTCTGCGGGCAGCGACAGCCCTGGCCGGGCACCGCGTCCGACGGGCTCCAGCACGGGACGACGCGGCTCCGGGCCGCCGACAGGAGCCCCCGGGCCGACCAGAGGTGGTGACTCGGCAGGGTGCCGCGAACCGGCGGAAGACCCAGACCCGGCAGGGTGCCGCGAACCGGCGGAGAGCCCAGACCCGGCAGGACCCCGCGTACCGGCGGACCCCGACCGCACAGCGCCACTCGCCGACGGGACCCCACCACCCGGCGGCCGTCCAGCGCCACCGCCGGGCCCCCCGGTGCGGGCCCTGCGCATACCACCCCTCCGGGCAGCACGGGCGACCGCCGGGCCGAGGGGCGCGGCGTCGGTCTCGATGCCGAGGCCAGGTGTCTCGGTACGACCGCGCGAGTTGACCCGGATCTCCCAGCGATGGACGGAGACCGGCCCGACCACCACCGCGCACAGCGGCCCGGCACCAGCCAACTCGGCCAGCCGTGCCGCCTGTTCGTCGTCCGGCGCCGCGCACACCACGACCACCGGCCGGGTGCGGTCGGACATCAGGTACACGAGGGAGTCCAGCAACTCGTCCAGGTCGGGACCGTCGAAGCGGGGATGCACTCCGCGCGCCACGACCACGTCGGCCGGGCCGCCCGGCAGGTCGAGATAGGCCGCGACGGCCTGGACGAAAGCGCGGATCGCCCGGCGTTCGCCGTAGGCGTTGAGGATGCAGGGCCCGCGCATGAGGTCGAGGAAGACCACGCCGTCGTCGCTCAGTCCGAGCGGCACGAGCACCCGGTCGGTAACGGACGACAGCCCGTCGCCGACCTCCGGGTCCACGGTCTCCTCTGCCGTACCCGTCTCCTCCGCCCGCGCCGACGGCAAACGCTCGGCGTCGATCGCGGAGGCGTACCAGAGCAGCGGATCGTCATCCGTCTCCCACGGCTCCCGGGGCTGTGGCAGGCCCCGTCCCGCCACGGACACGGCCACCTCGCCGTCGCTGCGCCGGGTAGCGGGCCGGACGGCGACCGCGAAGGCGAAGGCCTGGGGCGCGGTGGGGTGGACGGCGACGTCGACGCCGTCGAGGGCGTGCCGGGCGACGGTCACGGGTCCGTCGGACGACAGCAGCCGGGTCAGTCGTCGTACGGCGGCGCGGAAGCGCAGGAACTCGCGTACCGGCTCGGAGAAGGCCTGGCGGGTCAGGCGCACCTGACGGGCCAGTCGGCGCCAGGCCCGGCGTCGGCCGCCCTGCCTGCGCACCAGCCAGCGCCCCAACAGCCATACCAGCAGCAGGAGTTCGGCCAGCGCGAGGATCACGGCACTGACACCCGAGTTCCAGGAGAGAGCGAGCGTCCGGTCGGCCTGCGCCGCCGTTGTCCAGACTTCCATCGGACCCGCCTGATGGATGTGCACGAGAACCCCTCGATATGTCGCCGACCGGAGAACGACCGGATGTCTGAAGGGCTACGACACATATACCGGGCGTGTGCTCACTCACCCCGGCCCTATGGCCGCGCCGGCCGCACAGGTGTGACCGCGGCACGTCTTCCACCGCGGTCACTTCCGAGTCTAAGCGGAAACATGTCCACTGCACGCGCGACCCTCTCCCCACGAGGCAGACACATATGCTCTTCGGCGACATGTCATGATCACAGGCTCAGACTCAAACTCACACTCACCGAGGACGAGACCGACGTGAACGACTTCCATCCCGGCCGCAGACGCCTGCTGAAGATGTTCGGCCTGGGCGCCACCGCGAGCACGGCGGCCATCCTGCAGGCCGACCCGGTGCTCGCGGCGACCCTGGGGTACGACGAGAAGACCGGCGTCTCCCCCGCCACCTACCGGGCTCCCAAGGGGCTGGCGCGGAACACCGCGGCCAAGCAGACCGCCCTCGACTGGATCGCGGCCGAGGAGGGCGCGATCACCAAGCTCAGCGACGAGGTCTGGCAGCACGCTGAACTGTCCCTGCGCGAGTGGAAGTCCTCCCTCGCGCACGCGAAGTTACTCCAGGACAACGGCTTCACGGTCACCTGGGGCGCCGGCGGTTTCCCGACCGCGTTCGTCGCCACGTACGGCACCGAGGGCCCCGTCATCGGCTTCAACGCCGAGTACGACGCCCTGCCCGGCCTGTCGCAGAAGAAGGGCGTGGGCACCCACGACCCGCTGGTCCACCACTACGACGCCTACGGCCCCACGTACGGCGCGGGCCACGGCGACGCCCACAACGCCCTCGGCGCGGGCGGCACGGCAGCCGCCATCGCGGTCGCCCGGGCGATCCGCACCAACGGGCTGAAGGCGACCGTCAAGCTGTTCGGCAGCGCGGGCGAGGAACAGCTCGTCGGCAAGGCGTACGCGGCCAAGGCGGGCGTCTACGACGGCCTCGACGCCTTCCTGGACTGGCACCCCTTCAACATCACGGTGCCGTTCTGGAACACCACCAGCGCACTGATATCGGCCACGTTCACCTTCCTCGGCGCCTCCGGCCACGGCGGCACCCCGCTCGGCAACAAGAGCGGGCTGGACGGCGCTCTGCTGATGGCGACGATGTCGGAGTACCTGCGGGAGAAGAACGTCGCCCCGTCCGGCCGCTTCCACTACGCGATCATCAACGGGGGCGGCGCCCCGAACGTGACCCCGGACATGTGCTCCATCTGGTTCTTCGTCCGCGAGGGCAGCCCGGCGCGCGCCAGGGTGCTGTACGACAAGATCGTGGAGTGCGGCAAGGCCGCGGCCCAGGCCAGCCAGACCCGGCTGGTGCACAAGTTCCACTCCGCGACCTGGAATCTGCTCGCCAACAAGGCCGGTGCGGAGCTGCTCAACGACAACATGCGGCAGCTCGGCGCGCCGAAGTTCACCGACGCCGACCACGCCCTCGCCAAGGCGGTGCAGAAGTCGCTGGGCAAGCCCGAGGTGGGCATGCCGACCGAGCTGACCCCGCTGGCGCCTCCGGCGGCGGCCTACACCGGCGGTCTGGCCACCGACACCGCCGACATCAGCTGGCAGGCGCCCACCGCCGTACTGCTGTCCGCCACCTATCCGCCCGGCATCCCGAACCACAACTGGGGCGCCACCGCGACCGCGGCCACCAACATCGGCCACCAGGCGCTGCTGTCCGCCGCCCGCTATCTCGCGGCGGGCGCGATCGACCTGATCGAGCAGCCTGACCTGCTGGACGCGATGAAGCAGGAGTTCAAGGACCGTACCGAGGGCATCACCTGGACCTCGATGATCCCGGACGGCAACCAGCCCCCGCTCTACGAGCCGCCCGCCTCGTTCCTGAAGGCGACCGGCCAGTCCTGGCCGCCGAAGGGCGTGACCTGGCCGGTGCCGCCGGTCGTGTCCACCGAGCAGCTGGGCGGCACGGGCCCCGCCCTCGCGCCGGTGACCTGACGGCGAGAGCGCCCCGCACACACCTCCGCCCGTGGTCGTCACGCCCCCGCGACCGCGGGCGGAGGTCCGGGTGACTTACGTCAAGACTCACGCGGTCCGCAGGACCTGTCGTCAACTGACCGATGTGCCGCCGCCGTGCCGGGCGAAGAGTGGTGAACACACACTTCGTCCCTCGGAGGGGAACTCCTGTCATGCACCGTGATCAGTCACCCCTGCGGGCGCGTTCGGCGCCCGAGCTCGTGCCCGCGCTGCACCTGGATCTCGACCAGATGCTCGACGAGTTCACCCGGCAGCCGGTCGTCGCTGTCCTGCGTTTCGACCCGGACCTGCCCGCGGTGATCACGGTCGAGTTCATGTCGGAGCGCGGACCGGCGCTGGTCTGGCGCCTCGGCCGTGAGCTGCTCCATCGCGGTCTGACGGCGATGAGCGGTTCCGGCGATGTGCGGATGTGGCCGATGGCACCCGGGGAACGGCCCTCGTCCTGGCTGCTGTTCGAGTCGGAGGAGGTGAACGCCCTGTTCGAGGTGCCCATCCCGCCGTTGGCGACGTGGCTCGACGCGACCTACCGGATCATCCCGGCCGAGGCCGAGATGGACGGTCTGGACTGGGACGGCTTCCTGCGGGAGCTGCTCGAAGGCCCGGGAGTATCTCCCGAATGACCGCCGCCGGAGCCCCGGAGGGATGACTTGCCTCCCTCTGCGTCACCTGTCAGAGTGGTGACGCGCAGGGTTTCCGTCCCGCCGACACCCCTGTGCCGAAGGCCGCACGTGTGCGGCACATGAGGAGGACCGAAGTGAGGACCAGCAACCCGTTCCTGTCCCGCTGGGGCGGCGACCGCGCGGCCGGCCGGACAGCCGCGCCCGCGGGCCGCCCGGTGGGCGCCACGGTCGGCGGCCATCCGGCGGACGACCACGACCACCTGACCAACCCCTACGCCCCAGGCGCCGACGGCTCGCTCCGGGCCGACTCGACCGCCGTCACCATGGACGACGTCGTCGTCCGCACCGCGACGACGCTCGGCACCGTGGTCCTGACGGCCGTCCTGTCCTGGCTCCTGCTGCCTGTCGACGAGGCGAACGTCGGCCACTCCTACGGCCTGGCCGTAGGTGCCGCCCTCGTCGCCTTCGTCCTGGCGATGATCCAGTCCTTCAAGCGCACCCCGGCCCCGGCGCTGATCCTCGGATACGCCGCCTTCGAGGGCGTCTTCCTGGGCGTGCTGTCCAGCACGGTCTCCACCTACATCGCACCCGGCGTCGTCGTACAAGCAGTCCTCGGCACCTTCGCGGTGTCCGCGGGTGTACTCATCGCCTACCGGATGCGCTGGATACGTGTGACCCAGCGGTTCGCCGGCTTCGTCGGCGCCGCCGCGACCGGCTTCGTCCTGCTGCTCCTCGCCGACCTGCTCTTCTCCGCCTTCGGCGCCGGTGACGGCCTCGGCTTCCACAGCGGCGGTCTCGGCATCGCCTTCGGTCTCGTCGGCGTCGTGCTCGGCGCGGCCTTCCTGGCCCTGGACTTCAAGCAGGTCGAGGACGCCGTCACGTACGGCGCCCCACGCGAGGAGGCATGGCTGGCCGCCTTCGGTCTCACCACCACCCTGGTGTGGATCTACCTGGAGGTGCTGCGCGTGCTGTCCCTCTTCAACGGCGACAACTGAGCGCTCCACCAGGGAAGGGGCACGCGCGGCGGCGCGTGCCCCTTCGGCATGCCCGCGCGCGGGCGCACTGGTTGAACCCGCCAGGAACCCCGATCGTTCTCCTGGTGACGACCGACCGCCGCAACGGGAGAGACACCGCATGAGCCTTGACGAGCAGTGCCCCCACCAGGCCGCGAGGGTCGTCATCGACCCCGCCTTCAAGGCGGACGCCCCCACGCGCTACGCCCGCCTGCGCGAGCTCGGCCCCATCCACCCGGCCGAGTTCCACCTCGGCCTCAAGGGCTGGGTGGTCGTCGGCTACGACCTGGCCCGCGAGGCACTCACCCACCCCGCCCTCCTCAAGGACGCCACCCCCGCCGCCGAGGCCCTGACCGCCGCAGGTTACGTACTCAACAAACCCTCCGTAGGGCTCGGCGCGCAGATGATGGAGGCCGACCCGCCCGAGCACACCCGGCTGCGCCGCCTGGCCTCGGCGGCGTTCACCCCACGCCGTACGGCCGAACTGGCCCCGCGCATCGAGCGGATCGCCCACGACCTGATCGACGCACTGCCGCCGACAGGTGAGATGGACCTCGTGGAGGCTTTCAACTCCCCCCTCCCCGCCACGGTCATCGCCGACCTCCTCGGCATCCCCGACGAGCACCGCCCGGACTTCCGCCGCTGGTCGAGCCTGGCCCTGCGCGTGGCCTCCCCCGAACACCGCACGGCACTGACCGGCCTGCACGGCCTGCTGGCCGGCCTCCTCGCGGACAAACGCCGCAGCCCCGAGGACGATCTGCTGTCCGCCCTGGTCGCCGTACGCGACGAGGAGGACGGCCGGCTCTCCGAGGAGGAACTGGTCGGCACGGCACTGATGCTGGTCGTCGCCGGCCACGAGAGCACCGTGAACCTGCTCGGCAACGCCGTGCTGGCCCTGCTCCAACACCCGGACCAGCTGAGGCAGCTGCGCGAGAACCCCGAGCTGATGCCTGGCGCGGTGGAGGAGTTCCTGCGCTACGACCCCTCCGTCGAGCGCTCCACCAGCCGCTACGCGGCCGAGGACCTCGAACTCGCCGGGGTGAAGATCCCCCGGGGCAGCATGGTCGTCGTGGCTCTCGGCGCGGCCGGACGCGACGCCCCGCAGGCCGAGGACGCCGACCCCGCCGTACTCGACGTGACCCGCCCGGCTGCCCGGCACCTGGCCTTCGGCCACGGCATCCACTACTGCCTGGGCGCCCCGCTGGCCCGCCTGGAGGCGACCATCGCCCTGCGCGTCCTGCTCGCCCGCCTCCCCGAGCTCCAACTCGCGGTACCGGCGGACAAGTTGGAGTGGATCGGTTCCGGCATCATCCGCGGGGTACTGGCCCTGCCGGTGCGCTACCGCGTCGGCTGAGCACGCAGATGACGGCTGACGTCACCCACCAGATGGATCAGGACCCGGCGCTCGGTGAACCGCCAGCGCCCGTCCGCCCGCTCGAAGCGGTCGCGGTAGCGGCCCGCGGCCACCGGCTGGAGCGGGAAGTCGGGCAGGGCCTGGAACACCGTGACGTACGAGCGCGCGGCGGCCGTGCCCGCCTCCTCGTCGAGGTCGACGGCGATGTTGGTCGTGACGTGCTGGGTGCGGGGCGTGCCGTCCTCGTAGAGGATCACGCTGTCCCTGAGCATCTTCTCCACCCCTGCGTCCCGTCCGAGGACGGGTGCGCCGCTGCCGATGAACACGGCGTCGGCGAAGAGTTCACCGACGCCGGCGAAGTCCCCGGTGTCGACCAGCTCCGCGTATGAGGCGATCAGGTTGGTGATGGGTGTGATGTCCGCAGTCGTACTCATGGCGTGAAAATACCTGTCCGGTCGGGTGTGGTCGGGCAACGCTTCGACCCGCGGTCCGGTACGGGCCGCGGGTCGAAAGACGGGGTGTGAGCAGGTCACACGGTCCGGGTGCGCAGCTGGCGGGACTTCCAGCCCAGCAGCAGGGCCTGGAGGATGAACCACACCCCGCCGCCGGTGGCGTACACCGACAGGACGTCGAGCGAGGGATTGTCGCCCGCGGCCTGGATGTTGTAGGTGATGCCGACGAGGAACGACAGCCCGCCCGAGATCAGGGTCGGCCACTGCTTGCCCAGCTCGGGGCCGCGCCGCCGCAGTCCGACGACCACCTGGGCGGCACCGGAGACGATGGCCCAGGCGCCGAACACATGGAGCACGGACGCCTCGTCACCGGCGCCGGCGATGCCGATCGCGAGGGCGGCCAGGGTGCTGAGGACGCCGTTGAACGCGGTGACCCGGCGCTCGGAGCCGTTCGGGGTGGCCCGGTAGTCGATCAGCGAGGAGACCGCGTCGATCAGCGGGTAGGCGACGAGCAGGGTGATCGCCACGGCGTCGAGGTCCTCGTGGGCTTTGGCGAAGGCCAGCGCCCAGGCCACGGCCAGGACACCGCGGCCGAGGTACAGCCGCAGCAGGGAGTCGCGTTCGCCTGTGACCGTCGGCGTCGATGTCTGGGTGCTCATGGTGGTTCGGGCCTCTCTCAGGTCAGGGGTTCGGGGTCGGGCCGGTCAGTGCCGGGACGGGAGGACGCAGGTGAAGCTGGAGGCGTCGGCCGTGTCGCCGTAGCCCCGGTAGTGGGAGACCCGCGGGTAATTGCAGAGGTCGCGGTCGACGCTCTGCCCGTCGGCGTTGATCAGGGTCGCGGGCAGGGTCTTGGGCGCCTTGCCGTGCTCGACCCAGGCGGTCAGCGCGCCGAGGTCGTCGGTGGTGCCGTCACCCTTGTTGAGGCCGCAGTGGACCGTGCCCGGGGCGAGGAAGAGGCGGTAGAAGTCGTCGACCTTCTTGGCGCTGCCGAGCTCTTGCTCGACCCGCTCGCGGTACTGCACGGTGCCCTGCGCGGGGATGTACTGGTCGGCGTCGCCCTGCCAGGTCAGCAGCTTGCCGCCGGACTTGCGGAAGGCCGACAGGTCCGGGTCGTCGGTGCCGATGACCTTGTCGTACTCGGCCTGGGACTGCTTGAACAGCTCCGTGAACCGGCTGTAGGTGATCGTCGAGAGGTCGAGCGAGGGGGCCTTGGCGACCCACAGCCTGGTCCAGGCGGCGGGCACCGGGAACGGGTCGGCTCCGGCCAGCGCGTTGATGTCGGCGCCGATCGGGACGCCGTACCAGAGCTTCTTGCCCGAGGCGGTGCGCGGGCCGTCCCAGATCTTGCGTACGACGGTGGCGTCGGCCGCCGTGATGGTCAGCTCCCTGCCCTCGCACACGACCTTGGTGCCGATCAGCCGGCGCGGGTCGAAGTCGCACCGGGACGGGTCGTTGACCAGGCCGTCCTTGGCGCCGTCGAGCGTGTCGCAGGCCTTGACGGCGGCGGCGGAGAAGGCGTTGAACTCACATGACGACGGGTGGGTCTTCTCGTTGTTCATGACCACCTGCGGCCACAGCGTGGCGACCTCGAACTCGTCCCAGTTCACGGCGGGCGCGTTGGCGAGGATGCCGTCGTAGTCGTCGGGGTAGCGCTGGGCCTCCATGTAGCCCTGACGGCCGCCGGTGGAACAGCCGTTGAAGTAGGAGTACGCGGGACGCTTGCCGTAGATCCCGTCGACGACCTCCTTGCCGACGACCGATGCCTCGTGCTGGGAGCGGGAGGCGAAGTTCTTCAGCAGCGCGGTGTTGACCTGGCCCTGGCCGTTCAGCGCCCAGCTGGTGTCGAGGGCGTCGCCGACGCCGGCATCGGTGGTGACGGCGGCGTAGCCGTTCTTCACGGCGGTGGCCAGGCCCGGGTTGTTGTCACCGGCCAGGTAGGCGGCGCCGCCGAGCCCTTGGAAGCGGCCGTTCCAGCCGCTGGCGGGCAGCCAGGTCCGCACCTGGGCGTGGTCGTCGGCGCCCGGGTGGGTGAGGGTGACGGTGACCTCGCAGTAGGCCGGGACGTCGGTGACCGTGCCCTGGAGGATGCCGGTGCCCTGGATGGTGCCGCCGGGCCGGCTGACCGCGGTCACGGACTCCACCTTGGTGCCGGTGGGGGCCTTCACCGAGGGTGCCGCGCAGTTAAGGAGCGTGGAGGTGGTCTGCGGCTCCGCCGAAGCGGTCGGCAGGTACACCGCCGCGGCGAGCGGCACACCGGCCGCGAGAACAGTCAGCAGTCGTCTCATGGGTCATCCATCCAAGAAGTAGGTGTGCGCCGGATCGGCGACACATGTGCACTCTGGCCGTGCGTCGCACAGCAGGGCCACAGTCATTCGACGGTCTTTCGCTCTTCCCGCAACCACCGCGAGTGGTACCGCTCCGCCCACGACCGACTTACGTATCCGGTACGCATGCCCAGCCGTGCCTCGGGGTCCTCGGATGCCCTGCGCATGTGTCCGATCAGGACGAAGGTGATGGCCCAGGCCAGGATGTCGTGGACGAAGATCGCGCTGGTGCGGGAGATGAAGGGGAGCAGGCCCATGAACCACATCAGCAGGCCGGTGAACATCATCACCAGCACCGCTCCGGCGATCCAGCCCGCGTAGAGCTTCTGGCCCGCGTTGAACTTGCCGGCCGGGCGGGCCTCCGGTGACTTACGGCGCCTGCGGACGGCCCGCAGCCATTGGCGGTCGTACACCGCGAAGCGGTTCAGGCGGCGCAGGTCGGCGCGGAAGGCGGGTGAGAGGAGCCCCAGCAGGAAGGGCAGGGGCAGGGAGATGCCGGACCACTCGTGGACGGTCACCATCAGGTGGCGTCGGCCGACGAGCAGGGCCAGCGGCCCGATGTAGAGACAGGCGGCGGTGACCAGGCACAGCAGCATCAGGTAGCCGGTGGCCCGGTGGACCAGGCGCTCGGCGGTGGTGAAGCGGCGGACCCGGCCGGGTTCAGGCCGCGTCCCGGTCGGCGCCGTCGAGCCAGCCGTCGACCGCATATCCGCGCTCCTCCCAGTAGCCGGGGACGACCTTGTCGGTGACCGAGATACCGGACAGCCACTTGGCCGACTTGTAGAAGTACATGGGCGCCACATAGAGGCGGACCGGGCCGCCGTGCGCGTGGGTGATGGGCTTGTCCTGCATGTTCAGCGCCACCAACACGTCGGAACGGCGGGCCTGTTCGAGGGTGAGACTCTCGGTGTACGCGCCGTCGAAGCAGGTGAACCGGACCGCCGCGCTCGGGGAACGCACGCCCGCGGCATCGAGGATGTCCGCGAGCCTCACGCCCTCGAAGGGGGTGTCGTCCACGCGCCAGCCGTCGGTGCACAGCACGTCGTGGACGACCCGGGTCTGCGGCATCGCACGCAGGTCGTCGAGCGTGTAGGTCCTGGGCCGGTCCACGAGTCCGCCGACCGTGAGCTCGTAGTTCGTCGCGTCCTTGTGCGGCACCGAGCCGACGACGCTGTAGTAGCGGAAGCCGCCCGGGTTGGGCAGCAGCCCGGTCAGGCCGGTGGCGTCGACCTCGGAGGCCTTGGCGAGGAACCCCTCCCAGCCGCGCTGGAGGTACGGCGCTGCGGCGAGGCCGGCCGCGCCCGCGCCGAGCATGCCCAGCATCGCCCGCCGGCCGACGGGTGCGCCGCCGGCCCTGGGCTTCGGCTTTTCTGCCATGGTGTGCGCTCCTTCGGACACGTGTGAGCTCGGGCGACGTCTCACAAGTCATCGTCACCGGTTTAACTGGTGACGATGCTGGCATGGGGGTGTCGGGGCTGTCAACCGCAAACGTTTGAATCGACGGCTGCTACGCTGGAAGCGACGTTGACCGTGTATCGAGGAGTCACAGACGTGGTGGGTGAAGACGACATCTCCGGGTGAGACCCGGAGCTGACGGCCACCGGCCGGCGCACAGGAGCGCTGCCGAGGTGGTCCGTCTCGTCGTACCCCTTTCCCACAGCTGACCAGGGCAGAAGTCTGATCTCTGCCCTCGATTCACCCGAGGTCATTCCATGTCCGACGCGTCCGTCGTCTGCTCGAACCTCTCCTTCGCCTGGCCCGACGACACCCCCGTCTTCCAGGACCTGTCCTTCTCCATGACCCCCGGCCGCACCGGCCTGGTCGCTCCCAACGGCTCCGGCAAGTCCACCCTGCTCAAGCTGATCGCCGGTGAACTCACGCCCGCCACCGGCTCGATCTCCGTCGGCGGCACCCTCGGCTACCTCCCGCAGAGCCTCCCTCTGACCGGCAATCTCACGGTCGCCGAGGTCCTCGGCGTCGCCGCGGTCATCCGCGCCCTGGACGCCGTGGAGTCCGGCGATGTCGCCGAGGAGCACTTCGCCACCATCGGCGACGACTGGGACATCGAGGAGCGCACCCGCGCCCAGCTGGACCGCCTGGGCCTGGCCGATCTCACCCTGGACCGCAGCCTCAGCACCCTCAGCGGCGGCCAGGTCATCTCCCTCGGCCTGGCCGCCCAGCTCCTCAAGCGCCCCGACGTCCTCCTCCTCGACGAGCCGACCAACAACCTCGACGTCGAGGCCCGCCACAAGCTCTACGACGTGCTGTCGGACTTCTCCGGCACCCTCCTCCTGGTCAGCCACGACCGCGCCCTGCTCGACCGCATGGACCGCATCGCCGAACTCGGCGGCGACGAACTGCGCCTGTACGGCGGCACGTTCACCGAGTACGAGGAGGCCGTGCGCGCCGAGCAGGAGGTCGCCGAGAAGAACGTCCGCAACGCCGAGCAGGAGCTCAAGCGCGAGAAGCGGGAGATGCAGCAGGCCCGCGAGCGCGCCGAACGGCGGATGAGCAACGCCTCGAAGAACCTGAAGAACGCCGGGCTGCCCAAGATCTTCGCGGGCAACATGAAGCGCGGCGCCCAGGAGGCCGCGGGCAAGTCCGGCACGATGCACGCCTCCCGGGTCAGCGAGGCCAAGTCCCGTCTCGACGAGGCCGGCCGCGCCCTGCGCGACGAACAGCGCCTCACCCTGGAACTGCCCGACACCCAGGTCCCCGCGGGCCGCAACCTCTTCCTCGGCGAGGGCATGCAGGTCAGCCTCGGGGACAGCCCGGTGTTCACGGACGGCGGCGTCGACCTGACCGTCCGCGGCCCCGAACGCATCGCGCTCACCGGCCCCAACGGCGCCGGAAAGACCACCCTCATGCGCCTGATCACCGGCGAACTCGCCCCGGACAGCGGCGAGATCAAGCGCAACGACGGCCGCATCGCCTACCTCTCCCAGCGCCTGGACCTGCTCGACCTGGACCGCACGGTCGCCGAGAACTTCGCCGCCTTCGCCCCGGAACGGCCCGAGGCGGAACGCATGAACCTCCTCGCCCGCTTCCTCTTCCGCGGCGCCCGCGCCCACCTCCCGGTCGGCGTCCTGTCCGGCGGCGAACGCCTGCGCGCCACCCTGGCCTGCGTGCTGTGCGCCGAACCCGCCCCGCACCTCCTCCTGCTCGACGAACCGACCAACAACCTCGACCTGGTCAGCGCGGGCCAGCTGGAGAGCGCGCTCAACTCCTACCAGGGCGCCTTCATGGTGGTCAGCCACGACGAACGGTTCCTCGCCGAGATCGGTGTGAACCGCTGGCTGCGCTTGGCCGACGGCACGCTCAAGGAGACGGGGGCGCCCGACGTGTGAGCCGGTGACGTGTGCCCTGGCCCGCGTCCGAGGCGCCCTGCGCCCGGCGGGCCACCCACCGCTCACCCTTGAGGGGACACCTGTGTCCGCACTGATCGCCCACGACCTCGTCCGCACCCTCGGCGACCGCCGCGTCCTCGACGGCGTCTCCCTGACCGCCTCCCCCGGCCACCGCATCGGCCTCATCGGCGAGAACGGCGTCGGCAAGTCCACCCTCCTGCGCCTCCTCGCGGGCCTGGACACCCCCGACGCGGGCAGCGTCACCCGCCCCGCCGACCTGGGCTTCCTCCACCAGGAGATGCCGTACGACGCCCACTCCACGATCGCCACGGTCCTGGACGAGGCGCTGCGCGAGGCCCGCGAGGACCTCGCCGAACTGGACCGCCTCGGCGAGGAGCTGGCCCGGACCCCGGAGGACCAGGACCTCCTCGACGCCTACGGCAGGCGCCTTGAGCAAGCCCAGCACCGGGAGTCCTGGGACGCCGACCGCCGAGCCGCCCTGGTCCTGGCCGGCCTGGGCCTCGGCAGCTTCGCCCACACCCGCACCCTCGGCTCGCTCTCAGGAGGCCAGCGCGGCCGGCTCGCCCTGGCCGCCCTCCTCGTACGCCGCCCCTCCGCCCTGCTCCTCGACGAGCCGACCAACCACCTCGACGACAGCGCCGCCGCCTTCCTGGAGGAACAGCTCCGCGCCATGCCCGGCACGGTCGTCGTCGCCAGTCACGACCGGGCGTTCCTCGACGCCGTGTGCACCGACCTGATCGACCTCGACCCGGCGGTGGACGGCCCGGTCCGCTACGGCGGCAACTACTCCGCCTACCTGGCCGAGAAGCGGGCCGAGCGCGAGCGCTGGGAACGGCGGTTCGCCGAGGAGCAGGAGGAGTGGGAGGGGCTGCGGGAGTCCGCGGGGGTGACCGCGCACCGGGTCGCGCCGGACCGGGGACCCACCGACAACGAGAAGATGGGGTACGGCCACCGGGCGGGCCGGGTGCAGAGCCAGATCTCCCGCCGGGTCCGCAACGCCACCCGGCGCCTGGAGGAGCTGGAGCGCGCCCGGGTCGCCGAGCCGCCCCGCCCGCTGCGGTTCGCGGCCGGGGAACTGGCGGCGCGCAGCGAGGAGGGCTCGCAGCCTCTGGTGTCGCTGAGCGAGGTGCGGGTGCCGGGGCGGCTCGCGTCGGCCGATCTGGAGGTGGCGCCGAGCGACCGGCTGCTGGTCACGGGCGGCAACGGGACGGGCAAGTCGACGCTGCTCGCCGTACTCGCCGGGCAGCTGCCGGCCGAGGGCGAGGTGGTCCGGCGGCACAGGCTCACGGTGGGGATGCTCACCCAGGACACGGCCTTCGAGCGGTACGACCGCACGGTCCGCGACACCTACGAGCAGACGCTCGGCGTGCGGCGGGCGGAGAAGGTGCCCCTGGGCTCGCTCGGCCTGATGCACGAGGCGGACCTGGACAAGCCGGTGGGGCACCTGTCCGTGGGCCAGCGCCGCCGGCTGGCCCTGGCCCTCCTGGTGGCCCGCCCACCCCAGCTGCTCCTGCTCGACGAGCCCACCAACCACCTCTCCCCCGCCCTGTGCGACGAACTGGAGGCGGCGCTGGGCCCGGGCCCCGGCGCGATCGTCGTGGCCAGCCACGATCGCTGGCTGCGTCGGCGCTGGCAGGGACGGGAGCACCGTCTGGAACGGTGACGCTTCTTGCCTCCCTGCGGAGTCACCTGTCAAGATGGTGATGTGAACCTTGACCATGTCTTCGTATGCGGGCACCCGGCTCTCGACTTCGCGGCCACCCTCCGGGCCCGGCGCTCGACCCGGTTCGAGATGTTCGTGACGCCGGATCGGCTGAACGCCTGGTACCTGGAGTCCGGCCTGGTGGACACGATCACCGACGGCCAGGACGACGACGTACGGGAGGCGACGGCCGTACGCGAGGCCGTCTACCGGCTCGTCACCGATCGCCGTCTCGGCGAGGAGTTCGACCAGGAGGCGCTCGCGGCGGTCAACGCCGCCGCGCGCAAGACCCCGGTCACTCCGCAGCTGACCGCGACCGGGCGGCTCACCGAGGCCACGCCCGAGCAGGCGCTGGCGACGGTCGCCCGGCAGGCGGTGGAGCTGCTCAGCGGCCCGGACGTGCCGCTGATGAAGGAGTGCGGCAACCCCGAGTGCACCCGTGTCTACATCGACCGCTCCCGGGGCATGCGGCGCCAGTGGTGCGGCATGGAGTCCTGCGGCAACAAGATCAAGGCCGCCGCGTACCGGGCACGCAAGAAGTCCGCGCCCGCCACAGCAGCGCACTGACCATCTCGCCCGGTCGCCGGAATCAGTCGGCCGCAAGATCCTTGAGGGTCCTGCGGAACCGGTTCATCAGCACCGCCCTGGCCCAGCGCACGGGCGGCGGAAAACTCGCGTAGACCCGTTCCCGGCCGGGAACGGGCTCGGGGTGTTCCAGGAATCCGAAGGTCAGGTGCGGCTCGCTGCGCGAGACACCTTCGGCCGCCGCCTTGCGGAGCACCTGGAGATCCTCTTCCCCGGGTTTGGCGAGCAGCCCCTTGAACAGGGGCCGTACGACGGCGGAGTGCCCGGTCAGCGCGTGCCTCACCCGGTGAGACGCGAGCGTCCCCTCCTTCATCGCGTGGCCCCAGCTCACCGATCCGCCGACCCGGCGCTCCTCGGCGATCCGCTCGATGACGCTCTCCAGCGCGTCGAGCCCCTCGGCCATCGCGTCGTCGTCCTCGTCCAACAGATCGAGACTGCGCGCCGCATCGGGGCATCGGATCCGCAGCACCGGCCACAGCAGCTCGTCCTCGATTCGCCGGTGCCGGCGCACGAAGTCGACGAACCACCGCACGGTCGTCACCAGGGTGCTCGTCTCGACGGCCGCACCATCTGCCAGCCGGGTGAACGATGCCGTGACCAGCTCCGCGCCCCGGGTCATGACCGTGTGAGGGACGAGGAGTTCCTCGAAGAGACGGGCGCCGTCCGTGACCGGCGCCTGCGTGGCGGACATCCGTGAACCCTTCTCCACATGAGTGAGCGCACCGGTGGCCCGAAGGGGGGCTCAAGCCACCGGTGCGGGGACGGGAACGGACCGCGCGGGCGTGGACGGACCACGCAAGCGTGGCGGGACTCCGAGCATCCCGTCCTGGCTCCCCCGTCCGCGTGTTTGACGGCGGAACCTTCCATGGGGAGAACGTGCGGACGGTCGTGAAAGGTTCACCACAATGTGTGCGCCCGACCGCCCTGCCGGTGAAACACCTCAGAGATACATGGCCCGGTGGCTGCGGTAGGCGAAGGTGTCACCCGAGCTGAGGATGGTCACGATCTCTTCGCAGAAGCGCTGGTACTCCCGCTCGTGCTCGGCCGGCAAGGTCACGGCGGCACCCGGGGCGACGGCGAACCGCAGGATGTTCAGCAGCCCCGACGGGGGCGGCAGCAGCAGCACGTCCATGACGCGCCGGAAGACGTCGGAGAGAGGTTCCTCGCCCTCGGGCGGCTCGGTGTCCGCGCCGGCGAACAGGTCGAGGCAGGCCGTCAGATGCCCGAGGTCGGCCGCGCTCACCTCGATCGGGTAGAGGCTCGTCAACTCGTCGCCGCGCACGCTGTACAGGGTGTAGCGGGGTGGCGGCGCTCCCGGAGCGGGGACCGCGGGCGCGTCCTCGGTGTGCCAGCGTGCCCACAGCGGCAGTTTGAGCAGGACCTGCACCCAGCTGTCGTAGGCGTCCGCGATGACCCGCTCCTCGTCCGAGTCCGCGCCCGCATGGTGCAGGCCGTAGAGGTGCCGTAGCAGCGGCTCCTCCAGGCTCTGGAACTTCGCGTAGAACACGGGGTCGTCGGGGACCAGCACGTACAAGGGCACCTCCTCTGAGTGGAACGGAGTGAGCCACCCCGAGGTTCACGGGCTGCGGCCATCCCATCCGAGTCACCGCCTTGACAGGTGACGACCCTCTGCGGGAGCATCGTCACCAGTCAAAACGGTTACTTCTTCGAGGGGTGCTAAGTCACGTGACCGATCCGCCGACTGTCACTCCCCGCCAGACTCGACATGTCACCCCACCGGAACACCTCCAGCCGCACACACATGTCACGGAACGTGGCTACACTTCGCGGTCTTGGCCACACGCCCCGCACGCGGAGAGGGCGTGAGTCCCCACCGACACGGTGCAGACGGACCGGATGGGCGACCAGCAGACCACTGGAGAAACAGCGAGGCCAGCCGCGAGATGGACGCGACAGTGCGCTACTCACTCCTCGGCACCGTACGGGCGGTGCGCGGGGACACCGAGATCGACGTGGGCCCTCCGAAACGCCTGGCCCTGCTCGCCCTGCTGCTGCTCCGCGCCCCCGGGCCGCTCACGCTGAGCGAGGCGGTCGACCTCCTGTGGGACGACGAACCACCCCCCAGCGCCGTCAACGTGGTGCACCGACACATCGGCGCCCTGCGCAGAACACTCGAACCCGAACTGCGCAGCCGCAGCAACGCCGAACACCTCGTCCGCGCCGCCGACGGCTACCGGCTCCTGGTCGACACCTCGAGCTCGGACCTGCTGCGCTTCCGCGACCTGCGCGCCAAGGCCCAGCTCGCACTCCGCGGCGGCGCTCCCGCCGAAGCCGCACAGGACTTCGTCGAAGCCCTCCGGCTGTGGCGCGGCCCCGTCGTCGCGGCGGGCACCTCGGTGGCCCGGCACCCGGTCTTCACCTCGGTCGGACACGAGTTCGTCGCCACGGTGAAGGAAGCCGCCGACACCGTCCTGACCGCGGCGCCCGCACTGACCGAAGAAGTCCTCACCGTGCTGCGCACCGCTCTGGACAGCCACCCCTTCGACGAGGCCCTCCACGCCCGGGTGATAGCGGCCCTGGCCGCCACCGGCCGACAGGCCGAGGCCCTACGGCAGTTCGAGACCATCCGCACCGCACTCGCCGAGGAACTGGGCGTCGAACCCGGCCCCGAACTGCGCGCCGCCCAACAGCACCTGCTCCAGCGCCGAGCCTCCCGGACCCCGGACGCCCCCACACCCCCGCCCGCCCAGGCCGGCCGTCCATCCCAACTCCCCGCGGACTGCACCTCCTTCGCCGGTCGCCGCGAGCCCCTGAGCCAGTGCCTGGAGCTACTGCCGATCGAGGGCGAAAGCCGCCCGCCGACGATGACCGCGGCCATCTGCGGCATGGCGGGAGTCGGCAAGACGACGCTGGCCGTGCACTGGGCCCACCTGGTCGCCGACCACTTCCCCGACGGGCAGCTCCACATCGACCTCCAGGGCCACCACCCCTCCCGGCCCCCGCTCGACCCGGCCGAGGCCATCAGCGAGATCCTCGGCGCGCTGGGCGTGCAGCACGACCGTGCCCAGGCCGGCGTCGCCGCGCTGGCCGCCCTCTACCGAAGCGCCGTCAGCGGACGCCGGCTGCTCCTCGTCCTGGACGACGCCGAGAACTGTGAACAGGTGCGGCCCCTGCTCCCCGCCACGCCCGGATGTGTCGCCGTCGTCACGAGCCGACGGCGGCTGGAGGGTCTGGCGGTGACGGACAACGCCCGCATCATCACGCTCCAGCCGATGACACGCGCGGAGGGCCTGGAACTGCTCGACCGACGCCTGGGCACCGACCGGATCCGGGCCGAGCACACCACCGCGGAGGAGATCGTGGAACTGTGCGGCGGGCTGCCGCTGGCCCTGGCCGTCACCGGCGCCCGGACCCTGGCGCAGTCGAGGTTTCCGCTGGTGTCGCTCGCGGCCAGGCTCCAGGACGCCGACGACTGCCTCGACGCCCTGTCCTGCCACGACGAGCGCACCGACATCCGCGCCTCGTTCCACCGCTCCTACGAGGCACTGAGCAGCGGCGCCGCGCGGCTGTTCCGGCTGCTGAGCCTGCATCCCTCGCGTGACATCGCCCTGCCGGCCGCCGCCAGCACGGCCGGCACCGACCCGCGCAGGACCCGGCAGGACGTGGCGGAGCTGATGGACCATCACCTGCTGGTCGAACTGACCGCCGGCCGCTACACCTGCCACGAACTGCTCCGTACCTATGCCAGAGAGCTCAGCGCGCTCCTCGACTCCCCCACCACGCGCTCCGAGGCCCTGGCGAGGATGTTCGAGCACTACCTCTACAGCGCCGACGCCGCCACGGCACACCTCGCCCCCCAGCGCGGCACTGTGCTCCTGCCGCCCCCGCGTCCCGGCGTCCGCCCTCAGCGGTTCAACGGACGCGCGGACGCCGCCGAGTGGATCGTCGCCGAGCAGTACCTGCTGCCGGAACTCGTCCGCTCCATCGAGAACCACCCCCGGGACGAGACCCTCCACCGCCGCCTGACCTCGGCCGTGGAGATGTGCTTCCAGCCCGACAACTCCTAGCGGCCTTCGGCCAGGACGTGTTCGGGAAGGCTAGGCGGCCTCCGGCCGCACCACCCCCCGCAGCTTGCGCAGGGCGTTGTGATGACGGCTCTTGACCGTGCCGGCCGGGACCCCGAGGATGCCGGCCGTCTCCTGGATGCTGCGGTCGCACAGGTAGATGTGCACCAGCACCGCGCGGTGCTCGGCGGACAGCCGCTGTAGCAAGGGCCTTGCCACCAAAGTGTCGTGCACCGCCTCGATGCCGTCGGTCCGCGCCACGGGGTCGTTGTACGTGACTCCGGCGATCTCCCGGCGCGCATGGGGCTTGCGTACCCAGTCGATGACCAGATGCCGGGTCACGGTGAAGAGCCAGCCACGGACCGACCCGTCCATGCCGAGCAGACGGTCGATGTTGCGCCAGGCCCGGATGATGGTCTCCTGGACGATGTCCTCGGCGAGTCCATGGTCACCGAGCATCTTCTCGGCGTACGAGACAAGGCTTTCCCGGTGTTCCCTCATGATGCTGCCGAGCAGGTCGGACCGGGACATACCCGTGAGGGGCGTAGCCATAGTGTTCTGAACCATCCTGGTTCTCTTCGGTGCGGCGACCGGGGGCCGGATGTAACCCCCGCAATCGCACTGTAGGCAGCGGTAGGTGCCAGAAAAGTGCTGTGTTTGTGTCGTCCCGCTGCCGCACCCGTGACCCGTTAACACGTATGCCCGAACGAGGATGCTCGCATGCCTTCTCAGCAGCGCTTTTACCGCGCCTTTGACTGATTCCCCGCCCTTACGGGTTCCAAACAATTGCCACACATGAGTTCTATGTCACGCGCCGTCGCGCCGCCTTGACCCAAATCCAATGTGTGCGCATGACCACTGGGAGATATGTATGTGAGACTGCCGCACCGAGGAACCATCTGAAAGGTAGGACCACATTGCGTAAGAACCTGCTGCGGCTGGGCGTGACCATGGCTGCCGTCGTCGGTCTGTCCCTCGGTGCGAGCACCGCGTTCGCCACCCCGGCCGGCCCGGGCGTGACCGGCAAGGTCATCTCCCGGACCACCATCGGCGGCACGGACTACATCCTCCGTCAGATCACCATTCCCGCAGGCCAGAGCACGGGCTGGCACTACCACGACGGAACCCTGTACGGCTTCGTCCAGCACGGCACGCTCAGCCACTTCGACTCCGGCTGCCAGGCCGACGGCGTCTACAAGGCCGGCCAGTCCCTGACCGAGCCGTCCGGCGCGAACCACGTACACATCGGCCGCAACCTCGGCAAGACCGACGTCGTCCTCGACGTCCTGTACATCCTGCCGCACGGCGCCCCACTCTCCGAGGACGCCCCCAACCCGGGCTGCGACTTCCAGTAGGCGGGCTCCCACAGCCGGCGCGCGGCGTCCTGACCACATGTTTCTTTTTCCGGATCAGCTGGGGTGGGTTCGCGGGTCCCTTCTTCGTCAAGGGCCTTGACAGGAAAGTGTCCTTACCAACAGCCTATGGCAACGTTGTCAGGCTTCACGGGCCGCCTCCGTGCACCCGGCAACCCACACACCACCGCTCACTCACACCCTGTGATGGGACGATCACATATGGCCGAACAGTCGTGCTTCTCGCGGCCCACCTCCCGACGCACGCTCGTCGCGACGGGCTCGACCCTGCTGGCCGGGTTCGGCCTCGGCACGGTGTTCGCACCGACCGCCGAAGCCGAGGCATCCGCCGAGGCCACGGAAGCGACCGGCACCAGCACCGGTTCTCCCTCCGCGCCGCGCGAGATCGCCGCCTACCGCCCGGTCCGGGTCTCCTCACAGTCGTACGCGCCCACCCCCGCCGGCTTCGCGGTGGACGCGCTCCCCAACCAGGGCGTACGCGGCACCGGTTGGCGTGCCGAGGCGGGCGACCCGCAGTGGATCGAGGTCGACCTCCAGGCGGACTGCCACGTCGACCGCGTCCGCCTGACCTTCGAGGCCGACGCGAGCGACCCGGTCTTCACCCCTCCCACCAGCGGCAACCCACGCCAGGGCACCACCGGCAAGGAGATCCTCTCCAGCTACGCCCGCGAGTTCGTCGTGGAGACCTCCCGCGACCACGACTCCTGGACCAGCGTCTACCGCACCACGGCCGGCACCGGCGGCGTCGTGGACATCCCGCTGCCGATCCCCGTCACGGCCCGCTGGGTACGGCTGACCGCCCGCCGTCGCTCCAGCGCCAACCCCCTCGGCCTCAACGGCTTCGAGGTCTACGGCACCGCCCCCGCCCACCGCCCGAAGGCCACCGGCTGGACCGACTGGGGCACCCACCACGCCGACGCACCGCCCCTCGCAGTGGCCGCCGACGGCACGGTCCCGCTGGAGTCGGGCTGGACCCTCACCCTGGACGACTGGGCGGACGGGGACGGTACGACCCTGTCGACGACCGGCGTCGACACCACCCACTGGCTCCCCGCGACCGTCCCCGGCACCGTCCTCACCTCGCTGGTCGACCAGGGCAAGCTGCCCGACCCGGTGGCCGGCCTGAACAACCTGCGCGTCCCCGAGGCCCTCTCCCGCCACTCCTGGTGGTACCGGCGCGCCTTCGACCTGCCTCGCGGCCTGCGCACCGGCCAAGGGCGGCACATCTGGCTGGAGTTCGACGGCGTCAACCACAAGGCCGAGTTCTGGCTCAACGGACACGGAGCGGGCGAGGTGACCTCCCCCTTCGCCCGCTCCGCTCACGACGTCACCGAGCTGCTCAGGAAAGACGGCAACGCGCTCGCCGTACGCATCTCCCCCATGCCGGTACCCGGCAGCCCCGGCGACAAGGGCCCGGCGGGCGAGGCCTGGGTGGACGCCGGAGCCAACACGATGAACCTCAACTCACCGACGTACCTGGCCTCTTCGGGCTGGGACTGGATGCCCGCCGTCCGTGACCGCGCGGCCGGGATCTGGAACCACGTACGCCTGAGATCGACCGGCCACATCGTCCTCGGCGACCCGCGCGTCGACACCGTGCTGCCCGCGCTGCCGGACCTGTCGGTCGCCGAGCTCACCCTGACCGTCCCGGTCCGCAACGCCGACTCCGCCGCCCACGAGACCACCGTCACCGCCGAGTTCGGCGCCGTCCGCGTCTCGCGCACGGTCACCGTCCCGGCGGGCGAGGACATCGATGTCATCTTCGCTCCGGACGCGTACACGGCGCTGCGCGTGCGCGACCCCGAGCTGTGGTGGCCCAACGGCCTGGGCGAGCCCGCCCTCCACGACCTCACCCTGACGGCGCGCACCGGCGGCACCGAGAGCGACCGGCGCACCACCCGCTTCGGCATACGGCAGTTCGGCTACGCGTACGACACGCCGCTGAAGTTCACCCCGTCCTCCGACGCCTACACGCAGACCGTCCAGCTCGGTGCCCAGCGCGCCCGCCACCTCCGCGTCCGCTGCCTCACCCGGGCCACCGACTGGGGCAGCTCCCTGTGGACCCTGTCGGCGTACGACAGCGCCCGCCCCGGCGTCGACCTCGCCCTGCACGCCCCCGCCGAGGCCTCGACCACCGACGAGGACGGGCACGCCGCGGCCCACGCCACCGACGGCGACCCCACCACCCGCTGGTCGTCCGCCTTCGCCGACGACCAGTGGATACGTGTCGACCTCGGCGCGACTCAGACCCTCGACCGGGTCGACCTGGTCTGGGAACGGGCCTACGCGCGCACCTTCGTCGTCCAGGTCTCGGTGGACGGCGAGCAGTGGGCGGACGCCGCGTCCGTCGACAACACGGCCGTCCCCCTCCCCTTCAACAGCGGCGACGCGAGCCTGCGGATCACCGACTTCGAGGCCCGTACGGCCCGTTACGTCCGCCTGTCCTGCGGCATCCGCAACACCAGCTGGGGCAACTCGCTGTGGTCCCTCGCCGTCATCGACAGCGCCGAACCCGGCACCGACCTCGCCCTGCGCCGCCAGGCCACCGCCTCCACCGAGGAGGACGGCCACCCGGCCGCCCACGCCACCGACGGCGACCCCGACACCCGCTGGTCCTCCGCCTACGAGGACCAGCAGTGGCTCCAGGTCGACCTCGGCGCCGCCCGCCGCTTCGACCGGATCGCGGTCGTCTGGGAGCAGGCGTACCCGAAGACGTACACCCTCCAGGTCTCCGACGACGGCGACACCTGGACCGATGTCACGACCGTCTCCAACACCCCCGACCCGCTGAAGATCAGCGTCAACGGGGTGCGGGTGCTGGTGCGCGGCGGCAACTGGGGCTGGGACGAGCTGCTGCGCCGGATGCCCGCCGAACGCATGGACGCGGCGGTGCGCATGCACCGAGCCATGAACTTCACGATGATCCGCAACTGGGTCGGCAGCAGCAACCGCGAGGAGTTCTACGCCGCCTGCGACACCCACGGCATCCTCGTCTGGAACGACTTCCCCAACGCCTGGGCCATGGACCCGCCGGACCACGAGGCGTTCCTCTCCGCGGCCCACGACACCGTCCTGCGCTACCGCAGCCACCCGAGCATCGCGGTGTGGTGCGGGGCCAACGAGGGCAACCCGCCCGCCGCAATCGACGCGGGCATGCGCAAGGCAGTCGAGAGCCAGGCTCCGGGGCTGCTCTACCAAAGCAACTCCGCCGGGGGCGTCGTCACCGGCGGCGGCCCGTACGGCTGGGTCGAGCCGGAGAAGTACTTCGACCCCGCCACCTACGGCAGCAAGGACTTCGGCTTCCACACCGAGATCGGCATGCCCGTCGTCTCCACCGCCGCCAGCACCCGCGCCATGCTCGGCGACGACGGACCGGAGTGGCCGATCGGCGGCGCCTGGTACCACCACGACTGGAGCGAACGCGGCAACCAGGCACCGCAGAACTACAAGGCCGCCATCGAGACCCGCCTCGGCACGGCCCGCGACCTGGACGACTTCACGCGCAAGGCACAGTTCGTCAACTACGAGAACTTCCGCGCCATGTTCGAGGCCTGGAACGCCCATCTCTGGGACAACGCCAGCGGGTTGATGCTGTGGATGTCCCATCCCGCCTGGCACAGCACGGTCTGGCAGACCTACGACTACGACTTCGACGTCAACGGCGCCTACTTCGGCTGCCGCACCGCCTGCGAGCCCCTGCACGTCCAGGCCGACCCGCTGAAGTGGCAGGTCATCGCCGTCAACCACACCCGCGAAGCGCTGAAGCGAGCGACCGTCACAGCGGAGACGTACGACCTGTCGGGCCGCCGTGTCGCCGGCACCCGGCGGACCCACGTGGACGTCGACCCGGCCGCCACGGCGACGGCGTTCACCACGGCCCCCACAGCCGACCTGCCGGACCTGCACCTCCTCCGCCTGACCCTGGAGGACTCCGACGGGCGGCTCCTGTCCCGCAACACCTACTGGCGCTGCCGCACCCCCGAGGCGCTGCGCGCCCTCGACCAGGTCCGGCAGGCCAGGCTGTCGGCCTCCCTCACCCGGGTGTCCCGGGACGGAGATCGCCGCACGACCACCGCGACCGTCCGCAACCGTGGGTCCATGGTCGCCGCCATGGTCCGGCTCTCCCTGCTGGACGAGGACGGCGCCCGCGTCCTGCCGACCCTCTACGACGACAACTACCTGTGGCTGCTGCCCGGTGAGACGCGCACGGTGACCCTGTCGTGGCCCGCGTCCGCGCTGTCGTCGGGCCGGCCGAGGCTGCGGGTGGAGGGCTACAACACACAGCCGGTGACGGTGCGCGGCTGAGCCGTACGGAGGGGGTCGGGGACGGGCGTCACACGCTGCGTTCGTAGGCGGCCCACGCGATGTGCGACTCGTGCAGGGTCACCGCCACCTCGCGGATTCCCCGGGCCCCCTCCCCCAGCGTCCCCGCGTGGATCGCCTCGACCAGGTGGTCGGCGATCACCTTGGCCAGGTACTCCGTCGAGGTGTTGATCTGCTGGAACCGCTCCTCGTCGTCGAGGTTGCGGTAGTTGAACTCACCGATCACCTTGCCGAGTTCAGCGGTGGCCAGGCCGATGTCCACGACGATGTTGTCGTCGTCCAGTTCCGGGCGCCGGAACGTCGCGTCCACCACGAACGTGGCCCCGTGCAGCCGCTGAGCAGGCCCGAAGACCTCGCCACGGAAGCTGTGGGCGATCATCATGTGGTCACGTACGGTGATGCTGAACAAGGGTCCTCCAGGTGAGGTGTGCGCCGGTAGCGAGCATATAGCTGGCGCACATGTGGGTTCAGGTGTGAACCAAATGTGAGATCCTCTCGTGTCCTTGGTGTGTCGGCTGGCCGCTCCGGCAGAGGAGGACGATGGAAACACCACCGGTGAGACGCCTGGAGTACGCCCTTACCGACTTCGCCGAGCGGTACGGAGCTCTGACCCGGGCGCGGGAACAGCTGCGGGCGCTGTCGGTGACGGCCTGCTCCAGGGACGACGTCGTAGAGGTCACCGTGGGCGCCGATGAGCGGCCGGCGAGTATCCGGTTCGTCGACGAGCGGTTCAGGGAGATGTCCGCCGCCCAGCTCGCCGACAGTGTCCTGGAGGCCTTGAGCACGGCGCGAGCCGAGGTCGCGGCCCGGTTCAATGCCGCGATGACCGGTGCGGGGCTGCCGGTGCAGGCCACTCGGGAGACGGCTGGTCCCCGACCGCAGGGGCCGTTGTGGGGCCGTAGGCCGGAATCGTCCTACGCTCCGGTGCCGCCGGACCTGCGAGCGGCGGTGGTGGCACTGACGGACACCGTGTGCGACGCCATCAGGTGTGTCTGAGGCGGACGGCCGAGCCGCCCCGCCCGGACGACATCGTCCGTGTCGACAGCAACGTGTACTCCGTGACCGGCAGCAGGAGGTGCCGCACGCCCGTCGCGACTTCCTCGACCAGGTGTCCGTGGGACAGGTGCTCGCGCAGGCCTGGCGGCCCGGAGTGCTGCCGTGGGCCGTGCACGCTCTGCGCACCGGCGGCACCTGCGCTCGGTGATCGGCCACCCGCTGAGCCGCCTCCCTCACTCGGCGCAACCCGATAGCCAGAGGTTCAACCACATACTTACCGGGCAGTACAGTCGAGGACGACCTCGTGCGAGTGACATCGTCGACGCTTGAGGAAACCGAAGAACAGCCACACTTCGTCTATGCACGGGCACATCAGCGCTTATCGTGAAGAGTGAGCATGTCGGAGGAACCATCTGGCGTTGACACTTATCCACACGGACCCCATGGCGGTGGGTACCATGCGCAACGTCATCCATATCGAGGGAGTGAACGGTTGTGACCAGCCAATCAGCCGCCACGCTCCGGTCGCGGTACGTAGCACAAGCCGCGTCGGACTTGGAGGAAAACCGTCGGCGACAGCAGGAGCTGGCGGAGAGGATCACCGCGTTGAAGCAGGAGGAAGCCCTCCTCGCGGACATCCTCAACCTCGCCGAGCGGTACGAGGGTTTCGCCGACGCGTCGCGCCTGCCTGAGCAGTTGCAGGACGAGCCCGTCGTCGCGAAGGCGAAGAAGAAGACGTCCACCGGGGCCGCCGCCCGACGCTCGTCGTCGGCCAAGAGCGCTCCGACCGCCAAGACGGCGAAGGCCGGCGCGAAGGGGAAGTCGCGTCAGCCTCTGCTCGGAGACCTGCTCGCGGATCTGCTCGGCCGGTACGAGGAGCCGCGTCTGGCCAAGGAACTGCGCGACGAACTCATCGAGAAGCACCCGGACCGCAACCCCACACCTCAGGTGGTGCGGAACACCCTTGAATCCCTGGTCGCCAAGGGCCGTATCCGGCGCCACAAGCAGCAGCGTTCCGTCATGTACACCCTGGTCGAGAAGGGTGCGGCAGACAGCGGCAGCTCCGACTGACTCGTCTGCTTGTCCCGCGGGCGGTGATCCACGGCCGGACGGCAGCGCACAGCGTGCGCGACACATCCCGCCCCGCGGGACGGGCGAGACGTCTCACATGTCGGACGACCATCGCGTCATGAAATGCCCTGAGCGGGTGGCAGCGGACGACGGGTGGCCGGATCCTATGTGGTTCACTCCCCCGAAACGCACACATATCTCCTACCAGCCACGCCACACATTGTCGAACGCGGCATTCTCGACATCCCGTTGCAGTCGTACGGCCTCCAGCTGCACGACCGCGTCACCCACAGCGGCCAGTACGGTCGTGACGGCGTCGCCGAGGAGGCTGTCGTCGGCGTCGGACAGCTGCCCCAAAGCCGCCAGCAGGCCGGCGAGGACGGGCTCGCCGGAGGCTCTGCGCTCCTCCGCCGCGCGGCGCTCCTGGGAATCGGTCAGTACCGCCTTCCCGGACAGCAGCCGGAGCGCGTGGCCATGCGAACGGACGACCAGCCCGGCACGCTCCAGGGCGTCGGCGTAGGCCGACACAAGGCCCTCGGCGCGGCGCCACAGCCAGTCGTCGACGGTCTCGTACGGCTCCTGCCGGACGAGTGAGGCGCTGGCCTGGTCCAGCAGCGGGTCCCCGGACGCCGCCTGCGGACCGGGCACCATTCGGTCGCGCTCCAGGCGCAGCGACCCGTTCCGCAGCAGGTCGATCGCTTCGGCACCGGCGAGTGCGAGCGACAGGTCGCCCTGGCCCGTGAGTTCCCCGGGCGGCATGGTCAGCGCGATGAGCACGAGGTCGCGTGCGGTGGTCATGAGTCCCTCCTGGTCTCCAGCAGGCGCAGCCACACCTCGCTGATGGTGGGGAAGGCCGGTACGGCGTGCCAGAGGCGTTCCACCGGCACCTCCCCGGTGATGGCGACGGTGGCCGAGTACACCAGCTCCTCCACGCCCGGCCCGACGAAGGTGGCGCCGACGACGACCTGGCGGTCTCGGTCGATGAGGATGCGGGCCCTGCCCCGGTAGTCGGGGCGATACTGAACGGCGCCCGCGAGGTGCCCGATCTCGTAGTCGACGACCTCGACGTCCTGGCCGATCTGCTCGGCGTCCCGTACGGTCAGGCCGACGCTCGCGACCGTGGGGTCGGTGAAGACGACTCCGGGGACGGCCTCGAGGTCGGCCGTGCTGCTGTGCGGCGCCCAGCGGGCCGTGTCCAGTTGCTCGCCTCGTGCCCGGGCGGCGATGACCGCACCGGCGACGCGGGCCTGGTACTTGCCCTGGTGCGTGAACAGGGCCCGCCGGTTGACGTCTCCGACGGCGTACAGCCACTCCCCCGGGACGGCGGTGACGGTCAGACTGTCATCGACGGTGAGCCAGTCCCCCGGCGCCAGTCCGACGCTGTCGAGTCCGATGTCCTGTGAACGCGGGGCGCGGCCGGTGGCGAACAGGATCTCGTCCGCGGTGAGTTCGGAACCGTCCGACAGCCAGATCCGGACCTCACCGGCGCCGTCCGCTCGCTTCGCGTCCGTGACGGAGACGCCGAACCGTACGTCCGCGCCGGCCTCCCGCAGCCGCTCGGTGACCAGCTCGCCGGCAAAAGGCTCCATCCGGGGCAGCAGTCCGTCCTCGCGGGCCAGCAGGGTCACGCTGCTGCCCAGGGCCTGCCAGGCGGTGGCCATCTCGACGCCGACCACACCGGCGCCGACGATGACGAGGCGCTGCGGCACCTGGCGGGCGCTGGTGGCCTCTCGGCTGGTCCAGGGGCGCAGTTCCTCGATGCCGGGCAGCGGGGGCAGGGCCGCGCTGCTGCCCGTGCAGACGGCGACGGCGTGCCGGGCGCGCAGCCGGACGATGGCGCCGTCCGGCGTCTCCACGGTCACCTCGCGTTCGCCCGCCAACCGGCCGTGCCCGCGCAGCAGATCGATGCCGGCCGACTTGATCCAGTCGACCTGGCCGTCGTCCTGCCAGTGGGCGGACATGCGATCGCGGTGGGCGAGGACGGCGTCAACGTCCAACGGTCCCTTGACGGACGGGTCGAGCCCCGGGATGTGCGCGGCGTCGGCCCGGAACAGGGCCGGTCGCAACAGGGCCTTGCTGGGTTCGCAGGCCCAGTACGAGCACTCGCCGCCGGCCAGTTCGCTCTCGACGATGACGGTGCGCAGACCGGCGGCGGTGGTCCGGTCCGCGACGTTCTCCCCGACCGGGCCGGCGCCGATCACGATGACGTCGTATGTGCGGATGTTCTCGGTCGTCATGTGTCCTCCGTTGGCTGTGAGCCGGGCGGGTGGTGCATGGGTGGACGGGGTCAGGCGTCTCTCAGCGGCCGGGGGCGCGCTCGGTGACCTCCTGGAGGAACCACTCGTTGCCGTCCTGGTCCTTGAAGGCGGCGAAGGTGCCGTAGCTGGCCCGCTCGGGATGCGCGCCCGGCACCCGGTGCGTGTCACCGGCGTGGTGGAAGGCGCCCGTCTCGTCGCGGAACGGGCCGGAGACCTCGACGCCGTACGCGGTGAGTTCTTCCTGGGCCTTGAGGATGTCGGTGACGGTCAGCTGGAGGCCGTGGAGCGTGCCCGGCTCCTGCTGGGTGAGGCCCTCCCCGAAGATGATCGAGCACTCGGAGCCGGGCGGGGTCACCTGCACGATCCGGTAGCCGTCGTTGATCGGGAAGTCGGCGTCGAGGCGCCAGCCGAGCCGCTCGACGTAGAAGTCCTTGGCCCGGTCGGCGTCGGAGACGGGCAGGATGACGACTTCGAGCTTCATGTCCATGGCTGTGTTCTCGCTTTCGGTGGTGTGGTGCCTGCGCAGGCGGGCGCCGTGCGCTCAGTTTCGGCGGTGGCCGACATGTGCCGCCTCAGTCAACTGACGGTGGATCGCAGGTGCGTTGGCCAATTCGTTACCGAAGCCACCGCACCGGGCGGCTGCCTGCTACGTGTGTCTGTTGGGCCCTGTAGGGGCCCGTGGACCGATCCATGGAAGGACGGATCTTGAGAAGACTCCTCCCCACCTCCCGCGCCGGCCGCGCACTGACGGCGAGCGCCACCCTGCTCGCTGCCGCGGCCGCCCTCGCCCCGGCCGGAACGGCCGCTGCGACCACCGGCTCCGAGAGCCGGCACCGGGTGGACTACGTCGCCCTAGGCGACTCGTACGCCTCCGCGCCACTCGTGCCGACCCAGGTCGACGCGGCCTGTCAGCGTTCCGATCAGAACTACCCCTCGCTGGTGTCCCGTTCGCGGGCCGCGAGGCTGACGGACGTCAGCTGCGCGGGCGCCACCACGGAGGACATGGCGGCCCCGCAGTCCGACGGCGTACCGGCGCAGTTCGACGCCCTGGACCGGGGCACCGACCTTGTCACGGTCACCATCGGCGGCAACGACATCGGTTTCTCGACGGTGCTGGGCACCTGCGCCCACCTCACGGCGGGCAACCCGGCGGGCGCGCCGTGCGCCGCCTATTTCGCAGGTTCCGGCGCGGACCGGATCACGGATGCGATAGCCGCCACCGGGCCGAAGGTCGCCCAGGTCCTGCGGGGCATCCACCGGCGGGCGCCGCACGCCCGTGTCGTGGTCGTCGGTTACCCCGACCTGTTCCCCGAGGACGGTGTCGGGTGCACCAGCAGCAAGGTGCCACTGGCCGCGGGTGACTTCGCCTGGCTCCGCGACAAGGAGAAGGAACTCAACTCGATGCTGGCCCGCCAGGCCCGCCGCGGCGGGGCGGAGTATGTGAACACGTACACGCCGACCGTCGGACACGACCTCTGCAAGCCCACCGGTGAGCGGTGGATCGAGACCTTCGCCCCCGAGACCCCGGCGGCGCCGGTGCACCCCAACGCCACGGGTGAGGCTGCGATGGCCACCGCGGTCGAGGGTGTTCTGGCAGGTCACGGCCGACGTCACTGACGTCACCCGGGTCCGCGGTCAGAGCAGGCTCGCGGGCCCGGGTCCGTACCCCGACAGCGCTGCGCTCTGCGCCCAGCCCCACACCTGCAGGTCCGAGGGCCAGTCAGGGCCGCCCTCGGCCCCGGCCGGGCCACCTGGAAACACCTGCTCGTCGGAAACATGTTCAGCAGAGGCAGGTCGGGCATGTGCGCGACGTTTCTCGGCGATACTCACACGTATGTGCGTCAGGGAGGCCATGGCGGGATCTCAGGCGGCAGCGCTGGCGTTGATGGTGACCGGGATGTTGCCGCGCAGCGCCTTGGAGTACGGGCAGATCTGGTGGGCGGCGTTGGCGAGCTCCTGGGCGGTGGCGTCGTCGACGCCGCCGAGCACCGGGTTGAGAACCGCGGAGAGGGAGAACTCGCCGTCGTCGCCGTGCGTGAGGGTGATGTCGGCGGTGATGCTGGTGCTCGTCAACCGGATCTTGCGGCTGGTGGCGGCGCGACGCAGGGCACCCAGGAAGCAGGCGGCCCAGCCTGCGGCCAGCAGTTGCTCGGGGTTGGTAGCGGTGCCGGCGCCGCCGAGCTCCTTGGGGAGGGCGAGGCTGGTCTCCAGCAGGCCGTCGGAGGAGCGGACGTGACCGCCGTTGCGGCCCTCTCCGTCGACGTTGACGACGGCGGTGTAGCTGACTGCCATGACTGTGCTCCCCATCTGGGTCGAAAGGTCTGTGCATGCCCGCCGACCAGGACCTTTACCGTGTCACCGGTTGAGGCGGTGACGTAATCATGGCAGCCATTCGCGTCACCCGTCAAGGTGGTGACTGCTGTCCTTGTCGGTTCACATGTCGTCTGTCGCCCTTGTGACATGTCCCAGGTGTGCCACCGGCTTCGAGTGACACCCGCCGTACGGCCGTCGGATTCTGTCGCGCAGACGAACAGCACACAGCGCGCCGGAAGAGGCACGGAACCGATGAGACACATACGCCTGATGGCGACGCTCACAGCGGGCGTCGCCCTGGCCGCCACCGCGGCCATCCCGTCGTACGCCGACCCCACAGAACCGCAGCACACCACGGCGGCAGCCCGACCCACCACCGATCCTGCAATCGTCCGCCTGATCACCGGCGACAGCGTGACCGTGGCCAAGGGCCCGGACGGTCACCCAACGGCCTCGATACGGCCCGGCCCTGGCCGCGAAGGCATCGTCTTCCACACCTTCGAACAGGACGGGCACCTGACAGTGCTCCCCTCCGACGCCTCCTCCCTCGTGTCCCGAGGCCGCCTGGACCCGGCCCTGTTCGACGTCACTTCGCTCCTCGCCCAGGGGTACGACACCGCACACACCGACGCGCTGCCGCTCATCGTCGGCACCTCCGGCACAACGGCGGCGCGCACGGCGGACAAGCTCAGGACGTTCGCCGAACAGGGCTCCCCCAGCCGCGAGCTGCCCAGCATCCAGGCACGTTCCCTGCATGTCGCCGAGGACGCCCTCAGCCGCTTCTGGTCCCAACTGGCCTCGAACGACGCTCAGTTGAAAGCATCATCCGTCCCCCGTGTATGGCTGGACGGCCGAGTGCACGCCGTCCTGGACCGCAGTACCGCCCAGATCGGCGCCCCGGCCGTCTGGCAGACGGGCGCACACGGAGAGGGCGTCAAGGTCGCGGTCCTGGACACGGGCGTCGACCAGACCCATCCCGACCTGGCCGGACGCGTCGCGGCGACGGCGAACTTCTCCGACAGCGCGACCACCGACGACCCCTACGGCCACGGCACCCATGTCGCCTCCATCGTCGGCGGCAGCGGAGCTGCCTCCGCGGGCACCCGTAAAGGCGTGGCACCCAAGGCCGATCTGCTCGTCGGCAAGGTGCTCGGCGACAACGGCTCCGGCTCCGAGTCCCAGGTCATCGCCGGCATGGAGTGGGCGGCCTCCCAGGGCGCCAAGGTCGTCAGCATGAGCCTGAGCTCCAACCAGCCCAGCGACGGCTCCGACGCCATGAGCCAAGCCGTCGACGAGCTCTCCCGGACCACCCCCACCCTGTTCGTCATCGCCGCCGGCAACAGCGGCCGGGACGGTGCCTCCACCGTCGGCTCCCCCGGCGCGGCCGAGTCGGCGCTCACCGTGGGCGCGGTCGACCGCGATGACTCCCTGGCGGACTTCTCCAGCCGCGGTCCCCTCGTCGGCGACGGCTCGGTCAAACCCGACATCACCGCTCCCGGCGTAGGCATCGTGGCCGCGCGCGCCGCAGGCACCACCGAGGGCGACGTCGTCGACCAGTACTACGTGGCCTACTCCGGTACCTCGATGGCCACACCCCATGTAGCCGGCGCCGCCGCCCTGGTGGCTCAGCGCCACCCCGACTGGACCGGCCGCCAGCTCAAGGACGCCCTGATCAGCACCGCCCACACGGTCACCGGCCAGCAGGAAACGGAGCAGGGCGGCGGCCGAGTCGACGTCCCCGCGGCCGCCCTCGGCCCGATCACGGCGACCGGCACCCTCACTCCGGGCCCCTTCCAACTCGGCGACCCGGCCCGCACCTTCGACCTGACCTACACCAACACCTCCGACCAGGCGATCACCCTCGACCTGGCCCCCCGCCTCACGGACACCGCGGGTCGCCCGGCCCCGCAGGACGCCCTGCGCCTCGCAGCGACCGTGACCGTCCCCGCCCACGACACCGCCACCGTCCCCCTCACCACGGACCCGGCCAGGACCGGGCAGGGCACCTATTACGGCTATATAGCGGCCACCCCGTCCGCAGGTGCAGGCCCTCCCGTACACACCACACTCAGCCTGATCGTGCACGGCCCCGTCCACCGGCTGACGGTAAGGACGTACGACGAACACGGCACCCGCATCCCCGCACAGCCCGTCATCTGGGGCCCGGCCGGCTTCGTCACCTACACCGACCCCGAGCAGGGCATCGCCGAAGTCGAGGAGGGCACCTACCAGGTCAGCCACACCTCCCTCAGCACCGCCGAGGACGGCCAGGAGCTGCGTGAAGTAGTCCTCCCGGAGGTCAAGGTCACCAAGAACACGACGGTCACCGTCGACGCCCGCAAGACCGTCCCCGTCGAGATCCGCACCCCACGCCCCGCCGAACAGCGCGGAGTGCTCAGTTACCAGACCTACCGCGAACTCGACGGCCACTCATTGGTGCAGGGCACCATGTTCTTCGACATCGCCAAGCGTCTCTACGTCAGCCCGACCGCCCAAGTACACAGCGGCACGTTCGAGTTCGCCTCCCGCTGGCAGCTCGTCGCACCGCTGCTCCAGGCACGCGCCACCGGCCTGCCCGACCCCCTCAACGCCTACTACATGCCCAGCTCACCCCTCTTCGACGACCGAGGAACCACCCTGCGTGCCGTGAACGCGGGCGACGCCGCCGCCCCGACTCTCAGCGACCTCCGCGGCCGACTCGCGGTCCTCACCGACACGCAGGGCACCGGCACGGATCAGGCACTGCGACAGATAGCGGCCGCAGGCGCCAAGGGCGTCCTTCTCGTCCACTTCGACGACAACCCCTGGACCCGCTGGACCCCCGACGGCGACCGCTCTCCCCTACCGGTCATCCGCGTCGGCGCCACCACCGGCGCCAAGATCCTGACCCGCATCCGCCACCGCGCCACCGGGCTCACCTTCCACGGCACGGCCCGCAGCCCCTACCTCTACGACGTCATGCAGGTCACCCGGCAGCAGGTCCCCCAGCACGTCGTCCACACCGTCACCGCCCGCGACAGCGCCGTAGTGCACACCACCTACGCGGACAACGGCGGCAACGGCTGGGCCGCCGAACAGCGCTTCGCTCGCCGCCCCTACCAGCAGACGGCCTGGCTCCAGTACAACCGCTACGTCCCCACCGGCTTCACCCGCACCGAGTACGTCAGCGCCGGAGACACCACCTGGCAGCACCTCGCGCATCACACCACCGTCTACGACCCCGATCTTCCCCTCGCTCTCGGCATGCGCGACACTCCGCGCACCTACCGGGCAGGCACCACAGCCAAGGAGACCTGGCAGGGATCGGTCGTCCGCCCCTCGATCCCCGCGAACACCAGCGAACCGACCGTGCGCCAGGGCAACGTCATGCGCCTGCGCATACCGGAGTTCACCGACTCCCAGCCCGGCCACTGGTCCCGCTACCTGCCCGCCGACGGCGGCGGCATCGGCACCAGCGGTACGGAAGAGCCCGGCGACAGGGTCACCGCGACCCTCTACCGCAACGGCACCGCACTCACCGACCTCAACACCGCCTGGACCGACGTAGAGGTACCGACCGAGCCCGCCAACTACCGCCTGGAACTACACACTTCCCGCACCACTCCCGACTGGGACTACGCCACCAAAACCAGGACGACCTGGTCCTTCCACTCCTCCCCCACCGACAAGCCCACCGCACTCCCCCTCCTCCAACTCGACTACGCCGCACCGGTCGATGCCCACAACACGGTGCAGGGGGCTGGCTATTACGGCGTAATAATCAGCGCCCGCGCCCAGGACGGAACTGCCGCCCCGAACCACCCGAAGATGCGCGTGGAGATCTCGTACGACGACGGTCGCACCTGGCGTACAGCCAACGTCCGTGCCCACGGCCAGAACAGCGTCCGCGCCACCCTCAACCGACCAATCCACAGCGGCGACACCGCGTATGCGACCGTGCGCGTCACGGCCCAGGACACCGCGGGCAACAGCATCCAGCAGACGGTCCAGCGGGCTTGGGCGGTACGCGGCTGACGATCGCGGCGTGGAGTACAGTCCTCGAACTGTCCACGCCATCATGAGCGGAGAAGGCCTTCGGGATGCTGGAAGCTGCGGGAATCCCACCAGAACTGGAGGCCGTCTACCGGCTCCTCGTGACGGCGGGCGGTGCAACCGCCGAAGACATCGCCCGCCGCACGAACTTGGAGACCGACACCAGCGCGCATGTACTCGAAGCCCTGGTAGGCCACGGCCTGGCCACCCACACCGACGCCACGCCCCGCACCTTCCAGGCCGTTTCTCCGGACGTCGCGCTCCTCCCCCGCATCAAACTCACCACCGACGCACTCGACACCGCACGAGCGGAGGCGGGCCGCCTCCTGGAGACGTACCGCGAGACCGCGCGCCGCCAGGACGCCGGCCAGCTTCTGGAGGTCGTCACCGGGGCGGAGGCCCTGCGCCAGCGGCTGAAGCAGATCCAGGTCAACGCCCGTGAGGAGATGCTCTGGTTCTGCCGTGCCCAGTACGTGGCCATGCCCTCCGGCACCAACACGGAGGAGTTCGACGCTCTGGCCCGGGGTGTCCGCTATCGCGTGCTGTACGAGAAGGCGTTCTTCGACGACGAGGGCGCCATTGACAACGTTGTTGCGGGCGTACGCGCTGGTGAAGTCGCCCGCTCCGTCCCGTGGTTGCCCCTGCGCCTCGCGATAGCGGACCGGTCTGTGGGCATCTTCCCGCTGGTGCCCGGCGGTCCCCACGGCAGCCCAGGCCAGCCGACCACCGCGCTTGTCAGAGACAGCAGCCTGCTCGACGCCCTGGTAGCCCTGTTCGAGAGCTATTGGGAGAACGCTGTCCCACTGCATCTCTCAGCAAGGGGCGACGAGTTGACCACGGACGACACCCGATCCCACCCTTCCTTGTCACCGGCCGAGGGCCAACTGCTGTCCCTGCTGGTCGCAGGAATCGCCGACAAGGCGATCGCCTCGCAACTGGGCCTCAGTCGGCGAACCGTGCAGCGCCGCATCCAGAGTCTGATGACACGCGCCGGAGCCGGCACACGCATGCAGCTCGCCTGGCAGGCCGCCCGCCGCGGCTGGCTCTGACGACTCCTCAACTACCCTCTGGCAAAGCTGCTTACGACACCGGAAACCCGAGCTCCTGAGACGCCGCCACCACTCCTCCCGTGGATCGCCCCTCATCCTCGCCCATCGTCTCGCGCATCCTGGCGATCAGCCGCTGCAGCATCGCCTCGTCCTGGACAATGCCCAGCGACCCGGGCTTCTCGAGGAGTGAGCAAGGGCGCAGCGAAGGTCGGACAAACAACCCACATCGGAATGAACGGAGAGCGGGCATCTCTCCGGCCGTCACGCGGCCGCTCACGGGAGAATCGTTCTGAGCGAAGAATCGAACTGTTCGAATCACGCCCACTTGGTGCCGTTCTACACCTTTTGCGAGATTCAAACAAGGCGCGGCTACGCGAGCGGGAGACATTGCGCAGACGACAGACAAGACGTCCCGTGGATCGCCCCTCATTGACGTGACGTACATGAGGGGCGATCCACGGGACGTCTGAAGTGACTCCTGCGGTCGGCGGTCAGCGACCCAGCTCCATCAGGTGGCCCTTCGGAGCGGAACGACAACCCGCTCCCCCAGCCGACCCGGTGTGATCCGGTAGTACTTGATGTGCCCGATCTTCTCGGTCTCTTCCAGCCAGCCGAGACCGATGACCTGCTTGCGTGTCCTGGAGAAGACGGGCGGCGCCATGCCGACCAGCTTGGCAAGCTGAGCCGCGGTCTCCAGAACGGCACCTGAACGGTCGGTCGGGTGCAGGGCGTAAAGCATGACGACGAGACGCTGGTTGGCGGTCATGCCGGCCGTGGCCTCCAGCAGCCTGAGATTCTGCTGCTTGTCGTCGCTGGTCACTTTGCCTCCCACCGTGCGGGGGTGTTCTCGTCGAAGCCCGGAATCTCCGGCGGATTACATCCTTTCACCGCTTCACGCTGCTCTACGCCTGTTCCATGAAAAGCGATGTAGGGACTGATCCGGTACAGGTTGTAGTTCCCGATGCGTCCACGAATCACCAGGACACGATGCTTCGTCAGCTTCCTGTTGACTTTCCCCACCGCATCGGTCGACATGCCCACCCGCTTGGCGATGTCGGCTCCCGTGGCCCTCAACGGCTCCATCCCCTCGGGAGATACGCCGATCCACCACAGGACGAGGAACTTCTCACTGGGCGTGAAGGCCCTGGACTCGGTGATGGCCTCGACCCTGGCCTTGTCCACCTGGGTGTGCCTACCGGAGAAGGCGTACGGCGCATAGGGAATGGGCTCACCGGTGTCGGCGTCGACCAGTCTGCGTACTGCTGCCAACACGCCCTCCGTGCATAGGTCGTTGCCGCACTGTCCTTTCGGAACGGCCCCATGGACCGCGACATGAACTTAACGTACATGAGCAGCAAGTCAATGAACTCCGCCTGTCGGCCGTGTCGCTTGCCCCGAGAGCCAATGGCCCGTGCGACAACTACGCGCGACCATGCACGCGAGACATGTACGTCACGTCAATCAACCGCGATCCCCGGAACTGGGTACTCAGTTCCTCTGATCTGCCTGTACGGCCACAGGAACTGCCTGGCAGTTCCCACGATCGTGGTCCCAACCCCTGTTTCCGCAGGTCAGAGCTGCTTTGGAGGTGTCGCTCTCTTACCTTGTGACACAGCGCCGTACTCCACTCCCCCACCCCCCTTTCCCCCCCGATGACACGCGACTTGAGCAACCGAACCCCCTCCACTCCCGCACCACAGAAAGCCAGCCACGACGAACCGGCACTCGGTCACAGTGGCGCGCGTATGCCTCGGTCAGCCCCCACCGGGCCCAGCCACGCCCATTGCTTTTGAACCGCCCGGCCGACCTATTACGGCGTAATAGGGGGAGAGACAGCTGTGGCCGGTACGAGAGGTTGCTCGTACCGGCCACAGCCGCAGCAGCTATTACGGCGTAATAGGGGGCGAGGGCTCAGGCGCGGGGCCCGATGCGCTGGCTCTGATGCTCGTTGAGGATGGCGAGCATCTTGTCGAACTCGGTGTTGCTCATCTTCTGGATGAGGTGCATGGCGATGAACGCGCCGTCTTCATAGGGGAGTCGCCGAACAGCCCCCGACTCCGCCGGCGTCTGATCCGCATCTCCGATCACGCTGTCGGCTGTCCGAGGATCAGGCACGGTCTCCCCCGGCTTTGCCGAAGCCTCTTTCTTGGTCGGCGGCTTCTCCTCAGTGGTGGTCTGCGGGAGAGGTTCCGGAGTGACCGGGCTCGGGACACCTTCCGGCTCGTTCACTACCGGAGAAGCCACGGGCTCTGCCGGCGCAGAGGCGGGAGCGGCCTCAGCAGCGGGAGCCGGTACGGGTGTGGGGGCAGGTACGGCTGCGGGTGGAGGCACCCGGCGCTCCGCTTCCTTGCGCGCACGCTCGGCCTTCAGCTCCTCAAGCGCTGCCGCCTGCCGGTCGTGGGACTCCTTGGCAACGGAACGCAGGAGCTCGACGGGCTCCTCCCCCACGGCTGCCTGGAGTTCAGGGTTCAGGTTGAGCAGGGCCAGGCGCTGGGACACCCACCCCTGCGATTTACTGAGCCGCTTGGCCAACTTGACCTGTGACCCGTGAATGGCGAGCAGACGCTGGAGCGCCTTCGCCTCGTCCAGGGGGTCGAGGTCGTTGCGATGGATGTTGGCGACGAGCGCGGACTCCAGAATGGCGTCCCCATCGCTGCCTTGCTCATCGTCGACCATGACGTTGAGGTGGGTCAGGCCCGCATCGCGCGCGGCCGCGAGTCGGCTGCTGCCGTCCACGACGACATGAGTGGTGTCGGGCTCAAGGTCGTTCGCTCGGGCGGGGTTGGCCTTCAGGTAGGCGTCACGGTTCATGACCGTGATGGCCTGCTTCTGGCCGTGCTCCTTGAGGCTGTCCGCGAGTTCGGTCAGGTCACCGAGCGAGGTACGAGGGTTTTCGGGGTTGGGGCTGATGCGGGTGACGGGGAGTCGGTTCGGGGGAGAAACTCCGTCGGTCGGCACACCGGTGGCCGCACCGATGGCGGCCCGCCGGGCGCTCACGGGCCGGGTTCCTCCTCCGAAGCGTCCGGCTCCCAGCTGGTCGGCCTTGCTCATGAGATCTCCCGGGCCAGTGCACGCATGGCGATGGCCTGCTGCGAGGCCGGCGCATAGCTCAGCAGCGGCTGCTTCATGCGGACGGCTTCCTTCTGTTCCTTGAGGTCGTTGATGAGGCCGACGACTCGCGGATCCTTTATGTCGACCCATCCCTGAAGGGACGAGGTGGCGATATAGCCACGTCGGCCGTCGTAGAGGTTGACGACGATGCCCAAGTAGTCGATGTCGAGGGCGAGGTCGTTACGGAGATCCTCTATCTGGTTCGTCAGCAGGTCGTAGGCGTCGGCGGAGCTGTCCTCGGCCTGGACGACGATGAGGGCACCGGACTGGCCGGGCCCTTCACTGTCGCGTCGACGCCCGTAGTAGGCAGCGGCGTCCATGCTGAGGCCGAGGCTGGGGGGGCAGTCCACGATGACTACGTCGTAATCGGCTTCGAGCGGAAGAAGAGCCCGCTCCAGAGCTGCCTCGCGAGCGCGGACCGCGGACAGACGGACATCGAGGAGGAAGGCGTCATGGCACGCGGGCAGGAGATGCAGCCGTCCACCGAAGTGGTCTTCGTCGACGGAGACGATGAGGTCCTTGAGCTCACCCTTCGGATCGCCGGCCATGTGGTTGGTGAGGCTGTCACCGTTCATGGCCAGTGGGGCGGCGCCCAGCTGATTGGTGAGGTGGCACTGCGGGTCGAAGTCGACCAGCAGCACGCGGAGCCCATGCCCGGGGAGGTTCTCCACATCGAGCGGGTCGTTATCAGCAGCGGCGCCGTCGGTGGCGGCATCGGAGTCACCGGCTCTCAGCGCGGAGACCAGGGCCTTGGCGACGCGGACGGGGAAGAGTCGGTTGGGGTCCTCTGACAGGGCCTCACCTACGCCGGCGGTGATGGCCGTTTTGCCGACGCCGCCCTTCTGGTTGCAGACGACGATGCGACGGGTGACGGCCGGGCGCTGGACATCCGGCGCGGGGTTGGTGTCGAGCCAGAGCTGAACGGACTGGGCAAGTCCTTGAATCAGGGAGACCCGACGATCCTCGGCGATCCTTCGGAACTCCTCCCACTGGCCCGGCGGTAGGAAGGTGGAGAACGACTCGGCCCCGGCGGTGTCGACCGTGGCCGTGGCGGAGGCGAGGTCGCACCAGGCGGCGATGCCCTGCTCGACGGCGGTCTGAATCTCGATGCCGAGCTGGGCGGTTCTGACTTTGAGGTTCTGCCGGAGCCATCCCGGCAGCTTGGAGACGACCTTGGCTCGGTCGCTTGAGGTGGCTGGCATACTCATGGCGCTACCTTACTAACGTCAGAGATCATCTGCTGCATCGACACGTTAGTAAGTGCGAGTTGGTGATGCGAGGAAGTCCCGTGCCCCTATTACGGCGTAATAGCTCGGCCGGGTTCACAAGACACGCAGGACTCCCCAGAGTCCCCGACTCCGTCTCCCCCTACAAGCCCACTGCACGTCATGAGCCGCCCATCACGAGAGCTCCTCCAGCACCTGTCGAGCCCTCAGACCTATTACGGCGTAATAGGTCTGAGGGAAGAGAAGGGCAGGGGCGCAGGGAAGTCACCCGTCCCACCTTGAGGGTTCTGCAGTTCGACTGCCGCGGCCAGCGCCAGATGAGCGTTCTCGGTGAGAGCGACGGAGCAAGCCCTCTCCCGCTCCAGCTTGCTCAGTGCTCGCAGGGCAGCACTGAGGTAACGGTCGAGGCTCACCATCTGCAGGGGAGTGCGGCAGTGGGGGAGTACCGTCTCGATCTCCTCCAGCCAGTAGTCCACGTCGTCATCGCGTAGCAAGAACTCACGCTGTTCCAACAGTCGGCTGGCCACAGGGACCATGAGCGCGTGCCTCCGCTGCGCCTCTTCCTGAGCTCTCTGCTCAGCGGCTCGCTCCTGCGCCAGCCGACGCTCCGCCTTGAGTACGGCCTCAGGAGTTCGGCGCACCTGATTGGCCAGGGGAGTCTCATCAACCAGCTCGACAGCCTTCAGCCGCTTCGCCTTGTTGTACGCGGCGCTCGGTGCCCCCACCGCCAACGCCGGCGCCAACTGGATCCACTGAGCTCCCGCACTTCGCGCGTCCTCGACCGCGCGCGCCTGGTGGAGCTCGGTCTGTTCACGGAGGTACTCCCAGAGCTGGACCCGTTTCAGCGCTGCGGCACGCTGCACCTCAGCAGGCTGCTTGCTCAGCGCCTGGGCATGCTTCTCCACATACAGCAGCGCACCGAACAGTTCGTCATCAGCAGGCATCCGCTCGACCGCCGGGTCCTCTGCGTTCTCATGCAGCTGCCGCAGCTCTGCGACCACCGCCGCAGCATCCAGGGACCCAATCCTCACAGGCGGCTTGACCAGCGGCTTCGTAGGCCGTGCCGAACTCCGGGCGCGCTTCTTCATCCGAATTTCCTGCCCCACAGACCTTGTTTCACATTCTGTGAAACACCACCACAGTAGGGCAGGCGGTCCTGCTCGACCTATTACGGCGTAATAGGTCTTCGGGGTCGGTGCCAGGGGGCGAGCAACAGCAGCGGGGGAGGGGCCTCCCGACGTTTCAGTCCCTGCTCCTCCACCCCACAACAAGGCAACGAGTCCAGGGACCGGAAAGGTTCACGCTCATGTGGGTCTCAGGGACCAGGGTCTGAAGGTGGGGACTGGAAGGGACCGGGTGGGTTTTGGTCCCTGAGGGTCGGTCCCTGGTGTTTGTGCAGGTCAGAGGCCTTTTGTTGGCTGAGATAGGGACTGAAGGGACTCAACTCCGCCATTATGACGTAGAGAAGACATGTATTCGTACGCGCGGGCGTATACGAAACACACATCAACTACAGCTCATAATGGCGAAGTTCAGTCCCTACAGTCCCTGTTCGGGTAGGGTGTAAGTCTCTGACCTGCAAAGATGCCCAGGGACTGGTTAGGGACCCTCGTTCTGCACAGACCCTGCCGTCTGGTCCCTGGACCCTTTGGGTCCCTCTAGGTCCGGCGCAACACCGGCGCAACACCGACGCAGACCCCAGAGGGACCCAAGGGACTGAGGAACCTGATAGAAACGGCACGCCGATTGGACAACCTTCCTTTTGCGAAGGTGGGCCGTACACTCTTTTCGCATCAGAGTCCCTTCGGTCCCTGGCGGGTTGGCGTCGCGTCAGGTGTGTGAAGTGGTCGGGCAGACAGAGCTGACAAGGACGATTCCAGTGCCGCGCGAAGGAGAGGACCGAGAGAGTGCTGCCAGAGTCGCGCCCGCGTCCCCTGCCCCTCCGCAGGCTGTCGCCCGCTGGTGTGCGGCGCAGGGCTGGCCGGTGCACCCTCTCTCCCCGGGCCGAAAGACGCCCGTCGGGAACTGTCCTTCGTGTTCAGGGGTACGTCATGAGCCGGCGACCTGCGCCTGCCTCCCAGCAGGCCGGCCCTGTCATGGCTTCCACTCGGCGACGACCGATCCGGCGTGCATCGAGCGGTGGTGGGCGGACACACCTTCCGCCGGTGTGGGTGTCGCCTGTGGCCCGGCGGGACTGCTCGTGATCGACATCGACGCCCACCAGGTGGCGGTCGCCGACCGGACGCACCTGCTGCCGGGTATCTCCATCCCGGACCAGGTAGAACTCGCGGGCCTGGCCTCAGGCTTCGACACGCTGGCGCTCCTCGCGGCCTACCGTGGAGAGAAGGACCCGGCAGACGACGAGGACACGCTGAGGGTGCGTACTCCTTCGGGCGGTCTGCATGTCTGGTACCGGAACCCCGATGCCGGCACCCGCTACCGCTGCTCGACCGGTTCCGGGCGAAACACGGCACTCGCCTGGCAGGTCGATGTGCGTGCGGACGGCGGCTACATCGTGGCCCCGGGCACTCGTACGCCCAAGGGGGTCTACCGTGCCGAAGGGACCACGCGGTATCCGGCCGTAATACCTGAGTGGCTACGGACCGAACTCCGACGCACCGGGCATGTCATCGAACCGCAGCCGCCGAAGGCCGTTGTGGGCGGGTCCTCGGCAACTGGCCTGTCCGGCGCGGGTGCTGAAGCCGTCAGGAGCTCCCGTCCGCGGGCCGCTGCCGCAGATCAGGTCATCGACCCCCTGATCGCCCAGGTCGCGGAGTGCGCCTCTGCTCCGGAGGGCACGGGCTTCTCGGAGAAGCTCAACAGGGCTGCCTACACGGCCGGTGGCCTGGTCGGTGCGGGCCATCTTGAGCACGCCGCCATTCGCGAGCGACTTGTCCGTGTCGCTCACTATGCCCGCCCTTGGCAGCAGTCCAGGAATGAAAAGATCGTTGACGACGCCCTTGCCGTAGGGTCCGTCCGCCCTCTTCACCTCAAAGGACGTCCATGAGCAGCAGTGCCGAAGGCTCCCCGCGTTTTGATCCGCAGGCTGCCGCTCAGCAGATGCTCGACCTTGAGTCGGCGGAAGTGGTACCCAGTGCCGCCAGGCTTCCCGCGCAGGGTTTTGTCGGTTCCTCTGTCACGCCGGTGCCCCAGGTCGGGGTGAGCTTTCCGGCGGGGTCTGCCATCGGTGTCCCGGCCGCGCTGCCTCCCTCGCTCTCCGACCGAGGCAACGCTCGACTCTTCGTACAAATGCATCGCGACCAGTTCCGTCATGTGGAGGGCTTGGGCTGGTTCTCGTGGGACGGCTACCGATGGAAGCGTGGGGGAGGGGAGAAGGCCGCGCTGTGGGCCGCGGGGGAGATGGCCGAGGACATGCCGCTCAGCGACCCGCGTGGTGTCTTCAGCGATCGCGAGCTCGCCCACCACAAGCGGCGCACCCTGTCGACCACGGGCCTCAAGGCCCTGCTGACGCAGGCGAAGGCATCGCCGGACATCTCCGTCGATCCCGACCGCCTCGACGGAGACCCTTACGCCCTGTGCACTCCCGTCGGCGTGGTCGATCTGAACAACGGGCATCTGCGTAAGCCCGACCCGACCCGTGACTTCCACTCCCGTGCCACCAGCGTCGCTCCTCAGGACATGGAGACGCCCCGCTGGCACCGCTTCCTCGCCGACACCTTCGGGGACGACGACGAGGGCCGGGAGATGATCGACTTCCTGCACCTGCTGCTGGGCTACTCCATCACGGGCGACGTCGGCGCCCAGGTGCTGCCGTTCCTGCACGGTGAGGGCAAGAACGGAAAGTCCGTCCTGCTCGACATCATGATCCAGATCCTCGGTGACTACGCCGACGCGGCCCCGCCTGGCTTCCTGATGGACCGGGGCGCCTTCTCGGAACACTCCACGGAGCTGACCGAACTGCACGGGCGCCGCCTGGTGGTGTGCAGCGAGCTGAAGCCGAACGACAAGTTCGACGAGGCCCGCGTCCGGCTGCTGACGGGCGGCGACAAGATCAAGGCCCGCCGTATGCGGCAGGACTACTTCTCGTTCACCCCCACTCATCATCTGTGGCTGCTCGGCAACCACCGCCCGGAGGTCTCCACCGGTGGCTTCGCCTTCTGGCGCCGCATCCGCCTGCTGCCCTTCACCCGCACGGTCCCGGCGCACCGCAGGATCGACAACCTCGCCTTCGAACTCGTACGGGACGAAGGCCCTGGAATCCTGCACTGGCTGATCCAGGGGGCACAGCGGTATCTGCGCACCAGGGACCCACTGGAGGGCCCCGACCGGGTCCGTATGGCCACCACGGCGTACGCCACCACCGAGGACCACATCGGCCGTTTCCTCACCGAGTGCTGCACCAGGGACTGCGACCCGGGCAGGGACCTACGGGTGGAGCAGGGGCTGCTCTACGCCGAGTACAGCTCCTGGTGCAACGCCGGCGAAGGCATTCGGCCCGCGACCCCACGTACTTTCGCGAACCGGGTCCGCCAGGAGGTGGGCGTGGCCTCGCCGACCGACATGATCAAGTCGAACGGCCGTAAGTATTACCCCGGAATCGGCCTGCTGGAGCAGGTATGAGGGCTCGCGTCGGGCACTCGTCCACTCGACGTGCCCTACACCGGCGTCGCGGTGCGCTCTACGATGGTGGCCCGGCCCCGTACGCGGTGGTCCCCACAGAGCGGCCCGTCACCTGGCGGCGAGCGGGCCGGAGCGGGACGGATCGATGCCCGGACATGCCCCCATGGCCGGGGAGCATGCCGACGAAGGAGGGGCAGCAGCCATGAGTTCGCTGTTGACCGAGAGCGACCTCATCCACGAGGCCGAGGTGGTGTGGCTCGAGAACCTCGAACGGCTCGACTACGTCCGTCAGGCACTGGACAAGACCAGGCGGCGCAACACCAAGCCGCCGTACGCCCGCGACGGTCGCATGGTCGGCTACGCGTTGCTGGACGAGGACGCCTCGCCGGACCCCGACAGCGGCCTGTACAAGCGGCGGGTGTTCTTCCTGCTGCCCCACGACCGCGACAGCCTTCCCGACGGCCTCTACCGTGAGGGCGCCCCGGGCGAGGCCGTCGACCCGCGCACGATCGAGCCGAAGAAGCCGGGAGCGAAGACGCCCCGTTCCCAGTCCGGTTCGGTGGCCGTGGCTTCGGCGCCCTGAGTCCCTACGGCTCTTCACGGCCTGATCGGCTTTCGGCGCACGTACTGGCGCGGAGCACCTCACGGGCTTTGGCATCCGGCGCGGGCAGACAGTCCTCCACTACTACGACGGACTGTCTCCCGTCCCGGGTTCACGGGCGTTGACCAAGCAGCCTGACGCCCGTGAACCTCCGCTGTGTGCTACCGCCCGGTCCGCAGCACGAAGTCACGGACGGCGTCCGCGAACAGCTCGGGCTCCTCGATGTGCCCCATGTGCCCACTGTTCTCCAGCACGAGCAGCCGTGAGTCGGGGATCAGCTCGTCCATTTCGTACGCCCAGCGCGGCCCGCAGATCACGTCGTGTCGGCCGACGACGACCAGAGCCGGCGGCTCCAGTCCCTTCAACGCGGCTCGGTCGTCGATGACCTCCGGTACGAGGTTCTCGTCCAGGCCCGAGATGTAGGTGGCGCGGACCGAGTCCCGGAAGGGGGCCAACTGCTCCTCGTTGCCCCAGTAGTCGGCGAAGTAGGAGGGCAGCACACCGCGTGCGACCGCCACGGTCTGCTCGTCGCTGGAGATGTCGCCCATCGCCCCGAACGCGGCCAGCACATCCGGCAGCCCCGGGTGGCCCGCGTGCTTGGCGACGAACGCCTCCACCATGCGGCCCGCCTCCGCCCCGTGTTCGGGCCCGGTGACGGGCGCGCCTTCGTACAGGACGACGCCCGCCACCTGCTCAGGCCGGTGCAGAGCGTGATAGGCGGCCACGAACGCGCCGTGGGAATGCCCCAGCAGATGCACCCGGGGCACCCCGAGCCGGTTGATCAGCACCTGAAGGAAGCGGCTGTAGCGCTCGCGGGTGTATCCGTGCGGATGCGAAGGCAGCCGGCTGTCCTCGGTGGTGCCCACGGGCTCGACGTAGACCATCGTCAGGTGCGCTTCCAGCGCGGACATCCGCAGGTAGTCGTAGAAGATGCCGGGACCGCCCGAGTGCGCCACGCACACGGGGCCGCTGCCGTGGACGTGATAGCGCTGGACGATTCCGCCCGTCTGGTAGGAGTGGGTGCCGGGGGAGAGGGGGCCGGTGCGTGCGAGGGGTGTGTTCATCGAGATCTCCGTGGATCCGTAGGTGTCTGTGACACCGACACGACGCACGGGGTACCGGGAAGTTCTATCCACGGCAGGTGATCTGGATCACTCCGGCAGAACCGCAGCCCCTGGGCTCAGGCTGCCGCGGGAGCGGGGGCTTCTGTGGGACGTGCCGCGTGGTACAGGGAGACCCGGTCGAAGCGGCCGCCTTCCAGCGACATGATCCAGGCGACTCCGGGCGGACAGTGGTCCGGGTCGTCCGGCGGGCTGACCAGCTCCATCTCCCAGACCACCAGTGACCGTCCGGCCACCACATGCAGCGGGCGCTGACGCACCCCCGCCGACAGGTCGCCCTCCATGCCCGCCAGCAACAGACCGGCCCCGCCGAGCCGTTGGCCCCCGGCCAGCAGTGCGACCTCGGGGGAGTAACGGTCCTTGACGATGGCGCCGAACCCGCCGCGTTCCGCGGCCGCGAGCGTCTCGCGCACCTCATGCCAACTGGCTTCGGTACGACGGGTCATGTCGTCGTGAGCCGAGGCCGCGGTGGCGGTGAGGGCCTGGGCGAGGGCGCCGCGCGCCTGGTTCAGCCGGCTGCGCACCGTACTCACCGGTACCGCGCAGGCCTCGGCGATCTGTTGGTACGAGGTCACCCCGGTGGAGAAGTACCGCAGGACGAGTGGGAGCCGCAGCGTCGGCGACAGAGCCTCCACGGCTTCCCAGACCCAGTCCCGCAACGCATGGTTGTGCAGGACCTGTTCGGGTGTGGCACCGGAAGCGGGCAGGGGAACCGCCTCCATCGGCTCGACCCGACGGGCGGACCGCAGCAGCGTGCGACAGCCGTTGCGGACGATCATGCGCAGCCAGGGCCCTACGGCCTCCGGATCGCGGACGTCGACGATCCGGCGCAGCGCCACCAGCGCCGCCTCCTGGAGGACGTCGTCGACGTCCGGGCCCGGTCCCAGCAGACTGAGCGCCACCGCACGCATGCCGGGCCGGTGCCGCTCCAGGAGCAGGCCCAGCGCCGACACGTCACCTGACTGCGCCGCCAGGGTCAGAGCCGCGTCCTGTGCAGGGCCGGTGTCTCCCGGTGTCCCGCTCATACCTCGTCCTCCCGGTCGCGACACGTGTCTTCGACCCTAACCGCTTTCAGGGGACGAGCTCAGTACCAGTGGTTGGTCTGCCAGAAGGTCCACGCCTCGCACGGGCTGCCGTAGACGCTGTTCATGTAGTTGAGGCCCCACTTGATCTGGGTGGCCGGGTTGGTCCGCCAGTCGTCGCCGACCGAGGACATCTTCGAGCCGGGCAGCGCCTGGAAGAGACCGTAGGCGCCGGAGGAGGCGTTGACGGCGGTGTAGTTCCAGCTGGACTCGTGGTCCACGATGTTGCTGAAGCACTGGAACTGGCCGCTCGGCACCATCTGGGCGGCCATCGCCTGGATCTGCGCCGTGGTGTACGAGCTCTGCACCGGGAAGCTGGAAGAGCTGCGGGAGGCGGCGGCCTTGGCCTCCAGGCGCTCCTTGGCTTCCTTCGCGGCGGCTTCCTTCTTCGCCACCGCGGACCTGGCCGCAGCCTTGCGGGCCGATTCCTCGGCGTCCTTCTTGGCGCTTGCGTCGGCCTGGATGGCCTGGACGTTGGCCTGCTGCGTCAGGGATGCGGTCTGCACCTGGGCCTGCTGGCCCGCGGGTATGTCCGCGAGGAGCGTCGAATCGGCAACTGCCGCCTCGGCGTCGTCGGTCTGTGCGGTGCTGCCGGCGGAGGCAACGCCGACGACGCTTCCGACAGCGGTGACCGCGGTGGCAGAGACTACGGCGAATCCCCGAACCGACTTGAGGCTCACGCGATTTCCTTCCGATGCGAGCAGATGTGGGAGCAGGTGTGCATACTCACACATGGCTGTTGCTCGCGCGGCCCGCAGGACCGAACTGAACCCGCCGACCGGTTCGACACGTGTACCAAGAGGCGCCCCACCTCGACAGGCGGCTCGACGCGGAAAGGCTGGTCCTCACTCATGTCCAAGACATTCACGAAGTCCTTCGAGGTCCGCTGGGACGATGTCGACGCCAACGGCCATCTGCGCAACACGAGATATCTGGAGTACGCCGCCTCGGCCAGGCTCGCCATCCTCATGGAAGCGCACTGGAGCCCACAAGTGCTGCACCAGGCAGGACTCGCCCCCGTGACCCTCAGCGACGAGGTCAGCTATCGGCGTGAGGTCTTTCCCGCCGAAGTGGTCACCGTGGACACACATGTCATCGGGCTGAGCGAGGACAGTTCACGCTGGCGGTTCGAGCACATTCTGACGCGCGACAGCGGTGAAAAGGCCGCCGAGGTACGCACCTTGGGGGCCTGGATCGACCTCGGCACCCGCAGGATCACCGCGCCTCCGGCCGGACTGCGGGCCCTCTTCGAAGGGGCGCGGACCGCAGACTGTCAGGACCTCACCTCAAGGTCCTGACCGTCTGCTGTTGGGTGGGGCGGTCGTCCTCGCATCGGGGGAAGATCACGAGGACGACCGCCCCGTTCCTGCGTCCAGGCCAGCCAATGAACCCTGGGCGCAGGAGTCCTTCGCTAGGGCAACGGAGTTGAGGGCACGGCAGGTTCACAGGGAAGAGATGCAATGACCGCGACGGAAGGCCGTCTCCGCCGGCACGTGGAGTTCCTCGCCGCCGAACCCCGCAGCCGACTGCGGGCGCCGCTGGGTATGCAGCGCGCCGAGGCGTATGTTCATGACCAACTGGCCACCGCGGGCTGGCTGGTGGAGCGGCGGCCGTTCGACGTGCGCTGGCAGATCGGCTCTACCGACCGGCACGGTCACCGTGCGCTCGCCCTGAAGCCACGCCTCCACCGGCGGCTGCGCGGAGCGAATCTCATCGCCTCACTGCCTGGGTCCGGCACCGGACCGGCTGTGGTGGTGGGCGCTCATCTGGACAGCGTCAGCGGCAGTCCGGGCGCCGACGACAACGCCTCTGGCGTGGCGGTACTTCTGGAGACGGCCCGGCTGTTGGCCGAGGCGCCTGTGCCGCCGCGCGTCGTTCTGGCCGTGTTCGACATGGAGGAGCTCGGGCTGATCGGGTCCCGGCAGGCGGCCCGCGAACTGGGCCGGGACGAAGGGGTACGGGGGATGATCTGCCTGGAGTCCGTCGGCTACTTCGCGGACACTCCCGGCACACAGAAACTGCCCGTCGGTTTCGAGCGCGTCTTCCCCGAGGCGTCCGCCGCGGTGCGGGCGGGAGGCCACCGAGGTGACTTCACCCTCGTAGTCCACCGCCGTTCCTCGACCGCGGCGGCCCGGACGTGGCAGCGGGCCGCCGCGGCGGCCTCTCGGTCGCTCCCGGCCCTGCTGCTGCGGGACCCACGGCCCGACGGTCCGCTCGGACTGCTCATCGGGTTGGCCGTGCCCCCGGCCAACCACCTGGGGCGCAGCGACCACGCCCCCTTCTGGAACCGTGGGGTTCCCGCGCTGATGCTCACGGACACCGCGAACTTCCGCAATCCGCACTACCACCGGCCGACGGACGTGCCGAGGACCCTTGACTACGTCCGCCTGACCTCGGTCACCGCGGCCACCGCCCGGACCGCCATGTCGTGGCCCGAGCCGGAGAGCATGGCACGCTTCCGGCGCTGATCCCGGGCCGGAAGCGGTCAGTCGCAGTGGGCCTGCGGCTCCTGGAGCAGATCCGCGGTCGCGGCGTCCCAGTCGATCTCGTTGAGCTCGGCCTCGGCGGGCACCAGTTCGTATGTGCCGGCCAGCCAGTCCGCCAGCGGGGGCACAGGCAGCTCGAACAGGGCAGCGGTGTCCCGGGACGTGAGCTGCAACCGTGCGGTGGCGCGGTCGGCGGGGTACGACGGCCAGAGCTGGACGTCGCCGAGGCCGCTCACCGAGTAGAGCCCTTGGTGGAGGAGGTCGCGGCTGATCCGCCACAGGACGCGAGGGCCGCCCTCGATGGTCAACTCCACGGACACGATCCAGGGTGCGTCCGGGTCGAACCGGAATTCGGCGCGTACGGTCTGCCGGGTGGTGAGGTCCAGCAGGCGCTCGATGTCCAGGACCAGCTCGGAGCAACCGTGCGATACCGCTCGGAAGGTCTGTCCATCTGGTTGGTTGCCGCTCATGACGAGTTGGTCCCTCTCTGTGGCGGAAGCTGGCCTCGTCCACTGTTGCCGCCGCGCGAGCGACGTACATAAGTAACTTGACCGGCCAACTTCACCGACTTGGGGACCGAGCACCCTGTCGGGCAGTCCTTGGACGCTGCTCCAGACGGACCCGTGTCCGTTTTCGGCGGCCTGGCCGGGGCGCCCGGCACGGGCTGTCGGGCGCTGTCGGACACCACGGGCCATGAACATTAAGTCATTCGACTGTCGCCCTCGACCTGTCCCTGAACGATGCTGAAACGGTCGCCCGTGTGCCGGTGCCGGGTGGTCGACGTGCTCGGAGGAAGCAGCCGTGAACCGTACCCCCGTCGTCTTCATCCATGGTGCGTGGCTTCACGCGCTGTCATGGGAGTCGTGGGCGGAGCGTTTCGCCAGTCGGGGCTTTCTCGCCTTCACCCCGGGCTGGCCGGGAGAGCCGTACACCGTGGGGGAGATGTGGAAGTCCGCCGACCGGTTCACCGACGTCGGCCTGGACCTGCTGACGGACCACTACGCCAAAATCGTAGACTCGTTCGATATCGCGCCGGTGATCATCGGCCACTCGGTCGGCGGGCTGATCGCCCAGCACCTCATCGGCGCCAACATCGGTCAGGCCGCCGTGGCCATCGCCCCCGCCCCGGTCAACGACATCGCGCTGACCGCCCCACCGGCCGGGCTGTGGCACCCCGGCCAGACCGACGGCACTGATCCCTTGGTCTCCCTGTCCTCGGACCAGTTCCACCGCCTCTTCGCGAACACGGTCACCGCGGAGGAGTCCGCCCGGCTCTTCGAACGCTATGCCGTGCCGACGCCCCGCCGGCTGCTCGCCGACCTGGGCTGCGCCGACTCGGTGCGCAGCCCGCGTGCGGTGGCGGACGTCGGCAACGCGCGCCGCGGCCCGCTCCTGCTGATCTCGGGACAGGAGGATCTGCTGGTGCCCGACGCCGCCACGCGCGCGGCGTACAAGCAGTACGGCGACTCCCTGGCCGTGACCGACCTCAAGCAGTTCGCGGACCGTGCGCACTCGCTGACCATCGACAACGGATGGAGGTTCGTCGCTGACTATGTGCTCGGCTGGCTCGACGAACACGGCCTGCGATCCCACCCCTAGTAGGAATCCAGGAGGGCACACTCACACGCTCTGGTCGTCGGGAATCCTGCCCAGTGCGTCGCGCAGGGCGGCGCGGGAGGTGATGCCGAGCTTGGGGAAGACGCGGTAGAGGTGTGAGCTGACGGTGCGTGGCGAGAGGTGCATGCGTTCGCCGATCTCCTTGTTCGTCAGGCCGCTCGCGGCGAGATCGGCGATCCGGCGCTCCTGCCAGGTCAGCTCGGCCAGTTGCGTGGTCGCGCGGGTCACGAGGCCGGAGACGCGGAGTTCGGCGTGGGCGCGTTCGGCCCAGGTGGCCGCGCCGAGGCGTTGGAAGGTCTGGGCGGCGAGGGTGAGTGAGTGCCGGGCGGTTTTGGGGCCGTGGGTGTGGCGTTGGCGGATGCCGTGGGCGAGGTGGATGCGGGCGAGTTCGTAGGGGAAGTGGTGGGCGTGGGGG
>NZ_JBIUCI010000027.1:94526-112804 GCF_044593635.1 Streptomyces sp. NPDC051913 | reverse complement strand
CGTGGCAGTCCCGGCCGCCGGAAGGCGCGGTCGCAGGGCGGATACAACCGTCAAACCCGTCGCCGCAAGGTAGACAGGAATCCCCTTCCTGAGCTCGCGAAGGAAGGGGAGAGCTTCAAAACCGTGCCGTCAACCGCTATGGCGGCCTGGCCTCGGTCGCTCCGGCCCTCGCCGCGCTCGAGGAGAGCGTGATCCGCTGGATGGCCCAAGAGGTGTGCGGCCTCCCGAAGGGCAGCGGAGGGCTGCTGACCAGCGGCGGCTCGATGGCGACCTTCTCCGCCACGGTCGCCGCCCGCCACCACCGGCTCGGCGAGGACCTCGCCGGCGGCACCGTCTACACCTCCGCCTTCGCCCATCACTCCGTCGCCAAGGCCGCCCGCCTGGCCGGCATCCCCGCCGCCCGCATACGCACCGTGCCGCACACCCCGGACCTGCGCATGGACCCGGAGGCCGCCGCCGCGATGGTCCGCGCCGACCGGGACGCCGGGCTGCGGCCGTTCCTGCTGGTCGCCACCGCCGGCACCACCGACACCGGCACCGTCGACCCGCTGCCCCAACTGGCCGACCTGGCCCGCCGCGAGGACCTGTGGTTCCACGTCGACGCGGCTTACGGCGGCTTCTTCCGGCTCACCCGGCGCGGCGAGAAACGTCTCGCCGGAATCGAGGAGGCCGACTCGATCACCCTCGATCCGCACAAGACCCTGTTCATGCCGTTCGGCACCGGCGCCCTCGTCGTCCGCGACCCCGCCGCCCTGCACGCCGCACATGACGGCACCGGCGGCTACCTCCAGGACATGACCGCGTCGGGGAGTGTCCCGGACTCCGGCCGGCTCGGGCCCGAGCTGACCCATGAGATCCGCGGTCTGCGGGCCTGGCTCCCCCTCCATCTGCACGGCGTGGACGCCTTCCGCGAGTCCCTGGACGAGAAGCTCGACCTGGCCGAACACGTCCACGAGGTGCTGTCCGGCGTGGCGCTGCTGGACGTCCCGCAGCAGCCGGACCTGTCCACCGTCATCTTCCGCGTCCGCCCCGCCGACGACAGCGAGACCGCCGCCCGGCAGGCCGACGAGGCCGGCCGACGCCTGCTCGAACGGATCAACAGCCACCGGCGCGTCGTCCTCTCCAGCACCGTCGTCGACGACCGCTACACCCTGCGCGTCTGCGTCGTCTCCCACCGCACCCACCACGACCGCATCACCGAAGCGCTGGACATCATCACCACCGAGGCTGGACGGCCGGCGGCCCGGCAGGGAATGAACACCGACCTTGATTGTTGAAAGCGGTATGAAAAAGATCGGGTTCCTCTCCTTCGGACACTGGACACCATCGCCGCACTCGCAGACGCGCACCGCCGCGGACGCCCTGCTCCAGGCGATCGACCTCTCCGTAGCCGCGGAGGAGCTGGGCGCCGACGGCGCGTACTTCCGCGTCCATCACTTCGCCCGGCAGTACGCCTCCCCGTTCCCGCTGCTCGCCGCCATCGGCGCACGCACCAGCCGGATCGAGATCGGCACCGGCGTGATCGACATGCGCTACGAGAACCCGCTGTACATGGCCGAGGACGCGGGCGCCGCGGACCTGATCTCCGGCGGCCGACTCCAGCTCGGCATCAGCCGGGGATCCCCGGAGCAGGTCATCGACGGCTGGCGTCACTTCGGGCACCTGCCGCCTGACGGGGCCACCGACGCGGACATGGCACGCGCCCGCACCGAGCGGCTCCTCGATGTCCTGACGGGTGAGGGATTCGCCGAGCCCAACCCCAACCCGATGTTCTCCAACCCGCCGGGGCTGCTGCGCGTCGAGCCGCACTCCGAAGGCCTCAGGGACCGCATCTGGTGGGGATCCAGCTCGAACGCCACCGCGACCTGGGCGGCCACGCTCGGAATGAACCTGCAGAGCTCGACCCTCAAGGACGACGAGAGCGGCGAGCCCCTGCATGTCCAGCAGCGCAAGCAGATCGAGGCGTACCACAAGGCCTGGCAGGAAGCGGGCCACAGCCGCACGCCGCGCGTGTCCGTCAGCCGCAGCGTCTTCGCCCTCGTCGACGACCGTGACCGCGCCTACTTCGGCCGTGAGGGCGACTCCAAGGACCAGATCGGCTACATCGACGCCAACACCCGCGCCGTCTTCGGCCGCTCCTACGCCGCCGAGCCCGACGTGCTGGTCAAGCAGCTCGCCCAGGACGAAGCGGTCGCCGCCGCCGACACCCTCCTGCTCACGGTGCCCAACCAGCTCGGAGTCGCCTACAACACCCACGTGATCGAGAACATCCTGACCCACGTCGCTCCGGCCCTCGGCTGGCGCTGAGCGGAGCGGGAGACGGAACACGGAGAAATCAGCTGTTCCCGCCTTCCTCGGCGGTGGGTGTGCGGGACGGCGGGGGTGGCGTCATGGCCCAGCGGATGGTCCGCGTCAGCACCCGGCCCGCGGGACGTACGGCGAGGCTCTCGACGACGGGCAGTCGAGGGAGGTGGAGCATGCCGCGCGCCCAAGGCGGGAGCAGCGCGACGGCGTTGGCGGCCAGACCGCCGTAGAAGGGGCGTACGGCGAGCGGCAACGGGGGCCTCAGCAGGAGGTAGCGCGCGGCGGAGCGTGCCTCGGGGGTGGCGCGCAGTTCCGGGAGGTAGCCGGACAGGCGCTCGGACAGTTCGTGCCGGTCGCGCGGCGGGTCGGTGACCCCCAGGGCTTCGGCGACGCGTGCGGTGTCCGCGACGTAGGCGTCGTAGGCGGCCGGTTCCAGCGGCCGGGCTCCGTAGCGTTCGTGAGCGCGCAGGAAACTGTCCGTCTCGGCGAGGTGGACCCAGGCGAGCAGGTGCGGATCGGCCGCGTGGTACGGCACGCCCTGCGCGGTCGTTCCTCGGATGTGGTCGTGGATGTCACGGACGCGGTCCACGGCCCGCTGGGCGTCGTCCGCGGTGCCGTAGGTCGTCACGGCCAGGAAGGTGCTGGTGCGCTGGAGGCGGCCCCACGGGTCGCCGCGGAAGCCGGAGTGCCCGGCCACCGCTGCCATGGCGAGGGGATGCAGGGACTGCAGAAGCAGTGCGCTGAGGCCACCGATGAACATCGAGGCGTCGCCGTGCACCGTGCGGATGGGGCGATCCGGTGCGAACCAGCGCGGGCCGGGGGTGTCATGGATGCGCGCACGGTTCGCCGGTCCGTCGGGTCCCGCGACGCGTCGGAACAGAGCATGGCCCAGCTGTTCCCGGACCGCCGTCAGCATGGTTGCCCCTCGCGGTCGGAGGCGGGCCACACGTAGGGAAGGCCGGCGGGTACGCCGGGGAACAACGCGCCGTACACCTCCGGGTCCTTGCGGACCAGTGCCGAGCGGTGGCTTTCGTGGAAGGCCTCGTCGCCGTGCCAGGGCGGCAGTTCGCCGACGGCCGCCAGCGCCGACTGGTCGCGCACCGGGGTTCCGGGGCGTACCGCGGCCAGCCCGGCCACCAGCGAGGCGGCGCAACTGTCCTGGTGCCCCTGGTCGCGCCAGACCCGGCAGATCTCCAGGCCGTACCGTACGAGTGCCTCCTCGTACCCCGTCCACATCCGTACGGCCGGATGCCTGCGCCAGCCGTATCCCGGCACCGTCAGGCCGCGCAGGACCTGTAGCGCCTCGACCCGCTGCTTGCCCAGCCGTCGCCGGTCCAGCAGCAGGGCCGTCTGCCGGAAGTCCGGGTGGGGCAGAAAGGTCTGCATCGGGTCGCCCGCCCGCCTACTTCGTGTGCGCTGCGGGCGGCTGGTGGACCGTCGGGCAGCCGGACTCGGCGCAGCGCACGTCGTACCGCGTCTGGCTCTCGGCCCTGTCCCTGTCCTGCTCGGTCATGGCGGTTCTCCTCCGTGCTTCTCCATCCGCTGTGCGGTCCAGGGTGCGGTGTGCCCCGGTGTCAGGGACGCCGTCGGCCGACCGCGCGGTCGGCGAGGCCGCCCGCGCCCAGCGGTCCGGTGTCTTCGAAGGGCTGCTCGGCCTCCATCCGGGGCAGTGCGCGGCGCGACACCCGCAGCACCACCGGCGGCAGGGCCGCGCGCACCGGCTGGGTCAGCCGTAGCCAGGCCGGTGCGTACACGGCTGTACGGCGTCGCTCCAGGCCGTCGACCAGGCGGGCGGCAACCATGTCCACGGGATACACCCGGCGGGCCGGGGCGGGCATGTGGGCGCGCAGTTCGCGCAGGACGGCGTACCGGTCGGCGTCGCGGATCATGTCGGTGTCCGTCCAGTTCAGATAGGCGATGCCCACGGCGACGCCTTGGTGCGCCACCTCTGCTCGCAGCGCGTGCGCGAAGGCCTCGGCTCCCGCCTTCGAGGCGCAGTAGGCGCTCATCAAAGGGGCGGCTCCGATCGAGGCCAGGGAGGCGATCTGGAGGAAGTAGCCCGCCGTGTCGAGGAGGTCGGGCAAGAAGGCGCGGGCCGTGTGGGCGCTGCCGGTCAGGTTGACGTCGATGACACGCTGCCAGGTGGCCGGGTCAGAGTCGGCGAACGGGCCGCCCTCCGCGATGCCCGCGTTGGCCACCACCGCCGACGGCCGGCCGAGACTCTGTCGTACCGTCCGGGCAGCCGCCTTGAGCCCGGCGGGGTCCGTGATGTCGACCTCGACGGCCAGCGCCGCCCCCGGCAAGGACACGGCCAGCTCGTCCAGGGCGGGCTTCTCGTGACCCAGCAGTGCCACACGGGCGCCGCGACGGGCGGCTTCCCGGGCCATCGCCGCGCCCAGGCCGCGAGCGGCTCCGGTGACGACGACGGTCCGGCCGGCCAGCGGGCTGCTGCGCAAGAGAGAACCTTCCCTTCACTTCGGAGGCGCGTCCTGACCTCTACTTCCGTGGGGAAGCGGCGTTCGGATGCGCCTCAGTCCCGCTCCCCCACGGCCATCTCGCCCAGCTCGGACCAGTCGTCCTGCGGGATCGTCGCGTTGACGATCCGAGGGGTCTCGGCGAGATACGGCGGCAGCGTGCGCTGTGCGGCACGGAAGTGCTCGGAGCCGACGTGCGCGGCGCCGGCGTCGCCGTCACGGAAGGCTTCCACGAGGACGTACTCGGTGGGGTCCTCGACACTGCGGGACCAGTCGAACCACAGGCAGCCCGCTTCGGCGCGGGTGGCGCGTGTGAAGTCCTCGCTGATCTGCGGCCAGTCGTCCGCGTGCTCGGGCAGAACCCGGAACTTGGCGGTGATGAAGATCATTAAGTCTCCTCGGTGAGGGCGTGAGTCCAGGATGGATCAACCGGCCCCCGTGTCGCACCCTGCGGCCGCGTCCCTGGGGCACGGCCCCGGGTAGCCGCCGCCCCATCCCTCCCTCGGTGACAGCCGCCTCGCCCGGACCGTCACCTTCACGCGGCACCCCGAGCTCCGCCAGCGGACGAAGGCCGGGCCTCAGCCTGCCACGCGTACGCCGAACTGGAAGGAGCCGATCGTGCTCATCGACTCGTAGCGCACATAGGCGCCCGGGTACGGGGCGTGCAGCACCTGGTTGTTGCCCGCGTAGAGGCCGACGTGCTCGGTGTTGTTGAAGAAGACGAGGTCACCGGGCTTGAGCGCGCTCATGCCGATGTGGGCTCCGTCGTTGACCTGCGTGTAGGTGACACGGGATATCGGAATACCGGCCTGCGCGTAGGCCCACTGCGTCAGGCCCGAGCAGTCGTAGGAGTTGGGGCCCGTGCCGCCGCGCGCGTACGGCTTGCCTATCTGCGAGGCGGCCGCGTTCAGGGCGGCGGCGCCGTAGGGCGAGGCGGCCACCTCACCGCCGAGGTCGACGCGTTCCGAGGCGGTGCGGCTGGCCCGCTCCTCGCTGTCGGCGATCTCCTGCCGCTCGGCGGCGGTCAGGGAGTTCAGCAGCCGCTGCGCCTTGCCGAGTTTGGCCTGGATCTCCTTCTTCTTCTCGCCGAGCTCGGTGCGGGTGTCGGCGAGGTCCTTGAGCTTCTCCGTGGCCTCGGCGCGCCGCTGGGCCAGCTTGCGCTGCTTCACCTGGACCTTCTTCAGCGCCTCCAACTGCTGCGCGGACAGCGACTCGAGCGTGGAGGCCTGGTCGAGGTAGTCGTCCGGGTCGGCGGAGAGGAGCAGCTGGACGGAGGGGTCGATGCCACCGGAGCGGTACTGGGCGCTCGCCATCGCACCGAGCCCGGAGCGCAGTTCGTTGAGGTCGTCCTGACCTCGGGCGACCTCGTCCTGGAGTGCGCCGATCTCCTTCTGGAGTTTCTCCTGCTTCTCCTTGGCCCCGTCGTACTGGTTGGTGGCCCGCTCCGTCTCTTCGTAGAGCTTGTCGACCTGCGCCTTCACCTCGGTCTTCGTGGGCTTGGGCGCCGCGTTGGCGGCCTGCGAGGTGAGAGCCACCGCGGCGGCTGCGGTCGCGGTGACCACACTCACACGGGTGCGGCTCTGCGGCTTGGGTCGACGGTGAAGCGCCAAGGTGACGAACTCCTTCTGCCTCCACCGCCACTCACCTCGTGTGAGCGATCATCCGTGCGAAGGTTCGAGACCTCACCTTAGTGATCTTCTTGTAATCATTTCAAAGTTTAGAGCGCACAATTTCGGCCGCGTTCTGCACTGTTGGCGCAAAAAACGATCACAATCGGGCCCTTAGTGGCGGGTCTTGCGGCTCGCGGCCCTGTGGACCCTGCCCCTGGCGCGCGGATCATGGCCCTACACCCCCGTCTCGTCCTGGCAGCAGCACTGCGAACGCCTGCGGTCCGACGCGATGGGTGCGCGATGGGCGAGCGTCCAACCTCCAGGCAGTCCAACCAACCTCGTCAACGGCCGGGCGCTCAGCCGCGTTTCGTGGTCTCGGAGGCGCCCATGCTCTGGCTGGCGCGACGCATGGCCTCGTACAGCGCTTCGTCCTCCGGTGGGTCCGGCAGCGGTCCGCGGGCCGGGGCCTGGAACGACTGGATCATCCACGCCACCAGGCGGCGCCAGGCGTCCGGGGCGGCGTCGCCGGTGGCGCTGAGGACGCCGGCGTTGGCCATGAGGAGCAGGACGAGGTCCCGGCTGGTGAAGTCCTCGCGCAGGCGTCCGCTGTCCTTGGCGCGGCTGATGAGTTCGAGGAAGCCCTGGTAGGCCTGGGCGCGGAGTTCTTCCAGTACCGGGGCGCCGGGGAAGCTCATGGTCATCACGTCGGCGAAGCCCCGGTCGGCGGCCTGCATCGTGCAGACCTCCTGGACGTAGCCGGTGAAGCCGTCCCACGGGTCCGGATCGGCCAGGGCTTCGGTGGTGGCCTGTGCGTACGCCTCCATACGGTCCGCGAAGACCGCGGCGGCCAGTTCCTCCTTGGCGGGGAAGTGCCGGAACAGCGTGGCGATACCCACCCCCGCCTCCCGCGCGACCGAGGCCATGGACGCGTGCAGCCCGTCGCGTCCGAACACGGTGCGTGCGGCGGCGATGATCCGCCCCCGGTTCCGCTCCGCATCACTGCGCATGGGCGGACCTGCGGAGTCGGTCGTGCCGCCGGTGCCGTGGGTGTTCTGGTCCCGGGAGGTCATGGGCTTCACACTATCAACCGGAAAGCGCGATCCGGTTCCTGGCTGTGTACGGCCGTAACCAGTCAGCCGCCCCTTACGCGGTCGCTTCACGGGGGCCGTGGGTGTGGGCATCGAGCGTCTCCAGCTCGTCGGCGCTCAAGGAGAGCCATGCGGCGGCGGCCGAATCAGCCGCTGTCCGCGGGCGTCCGGCGCCGCTGATCGGCAGGAGGGCGGGCGACCGGTGCAGCAGCCGGGCCAGGAGCAGTCGCTGGGGTGAGACTCCTCGACGGGCCGCGAGGTCGAGGACGCTGTGTGCTGGCCAAGGCCGCCGGGCTGACGGTGATCGCCGACGCGGCGAAGGAGGACCGGGATCTGGTCCTCGGCCTGGGTGCCGATCAGATGCTGCTGCGCGGGGCGAGATCCGCCGGACGAGTCCGAGAGCTGCACCCCGGCGGCACGGACGGCGTCATCGACGCCGCGGTGATGAACGAGCCGGTGGCCGCGGCAGTACGGGCCGGCGGACGCATCGCGACGGTTCAGGGGTTCACCGGCAGTACGGACCGTGGCGTGCACTGGTGCCCCGCGTTCGTGTACGGGCGGCTCCAGGACACGGTGACCCTGACGGAACTGCGCGACCAGGCCGAGTCCGGCGTCCTCACGCTGCGCGTCGCGGCGACGTTTCCCGCCGAACAGGCGGGAGCGGCGCAGCGGCTCTTCGAAACCGGCGGCGTACGGGGGCGCCCGGTTCTGCTGTTCTGACCGCGGCCCCGAGGCCGACCGGTGGGACGCGGAACGAAACCTGCGCATCGCCTCGTCGCCGGCTCTCCAGACCCGCCGACGACTCCTGCCTGGGCGCGCTCGCCGGCGTCAGCGCGGCAGGCCGACCGCTCGGGTGATGACCGAGTCGAAGGCACGGTCGGGAAGGAGCCGACGCAAGGCGATGAGGGGACGGGCGCCGAAGCCCTTGGCGTAGCGGGTCCTGGGGCGACGGGCGGTGACCGCCTTGCCGATCTCACCGGCGATGACGGAGGGCGGGGAGTTGCGTTTGGCGTTGGCCTCGGAGCGCAGCGAGGACGCGACGGCGTCGGCCTGGGCGACGTAGGCGCCACCGGTCGCGGACTTCTCCAGCTTGTCGGCGGCGATGGCGCCCCATTCGGTGGCGATGCCACCGGGTTCGATGACGACGACGTCGACGCCGAAGGGCTTGGCCTCCAGACGCAGGCAGTCACTGAGGGCTTCGAGGGCGAACTTGGTGCCGTGGTACCAGCCGCCGAGCGGGGTGTAGATCTTGCCGCCCATCGAAGTGATGTTCACGATGGTGCCGGAACGCTGGGCGCGCATGTGCGGCAGGGCGAGTTGGGCCAGCCGGATCGCGCCGAAGACGTTGACCTCGAACTGGTACCGGGCCTCGTCCAGCGGGACGTCTTCGAGGGCGCCGTAGGAGCCGTATCCGGCGTTGTTGACGAGCACGTCGATGCGGCCGGTCTCGGCAATGATCTTCTCGATGCCGGTCTGAAGGGAGGCCTCGTCGGTGACATCCATGGCCAGGGGGCGGATGCCGTGTTCTGCGAGCGTCTTCAGCCGGTCGACGCGCCGGGCGGCTCCGTAGACGGTGAAGCCGAGCGACTGGAGCTTGAGGGCCGTGGCTTCGCCGATGCCGGAGGAGGCACCGGTGACGAGAGCGGTCTTGGTTGGCATGGCGCGATCCTTCGCAAGTAAGATGAACTCCGGTTCACTATCTATCCTGAACCATGGTTCATGTTGATGCAAGCAGAGAGGTGGGCGAGTTCCGTGCCCCAGGCCAGGGCGCCGCGCGCCGACGCGGTTCGCAACCGGAAGAAGATCCTCGCCGCGGCCGGCGAGCAGATCGCCACGCACGGCCCCGAGGTCGGGATGGACGAGATCGCCGCCGCGGCGGGTGTGGCGGTCGGCACGCTGTACCGGCATTTCCCCACCAAGACGGACCTGATCGCGGCCGTTGTCGCCGAGCATGTGTCGCGCGTCGCCGACGACGCGGAAGCCACGTACGCACGGGTCGCCGCCGGAGCCGGGGCGCTGGACGAACTGAGCGCGTTCCTCGGCCGCGTCATCGAGGCGTCGGTGAGCGACCGCGGCGTCAAGACCGCCGCGCGAACCCTCGGGGCACAGCCGGGTGACCCCAGTGACGAGGACCGCGCCGGGGCAGCCGTCGAGGCCGTCATCAAGGCGGGACAGGCCGCCGGTGAGATCCATCCCGATGTCACGGTCGACGACATCTACCTGTTGTTCGCCACGGCCCCCGTCGACCTGCCCGCACCTGCTCGCGCCCGCTGGCTCACCCTGGTGGTTCCGGGCCTGACCAGCGCCCGGCCCGCCCCCGCTGCCGGGTGACGGCGGCCCGCGCCGGTGACCGGGACCCGACGCCCCTCTGCTGAGCGCGCAGGACGAACAGCCCGACCGGGAGCCGGGCTGTTCGTCCATCCTGCGATGTGGCCGCCGGTCAGTTGGCGGCGGGTGAGGTGGTGAGTGGGTAGGGAGCGGGGCCCTCTCCGGCGGGGGTGGGCCCGCCGTGGCCGATCAGGAGGACGGTGCCCTGCGCGGTGCCGGCCCCGCTGCAGCGGACCGGCATCCCCGCACTGAGCGGCGATGCCGCCGCCGACCAGCTGACGACCGCCGACGGAGCGGCAAACACGCAGACCAGCCGTGGCCGGGCCCCGATCGGTCTCGTAGTCGGGCCGTGGTCAGGGCGTGTCACCGTAGTAGTACAGGCGGCAGCTCACGCCCGGGCCCGGTGTGCGCGGGCCGCCGGGGCGCGGGTCGTACAGGGCACGTCCGCCGGGCCACCGCGACAGCTCGGTGGGCAGGGCGACACCGTCGTCGACGTCCTCGCTCCGCCACCCATGGATGTCCAACAGCAGGCCGTCCAGCGGGCCGCCCACCAGTTCGGCATAGGTCCGGTGCGGGAGCGGGCCCGGGTTGGGGTCGTCGTGGTCGGCGCCGTAGACGCGGCCGTTCAGCAGCTGCTCATCGCCGTTCATCCGACCAGCGTTGCAGCCGCCACTGACAAAGCGGGCTTGGCCGGCATCGTCTCGGGCCGGCCCTGTGGCCGATCGCCGCGGCCGGCCCTGGGTCAAGTACGGAAGCGGGAAGGGAGAACAGCAGCCGCCCTCCCCCGCACGAAGGCCGGCCACCCCCTCCTGGCGGTGCTCGCCCGGCCCGGTAGGACTCCTCGCCGACCAGACCTCACCAGTGCGCGTCCGCCGAGGCGTTCGGCGCCGCGCTGCACGCGACCGACCGTAGCCCGCAAGAGACGGCCCGCACCCCGCGGCGATCGCCGCCCGAGCGGCCCGGCGTCCGGTGGGCCCGTTCGCCCCGAACACGACGAGCTTCACCGGCTCTTCCCTCCGCGGACACGCCAGGGGGAAGAGGCTCACTGCCTCGACAGCTCGACGCGGATCTGCGGAAGCACCTTCGTGCCGAGCAGTTCGATGCCGCGCAGGACGTCGCGCTGAGGCATGCCGCCGACGTCCATCTGAAGGATCTGACGTGTGTGGCCGAGCAGGCTGTGCAGGTGGAGGATGCGGTCCGCGATCTCGTCGGGGCCGCCGACGAAGACCATGCCGTCCGGGCCGTAGTGCGCGGCGCGGTCGGCGCGCGAGGGGGCGGGGCGGCCCAGGGCGGCCATGCCCTCGGCCATCATCCGGTGCTCGTACTCCAGGTACCTCGACCGGGCCCGGGCGTCGGTCTCGGCGACGAATCCGTGCACGGCGACCGCGATGTCGGCCCGCTCGGCGGGGTGGCCGGACGCGGCCCAGGCGTGGCGGTAGGCGCGGCCGTACTGCGCCCAGTGACCGGGGGTGCCACCGAGGATGCCGAGGAACATGGGCAGGCCCAGCTCGACGGCACGCCGCACCGAATCCGGGCTGCCGCCCGTGCCGAGCCAGATCTTCAGCGGCTCCTCGGGGCGGGGGAAGACGGTGACGTCCCGCAGCGGCCGGCTGCGGTGCGGTCCGTGCCAGGTGAGGTGCTCACCGGCGTTGACGGCCATCAGCAGGTCGAGTTTGGAGGCGTACAGCATGTCGTAGTCGTGCTCGTCGTGGTCGAACAGCGGGAACGTGATCGTCGACGAGCCGCGTCCGGCGACCAGTTCGATGCGCCCGGGGGCGAGGGACGCCGCGGTCGCGAGCTGCTGGAAGACCCGGATCGGGTCGTCGGTCGACAGGACGGTGACCGCGGTGCCCAGCTTGATCCGGTCCGTGGTCGCCGCGGCGGCGTTGACCACGGAGGTGGGCGAGGACAGCGGCATGGCCCGCAGGTGGTGCTCGCCCACTCCGAAGTAGTCCAGGCCCACCTGGTCCGCCAGCTTGATGGCCTCCAGTACGTCGCGCAACGCCTGGGCGGTGGGACCGTGGCTGCCGTCGGACAGGCGTGGCGTGTTGCCGAAGGAGTACACACCCAGCTCGAAGGTCATGGCGGATTCCTGGCGTCAGTTGCTGATGGCGGGCATGGCCCGCCGGTAGCGGGTGTCGGTGAGCTGGGAGACCAGGAACGCGGCGATGTCGGCGCGGGTCATGGCGGAGCCGATCCTGTCGTGGCCGAGGAAGCCGGAGCGGATGTGTCCGGTGGCGGGCTTGTGCGTGGGGTTGGTGATGCGCGCGATGGTGTAGTCGAGGTCCGACGCGGTGACGGCCGCCGTCATGCCCTTCATCTCGGCCAACGCGTTGGGGAACATCAGCCCGGCCAGCACGGGCAGCACCTTGTGCTTCCAGTGCGGCTTGTCCTGGGGATCGGCCAGCGAAGGCGTGGCCAGGCCGATGAAGCGGCGGACGCGCCGCCTCTCCATGACCTGCACGATGCTGCGGGTTCCGTCGGTCACCTGAGTGCCGGTCGTGGACCGTTTCAGGGAGGGGCCGAGCGCGCTGATCACCGCGTCGGCGCCGCTCACGGCCTGCTCGACGGCATCGCAGTCGGACAGCTGCCCGGCGACGACCGTGAGGTCGGCATGGGTGACAGCGAGTTTGCCGGGGGTGCGGACCAGGGCGGTGACCTGGTGGCCGTCGTCCAGAAGCTGTTGGACGACGAGGCGGCCGATGGCGCCGCTCGCGCCGAAGACGGTGACACGCATGACAGACGGTTCCTTGCGGTGAGGATCAGAAACGAGGTGGGGGTCAGAAGCTGTACGGGCCGAAGCGGCCCCAGGCCACCAGGACGGCCAGGATCAGCAGGACGGTGTTGAAGGCGATCGCGCCGGGTTCCTTGCGGCGGGCGTGGGTGATCGCGGCCAGCACCATCACCACGGCCAGACCGGTCGCGGCCAGCGGGGTGAGCACGGGGGCGATGTCGGTGGCCGCGGGCAGGATCAGGCCGAGGCCGGCCGCGAACTCGACGACGCCGATGAAGCGAACGGTGCCCTGCGAGAAGTCGGCTGTCCAGGGCAGCTGCCCGACCAGCTTCTCCTTGGGCTGGGTGGACTTCATCGGGGCCTTCCTTCGTGGATACCCCGGCCTTCAGGCCGGGGTGGGGGTACCTCCCGCTTGCGGGGGAGGAAACGAAGCTCCTGCGGAGCCGGTCAGGGGGCGTCGGTTCGCCGCCGGTACGGACCGGCGCCCACCGCTCACCGGCCGACTCCCGGCGCTCACACGGGAGTTGATAGGGTGTGAGGTATGGCGCGGCAGGTCAAGCGGGCGTTCAGGTACCGCTTTTACCCCACGGATGAGCAGGCGGCTGAGCTGTCGCGCACGTTCGGCTGCGTCCGTCTCGTCTACAACAAGGCGCTGGAGGAGCGCACCCGTGCCTGGTACGGCGAGCAGCGCCGGATCTCCTACGTGCAGTCCTCGGCCGCGCTCACGCAGTGGAAGAAGACGGAGGAATTGGCCTTCCTGTCGGAGGTGTCCTCGGTTCCGCTGCAGCAGGCGCTGCGTCATCTGCAGACGGCGTTCGCCCACTTCTTCGCCAAGCGTGCGCAGTATCCGCGCTTCAAGTCGCGGAAGAAGTCCCGGGCGTCGGCCGAGTACACCCGCAGCGCCTTCACCTGGCGCGAGGGGAAACTGACGCTGGCCAAGATGGCCGAGGCCCTGGACATCCGCTGGTCGCGTCCGCTGCCTGAAGGTGCGGAGCCGACTACGGTGACCGTGTCCCGGGATGCGGCGGGCCGTTGGTTTGTGTCCCTGCTGTGCGAGGACACCGTCACGGCGGCCCCCGCGACGAGTGCGGTGGTCGGTCTGGACGCCGGGATCACCTCGCTGGTGACTTTGTCCACCGGGGAAAAGGTGGCCAATCCCTGGCACGAGCGGCGCGACCGTGCCCGCCTTGCCCGCGCGCAGCGGGAGCTGTCGCGCAAGGCGAAGGGCTCCGCTAACCGGGAGAAAGCCCGGCGCAAGGTCGCCAAGATCCACGCCCGGATCGCCGACCGGCGCCGCGACTTCCCGCACAAACTGACCTCGCGCATCGTCCACGAGAACCAAGTGGTCGTGATCGAGGACCTGACCGTCCGCAACCTGCTGAAGAACGGGCGCCTGGCGCGCGCCATCTCGGATGCGGCCTGGACGGACCTGCGGTCCATGCTGGAGTACAAGTGCGCCTGGTACGGGCGTGAACTCGTCGTGATCGACCGCTGGTTTCCCTCCAGCAAGCTCTGCGGGAACTGCGGCACGGTCACCGGGAAGCTGCCGCTCAACGTCCGCGAGTGGCCATGCGGGCACTGCGGCGTGGTGCATGACCGCGACGTGAACGCGGCACGTAACATCCTGGCCGCCGGGCTGGCGGCGTCTGCCTGTGGAGACGGTGTAAGACCTCAACGGGAGTCCTCCCGGACGGGGCGGTCGTCGATGAAGCAGGAACCCCAGCGGGCGACCGCTGGAATCCCCCGCCTTTAGGCGCGGGAGGAAGTCAAGTACAGGTTCCTGGGTAAAGGGGACGGGGTGGGAAGGAGCCAGTGCTCCCTCCCGGGGGCAGTGCGGACGGGCGCGGTCAGGCGTTGAAGACGGCCTCGGAGCGGGCGCGGTCTTCGTGCAGGGCCCAGTACAGGGGGGAGATCTCGTCGGGCGTGGCCGTCGGGAAGCCTTCCGGGCCGCCCCCGCCGATCCAGACGTTGATCGCCACGTGCGCGGCGTGCACACCGCTGCCGGCCAGCTCCTTGTCCAGGTTGAGCACCCAGTTGCGCAGGGCTGCCTGGGCCGAGTTGACGTTGCCCAGCATGGGGATCGGGTCGAGGGAACCGCCGCCGGTGGTGAACAGCAGGGTGCCGGCACCGGACTCCCGCATCGCGGGCAGGACTGCCTGGGCGGCCGTGATGCCGCCGTAGAGGTAGTACTCGATCTGCGGCTGCAGATTCTCCACCGTGGCCTCCGAGGGGGTGGCCATGGTGAGCCCGGCGGCGGGAGTGTGCGCGGCCGGCGAGTACTCCAGTACGTCGATGGCGCCGAAGCGGACCTTCACGGCGTCCAAAGCAGCGGCCAGGGAGGCCCGGTCGAGGACGTCGGCGGTGAACGCCTCGGCGGTGATGCCCTCTTGGCCGAGCTGATCGACCAGGGTCTGGAGCTTCTCCTTGGTGCGGGAGAGCAGGGCGACGTCGAAGCCGCGGCTGCCGAAGGTGCGAGCGATGGCCAGGCCCATGCCGGGGCCTGCGCCGATGATGGCGATGGTGGGCATGCGGGACTCTTTTCCGTGTGGGGGGGGCGGGTTTCAGGAGCGGGTGACGACGACCTTGCCGGGGGTGCCCGCGAAGGCGGTGAAGGCCTCCGTGGCCTGTTCCAGGGGGTAGGTCGCGGTTACCGGCACACGCAGCGCGCCGGAGGCGGCCTGTTCGGCCAGTGCGGTCAGGGTCGACTCGTTGGGGTCGGCCATGATCGGGTGGACGATGACGTCCTCGTCCTTGACGGCGTCCGGGGTCAGACCGACGGGTGAGGCGATCCGGCCGCCCGCTCGCAGCAGGCCGGCCAGCTGGGGTCCGTCGCCGGCCAGGTGCAGCGCCGCGTCCACGCCCTCCGGGGCTATCGCGCGGACCTGAGCCTCGAGGTCACCGGTGAAGTCGACCACGTGGACCTCGGCGTCGGCGGGGGTCAGACCGTTGACGAAGTCGGTCTGCGCGCCGGGGCGGGCGGTGGCGATCACCCGCGCACCGCGGGCCGCGGCGAGCTGCACGGCCAGCGACCCCACCCCGCCTCCGGCGCCCGAGATCAGCACCGTCTCGCCCTCGGCGAGGGCCACCGCGTTCAGGCTGTCCACCGCGGTCGCCCCGGCCACGGCCAGCGCGCCCGCGTCCGCCGCCGCCAGGCCCGCCGGGAGCGGGGCGACGCCGTATCCGGCGGACACGGTCACGTACTCGGCCAGCGAACCGGTGCCCAGGAACGGCTTCATCACGGCACCGAAGACCGCGTCACCGACCGCGAAGCCCTCCACGCCGTCGCCGAGCGCCTCCACGGTGCCGGCGAAGTCCTTGCCGAGCACCAGCGGGAAGCGGTGCTCCATCATCCCCTGCAGGTAGCCCGCGGTGACGGCGAGGTCGAAGCCGTTCACCGACGCGGCGGCCACCTTCACCAGCAGCTCCCCGGCCTCGGGGCGAGGCATGTCCACCTCGGTCACAGCCGGAGTGGCCGGAACAGCGTCCAGGGTCACAGCACGCATCACAGCGCCTTTCCGTAAGTGGACCGGCCTTCCCGGTTCCATGCACCGAGCGTAACAGCACAAGCGGACCGGTTGTTCCACTTGGCTAGGATGGGGGCATGACCTCTACACCTTCCGACCGGAGCCCGGGCCAGGAGCCCGAGGCGAGACTGCGGGCCGACGCCGAGCGCAACCGTGATCTCATCCTGGCCGCCGCCCGCCGCCTCTTCGCCACGGAAGGGCTGGGTGTGTCGATGGCCTCGGTCGCCCGGGAAGCGGGTGTCGGCAAAGCCACGCTGAGCCGACGCTTCGCCAGCCGCGAGGAGCTCATCAACGCGGTCTTCGCCGACCGCATGGACGCCTACGCCGGCGCCGTCGCCGAGGCGCTGGCCGACCCCGACCCCTGGCACGGCTTCACCGGCTACATCCACGCCGTCTGCGCCATGCAGGCCGCCGATCGCGGCTTCGCCGACGTGCTGACCATGTCCTTCCCCACTGCCAAGGCACTGGAAGCCCGTCGCACCGAGTCGTACAACGCCTTCCTCGAACTCATCGCCCGCGCCCGCAACAGCGGACACCTGCGCGAGGACTTCGTTCCGGAGGACCTGGTCATCCTGCAGATGGCCAACGCCGGCGTCATCGCCGCGGGCGGCGACTCCGCCCCCGACGCCTGGCGCCGCCTCGTCGGCCACATGATCCGTTCCTACGCCACGCCCGGTGCCCCGATCCCCGAGGTGCCCGCGGCGCCGGCGCCCACGGCCCTCTACCGCGCCATGGTCCGCCTCGCCCGGACGGGCCCGGGCTCCGTGCAGGCAGGGCCCGTCTCAGCCGACGGCGCGTGAGGTGGGCCCCTTGACGGGCCACGCCCCGGGCGTCCGGGCGAGAGGCGCAGACGCGAACCGCAGCACCTGGGCGGGCGACGCAGAGGACGCCTGCCCAGGTGCTGCCGGAGCGCGGGGTCAGGCCCCCGGATGCAGTCCGAGCGAGCCCGGCGACGGGTCTCCCACGACCTCTCCGAAGTAGAGGGCGAAGGTCTGCTTCCAGCGCTCGACCGCGGCGCGGTCGGCCATGAAGCGGGGGAATCCGTCGAGATTGCCGTTCGGGTACTGCCAGACGGGCTTCAGCCCAGTCGGCGGAGTGACGTCCGTGCGGACGGACCAGCCGTTGGTGGCGGCTTGCTGCTCCCCGGTGGACAGGCGCCAGTTGAGGTAAAGCTTGGCCGCCGTGGGGTTCTTGGCCTGCTTCAGGATCGCGGCCCGCTGCCCCCAGGACATGAACGGCGTCGCGCCTTCGGGGAGCACCCACTTGACGGGTCCGGCGGCCAGGGGCGCGCCGGAGCCGCCCACGCCGATGGCCTTCTGGCCACTGGTGACGGCATCCCTCGGGGTGAAACTGCCCCGGGCGAACCGCACGTCCTGGTCAGCCATGCGCGCCAGCCAGTCCCAGCCGTATTTCCGCACATAGAGCGAGTAGAGGTAGAGGGACGCGTCGTCGTCGTGGGGATAGGAGGAGGCTATCTTCCCCTTCCACTTGGCGTCGGCGAGGTCGAGCGGGCTGGTGGGCACATCGGAACCGACCGCCGCCGGGCCGTACATGAAACTGAAGGCGGACACCTGTACGGCGACCCAGGCACCGTGCGGGTCCTTGAAGGGGGCGTACACCTTCGAGAATCCGGCCGGCTCGTAGGCGAGCAGACGGCCCTGCTCCTTCCAGCGCACGAAGTCCTGGACGGTCTGCAACTGCACGACGTCGGGCACCAGGGTGTCCGTGGCGAACTGGTTGTCCACGCGGACGTCGTGGAACTTGCTGTAGTCGACGACCACCGTCAGATCGATGCCGGGAAAACGGCTCTTGAAGCCGCTGCGAAGGCCGTCCGCCTGCGAGGAGACCATCACCGCCCGCGTAGATCACGAGCTTTCCGCCCTCCGCGAGGGCGTCCTGGTAGAGCTCGTCGAGCGTGCGCGTCTCCTCAGTGCCCACTGACCGCGGGGAGTTGCCGGAGGCCGCGGCGGGAGTGGCTGTGGCGGCGGCCGACCCTAAGGTCAGCGCGGCACCCGCGCCGGTGACGAGCACACGGCGGCGGCTGGGAAGGTGTGTCATGCGGGAACCTTTCTGATGGGGGCAACAAGCGGTGCGGCGGCAGATGTGTGTCATGCCGCACCACCTGGCCGTGGTGGGCGGCCAAGTGGGGGGGCCACCGCCGCGGTGTGGGGGGGGCCGGGCGGGGGGGGCAGGGCGGTGGGTGGGGCCGGGGCGGG
>NZ_JBIUCI010000027.1:0-94516 GCF_044593635.1 Streptomyces sp. NPDC051913 | reverse complement strand
CTGTTGCGGTAAGTTTTGTGTGGGGCCCACCTGGGGGGGGGGGGGTTTTTGTGTGCCTGCCCCCCCCCGGGGGGGGGGGCCCGCTCCTGGGGCCGCGCCCCACGGCCAGGTGGTGCGGATGCCGGCAGTGGGGCACACGGCTTGTCGTACGGACCGGTCCGGGCGAGGACCCGGTCGCGGTCAGAACATGGTGTTGTCGTTGGCGCTCTTCTCGGGCACTTCCTGGATCACATCCCAGTGCTCGACGATCTTGCCGTCGGCCAGGCGCCAGAAGTCCGCGACGGCCATGCCCCGGTCACCGGGCCTGAGATGCAGGTTGCTGTGGGTGACCACCAGGTCCCCCTCGGCGACAGCCCGCTTGATGTCCAGACGAAGGTCGGGGAACTGGCCCCGCAGCCAGTGGACGTAACCGATGAACGCCTGCGGACTGTCCTGCGCCTCCGGGTTGTGCTGGATGTACGGAAGCCGATCACCACCGGGCCACCACCGCCGGGGCACCTTCACCGAGCGCCGGCACGAAGCCGGGAAGCGAGCCGTCCCACTGAGCGGGACTCAAAGCCTGCGGCACACATCGGGGGTGGCGAAGAAGCCCCTGGTCGCAGCGGTGCGAGCGAGACCTTCCCGGAGACGGGATTCACCTTCTGCACACTTCATTGATTGTACCGACCGTTGGGTCTATCTTTCCGGCAGCCCCACCCCCGGCGTCGCGCCGGGCATCCCCACCCCTGGACCAGAGCCGCACTCCGGTCCCCGCTCCCCTGGAAGGCCGCGATGCCCCAGACACAAGCCGCCGCTCCGCCGGCCCAGGAAAGATCCCTCTCCACCACGCGCAACGTCCTCGTGGTCGTCGCCCTCGTATGGACCGTCCAACTCGTCGCCCTGATGGCCGCCTTGTCCGGCATCGCACAGGCCGAGGTGGCGATCCACTTCCGGACCACGGACATCGCGTGGTTCACCCTGATGACCTTGCTGACCGGCACCTTCTTCCTGCCGTTCGCCGTAAAGGCCGCCGCGCTGTTCGGCAAGAAGAAGGTCCTGCTCGTCGCGACCGGACTCGGCTTCGTCGGTGACCTGATCGCCGCCGTCGCCACCGACTACCGCACCCTGCTGATCGGGCGCGGCATCGCGGGCGTCTACGCGGCCACCGCGCCCCTGGCCTACGCCATCACTCGTGACGTCTTCCCGCGCCGCTGGGTCGGACTGGCCAGCGGCATCCTCGCGGGCGGCGTCGGACTGGTCGCGTTCGGCGGACCGTTCCTCTCAGGCTGGCTCCTGGACGACTACGGCTTCCGCGGCGTGCTGTGGTTCATGGCCATCAGCACCGCGGTGAGCTTCACCCTGGTGGCCACCCTCGTGCCCGAGAGTCCGGTCCGCGAGAAAGGCGGCCGGATGGACTGGATCGGTGGACTCCTCCTCGGCGGAGCGATCACAGCGATCGTCTACGCCGTCGGCCAGGGCTCGCGCTGGGGCTGGAGCAGCGGGAAGTTCGCGGCGTACATGGTCGGGGCGGCACTTGCGCTGATCGCCTTCGTACTCGTCGAGCGGCGCGTCGCCGAGCCCCTGTTCCCGCTGACCATGACCCGGCGCCGCCAGGTGTGGACCGTGCTGCTGGCCACGTCCGTGGCGGCCGGTGCGCTCAGCGCCGTCGGCGTGGTGATCCAGATGCTGATCCTGATGCCGAAGATCCCGGGCGTCTCCGAGGGGCTGGGCTGGTCCGGCACCCACAACGCCATCGTCACCAGCCCCATCAGCGCCATGATCATCGTCTCGGCCGTCGGCACCGGTTGGCTGGCCCGCCGCCTCGACGCCCGCGTCCTGCTGGGGGCCGGCTCCGCCCTCACGGTCATCGGTTACGGCATCGGCACCCAACTGCACCACAGTGCCCAGCAGATCGTGGGCATGGGGCTGATCGCCGGGCTCGGCACGGGCATGGTCATGGCCATCGTGCCCATCATGATCATCGAGGCGGTCACCCCCGAGGAACAGGCCCTGGCCAACGGTGCCCAGACGCTGGGCCAAGGCGTCGCCCAGATCGTCGTGTCCCAGCTGGCGTTCGTGGTGATGGCCCAGCACGGAGCGATCATGCACGGCACTCAGTTCTACCTCGACTCCGGTTTCACCAACGGCCTGTGGCTGGTGGTCGGATGCTGTGCGGTGGGCGCCGTGCTCGTCGCCCTCATCCCCAGGAACAAACGCCTCGACGAGGTCGAGGTCGGCCAGGCGGTCTGACCCCGCACTCCCCCGGCGCCCCTCGCACGGGACCGGCTCCGATCGCTTCGTCCTTCGCACCCCTCCGGGTGGGGAGGACGGAGCGTGGAGCCGGTCCCGTGCCGTCTCCTGTTCCGGCGGGCGCGTACCCCGGCCCGCGCCGGTGCCACGCCCCCTGCGCTCACACAGCACGAAGGCCGGGCGTCCCGCCCGGCCCCGGTCCATCACCCTCCACACCACGACGTTACGGCGACACGCCCCCTCCACGTGTCGCCGCTCCGCCTACGCGTCCGCGGAACCCCCGGGCAGCGTGAACTGGTGCTGCAGGAACGCACCCGACCACGCCATCAGATCCGACGGCACGTAGTAGCCCTTCTCGTCGTTGACGGCATCCCAGTTCGCCGCGACGTCCTCGATGGTGGCGGGGCCGTCCTGCTGCACGTATCCCGGGGTCGAGGCGATGAAGAGGCGCGCGAAGCGGCCGGCGCCGGCCGTGTAGATCTCCCCGCTGACGGGGCAGCTCTCGTGGGCGAGATACGCCACCATCGGCGCGACCGCGTCGGACGGCATGTAGGGCTGGCCGGGGACGGCCTCGGTGGGCTCCTCCTCGGGGCCGCCGCCCATGCGGGTCATGGCTGCCGGCGCGATCAGGTTGACCTTGATGTTGTGCGGTTCGCCGGCCAGCTTCGCGCTGCGGGCGAGTCCGATCGTGCCGCCCTTGGCCGCCGCGTACGACAGGTTGTTGGGCAGTCCGAGCACACCGCTCGACGTCGTCAGCACGACCCGGCCGTAGTCCTGCTCCACGAAGTGCGGCCATGCGGCCCGCAGCGTGTTGAAGGAGCCGACGAGGTGCACCGCGAGGTGGCGCTCCAGGTTCTCCACGTCGATGTCGGGCAGACCCGCGTATCGGATGATCCCGGCGTTGTTGACGAGGATGTCGACGCGGCCGAAGCTCTCGAGCGCGGTGTCGATGACGGCCTGTCCGCCGGCGGCCGTGGAGACGTCGTTGGTGTCGGCCGCCGCCTCACCGCCCGCCGCGGTGATCTCCTCGGCGACCTTCCGGGCGGGGCTGACGTCCGCGCCGTCACCCTCCATGGACCCGCCCAGGTCGTTGACGACGACCTTCGCCCCACGCGCCGCCAGAAGGCGGGCATGGGCCCGGCCGATCCCCCGGCCGGCGCCGGTGACGACCGCGACGCGTCCTTCGAAACTGAACTCGCTCATGCCTGACTCCTGTTGTGCTGCGGGTGTGGATACGGACGCGGGCCCCACCCGTACGGAAGGGACCCGCGGTTCAACGGCCGGACGTCCCTGTCACCAGGTGACCGGCAGCTCGCCGATGCCGAAGGCGAGCGCGTCGGCCGGCCGGAACGAGAGTTCGTCGCGGTCGACCGCGAGGCGCAGGGTCGGGACGCGCCGGTAGAGGGTGCCGTAGACGACCTGGAGCTCGATCCGGGCGAGTTGCTGGCCCAGGCACTGGTGGATGCCCCAGCCGAAGGCGTGGTGGTGTGTCGCCTTGCGGGTGAGGTCGAGCTTCTCGGGCTCCGGGAAGGCCTCCGGGTCCCAGTTGCCGGCGGGCAGCGGGACGATGATGCCGTCGCCCGCCTTGATCTGCGCGCCCTCGAACTCGAAGTCCTCGGCGGCGATGCGCCGTTGTCCGAACGTCGCGACGGTCAGATAGCGCAGGATCTCCTCGACGGCGCCGGCCGCTTCCCGGGTGTCCTCCACCTGGCGCAGCCGTGCGATCTGGTCGGGGTTCTCCAGTAGCAGGGCGGTGCCCAGCGTGATCATGTTGGCGCTGGTCTCGTGGCCGGCGATCAGCAGGATCATGGAGAGCAGGGTGGCCTCGGGGAGGGTGAGATCGCCGTCCTGGATCCGCGCGGCGAAGTCCGAGAGGACGTCCTCGGCGGGCTCCTCCATCTTCTTCTGGAGCAGCCCGGCCAGATAGCCGCCCAGCGCCTGGTTGGCCGCGTTCTGCTGCTCGGCCGTCTTGTCGCTGCGGGTGGCGAAGGAGGCGTGCTCCTGGAAGAAGTCGTGGTCCTCGTAGGGCACTCCGAGCAGTGCGCAGATCATGAGTGAGGGCAGCGGCAGCGACAGCGCCGTCACCAGGTCCACCGGCTTGGGGCCGGCGAGCATCTTGTCGATGAGCTCGTCGGTGAATCGCTGGATGTCCGGCCGCAGCGCCTCCATCCGGGGGCGGGTGAACGGCCGGGTCATCATGCGGCGGATCCGCGTGTGGTCGGCGCCGTCCGCGTTGAAGATCGTGAGCGGGTGGTGATGGGCGGTCTCCGCCATGGCCTTGTTCGGGTACGGGAAGCCCGGCCGTTTGTCGTCCGAGCTGACCCGGGGGTCGGACAGGACGGCCCGCTGCGCCGCGTGCCCGGTCACGAGCCAGGGGGTGCTGCCGTCCCAGATGCGGGCCCTGGAGACGGGCCCCTCCTCGTTGAGGGCGCGCAGACCCGGCGGTGGGGCGAACGGGCACTTGGCGTCCCGGTCGTCCTGGTAGAAGTACGTGCTCTCGTCGGCGGTCTGCCGGACGGATCCCTCAGCCATGGTCGTCCTTCGGTGATGGGGTGGGGGGAAGGAGTGAGGTTCGAGACGGCTATTCCTCGATACGGATGGCCAGAGCGGGGCACACCGCGGCGGCGTTGCGGACGTCGTCGGCCAGTTCGGCCGGCGGGTTCGGGTCGAGCAGGACGACGATGCCGTCGTCCTCGCGCTGGTCGAACACGTCCATGGCGGCGGCCACGCACTGTCCTGCGGCTACGCACTTGTCCTCGTCGATGACGATCTTCATGGTGCTTCTCCTGGTGGTGACGGGGTGGGGGCGAAAGGGGCTCAGGGGGCGACGGCGAGGTCGTCGAGGATCTCCTGGCGGCGCAGCCGCGTCTGCTTGGGCATGTTCCAGCCGAGGACACCGGTGACGCGGCCCTCGCTGCGGTACCGGGCGACGAAGCGTCGTGCGGCCAACTCCCCTTCCACGATGTCCACTTCGGCGCCGGTCGGCAGGAAGCCGTGGACCTGGAGCTTGGCGTCGAACTGGTCGGTCCAGAAGTAGGGCAACGGGGTGTAGGGCTGCTCGTCGCCGAGGATGCCCGCCGCGACGGCGGCGGCCTGTTCGGTGACGTTGGTCCGGTTCTCCAGGCGGATGAGCCGGCCGAGGTGCTCGTGGTGCCAGCGGGCCACGTCGCCCACGGCGTAGATGCCCTCCTCGGCGCGGCAGCGGGAGTCGCAGACCACACCGTTGTCGAGTTCGAGGCCGCTGTCCGCGAGCCAGGCGGTGGTCGGGACGGCACCGATGGCGACCACCACGACATCGGCCGGCAGCTCCTCCCCGCTCGTCAGCCGTACCCCCGTGACCCGCCCCGCCTCGGAGGTGAATCCCTCGACACCGCTGCCCAGCCGCAGCCGTACCCCGCGTTCGGTGTGGAGCTCGCCCAGGGCGCCGGAGACCAGCGGTCCGACCTGGAGGGCCATCGGCGCCGCCAGCGGGCCGGTGAGGGTGACGTCCAGGCCGAGGGTGCGGGCGGTGGCGGCGATCTCGGAGCCGAGCACGCCTTCGCCGACGACCACGACGCGAGAGGCGCCGAGCAGTTCCTTGCGCAGGGTCAGGGAGTCGTCGACGGTGCGCAGGACGTGTACGCCGGACAGGCCCTCCTGGCCGGGCAGGGTCCGCGGCCGTACTCCCGTGGCGATCACGACGGCGTCGGCGCGCAGCTCACGTCCGGAGCCGGTGCGCACCGTCCGGGTCGCGGTGTCCAGGGAGACCGCCGGGTCGCCGAGGACGAACTCCGCGTCCAGAGCGTCGAGCATGTCCTGTGTGCGCAGGGCGGCGCGGTCCGGTTCCCAGGCCCCGGAGAGCACCTGCTTGGACAGCGGCGGGCGGTCGTAGGGCGCGTGCGGCTCGTCGCCGAGGACCGTGATGCGGCCTTCGTAGCCCTTGCGGCGCAGGGCCTCCGCGGTGGTCAGTCCGGACGCGGAGGCGCCCACTACCAGGACGTGGGCGGGGGCCCTGACGTCGTCCTCGATGCTCATGCTCGGCTCCAGTGGGGCGTTGGTGCGTGGTTCGGTGCGTGGCGGGCGGGGGTCAGTAGAAGTAGCGGCCGCCGTTGACGCTGATCGTCTGGCCGGTCACATAGCCGGCTTCCTCGGAGGCGAGGTAGGCGACCGCGTGGGCGATGTCCGCCGGTGAGCCGGCCCGCTTCATGGGCATGGTGGCCGCGGCGGCGTCCACGTCGACGGGGCCCTGGCGCACCAGCGGGGTGTCGATGAACCCCGGTGGGACGTGGTTCACGGTGATGCCCTGGCCTATGTATTCGAGCGCCAGCGCTCTGGTGAGGCCGATGACGCCGCCCTTCGAGGAGGCGTAGTGCGCCATGGCGGGTGCGCCGGTCTGGGCGGACGACGAGGAGATGTTGACGATGCGGCCCCAGCCCGCCTCGATCATGTCGGGGATGAGCTGCTGGGTGACCAGGAACGGGCCCTTGAGATTGATCCCGATCATGCGGTCCCAGGCCGCCTCGCTGATGCTGGTGAAGGGTTCGTAGGCGGTCGTCCCGGCGTTGTTGACGAGGATCGTGACGGGCCCGAGTTCGTCGCGGGTGCGTGCGGCGGAGCGTGCCACGGCCGCGGCGTCGGCGGCGTCACCACCCACCGCGATGGCCTTGCCGCCTGCCTCGTGGATCTCGGCGACGGTCTTCTCGGCGCCCTCGGTGTTCAGGTCCCAGACCGCCACCGCGGCCCCCTTCGCCGCGAGGACGGTCGCGATCCCGCGTCCGATGCCCCGCGCGCCGCCCGTGACGACCGCGACCTTTCCCTGCAGTGACATGTGTGCTCCTCGTGTGCTCGTGGTGTGCGGGTGCCGGCGACTGAAACCCCGACCGGGTACCGGCGGCTGACACCCCGGCCGGTGGCGGTGGTCAGCTCTCCAGGGCCTCGCGTGCGGCGGTGCGGGCCGCGACCGCGCGCGGGAACCCGGTGTAGCCGCTGGAGTGGTAGATGACCTCGGCGATCTCGTCCTGGGTCAGCCCGTTCGTCAGCGCGATGCGGACGTGGGTCTTGAGTTCCGTCTCCGCGCCGAGGGCGATGAGGATGCCGAGGGTGACCAGGCTGCGGTCACGCGGGGCGAGTCCTTCGCGGCCCCACAGCGCCCCCCACACGCTGGTGAGGCCGATGTCCACGAGGTCCTCCCCGAGGCGGCCGTCCCGCAGGTCGATGTCCTGCTCGGGGAACACGCCCGGCAGGGCGGCCCGCATGGCCTTCCAGCCCGCGGCCCGCAGATCAGTGGCTTCTTCGACACTTCTGTCACTCATGGCTGACTCCCGTTGCGCGTCGTCGCGTCCCTGAGCGAAAGTTAGACCAGACGGTCGGTACAATCAATGTCTCGGATGAGATTCGCATCCATTGAACGAATCCGACCTCTCCTCTACTCTCAGCCTCATTATTCGACTGACCGGTCGACTTAACAATCCAGGCTCACGCGGGAGAGCACATGAGCGAAACCACGAAGGCCGGCCCGGCGGACCAGGGCCTCAATAACCACGGCGGCCTTGTCGACGTGCTGGTCATCGGAGCCGGCGTCACCGGCATCTACCAGCTCTACCGGGCCCAGGACGCCGGATTCTCGGTACGCCTCCTGGAGGCGGGCAGCGGCGTCGGCGGCACCTGGTACTGGAACCGTTACCCCGAAGCGCGCTTCGACTCCGAGAGCTACACCTACGGCTACCTGTTCTCCAAGGAACTGTGGGAGGAGTGGGAGTGGTCGGAGCAGTTCGCCGGCCAGCCCGAGATCGAGCGGTACTTCAACTACGTGGTCGACCGGTTCGACCTGCGCCGGCACATCGTGTTCGGCGCGAAGGTGGCCTCGGCCGTGTGGGACGAGACCTCCGGCACCTGGACGGTGCGCACCGAGGACGGCACCGAGCACCGGGCGCGCCACGTCGCCGCCGCCACCGGCATCCTCTCCGTACCGTTCGTCCCCGACATCCCCGGCCGCGAGGAGTTCCGCGGCGAACAGCATCACACCGGCCGCTGGCCCAAGACGCCCGTGGACTTCGCCGGCAAGCGGGTGGCCCAGATCGGCACCGGCTCCAGCGGCGTCCAGATCGTGCCCGCGATCGCCGACGAGGTCGCGCAGCTGACGGTGTACCAGAAGGTGGCCGACTGGCTGACGCCGCTCAACAACCGGCCCATCACCCCCGAGGAACAGGCCGACCTCAAGGGGAGTTTCGAGTCCATCCGGGACACCCTCAACACCTCGCCCAGCGGCTTCCTCCACCAGATCACCATGCGGTCGGGCCTGGAGGACACCCCGGAGCAACGCCAGGAGTTCTACGAGCAGAAGTGGAACAGCCCCGGCTTCACCAAGCTCTCCGAGCACTACTACGACATGACCACGAACCCCACGGTCAACGAGGAGTTCTGCGCGTTCATCGCCGCCAAGATCCGCTCCATCGTCAAGGACCCGGCGACGGCGGAGAAGCTGATCCCCAAGGGCCACGGCTACGGCGGCCGCCGCCCTCCGTTCGGCACCGGCTACTACGAGGCGTACAACAAGCCCACCGTCGAGCTCGTCGACATCAACGAGACGCCGATCGTGCGGATCACCGAGACCGGGATCGAGACCTCCGAGGGTCACCAGGACTTCGACATCATCATCTGGGCGACCGGCTACGACTTCGGCACCGGGGCCCTCAACCGGCTCGGAGTGCGGGGCCGGCAGGGTCTCCCACTGAAGGAGTACTGGGCGGACGGCCCCTCCACCTACCTGGGCGTCGTCACCGCCGGGTTCCCCAACCTGTACTTCCCCGGCGGCCCGCACGGCGCCCTCGGCAACAACCCGCGCTACTCCGGCGACCAGGTCGACTACGTCATGGACCTGCTCGTCCACGCCCGCGACCACGGCCATGCGGTCGTCGAGGTGACGGCCGCCGCCGAGCAGGAGTGGACGGACCTCGTCAACGCGAGCGAGGCCCAGCTCTCCTTCAACAAGAGCAGCTACTTCTACGGCGCGAACATCCCCGGCAAGGCGGTCAAGCAGCTGCTGAACCCGCTGGGACGCTGGAAGCTCCAGGAGCTGATCAAGGAGTCGGTCGAGAACGACTTCCCGGCCTTCGCCTTCTCCAAGGCGCAGGACAGCACCGACGAACCGGCCACGGCCTGACCGCACGGAACGTCCGTACCGCGGGAGCGGTACGGACGTTCCGTGTTTCGGCGGCCCGTTACGGCAGGAACGTGGTGATCCTGCGCCGGAACCTCCACACACCGTCGTGGCGGAGCAGCGTGTCGTCGTAGCGACCGACCAGCTGCACCGCCCACCCCGCCTCGCCCCGCTGGAAGAAGGCGAGGTTGCTCACGGCCGTGGCCTCGTCCTCGGAGACCGCGGTGACGACCGTGTTGGCCGTCAGGTGCAGCTGCGGCTGCGCGGGGGCGAAGGCGGCGTAGCCCTCGCGGATCGCGTCCCGACCCTCGAAGGTGGCGACGCCGGCGATCTCGGCGACGCCGTCGGGGGTGAACAGCTCGGCGATGTCGTCCGTGTGACCGGAGTCCAGGGCCTGCGCGTAGGCGCCGATGGCGGCCAGCACACCGGCCGCGACCGCGGCTTCGGCATCGGCCTGGGCGTCGAAGGAAGTGGTGCTCATCTCACTCCAAGGTGGAAGGGGCGGCGGACGGTCAGACCTGGTACGTCGTCGTGCGGCGCGACAGCAGCCAGGTGCCGTCGACCCGGCGCAGTGTGTCGTCGTAGTGCCCGGTGACCTGCACGCTCCAGCCCGACTCACCGCGCTGGAGGAAGGCCACGTCGCTCGCCGCCGTTGCCTCGTCGAGGTCGGCGGAGGTCACGACCGTGTTCGTCACCAGGTGCAGCTGGGGCTGCGTCGGCTCCCACCCCTTGAAGGCGGCACGCAGCGCGTCGTGGCCTTGGATGGGGTCGGTCCCCGGCAGCTCCAGCACCGCGTCGGACGTGTACAGCGCGACGATCTCGTCGGTGCGGCCGGCGTCCTGGGCCTGGGTGTGTGCTCCGATCACGGCGCGCACGCCCGCCGCGACCCACGCCTGTGTGGATTCGCTCATCGTCTCTCCAAGTGGTAGGTGTTTCGACCGCTCAGTCTATTGATCTGGGCGGGTAATATGAAGGCCCAAATCTCAAGCAGTCAGACTTGTTGACCGAGCGGTACATTAGAAATAGCATGCGGACGACTGTCGACGGGGACCGTCGTCTAAGGAGGCGTTTATCGTGACGAAGCGTTGGAAGCAGCGGCCGCCGGGTTCGACCTGGGGCGACTTCGGTGAGGACGACGAGCTGGGGCGTATCAACCTGCTCACGGCCGAGAAGGTCCTTCAGGGAGTGCGGGAGGTCGAGCACGGGGTCACCTTCAGCCTGAGCCTGCCGCTCGACTATCCGGGCGGCACCTCGCTGAACCAGCGCCGCTACCCGCCGATCCTGCGGCCCACCGAGGACCTCCAGCACAAGCAGGACGTCTTCTACAACATCAAGGCGAGCGAGCACTTCTCGCCCGACCTGATCGACGTGTGGTCGGACGACGTGGTCACCCTGTGGCTGCAGTACTCGACCCAGTGGGACGCCCTCGCCCACCAGGGCGCCGAGTTCGACGCCGACGGCGACGGCGTCGCCGAGGCGGTCTACTACAACGGCTACCGGCCCGGCGCCGACCTCGTCGGACCGGAGGACGACGCCAAGGGCGACGGCAGCGGGAGCCTCAGCTTCGCCCGCCACCTCGGCCTGGAGCACATGGCGCAGCACGGCGTCCAGGGCCGCGGTGTCCTCATCGACATCGCCCACCACCTGGGCACCGGCTATCAGGCGGTCAACTTCCAGCAGCTTCAGGAGATCATGGCGGCGGACAACGTCGTGGTCGAGCCCGGCGACATCCTCCTGCTGCACACGGGCTTCGCCACCCAGATCCTCGCCTGGCAGAAGAACCCCGACCCCGTGGCGATCCACCAGACCGCGGCCTACCTCGACGCGGACGACCCGAAACTGCTCGAATGGATCGCCGAGTCGCAGATCTCCGCGATCGCCTCGGACAACTACGCGATCGAGGGCGTGGGCGTCACCCAGGCCCAGGGCCCGCACACGCTGCTTCCGCTGCACCACCTGTGCCTGTTCAAGCTCGGTGTCCCGATGGGCGAGCTGTGGTACCTGCACGACCTGGCGGCCTGGCTGCGCGAGCACAACCGCAGCCGCTTCCTGCTCACCGCTCCCCCGCTGAACCTGCCCGGCACCCAGGGCAGCCCGCTCACTCCGGTCGCGACCGTCTGACGGACGGGCGGGACCGGACCCGCCGCCGGCCCGGAAGGGTCCTGCCGATCACGCGGGCCGGCGGCGGAACCACACAGAGGATGCCCCAGGACCAGGTCCTGGGGCATCTCTTCGTCATAGGGCGCCGCGTGCGGTGGGCGCGCTCCTCGGGCGCGCCCACCGGGGGGTCACACCGCCGCGATGCGGCGCAGCGTGTCGGCGATGGTGTCGCGCGAGGGCAGCCACACCCGTTCCAGGGAGGGCGCGTACGGGGCGGGAACCGGGGGCGCCGCGACCCGGGTGACAGGTGCGTCCAGGTGCCAGAAGCCCTCGTCGACAGCGAGAGCGGACAGTTCGGCGCCGACGCCGAAGTCCCGTACGGCCTCGTGCGCGATGACCAGGCGGTTGGTCTTGGCGAGGGAGGCGAGCACCGTCTCCCGGTCCAGCGGGGCGATGGTGCGCAGGTCGACGACCTCCACGCTCACGCCGTCCGCGGCCAGCACCTCGGCGGCGGCCAGGGCGTCTTGCACCATCCGCGACCAGGAGACGAGCGTGACGTCGGTGCCCTCGCGAACCACCTTCGCCTTGCCGAGCGGGACCGTGTGGTCGGACGGCGGCTTGGGACCCTTGAACCCGTACTGGAGACGGTTCTCGATGAACACCACCGGGTTGGGGTCCTGGATGGCCGCTCGCAGCAGGCCGTAGGTGTCGGCCGGGTTGGACGGCATCACGACGGTCAGCCCGGGGATGTGGGCGAGCAGCGCCTCCAGGCTCTGCGAGTGCTGGCTGCCGGAGGAACGCCCCGCGCCGAACTGGGTGCGCACCACGAGCGGCATGGACGCCCGTCCGCCGGTCATGAAGCGCAGCTTGGCGGCCTGGTTGAGCAGCATGTCCAGGGCTACGCCGATGAAGTCCATGTACATGATCTCGACGACCGGCTTCATCCCGGCCATGGCCGCCCCCACCGCCGTACCGAGGATCGCGCTCTCACTGATCGGCGTGTCCCGCACCCGGCCCGGAAACGCCTGCGCGAGCCCCCGGGTGAGGCCGAAGACATTGCCGCCCGCGCCGACGTCGATACCGGCGACGAACACGGACGGATCGGCCGTCAACTCGTGCTCCAGGGCCAGTCGTACGGCGTCCATGGAGCGGAAGATCTCACCGCCGGCGGCGGGAGTCGCGGGCTCGGGGAGGGCGGGACGGGGAGCGGAGACGAAGTCGTACAGCGTCTCCGGGGCGGGCTCGGGCAGGCTCCTGGCCCAGTGGACCGCCGCCTCGATCTCCTTGTCGATCTCCTCGTCGACGGCGTCGGCGAGCGCGGCCGGGACGCCCGCGTCGGCCAGGTGCCGTCGGGCGATGACCAGCGGGTCGCGCTCCTTGGCGGCGGCGACCTCCTCGGGGGCGCGGTACCGCTCGGGGTCGCCCTCGTAGTGGCCGTGCCAGCGGTAGGTTTCCGCCTCGACCAGCACCGGGCCGCCGCCCGCCCGCAACCGCGCCACCACGTCGGTCATCATCCCGGCCATCGCGAGCACGTCGTTGCCGTCGACGTGCGCGTACCCGATGCCGTATCCCGCCGCCCGGGCGGACAGGCCGGCCCGGTGCTGCTCGGCGGCGGGCGAGAACTCCGAGTAGTGGTTGTTCTCGCACAGGAAGACGACCGGCAGATCCCATACGGCGGCCAGGTTGACGGCCTCGTGGAACATCCCCTGGGCGACCGCGCCGTCCCCGAAGAACGCCACGACGACGTCGCCCGCTTCGCGGAGTTTCGCCGCGGTCGCCACCCCGGCGGCGATCGGCAGTCCGGCGCCGACGATGCCGTTGGCGCCGTAGATGCCGAGACCCGGGTCGGCGATGTGCATCGAGCCGCCCCGTCCGTGGCAGGTGCCGGCCTCCTTGCCCATCAGCTCGGCCATCATCGACGCCGAGTCCAGGCCCTTCGCCAGCACATGGCCGTGGCCACGGTGGGTGGAGGTGATGCCGTCGCTCGGGCCGAGCGGCCAGCACGCGCCCACGGCGGAGGCCTCCTGACCGATCGACAGATGAAGGAAGCCGGGAATCTCCGTCGCCTTGTACAACTCGGACGCCCGCTCCTCGAACCGTCGGATGCGACGCATCCGCCGGTACATCTCCAGGAGCTGGTCCGCGTGCCCGGATCCGGTCGGGATCTGCTGCGGTGCCTCAGTCGTCATGCGCGTCCTCGCAATGCTCGCGCGGTCGGCACATCGCCGCACCGCCTGAGTCGTACTTTTAATGTACCGTCTGGTCTAGCAAACTGATTGCAGCACAACGAGAAAAAGGCCACAACGCGCTGACACATCGGCTTATCGGGCGGGGAGAAAAACAATGCCCAGACCACCGGGCCACGGACCTGGCTTCGAGGTCAGACGCCAGAAGATCATCGACACCGCCGCGGAGCTGTTCGCGCGCCAGGGCTACGCGGCGACCTCCGTCAACGATCTGGGCCGTGCGGTCGGGCTCGCCAAGGGGGCGCTGTACTACTACATCGACTCGAAGGAGAACCTGCTGATCGAGATCCAGTCCCGGGTAATGACCCCCCTGCTCTCCCGGGCCCGGGAGATCGCCGCGCTCGAATCCCCGCCGCTGGTCCGGCTCCGTCTGCTCTCGGAGTCGCTGCTCACGATCATCTTCCGCAGGCTGGACCACATCCGGGTGTACGAGCACGACTACCGCAACCTCACCGGCGTCCCGCTCAGGGCCCTGCTGGACCAGCGCGCCGCGTTCGAGCGGGTGGTCACGAGTCTGCTCACGGAGGCGATCGAGCAGGGCGACTGCCGCGCGACCGATCCCCGCCTGGTCACGCTGCAGTTCCTCAACCTGCACAACCACACCTATCAGTGGGCGAAGCCAGGGGGCCGGTGGGACGCCGCCCGGCTGTCGCGGGAGTACTGCCACACCCTGCTGCTCGGGTTCGGCGCACCCGGCGCCACCCTGCCGGACGTGGAAGAGGCGGCGAAGGCGTTCAAGCGCGCCCACCCCCGTCTGCCGCTCGATCCCGAGGCCCCGTGGCCACCGGTCTCACTGGCGAGTTGACTCCGGGGCCCGCGGCGTACCCCGCGGGCCCCTTCGCCGCTCAGACCTGCTTCACCAGCGCCCGCGCGATGACGTCACGCTGGATCTCGTTCGTCCCTTCGCCGATCTCCAGGATCTTGGCGTCGGCGTAGAACCGCGAGATCTCCGACTCCCGCACATAGCCGTAGCCGCCGTGGATCTGCACCGCCTGGGAGGCGGCGCGGTGGGCGACCTCGGAGGCGTACAGCTTCGCCATGGCCGCCTCCTTGCTGTACGGGCGGCCCTGGTCGGCGAGCCAGGCGGCGCGGTAGACCATCCAGCGGGCCGCCTCGAACTCCGTGCCGATGTCAGCGATCTTGTGCGCCACCGCCTGGAAGGACGACAGCGGCCGACCGAACTGGTGCCGCTCGGTGGCGTGTTTGACGGCCAGTGCGAGCGCCGCCTTCGCCAGGGACATGCCGAGAGCCGCCACGCTGATGCGGCCCTTGTCCAGGACGGAGAGGAACTGGCGCAGCCCGCCCCCCTCCTCGCCGATGAGATGGTCGTCGGGGATCCAGCAGTCGTCGAAGACGAGTTCCCGGGTGTCCATGGCGTGCCAGCCGAGCTTCTTCAGCTTCGCCCCGCAGCCGTAGCCGGGGGTGCCGGTCGGGACGTAGAAGGTGGCGAACCGTTTCCGCCCGTCCTCGTCCCTGCCCGTGGTGGCCAGCAGGGTGACGCCCTGGCTGATGTCGGTGCCGGCGTTGGTGATGAACATCTTGGTGCCGTTGAGCACCCAACCGCCGTCCCGGCGCTGGGCGGTGGTGGTGATGCCCGCCGCGTCGGACCCGGCGCCGGGCTCGGTCAGCCCGAACGCCCCGATGGCCTCGCCCCGGGCGAGCGGGGCCAGCCAGCGCTGCTTCTGCGCCTCGGTGCCGTAGGTGAGCAGCGGCAGGGTGGCGATGGTGGAATGCGCGTTCCAGGAGGAGGCCACCGACTGGTCGGCGGCCCCGAGTTCCTCCATCACGGCCACGTAGGAGACGGTGTCGGAGCCCGCACCCCCGTACTCCTCGGGCACCAGCATGCCCATCAGGCCGAGGTCGCCGAGCTTGGTGAAGATGTGCGTCGGGAACACCTCGTTCTCCGACCACTCGGCCGCGTTCGGGGTGATCTCCTTGGCCGCGAACTCGCGGACCATGTCCTGCAGGTCCCGCGTCTCCTCAGGCAGGTCGAAATCCATGTCACTTATCCCTTCGGGGTCAGCAGCACCTTCAGGTGCCGTGCGCGGTCGGCCGCCAGGTCCGCGAAGACCCCGGCTCCTTCCGAGAGCGAGAAACGTCCGGTGATCAGGGGTGAGGCGTCCAGGCGCCCGGTGCTCATCAGGTCGATCACCCGGGGGATGTCGAAGTTGTAGCCGAGCGTGCCGACCACGGACCGCTCGTAGAAGACGAGTTGGCCCATGTCGAACGAGACACTGCCGTGCCCGACCCCGGCGAGCACGACCTTTCCGCCCCGCCGGACGGTGGCCACCGCCTGGGCCGCGAGCGCGGGGACACCGGTCGCGTCGATGACGACGTCCGGGCCGATGCGGCCGGTCCGCAGGAACACCTCGCGGCGCACGTCACTCTCGCGCGGGTCGAAGGCCTCAGTGACCCCGAGGCCGAGGAGCTTGTCCCGGCGCTCCTCAAGGGGTTCGCCCACATAGAGCCCGGCGGCCCCGGCGAGGCGGGCGGCGAGGACGACGGCGAAGCCGATGGGGCCACCGCCGACGACCAGGACGTTGTCGCCGGGCCGGACACCGGCCCGGGTGACGGCGTGCAGGCCCACCGCGAGCGGCTCGGCGACGGCCGCCATCTCGTCGCTCACGTTGTCGGGCAGCCGGGTCAGTCCCGCGATCGGCACGGTGACCCGGTCGGCGAAGGCACCGGGCGAGGCGAGGCCGACCGAGCCGCTCTTCGGGCAGATGTGGTACTCACCGCGGGTGCACCAGAAGCAGACGCCGCACCGCCACACGGGGTCGGCCGTCACCCGGTCCCCCACCGCGATCCCGGGCACCTCGACGCCCAACGCCCTTACCGTGCCGCTCAGTTCGTGGCCCAGGGCGAGGGGCGGACGGGCACCGGTCAGCGGGTGCGGATCGTCGCGGATCATGTGCGGGCCCTCGGTGAACTCGTGCAGGTCCGTGCCGCAGACCCCACACCAGGCCACATCGATCACGGCTTCGTGCGGCCCGGGTTCCGGCGGGTCCGGTACCTCCTCCAGCCGCAGGTCACGGGCACCGTGCCAGCGCAGCGCCTTCATCTGCTCCACCCTTTCGTGTCGTACCGCTGTCCCGCGCGCCTAGTTGTCCCGCGCGGGGCCCTCGAAGCGGGCCTTGCCAGGGCCGTGATCGAGGAAGGACCGGAGGCCGGTGGCGGCGTCGGCGGTGCCGAACACCCCGGTGAACAGGGCGCGTTCGAGGGCCAGGCCGGCGGAGAGGCCCGTGTCGCCGCCGTGGTCGACGGCCTCCTTGATGGCCTCCAGCGCCGCGGCGGGCCCGTCGGCGAGCCGCCGGGCATACCGAAGGGCGGCCTCGTACACCTCGTCCGCAGGCACGACCTCGTCGACCAGCCCGAGGCGCAGCGCTTCGCCGGCGGCGACCCGACGGCCGGTCATCAGCAGGTTCTTGGCCCGGGACGGTCCGATCAGCCGGGTCAGCCGCTGCGTGCCGCCGGAGCCCGGGATGATGCCGAGCCGCACCTCAGGCTGCCCCAGGACCGCGTCGTCGGCCGCCACTCGGTAGTCGGCGGCGAGAGCCAGTTCCAGGCCGCCACCCAGCGCGTATCCGGTGACCGCGGCGATCACCGGTACGGGCAGCCGGGCGACGTCGTCGAAGGTCCGCTGGAGCGCCCGGTTCCAGCCCCGCACCTCCTCGGGGCCCATCGCGGCGAGCGCTTTGACGTCCGCCCCCGCGGCGAAGAGGCGCTCGCCGCCGTACAGCACCACGGCGCGCACCCCGCGGTCGTCCGCGAGGTCGCGCACGGCGGAGGCCAGCTCGCCGCGCTGGGCGGTGTCGAAGGCGTTCATCGGTGGATGGTCGAGGCGGACGGTGACGACGGGTCCGTCGGCTTCCAGGCGGATGCGAGGCAAGGGGGCCCTCCTCGGTGGGGGAAGCGACTCGGCCCGCCCGGATGGTTGTCGGCCGGTGGGCTCCGTCGTAAAGTGCGGCTCAGCGTTTTATAGACCAAGAGGTACACTAAATCTTGGTAGCGGGCAACCGACCGGTCGGGACAATCCCGGCCGCCGAGCCGGAGAGTCGCCGTGCACAATTTTTCGAGCATCCTCGATTACCACCTGGCCCAGCGGCCCGACGCCGTGGCCGTGACACAGGACGAGCGCCGTCTGACCGTGCGCGCCCTGCATGAGCGGGTGAACCGGCTGGCCGCCGGTCTGTCGGAGCTGGGCGTCGGACGCGGCGACGTCGTGGCCCTGCTGCTCTACAACCGGCCCGAGTTCCTGGAACTCGTCTACGCCGTCAATCGCGTCGGCGCGGTGTTCCTGCCGCTGAACTACCGCCTGTCCGAAGAGGAATGGGCGTACATCGTGGGCGACGCCCAGGCGAAGGTCATCGTCACCGAGCCGGAGTTCGAACGCGCCGCGGACCGCATCGCGGGGAAGCTGCCGGAGCTGGAGCACCGGATCCTGGTGGAGGGCGAGCCCCTGCCCGACGGGTGGACCGACTACGAGGCCCTCCTGGACCGGCATCACGGCGCCCGGGTGGAGCCGGTGGACGTCGGCCCCGACGACCTCCAGCGCCTGATGTACACCTCGGGCACCACCTCACGGCCCAAGGGTGTGCGCATCACGTACGGGAACGTGCAGGCGAAGAACCTGGCCCACATCGTCCACTTCGGTCTGACCGCAGCCGACACCACGCTGGTCTGCGGCCCGCTCTACCACGTGGGCGGCCTGGACATGCCGGCCCTCGGCGTCCTCTACGCGGGCGGCGGCGTGGTCCTCCAGCGGAAGTTCGACCCGGTGGGCGCCCTGAGCGCGATCCAGGAGCACCGCGTCACCAACGCGTGGCTCGCGCCCGCGATGGTCAACGCGGTGCTGGAGGTCCCGGACCGGGCCTCGTACGACACCGCGTCCGTCCGCTTCATCCTGGGCGGCGGCGAGAAGACACCGGAACCGGTCCTGCGGCGCATCATGAACGCCTTCCCCAACGCCTGGTTCGCCGACGCCTACGGCCTCACCGAGACCGTCTCCGGCGACACCTTCCTGGACCGGGAACACGCGCTGTCCAAGCTGGGTTCGGTCGGCCGCCCCGTGCCGCACACGCGCGTGCGGATCGTCGACGACGCGGACAGAGAAGTCCCGGCCGGCGAACTGGGCGAGATCACGCTGCGCGGCCCGAAGGTCTTCGCGGGCTACTGGCGCGACGAGAAGGCCACGGCCGCCGCCCTCAGGGACGGCTGGTTCCACACCGGCGACATCGGTCACCTCGACGAGGACGGCTTCCTCTACATCGACGACCGCAAGAAGGACATGATCGTCTCCGGCGGCGAGAACATCGCCACACCCGAGGTCGAGCGCGTCCTCTACGAACACCCCGCCGTCCTGGAAGCCTCCGTGGTCGGCCTGGTCCACCCCCGCTGGGGCGAGGTCCCGCGGGCCTTCGTGGTGTTCCGGCCGGGAACGAGCGCGGGAGCCGATGAACTGCGCGCGTTCTGTCTGGAGCGGCTGGCCAAGTTCAAGGTGCCGGTCCGCTTCGAGGTCGTCGACGAACTGCCCCGTACCCCTTCGGGCAAGGTCCTCAAGCGGACCCTGCGTGACATCCCCATGGAGGGCTGAGCCATGGCCGACGTCAACACCGACCTGCGCCTCGACGGCAGAACCGCCTGGGTGACCGGTGCGGGCAAGGGCCTGGGCCGGGCGATCGCGGTCGCCCTGTCCCAGGCCGGGGCGGACGTGGCGGTGACCGCCCGCACGGGCGCCGACCTGGAGAGCCTGGAGGCCGAACTCGCCGCGCACGGCGGCAAGGTACTGGTGCTGCCCGGTTCGGTCGCCGACCCGGACGCCGTCCGCACGACGGTGGGGCGGATCACCCGGGCGACCGGGCGGCTGGACGCCGTCGTCAACTGCGCGGGCATCAGCCCGCACTTCACCCGCAGCGAGTTCGTCACCGACGAGGACTTCCGGCGGGTGCTCGACATCAACCTCCAGGGCACCTTCTCCTGCTGCCGCGAGGCCGGCAAGGTCATGCTGGAACAGGGCTTCGGCTCGATCGTCAACGTCTCGTCGGTGCACGCGAGCACGGGCTTCGAGCGCATCGCGGCGTACGCCGCCAGCAAGGGCGGTGTCGAGGCGCTCACCAAGGCCCTCGCGGTCGAGTGGGCGGACCGCGGGGTGCGGGTCAACTCCCTCGCGCCCGGGTACTTCCGTACGGACCTCAGCTCGGGCCTGCTGGACAGCCGCTGGGGCGAGCGGATCGTGAAGGGCACTCCCCTGGGCAGGGTGGGCAGTGTCGAGGAGCTGGGCGGGGCCGCGGTGTTCCTCGCCTCGGACGCCTCACGCTTCGTGACCGGTACGACCGTCACCGTGGACGGGGGCTGGACAGCATGGTGACCACACCTCGGCCGGCCGGCTGACGAGACACGGGACCGTGCGAAGCCGCCCCAGTCCTCACTGGGGCGGCTTCGCACTATGCGGAGACGTCAGGCACTTCGCGGCGGTACGACGCCGAGGCGCCGAAGAGGTCCTCGGAGACGGCCCGCACCGCGTTGACCACCAGCGGGGCCACGAACTCCAGGGAGGAACGGCCGTCGCCGACCACGGAGATCGCCCCGACGGGCCCGTCCGGCCCGCGCAGGGCGAGCCCCACGCAGCCGAGATGGGGGAAGCACTCCCCCCGGTCGATCGCCAGGCCGTTGCGGCGGCGCACGAGGCCGAGTTCACGGTGGAGTTGGTCGAGACTGCCGATGCTGTGATGGGTGCGGCGCTCGATCGCCTGCGTGTACCGCGCGTCGATCTCCTCCGCGCTGAGCCAGGCGAGCATGGCCTTGCCGAGGCCCGTGCAGTGGGCGATCGCCCGTCCGCCGACCCGCGACGGTATGTCCACGGCAGCCCGGCCTCCCACCTTGTCCAGGTAGTAGACCTCCGGCCCGTCGAGCACGGCCAGGTGCACGACCATCCTGGTGCGCACCGCGAGGTCCAGCAGATGCGGTGCGGCGGCGGCGCGCAGTGCGCTGTGGCCGATCTCGCGCCCCCCGAGGCCCAGCGCACGGGTGCCCAGGGTGTATCCGGCCACCGTGTGCCGCAGCCAGTCCAGGCGGACCAGTTGGTCGAGGATCCGATGGGTGGTCGAGCGCGGAAGGTGCGTGAGGCGGGAGACGGCCTCCAGTGTCAGGTGCGTCTGTGGACTTTCGAAAAGGTCCATGATCAACGTCACGCGCTCCATCATCGACGGAGGCAGCGCGGGCCCGTCGGCCTCGGACGATCGCGTGCTCAGGCGAAGGGCAGACGTCATCGTCGGTGCCTCTCTGCTCAAACTGAAATCAATTCTAGTTCGGCGCCTGCGTCAAGGTATCAATGGCATGGGCCGCAGAGATAGAGTCATGCACCTAATAAATTGGGACGACCGGTCTATTTGACTGGTGGCACAAAAATGTACCGCTGCCCGGAAGAGCGGTTCCGGGCAGCGGTACGTCTCTTTCGGGATCAGCCGCGGGCGGTGAGGTCCAGTGCGATGTCCACGATCATGTCCTCCTGCCCGCCGACCAGCCCACGCCGGCCGACCTCCTCCAGGATGGTGCGGGCGTCGAGACCGTACTGCTCGGCCGCGGTCTCGGCATGGCGCAGGAAGCTGGAGTAGGCGCCCGCGTAGCCGAGCGTGAGCGTCTCCCGGTCCACCCGCACCGGCCTGTCCTGGAGCGGGCGGACCAGGTCCTCGGCGGCGTCCTGGAGGGCGAACAGATCGCAGTCGTGCTTCCAGCCCAGGAGGTTGGCGACGGCGACGAACGGCTCGATGGGGCAGTTGCCGGCGCCCGCGCCCTGCCCGGCGAGCGAGGCGTCGACCCGGGTCACCCCCTCCTCCACGGCCACCACGGAGTTGGCGACGGACAGGGAGAGGTTCTCGTGCGCGTGGATGCCGATCTGGGTGGCCGGGTCCAGGACGTCCCGGTAGGCGCGGATGCGGTCGCGCACACCGTCCATGGTCAGCCGGCCGCCGGAGTCGGTGACGTAGACACAGTGCGCGCCGTAGGTCTCCATCAGTTTCGCCTGTCGGGCGAGGGCTTCCGGGGGCGCCATGTGGGCCATCATCAAGAACCCCGAGACGTCCATGCCGAGTTCGCGGGCGGTGGAGATGTGCTGGGCGGCCACGTCCGCCTCGGTGCAGTGGGTGGCGATGCGTACGGAGCGCACACCGAGGGCGTAGGCCCGCTTGAGCTCCGCGATGGTGCCGATGCCCGGCAGCAGCAGGGAGGTCAGGACCGCACGGTCGATGGCGTCCGCGGCCGCCTCGATCCACTCCCAGTCGGTGTTGCTGCCCGGCCCGTAGTTGAGGCTGCCGCCGGCCAGGCCGTCGCCGTGGGCGACCTCGATCGCGTCCACACCCGCCCGGTCGAGGGCCGCGGAGATCCGGGACACGAACTCGGGCGTGATCCGGTGCCGGATGGCGTGCATGCCGTCCCGGAGGGTGACGTCCTGTACATAGAGCCTGCGCGTCACTTGGTCACCTCAGGGGTCGTCCGCCGGGCGATGCGCTCGGCGACGCGCAACGCGGCCGAGGTCATGATGTCGAGGTTCCCCGCATAGGCGGGCAGGTAGTGCGCGGCGCCCTCCACTTCGAGGAACACCGAGACCTTGGTGGTCGGCCTCTTGGGGACGTCGTCGGGCAGCAGCGTGTGGACGGGGTCCTCGGCGGGGACCGGGGTGAACTGCACCTGCTGCTTGAGCCGATAGCCGGGAACGTACTCGGCCACCGCCGCGACCGTCTCCTCGACGGAGGTCCGGACCGCGTCCTGGTCCGCGTCGCCGATCAGGCAGTACACCGTGTCACGCATGATCAGCGGAGGTTCCGCCGGATTGAGCACGATGATCGCCTTGCCCCGCCGGGCCCCGCCCACCTTCTCGATCGCGCCGGACGTGGTCTCGGTGAACTCGTCGATGTTGGCCCGCGTGCCGGGTCCGGCGGACCGGGAGGAGATCGAGGCGACGATCTCGGCGTAGGGCACGGGGGTGACCCTGCTGACCGCGTGGACGATCGGAATGGTCGCCTGACCGCCGCAGGTGACCATGTTGAAGTTGTCGACAGCCACACCGGCGTCGGCCAGCTGTTCGTCCAGGTTCACCGTCGGTACCACGTACGGTCCCAGGGCCGCCGGGGTGAGGTCGACCAGTCGTTTGCCGTAGGGGGCGAGCTTCTTCGCGTTCTCGATGTGCGCCTTCGCCGACGTGGCGTCGAAGACGATCTCGATGTCGTCGAAGCCGTCCATCCCGATCAGGCCGTCCACTCCCTCATGGGTGGTGGGCACCTTCAGGCGGGCGGCGCGCGCCAGACCGTCCGAGTCCGGGTCGATGCCCACCATCGCGGCCATCTCCAGGGTCTCGGACAGGCGCATGACCTTGATCATCAGGTCGGTGCCGATGTTGCCGGAGCCGATCACGGCCACCTTGGTCTTCGTCATCCTGTGTGTTCCTCGGTCGAGAAGGTCGCGGTCACCGGTCCCAGGCCCGACATCTCGGCCCGTACGGTGATGCCTGGCGGGGTGGGGACGAGCGGGCCCAGGGCGCCGGACAGCACGACCTGTCCGGCGCGCAACGGGTCGCCGAACTCCCGGGCCGTGCGGGCCAGCCACAGCAGCGCGGCGAGCGGATCGCCAAGACAGGCGGCGCCGTCGCCCTCGGAGGCGAGCTCGCCATCGGCGTACAGCCGCATGGTCGCGTCCCGGGGCGTGAACTCGGTGAGAGGGACCCGCCGTTGCCCGAGGACGAAGAGTCCGCTGGAGGCGTTGTCGGCGACCGTGTCCGTGATCGCGATGTCCCAGTCCGTCACCCGGCTGTCCACGATCTCCAGCGCGGCCACCGCGTACCCGACCGCCGAGCCGACCCGTTCGATATCGAGTCCGTCCTCGTCGAGGTCCTCGGCGAGAACGAAGGCGATCTCCGCCTCGACCCTGGGCTGGAGCAGCCGGCCGCTGGGCACGGCCGGCAGTCCGCTGACGTCCATGTCGTCCAGCAGGACGCCGAAGTCGGGCCGGTCCACCCCCACTTGACGCTGCACCGACGCCGACGTCAGCCCGATCTTGCGGCCGACGACCCGCGCTCCGGCCGCGATCCGCCCGTCGATGACCCGCCGTTGAACGGCGTACGCGAGGCTGATGTCCCTCGCGCCGAGCAGGTCGCGTACGGGCGTGCAGGGCTTGTGGTCCTCGGCCGCACGGATGAGCCGGGCGGCGGCCTCGGCCACGGCGGTCTCCCGGTCCGCGACGGCTGTCGGTTCCCAAACGTCTGTCATTCGCATCCTCTGGCTCGTGCCTGCCCCCAGCCTGAGCGGGCGCGAGGCGCGGCAACGGCGAGCGTTCCGCTCACCGGGACCGGAACGCCGTCCGGGCGGTCTCGCTCAGCGAGATGACCCAACAGCGGGGCGGGCGGGGCTCATTACCTTCGTCGGGCGAACTGCCGCATGGCCGCCGGCGCGCCTCTGCCCGACGTCCCCACCTGCGACCGCGGTCCCGCACACCCCCCACCAAGAACGTCGGCACTCATGAGGAGGTTCGGATGAGCAGCAACGAGGATGCCTACGACGTGATCGTCGTGGGGTCGGGCGGAGGTCTGGTCGGGGCGTACGTGGCGGCCTCGCGCGGCCTGCGCACGCTCGTCGTCGAGAAGACCGACCGGGTCGGCGGCACCGTGGCGTACTCCGGCGCAGGCTTGTGGTTCCCCGGGTCCGCGCCGCTGACCCGGGCCGGCCTCGGGGACGACGTCGAGCAGGTACGGACGTATCTGCGCAGCGCCGTCGACGACCCGTCCCGGGAGGCGCTCCAGGACGCCTACCTGGCCGCCGGGCCCCGGCTCATCGACGAGCTGGAACAGAACACGTGGTTCCAGTCCTTCGTCCACGGCCCCGTTCCGGACTACTACGCGTCGACACAGGGGGCCTCCCCCACGGGCCACACCGTCTTCCCGCCCCCCGTCGAGGCCGCGGAGCTCAAGGAGCGCAGAGCACTCCTGCGCGAGTCCCTGCCCACCGAGCGGTTCGGCTTCGACGAGGGACCCGTGCTCAGCGGCGGCCGTGCGCTCATCGGCCGGGCCCTGTCGGCGTTCCTGGAGACGGGCCACGGCGAACTCCGGCTGAACACCGCCCTGGAGAGCCTGATCGTGGAGCACGGCAGGATCGCGGGGGTCGAGGTCGTCAGCGACGGCGAGCGGACCAGGATCCGGGCCCGGCGTGGCGTCCTGCTCGCCGCCGGCGGCTTCGAGCACGACCGTGAGCTGCGCGAGAAGTACCAGCCCCCGCTCACCGGGGAGTGGTCCGACGGCGCCCCGGCCAACACCGGCGACGCCCTGCGGGCGGGCATCGCCGTGGGCGCGGACACCGACCTGCTGGACGAGGCCTGGTTCGTGCCGGGGCTCGTCCACCCGGACGGTCTGCCCCTCTTCCACACCGGCACCCGGGGCGGCATCTGGGTCAACGGCGCCGGCGAGCGCTTCGTCAACGAGACGCGGCCCTACGACCAGGCCGCGCACGAGATCGTACGGCTGCACCACGGGACCGGTGTCAGCCACATCCCGGCGCACTGGGTGTTCGACCAGCGGCAGTTGGACCGGGACGGCATCGGCTTCCCGCCGGCCACACCGGCGCTCGACGAGTGGCTGGCCTCGGGCGCTCTGAAGAAGGCGGACACCCTGGAGGAACTGGCCCGCCTCATCGGCGTGCCGTTCGACGCGCTGCGGCGGACCGTCGAGGAGTTCAACACGTACGCCCCGACCGGCGTCGACGAGCGGTTCCACCGTGGTGAGACGCCATGGGACCAGATGTTCCACCACATCGTGCCCTTCCCGGCCGACCCCCGGCAGAACTTCCCCGCCACCCCGGCCCCCGGGTGGCCGAACCCGCTGCTGCTCCCCATCGACGAACCGCCGTTCTACGCGGCCACCATCGTCCCCTCCGACATCGGCACCAAGGGCGGCCTGCGGATCGACACCCACGCGCGCGTGCTGCGCTCGGACGGGCGGCCGATCGACGGGTTGTACGCGACCGGGAACACCGCGGCCGCGATGTCGGGGCGCGTGTACCCGGGCGCGGGCACACCCATCGGTTCCAGTCTCGTGTTCGGGTATCTCGCCGTGCTGGACATGACCGAGGCGACGGACTGACCCACACGAGTGCCCGGGACACGGCAGGTGACGTGTCCCGGGCACTGTGCCGTGCGCTATCGCGCCGCGATCAGCCGCGCGGCCAGCCGTAGGGCCGCCTCACCCTCCGCTGTGGAGATCTCCTCGGTCAGCATGGCCACGAACAGCCCCCACCAGCTGTAGACGAGCAGCCGCACCCTGCTGTGTGCGGTCTCCGTGTCGGCGCGGCTCCCGAGCAGGCACAGGAGCCGTTGTCCCAGCGGCCGCGCGACGATGTCGAAGCGGGTGGGCACGGCACTCGCGTACTCCGTGAACGACGACAGCGCCACCGCCGAAGCCAGCAGGGGGCTGCCGAGCAGCTTCCCGCTGAGCGCGACGAGTGTCTCGGCGACCTCGGTCGCGGGGTCCGTCGCCTCCTGGGGTACCGGGCCGGTGGCGCCGTCTCCGAGGAACTGCTCGATGTGCCACTCGAGGACCGAGAGGAACAGATAGGGCTTGGAGGGGAAGTACCGGTAGAGCGTGGCGATGGCGACGCCGGCCCCCTTGGCCACGTCGTGCATCTGCACCCTGGCCAGCCCCTCGCGTGCGCCGAGTTCGGCGGCGGCGCGCAGGATGCGGACCCGGCGAACGGCCTGGCCGCTCGACGCGGGGGTGGCCGGTCGCCGTACTTCCACGGGTCTCGCCATGTCGTCGTCCCCCACGTGTCGGCTGCTCCCGCCGTCGGCACTCAGTCGGCCTCCGGCCGGGTCAGGAAGGCCAGCACCGCGCTCTCCCAGGCCTGCTTCTGCTCGATCATGGCCCAGTGCCCGCAGTCGGGCAGCACATGCAGTTCGGCCCGGGGAATGGTCCGCAGCGGAAGGAGCGCGTTCTCCAGCGGGGTGACCCGGTCGTCCCGGCCCCAGGTCAGCAGGGTGGGCGCGGTGACCTTGTGCAGCGCGGCCCACACGGGCTGGTCGGACTGGGCCTGGGCGGCCTGGATGGCGGCCATGGCCTGGCGGCCGTAGATCCGGCGGGACGCCTCCAGTGTCTCCGGCTCGGTCGCGCTCGCCCAGCGCTGCTCGATGAGCTCCTCGGTGAGCAGGGCAGGGTCATGGACCATCGAGCGCAGCCACTGGACGAGGTTCTCCCGGGTGGGGTTCTCGGCGAACTCCACGAGCAGGTTGAGGCCTTCGCTGGGCGCCGGGGAGAGGAGGTTGCGTCCCACGCCGCCGATGGTCACGACCCGGCGGAAGAGGTCCTTGTGGGCGACCGCGAGCCCCACCGCGACGAAGCCGCCCATGGAGTTGCCGATCACGTCGACGCGCTCCAGGCCGAGGCCCTCCAGGAAGCGCAGCACGGCCTTGGGGGCCGCCGCCATCGGGCTCTCGGCGGTCGGGTCGCTCACTCCGAAGCCGGGGAACTCCAGGGCCAGGCAGCGGAAGTGCTCGGCGAACACGGGCAGGTTGTGCTGGTAGTTGCGCCAGCCGGTGACGCCCGGCCCTGACCCGTGCAGCAGGAGCAACGGCGGTCCGTCACCGGCCTCGTGATAGCGCAACGTGCCATCGTCGGTGGGGAGTTCGCGCAGGGTGTCCTCGTAGCTGAGTGTCATGACGCTCACCGTGGCACCCACCAGGTGGCGGTCGCGGCCGGCCTCCCGATCAGTGGGACGGTCCCGGCCGCGGGCACCGCGGGCTGTCTACCGTCACGGACGTACCGATACCGGGGCCCCGACGGGCCGCCCCGGACCTGACCGAATGTGATGTGAGGGGAGGGCCTGATGGGTGTGCGCTCACTCGGGTACCTGCGTCTGGAGTCCAACGACCTCGGCAAGTGGAAGACCTTCGGTGCCGACTTCCTCGGCCTGATGCCGGTCGAGGGCGGCGACTCCGAGTCGCTGTCCTTCCGCATGGACGACTATCCGGCCCGAATCGTGGTCTCCCCGGGCGCCCAGCCCACGATGACGGCGCTGGGCTTCGAGGTCCTCGACGAGCGGGAGCTGGCGAACCTGGTCGCGGACGTCGAGAAGGCCGGGATCAAGGTGACGGCCGGCACCGAGGCCGAGGCGGCGGAGCGGAAGGTCACGGGCTTCGTCAAGTTCAACGACCCGGGCGGCAACCCGGTCGAACTGTTCTACGGCACGACCCTCGACCATGTGCCGGTCCAGACACCGCTGGTCTCGAAGTTCGTCACGGGCGACATGGGCTTCGGGCACGCCATCATCTCGGCCGAGGACGCGCGGTCGACGTTCGACTTCTATGTGAACGTCCTCGGCTTCATCGAGCGCAACACCATGCGCTCGCCCGGCGGCACGACCTGGTTCATGGGCTGCAACCCCCGCCACCACACCCTCGGCGTCACCCCGATGCCGGGTTCCGGGCGGCTGCTGCACTTCATGGTCGAGGGCGCCGCCCTGGACGATGTGGGGCGGGCTCTGGACCGGGCCGCCACGTACGAGGTGCCGATGATGCACTCGCTCGGCAAGCACACCAACGACCACATGGTGTCGTTCTATGTCTGGTCGCCGGAGAACTACGCGGTCGAGTTCGGCTGGAACGGCCTGAAGGTGCCCGAGCCGGTGCCCGTCTACGAGATCACGGACGGCGCGTTCTGGGGCCACCACTTCACGCCGCCGCCGCAGCCGGCCGGCTGAGCCCCGGCGGGCGAGAGACGACTGAGCCCCACGGCCAGGGACCGTGGGGCTCAGTCCTGTCCGCGCCGGGTCACTCGACGGTGATCGCCCGTTCCGGGCAGGCCCGCTCGCCGTCGCGGGCGGCCTCTTCGAGACCCCGGGGCACCTCGCCGTCCAACGGCAGCGCGTAGCCGTCGTCGTCCAGCCGGAAGAGTCCGGCGGCGGCCGCCGCGCACCGGGCGTGCCCGGAGCACGAGGACGTGTCGATCGTGATCTTCATTCGATCCACTCCGTTCTACGGCTTGTTGGTCGACCCCGCGTCCACGGTGAACTGCAGCCCCGTGACGTACCGGGCCTCGTCCGAGGCGAGGAAGAGGACGGCGTTGGACACGTCCCGGGGCTCGACGTAGGGGGCCAGCGGGTTCATGGCCGCGAGGGCGAACAGCGGCTCGCGTGCGGCGAGTTCCTCGACCGGCACACCGACGGTGATGCCCGTGTCGCTCACCCCGGTGGGGTGCACGGTGTTCACCCGGATGCGGTGCGGGGCGAGTTCGTTGGACAGGGCCTTCATCAGGCCCACCACGCCGTGCTTGGCGGCCACGTAGTGGGCGTACGGCACATGACCGCGCAGGCCGGCGGCGGAGCTGGTGATGATGATCGAGCCGCCCTCCCCCGCCTCGATCATCCAGGGGATCGCGGCCCGCGCGGTGTTCCAGGCGCCCTTGAGGTTGACGTCGACGGTGACGTCCCAGGCCTCCTCGGACAGCTCCCAGGCGGCGCCGATGCTCATGACACCGGCGTTGGCCACGACCACGTCGAGCCGCCCGAACTCCTCACGTGCCGTGTCGACGGCGGCGCGCATCTCGGCCACCGACCGGACGTCGGCTCGTACGGCGACGCACCGCCGGCCGGTCTTCCTGACCAACTCGGCCGTCTCGTCGAGCTGTTCCCTGGTCGCGAGCGGGTACGGCAGCTCGGCGCTGATGTCGTGGCAGACGTCGGTGACGACGACGTCCGCGCCTTCCTCCGCCAGTCGTACGGCGTGCGAGCGACCCTGGCCGCGGGCCGCTCCCGTGATGAGCGCGACCTTTCCCTCCACCCGTCCCATGGCTGCCTCAGTCCTTCCGCGGCTGGTCGATCAGGTCCTCGGCGGCCTCGCGCAGGGCGCGCAGCCGGGAGCGCAGGAGTTCACGCTCGGCCGCGGCGGACTCGCTCTCGCCGAGTCCGGCCAGTCGTACGTCCGTCTCGGCGATCTCCGCGACCAGACGGCCGTGAGCCTCCTCGCGGGTGAGCAGGTCGAGGTCGGTCCAGTCGGAGCGCTCGGACTCCGGGACGCGGCTCATGCGGGCAGGTTGTACAGGCGGCGGGCGTTCAACTCCACGATCTGATGCACCTCTTCGTCGGGCACGTCGGCCAGGACCTCTGCCGCGTAGGCGCGGCTCCTGGGCCAGTAGGAGTCGGAGTGGGGGTAGTCGCACTCCCAGGTGATCTTGTCGACGCCGACATGGTGGCGGTTCTCGACGCCGAACCGGTCGTCGATGAAGCACCCGTGGAAGTGTTTGTGGAACAGTTCCGAGGGCCGCACGCTCTGGTTGACGTTCTGGTAGAAGCGGTGCCGCTCCCAGGTGCCGTCGCTGCGTTCCAGGAGGTACGGGATCCAGCCGATCCCGCCCTCGGACAGACCGATCCTCAGCTTCGGGTGCTTGTGCAGCACCGGGGAGAACAGCAGGTCGGCGGTGGCGTACATGGCGTTGCAGCCGAACAGGGCGATCGTCACGGCGAACGGGGCGTCCTCGGCCGTCTTCGGCGGCTTGCCCGAGGTGCCGAAGTGAAGGCACAGCGGGAGTCCGGCCTCCTCGGCCGCCGAGAACACCGGGTCCCAGTGGTCGGTGTGGAAGGAGGGCAGGCCTCGTGGCACCGGGTTCTCCGGGAAGGAGATCGCCTTGGCGCCCTTGGCGGCGGTGCGGTGGATCTCGGCGACACAGGCCTCGACGTCCCACAGGGGCAGGATCACCAGGGGGATGAGCCGGCCCGGTGCGGTGGCGCACCATTCGTCCAGCACGAAGTCGTTCCAGGCCTGGACGCACAGCCGGGCCAGCTCACGGTCCTGCCCGTCCAGGAAGACCGTGCCCGCGAACCCCGGGAACGACGGGAAGCAGAGGGCTCCCCACACCCCGTCGAGGTCCATGTCCCGGATGCGGGCCTTCGGGTCGTAGCAGCCCGGGATCATCTCGTCGTAGCGCGTCGGTTCCAGGCCGAACTCCTCGGGCTTCTTGCCCGCTACGGCGTTCAGGCCGATGTACGGGTGGACCCGGTCCTCGTACACCCACACCTCGGCCGGCGCCTGCCCCTCTCCCCGCGGCTGCTCCACTATGCGCGGACCGGTGTCCCGGAACCGTGCCGGGAGGCGGTCCGACCACAGCCGCGGGGGCTCGATCAGATGGTCGTCGGTCGACAGCAACTTCATCCACGGCTGCAACGGCATGCTGGGCTCCCTCGGTCTCGGAACTCTCTAACACCGGGCGGATTGTGTGCACTGATCGGGTCTCGCTGAGCGGGAGCCCCGACCCCAACTCCCCCATTGAGGCTACTCTTTTATTCGACGGAAGGAGACCCCATGGGTCGAGTGCAGGACAAGGTCGTCTTCATCACCGGGGCCGCGCGCGGCCAGGGCCGGGCCCAGGCGATCCGGCTCGCCACCGAGGGAGCTGACATCATCGCCGTGGATCTGTGCGCGGACATCGCCACCAACGGCTACCCTCTGGCCACCGAGGCGGACCTGGAGGAGACCGTTCGGCAGGTCGAGAAGCTCGGCCGGCGCATCGTGGCCTGCACAGCCGACGTGCGGGACCCGGCAGCGCTCAAGGCCGCCGTGGCCGACGGCGTGGCCGAACTGGGGCGCCTCGACGCGGTCGTCGCCCAGGCCGGCATCTGCCCGCTGGGGCCCGGGCAGAGCGCGCAGGCCTTCCTCGACGCCGTCACCGTCGACTTCAACGGAGTGGTCCACGCCGTCGACGCCGCCCTGCCCCATCTGCCCGACGGTGCCTCGATCGTCGCGACCGGATCGATCGCCGGACTGATACCGGCGACCGTCGACAACCCGGCCAACGGGCCCGGCGGGCTGGGCTATTCGTTCGCCAAGCGCCAGGTCGCGGCGTTCGTGCACGACCTGGCGACCGTGCTCGCGTCCCGGCAGATCCGGGTCAACGCCCTGCACCCGACCAACGTCAACACGGACATGCTCAACAGCGACCTCATGTACCGGTCCTTCCGGCCCGACCTGGAGAACCCCACCCGCGAGGACGCGTTGCCCTCCTTCCCCGCGACGACCGGGTTCGGCGTCCCCTACGTCGAGCCGGAGAACATCGCCGACATGGTGCTCTTCCTGGTGTCGGACGAGTCGAAGTACGTCACCGGGATGCAGATGCGGGTGGACGCCGGCGGCTACGTCAAGCGGCGCCCACAACTACCCACGTTCTGAGCGGAGTTCATGACCCGCTCGTCATGTCGATGACCACCTTGCCGGTGGTGCGGCGTTCCGCCACGTCGGTCAGCGCGGCGGCCACCTCGGCGAGCGGGTGGACCCGGGAGACGAGCGGGCGCATCCCGTCCCGGACCATCCGGGCGAGCGCCCGGTCGCCTGCGGCCACCGTGTCCGGTGCGTACCGGCGCAGCATGCGGATCTCGAAGCCCCGTACGACGGCGTCCTTGAGCAGCACCAGGTTGAGCGGGATCCGGGGGATCGTCCCGTCGGCGTACCCCACGGTCACGAACCGGCCGCCCCGTCGCAACCCGCGCAGGGCGGCCTCGGCGTGGTCGCCGCCCACGGGGTCCACCACGAGGTGGGCGCCCTCACCGGCGGTCAGCTCGCGGATCCGGGTCTTCAGCTCCTCGTGGACGTAGTCGATCCCGGCCTCCGCGCCCAGCTTGCGGGCGACCGCGAGCCGTTCCCGGCTGGACGCCGCGGCCACGACGCGCATCCCGAGCCGGTTCGCGATGTCGACGGCCGCGCTGCCGACCCCGCCGGCGGCCCCGAGGACCACCGCCCACTCCCCCGCCGTGCCGCGGCCGACGGTGACCAGGGAGTGGTAGGCGGTCGCGTACGTGACGTGGAACGCGGCGGCGTGGACCATGTCGAGGCCCTCGGGGACGGGCCGCAGCCCCTCGACGGGTACGACGACCTGCTCGGCGAACGCGCCCGTCAGGACCGCGCCGGCCACCGGCGCGCCGACCGCGGGGCTCGTCACGCCGGGGCCGGCGGCGGCGACGACCCCGGCGAACTCGCTGCCGGGGGTGAACGGCAGGGGTGGGGTGATCTGGTAGCGGTTCGCGACGAGCAGGACGTCGGGGAAGTTGACCGCGGCGGCGTGCACGCGGACCAGGACTTCGCCGGGGCCGGGTTCGGGCACGTCGAGGTCGACGACCCGCAGCCCGTGCGGTGGTCCGTACCGCGTGCAGCGTGCGGCTCTCATCGCGCCCTTCCGATGGTCGGCGTCTCCGGGTCCCGGGGCAGGCCCAGGACCTGCTCGGCGATGGTGTTGCGCTGGATCTCCGCCGTACCCGCGCCGATCGTCGAGGCTCGGGTGCGCAGGAAGCCCCAGACCCAGCGGCCGTGCTGGACGGCGTGCGGGTCGCGGCGGCCCAGGAGACCGTACGGGCCCAGCAACTCCACCGCGAACTCGTGGAGTTCCTGCTCGAAGGTGACGATGAAGAGCCGGGACGTGGAGGAGGCGGGGCCCGGTTCGCCCTTGGCCATGATGTCGGCGATGGTCCGCATTCCGGTGAGCCGCATGATGGTCACCCGGATCTCGAGGTCTGCCAGCCGGTCGCGGATCAGGGGGTCGGCGGTGGCACCGCGTTCGTGGGCGAGGGCGATCAGCTCGTCGAGCACCCGCCGGTACCGGGCCGCCTGGTTCATCGCCCCGGCGGCGCGTTCATGGCCGAGGCTGGTGCGGACCAGGGGCCAGCCGCCGTTCTCCTCGCCGATCCGGTCGGCGACCGGCACCCGGACGCCGTCGAAGAAGATCTCGCAGAAGTGCGCGTCCCCGGTCAGGTCACGCAGCGGACGCACGGTCACGCCGGGGGCGTGGGCGTCGATCAGCAGGTAACTGATGCCGTCCTGGCGGGAGTCGGGCGGTCCGGTGCGTACGAGCGTGAAGAGGATGTCGGCGAGGTCGGCGGAGCTGTTCCACACCTTCTGCCCGGTGACCACGTACTCCGCGCCGTCGCGGCGTGCCGTCGTCCGCAGCGCGGGGAGATCCGAGCCCGCCTCCGGCTCGGAGTAGCCCTGCGCCCAGACCGTGTCGCCGCGCAGCATGGGGCGCAGGTAGCGGTCCTTCTGCTCGCTGGTGCCGTACCTGATGAGGGTCGGCGCGGCGATGCCGAGGCCGGTGCCCAGGGGGCCGGGGACCCGGGCTCGGGCGTACTCCTCCTGGTAGATGACCTGGCGGGCGAAGGAGAGGTCCATGCCGCCGTACGCGCGCGGCCAGCCCGGCCCGGCGTATCCGGCGTCGTACAGCGCGGCCAGCCACTTCTTGTGCCATGCCAGGCGTTCGGCGGGATCCTTGGGGCGGCGGCCGGGGTGCTGTTCCGTCAGGAAGGCACGTAGGCGGGCGCGGAACTGCTCGTCGGTCTCCACCGCTGTCATCGCGGGGCCATGCGGATGGCGCCGTCGAGGCGGATCGTCTGGCCGTTGAGGTAGGGGTTCTCCAGGGCCTCCACGGCGAGGCGGGCGAAGTCGTCGGGGTCGCCGAGGCGCTTGGGGTGGGGCACGGTCGCCGCGAGGCCGTCGCGGATGTCCTCGCGCAGCCGGCCCAGCATGGGGGTGTCCATGACGCCCGGGGCGATGGTGTTCACGCGGATCTGCCAGCTGGCGAGGTCACGGGCGGCAACGAGGGTCAGACCGTGCACGCCGGCCTTGGCCGCGGTGTAGGAGGTCTGGCCGATCTGGCCGTCGAAGGCGGCGACCGAGGCGGTCAGGACAATGGCCCCGCGGTCGCCGTCGACGACGTCGTTGCCCGAGAGCCGGGCGGCTGCCAGACGCAGCACGTTGTAGGTGCCGATCAGATTGACCCGTACGACCTCGGCGAAGGTGTCGAGTCCGCCGGGGGTGCGGTCGCGATCGATGATGCGGGTGCGGTCGCCGCCGCGCCCGGCGCAGTGCACGACACAGCGCAGCGGGCCGAGCTGCCGCGCGGCGTCGAGGGCTGCCGTGACCGAGACCTCGTCGGTGACGTCGGCGCGGACGAAACGGGCGGCCTCACCCAGGTCGGCGACCGCCTTGGCGCCCTGCTCCTCGGAGATGTCGGCGAGGACGACACGGCCGCCGCGGTCGATGAGGCGGCGTGCGGTGGCCAGGCCGAGGCCGGAGGCGCCCCCGGTGACCAGGGCCGCCGATCCTTCGATGTTCACATCAGGCTCCTCACAGTCCCAGGGACTTGCTGATGATGGTCTTCAGGACTTCGCTGGTGCCGCCGTAGATGCGGGTGGCCCGGGCGTCGGCGTACAGCCGGGCGATCGGGGATTCGAGGATGTAGCCGTATCCACCGTGCAGTTGCAGACAGCGGTCGATCACACGGCCCTGTGTCTCGGTGCAGAACAGCTTGGTCCTGGCCGCGTCGGCCGGCGTCAGCTCGCCGGCGACCAGCGCCGTGACCGCCGCGTCCAGGAGGGTCTGGGCGGCCTCCGACTCGGCTGACATGGCGGCGAGTTCGAACTTCGTGTTCTGGAAGTGGGCGACCGGCCTGCCGAACACGGTCCGGTCGCGGACGTAGGTGAGCGTCATCTCGATCGCGGCGCGGGCCTGGGCGACGGCACCGACGGCGATGGCCAGCCTTTCCTGGGCCAGGTTGCGGCCGAGGAGGGTGAAGGCGGCGCCTTCCTCACCGAGGAGGTTGGCGACGGGGACGCGGACATCGGCGAAGGTCAGTTCCACGGTGTCCTGGACGGCGAGGCCGATCTTCTCCAGCTTGCGCCCCACGGTGAAGCCCGGCATGCCCTTCTCCACCACCAGCAGGGACAGTCCGGCGCGCCGGTCGTCGGGGTCGGTGGCGGTGCGGGCCACGACGATCACCAGGTCCGCGTGGTGGCCGCCGGTGATGAAGGTCTTGGCGCCGTTGAGCACGTAGTGCTGGCCGTCGCGGACCGCCCGGGTCGTGACGCCCGCGAGGTCGGAGCCGGTGTCCGGTTCGCTCATCGCGATGGCGGTGTACAGGTCGCCCGAGGCCAGCCCTGGGAACCAGCGGGCGCGTTGGCCGGCGTTCGCGAGGCCCGTGAAGTACGGGACGACGATGTCGAGATGGGTCCGCAGACCGCCGAGGGTCACGCCCGCGCGGGCGCACTCCTCCTGGAGGACGACGTTGAAGCGGTAGTCGTCCTGGCCGCCCCCGCCGTACTCCTCGGGGACGGCCGTGCCGATGATGCCCAGCTCGCCCAGTGCGGTGAACAGGTCACGGGGGACGAGTCCGGCGCGTCGCCAGTCCTCGTACACCGGGAGCACTTCGCGGGCGATGAAGTCGCGGACCAGGCGGCGGAAGTCCTCGTGGTCCTGCTCGAACAGGGTCCGGCGCATCGAATCTCCTTCGATCGGACCCTATTGAGTATACGTAATTAGTTTCCCCGGTCCAGAGAATCGGACCTGCGGTCAGTGCCACCAGGGAATGAGTGCATCCAAATGCCGTCGCATCCGGTGCCGTGCCACCCCTGTGTCGCCCTGCACGATCGCGTCGAGGATGCGCTGATGGACGTGCTGGACCTCGTCGGCCACCCGGTCCCCGGGCAGCGGCCGGTCATGGCCGGACGCGTGCCGGCGGAACAGCTCGGTGATGATGGCGAGGAACAGTGACAGCACGGGATTGTTCGCCAGGTCCGCCAGTTCGGAGTGGAACAGGTCCGCCTTGCGCGCATCGTCCGCCGGGCCCTCGGTGGCCCAGCGGACCGCCTTCGCGAGACGCTCGACGACCTTGGGGTCGCCCGCCGCCTGCCGGGCCGTCACCCTGGCGACGACGCCGAGTTCGATGGCGTTGCGGACGATCCGCAGGTCGTCGGCGGTGACGCCCTGGTACTCCAGGAAGAGCGCCATCGTGTCGATGCTGGCCTGCGCCTCGGGCTCGGTGACGACCAGGCCGCCACCGGGACCGCGGCGCATCCGGGCCACCGAGTGGTACTCCAGCAGCCGTACGGCTTCCCGGAGCACGGCCCGGGAGATCTCGTACCGGGCCAGCAGGTCCGCTTCCGAGCCGAGGACCATGCCGGTCTGCCAGCCCCGGGCGGCGATGTCATCGTGGATCCGGGCGGCCACCACCTCGGCGAGCTTGGCCCGCGGCCCCTCGACCAGTTCCGGCTCGACCACGTGTCCGGAGATCCGCTGTGCGCCGCGGCGCACCCGGTGCTTCACGATCCAGGCGGCCACCGACTCCAGATGGGCGGTGAGTTCGGACTGCGCGCGCGCTCCGTCGTCCGCGACGACCGCGTCGACCACGGCGCGGTGTTCGCGTTGCGAGACCTCCTTGGCGGCGTGCATCTCCGCCTTGGAGATACGACGGGAGGTGTGCGCGTACCGGGCGGTGAGGCGGGTGAGTACGTCGATGAACAGGTGCAGCACCGGGTTGCCCGACAGCCGGCCGAGCACCGGGTGCAGCGGGTCCTGGGAGTGCACCGACGGGTCGTCGTGGTGGGCGAGTTCGGAGTCGAGGGTGGCCCGGAGCGTGGCGATGCCCTCCTCGGTGATCCGCTCGGCGGCCAGGCCCGCGGCGATCGGTTCGAGGAGTTGGCGGGCCTGGAGCAGGTCGGTGACGCTGGTGCCGACATACTCGAGGTAGATGACCATGGCCCGGGTCGCCGGTCCCGCGTCGGGGGCGCAGACGATCAGGCCGCCCCCCGGGCCGCGGCGCATGCGGGCGACCTGATGGTGCTCGACGAGCCGTACCGCCTCGCGCAACACCGCGCGGCTGACCCCGAGTTGCTCCCGCAGGTCCACCTCGGAGCCCAGCGACTCACCGACCGGCCAGCCCCGGCGGATCACGGACGCCTCGATACGCCGCGCGGTCTGTGCGGCGAGCTTGCCCACGGGGACGCCGGTCTCGCCGTCGGCGGGCTCGCGGTCGACGGCAGTCGCCATGGCCAACTCCTCTGCGGGGACATTTCGGATCCCCAGTCTATTCACCACGGATGCCAGGCACTGACAGACGGGCCAGCGCCGGGTTTAAAGTATACTCATTTTCGGGCAGCGGCCGCAGAGCGAGCCGCTTGACCACAAGGAGCGTCTGTCATGCGCCTGGAGTCCATGCCCGAGCTGGAGGCGTTCCGGAGGAAGGTGCGGGCCTTCGTCGCGGAACACGCACCCGGCGTCAAGCGCCACTCCGGTGTCCGCGCGCCCGAGGCGGCACTGATGCCGGCGATCCGGGAGTGGACCGCCAAGCTGTACGAGGCGGGCCTGCTCGGCATCGACTGGCCCGCCGAGTACGGCGGCCGGCCCGACGCCCATCCGCTCGAACCGTCCGTCGTCGCGGAGGAGATCGCCCGCGCCCGCACCTGGCCGCCGATCGGCGCGGCGTCGTTGGCCTCGGCGGCCCTGGTCGAGTTCGGAACCGATGAGCAGCGGGCACGTTTCCTGCCCCGCGTCCGCTCGTGCGAGGACGTGTGGTGCCAGCTCTTCAGCGAACCGGAGGCGGGCAGCGATCTGGCGGCGCTGCGTACGCGGGCGATCCGCGCGGGCGAGGGCGACGACGCGGTGTACGTCGTCGACGGCCAGAAGGTGTGGACGACCAACGGCCAGCACGCCGACATGGGCTATCTGCTCGCCCGCACCGACGGCGACGCCCCCAAGCACAAGGGCATCACGGCCTTCGCGCTGGACATGCGCAGCCCGGGGGTCGAGGTGCGGCCGCTGCGCGAGATCACCGGGACCACCGACTTCAACGAGGTCTTCCTCGACGGCGTGCGCATCCCGGTCGCGAACGTGATCGGCCCGGTGAACGGCGGCTGGCGGGTCGCGATGAGCAGCCTCGGCCGTGAGCGTTCCGGTGTGGCCGCGCGGGGTGCCGAACTGTCCGCCGTACTGGACGACCTGGTGGCGCTCACGGCGCGGACGCCGGTCGACGGGCGGCCCGCGCTGGACGACTCCGCCACCCGGCAGGCGGTGGGCGAGCTGGCCGCGCGGGTACAGGTGAACGCCGCGATGATCGCCCTTGCTCAGTCGCGGATGATCCACGGGACGGAGCAGCCCGTCGACGCGCTGCTCGGCAAGATCTTCTTCAGCGAGCTCAACCACGACCTGGTGGACCTCGGCCTGCGGTTGCAGGCCACGGACGGGCTGCTCGCCGAGGGCGACCCGGGGGTGTGGGCCGACGGCTGGTGGCAGGACGCCCACCTGTACGCGCGGGCCTACACGATCGCCGGCGGGGCCAACGAGGTCCTGCGGACGCAGGTGGCCGAGCGGGGGCTCGGGTTGCCTCGCGAGCCGCGCTGATCCTCGCCCGCCCGGACGGGGCATGCCCTACGCGAGTTATTGATTGTACCGACCGGTCGTCGTAATCTTCGCGGCAGCTACGAGAAGGCGAGGAAGCCATGGCCGAGAACGTGTCCGCAGCCGCCGGGGAACTCCCGGAGTTCCCCTCCCCCCGGTCGAGCCGGTGCCCGTTCGCGCCACCACCGGGACTGCTCGAACTGCATGACGACGGCAAGCCTGTCCGCCGGGCCAGGACCTGGGACGGCACCACCCCGTGGCTCGTCACCTCGCACGCCGCCCAGCGCCAACTGCTGACCGACCCAAGGCTCAGCGCCAACATCGGCGCACCCGGCTACCCGCACACCACGGAGGCCATGAAGGCGCACGCGGCCCAGATGCAGCCGTCGATCAACAACACCGACGGGGCCGAGCACACGCGGTGGCGGCGGATGCTCACCAACTCCTTCACCCGACACCGTATGGAGAAGCTCCGCCCGGAGATCCAGCGGATCACCGACGACCTGCTCGACAAGATGCTGGCCGGCCCCAACCCGGTCGACCTCAACGAGGCGCTCTCCCTGCCCCTGCCGTCGCTGATGATCTGCGCGCTGCTCGGCGTGCCCTACACGGACCACGACTTCTTCCAGGAGCACGCCGGCGTCACCAACGCGCGGTTCAAGACGCCCGAGGAAGCCGCCCGGTCGACGGCGGATCTGCGCGCCTACATCACCGGCCTGATCGAGGCCAAGACGGCCGATCCCGGCGAGGACGTCCTGTCCGACCTCGGTGCCAAGGTCGCGGAGGGCGAGCTCGCCATGCCGGACGCGGCGGCGCTCGGCCACATCCTGCTGGTCGCCGGGCACGACACCAGCGCCAACATGATCACCCTGGGCACCGCGCTGCTGTTGCAGAACCCCGGCCAGCTGGCAGACCTGCGGGAGCACGCGGACGACCCGAAGTACGTGACGAAGGCCGTCGAGGAACTGCTGCGCTATCTCACCATCCCGCATCTGCTGGCCCGGCGGGCGGTGCTGGACGACATCGAGATCGAGGGGGAGGTCATCCGCGCGGGCGAGGGCGTCATCGCCTCGCTGCCGGCCGCCAACTGGGACCCGCAGGCGTTCCCCGAGCCCGAGAAGCTGGATCTCACCCGCAGCGCGGCACACCACCACGCCTTCGGCTGGGGCCCGCACCAGTGCGTCGGACAGCAGCTGGCCCGCATCGAACTGCACGTCGTGTACAGCACGCTGTTCCGCAGGATCCCGACCCTGCGGCTCGCCGTCGACGTATCGGAACTGAAGTTCAAGGAGGACTCCCAGGCGTACGGCATCTACGAGCTGCCCGTCGCCTGGTAGCGGCCCTCCCCCCAGCCTGCGCGGCGGCCTACTCCGCCCTCCGCAGCAGCATCGCCCCCGACGGCACTCCCCCGCCCGCGGTGGCCACGGCCACCCGGGCGTCGGTCACCTGACGGCCGTGCGCCGCGCCGCGCAGTTGCAGGACGGCCTCGCGGACGAAGCCGTAGCCGTGCAGGCGGCCGGCCGAGAGCTGGCCGCCGTGCGGATTCAGCGGGAGGTCGCCGTCCAGGGCGATGGTCTTGCCCCCGGCGATGAAGTCGGTCGCCTCCCCCGGTCCGCAGAAGCCGAGGCCCTCGATCCAGGACAGGGCGTTGAAGGTGAACCCGTCGTAGAGCAGGGCGACATCGACGTCCGAGGGTGTGAGGTCGGTGCGGGTCCACAGATGCGCGGAGGGGCCCAGCGACTGCGGCGTGTGGGTCAGGGTGTCCTGGTCCCAGCTCAGCCGCTCCCCCACCGCCGTGCCGACGGCCTCGACGAGGACGGGCGGGCTCGGACGGTCGTACGCCGTCTCGATCGCGGAGACGACGACGGCCACCGCTCCGTCGCAGGGGACGTCACAGTCGTACAGGCCGAACGGGGTGGTGATCATCCGGGCGGCGAAGTAGTCGTCGAGCGTCAGCGGATCGCGGTGCAGGGCCTCGGGATTGCGTGCCGCACCCGCCCGCGCGGTGACGGCGATCGCACCGAGGGCCTCACGCCCGACACCGTAACGGTGCAGGTAGTGAGATGCGTTGCAGCCGATCCACTGAGCCGCGGACATGGCGCCGAAGGGCGCGCGGAACTCGAACATGCCGGTGGCCCGGCCGCCGGACGGCTCCCAGCGGCCGGAGCGGAGCAGGGCGCTGTGTGAGGACTCCCAGACCGTGCGGAAGCACAGCACGTGCCGGCACAGCCCGGCGGCGACCGCGAGCATGCCCGCGGTGACCGAGCCGATCTGGCCGGGCACCTCGGACGCGCCGTTGACCCAGGTGGGCCGTAGCTGAAGGGCCTCGGTCAGCGCGGTGACGCCGCCCTCGCTCATGCCGTCGGGCCGGGGCCCCGGGTAGGTGGAGAGCCCGTCGATCTCGTCCAGGGTGAGCCCGGCGTCCTCGACCGCCGCGAGACAGGCGTCGACGGTGAGCGAGAGCGGATCGATCATGAGCCGTCTGCCGACACGGGACTGGCCCACCCCGGTCAGCGCGACCCGGTCCTCGTACTTCCGCGGGGAGGCCTTGGGCCGGGCCCGGACCGCGCGCGGCTCCGGCAGGGGTCCCTCGGCGGTGTCCGGGTCGGGTTCGAAGAGCGGGAGGTGGATGTCCTCCTCCAGCCGCTCGAACCGCACCCGGACGCGCATGCCGACGTGCACCTCGTCAGGGCCGCAGCCCACGATGTTGGTGGTCAGCCGCGCCCGGTCGTCCTCGGCCAGGGCGACCACGGCGACGACGTACGGCGGCGGGAACCGCGGCAGCCAGGTCTGGTGGTTCACGCTGAAGCCGACCACGACCGCCTTGCCGGACACGGGGGCGAGGGCCACGGCCCGGCCGCGGCACGAGGGGCACACGGGCAGGGGTGGGTGAAAGTGGCGGTCGCAGTCCGCGCAATGGGAGATCCTGAGCACCCCGTCGGCGCCCGATCCCCAGAACTCGGCACTGGCCAGGGTGGGTTGGGGGCGGGGCCGGGTCATGACACCAGCTCGACGAGCGTGGCGTTGGCGGTGCCGCCGCCCTCGCACATGGTCTGGAGGCCGTAGCGCACGTTCTCGCTCCGCATCCGGGCGAGCATCCGGGTCATCAGGATGGCGCCGGAACCGCCGAGCGGGTGGCCGACCCCGATGGCCCCGCCCAGCGGGTTGAGCCGCTCGGGGTCCGCGCCGGTCTCGGCCAGCCAGGCCAGCGGAACCGGGGCGAAGGCCTCATTGACCTCGTACACGCCGATGTCCGCCAGGGGCACACCGGAGCGGCGCAGCACCTTCTCGGTCGCGGGGATCGGGCCGAGCAGCATGGTGATCGGGTCCGCACCGCTGACCGCGCCGGTGTGATAGCGGGCGATCGGGGTGAGGCCCAGTTCGCGGGCCCGCTCCGAGGTGGTGACGAGCAGCGCGGCCGCTCCGTCGGAGATCTGGGAGGAGTTCCCGGCGTGGATGACACCGTCCTGTCTGAACGACGGTGTGAGACCGGCCAGCGTCTCGACCGAGGTCCCCCGCCGCAACCCCTCGTCCACCGTGAACTTGGTGCCGTCGACCTCGATCGGCACGATGTGGTCGTCGAAGACGCCGGCGTCGATCGCCGCGGCGGCCTTCGCGTGCGAGGCGGCGGCGAACTCGTCGAGACGGGCCCGGGTGAGACCCCAGCGCTCGGCGATGAGTTCGGCCCCGATCCCCTGGCTGAACTCGGCGCCGTCGTAGCGGGCCACGGCGGCGGGCCCGTACGGCTGTCCCGTGGTCCGGTGCGAGCCGAGCGGCACCCGGCTCATGGTCTCGACCCCGCCCGCGACGACGAGGTCGTACTGACCCGACATCACGGCGTGCGCGGCCTGGTCGACCGCCTGCTGGCTGGAGCCGCAGGCCCGGTTGACGGTGACCGCCGGGACATGTTCGGGCCAGCCGGCCGCGAGCACGGCGAACCGGCCGACGTTGCTGGACTGGTCGCCGATCTGGGTGACACAGCCCCAGACGACGTCGTCCACCGTGCCCGGGTCGATGCCGGTGCGCTCGACGAGCGCCTTGAGGACCTCGGCCGACAGATCCGCCGCGTGCACCGACGCCAACGTTCCGTTCCGCTTGCCGATCGGGGTGCGTACGGCGTCGACGATGACCGCGTCTCGCATGTCAACTCCTTGGTGTGTCAGGTCGGTCGGGCAACCGCACGCCCCAGTCCCGGGACACGGCCCGGATGTCGGCACCGACGGGCGGGGCCACGCGGCCCGGGCGGGTGGGCGTGGCCGAGAAGCGGGGCGCGGCAGCGGGCTGGACCACCCCGTCGCGGGTGAACAGGCTTCTCCGTGCCGCCAGATGGGAGTGCAGCGCGGCCTCGGTGAGGCTGAGTACGGGCGCCACGCAGGCGTCGGTGCCCTCGAAGAGCTCCGCCCACTCGTCGCGGGTGCGCTCGGCGAAGCGTCGCGCGAGCAGCGCCCGCAGCTCCGGCCAGGTCGAGCGGTCGTGCTGCCGGTCCGGATCCACGTCCAGCTCCAGCAGTTCGAGCAGGGTGCGGTAGAACGTGCGCTCCAGCGCGCCGACGGCCACATGCCGGCCGTCCTTGGTCTCGTAGACCGCGTAGAAGGGCCAGCCGCCGTCGAAGCGGTTGACGCCCCGTTCGTCGCTCCACTCGTCGCGTGCGAGCTTGGCGTAGGTGCTGGCGAGGAGGTGGGCGGTGCCGTCGACGATGGCCGCGTCGACGACCTGTCCCTGTCCGGTGCGGGCGGCGGCATGCAGGGCGGCCAGCACGCCAATGACGAGATAACAGCCGCCGCCTCCGAAGTCACCGACGAGGTTCAGCGGGATCTGCGGCGGACCTTCGGGACCGCCGATGGCACCGAGCGCGCCGGTGAGCGCGATGTAGGTGATGTCGTGCCCGGCCGCGGCCGCGAGAGGTCCGTCCTGGCCCCAGCCGGTCATCCGGCCGTAGGCCAGGCGGGGGTTGCGGGCCAGACAGGCGTGCGGTCCGATGCCCAGGCGTTCGGTGACGCCGGGGCGGAACCCCTCGATCAACACGTCGGCCCGCTCGACGAGTCGGAGCAGCGCTGCGGTCGCGGCCGGGTCCTTCAGGTCGAGGACGACCGACCGCTTGCCTCTGTTGAGGAGGTCCGCCGGTCCGCCCGCGTCCGGTTCGTCCGCCCGTCCGGGCCGATCCACCCGGACGACGTCCGCACCGAGGTCGGCCAGGAGCATCCCGGCGAACGGCCCCGGTCCGATGCCGCCGAGTTCGACCACGCGGACGCCGTTGAGAGGCCCCGTCACGGCGTCAGCGTCCCTTCCAGACCGGCGCCCGCTTCTCCGCGAAGGCCGCCGCGCCCTCCCGGGCGTCCTGCGACCGGAACACCGGCTCGGCGATGTCGAACTGCCTGCCCCACGCCTCGTCCAGGGTCCAGTCGGCGGTGGAGCGGGCGATCTCCTTGGTCGCGGCGACCGCCAGAGGCCCGTTCGCCGCGATGGTCCGGGCGAGTTCCAGCGCGCCCCCGAGCGCGCCGCCCTCCTCGGTGAGCCGGTTGACCAAGCCGTGCACGGCTGCTCGTTCGGCATCGATGGGTTCGCCGGTCAGCAGCAGTTCCAGGGCGATGGCGTACGGGACACGGCGCGGCAGGTGGAGGGCGGCGCCCGCGCGGGCGACCAGCGAGCGCTTCACCTCGGGCACGCCGAGCCGTGCCGTGCGCGAGGCGACGACGAGATCGCAGGCCAGCAGGAGTTCGAACCCGCCGGCCAGCGCCCATCCCTCGACCGCGGCGATCAGCGGCTTGCGCGGCGGGGTCATGGTGATTCCGCACAGACCGCGGCCCTCGATGCCCGGCGTCTCGCCGCGCAGCCAGGCCTTGAGGTCCATCCCCGCCGAGAACGTGCCACCGGCCCCGGTCAGGACCCCCGCCCGTAGTTCGTCCGACTCGTCGAGCTCGTCCACCGCTGCCATCACTCCGGCGGCCACCGACGCGTCCAGCGCGTTCCTCACCTTAGGCCGGTTGATCGTGATGACCTGGACCGCGCCGTGGCGTTCCACCAGTACGTCGTCCGACATGTGTGCCTCCTGCGTTCTCAGTTGACGGCGAACCGGGACAGTTCGTGGGCGACCATGCCGTCCAGGTCCGCGGCGGGAGGCCGGGGCAGCTCGACGGCGCGCTCGCGGGTCGGCAGCAGGACGACCGCCATGCCGGGCGTGGTGATCTCACCGCGCTGGTTCTCGCAGCGCACCTCGACGTATACCTCGGCCCGTCCGTCCAACTGCCGTTTGTCGACGACCGTGCCGCGCACCCAGGTGGTGTCGCCGACGTAGTTGAACCTGCGGTGCTCGCAGCGCAGTTTCCACAGCCAGCCGTCGTCGCCCATCCAGTCCGTGAGCAGATGGCACAGCCAGGTCTCGCGCATACCCCCGTAGTCGTAGGGTCCGGGCAGCCCCAACTCCCGTGCCCGCTCGGGCTCCCAGTGCAGTCGCTGCACGGTGTCGGGGATGTTCAACGCGTTCGGCGGGTAGAGGCCGGGCGCCTTGCGTCGGACCTTCGCGGCGATCCCGAACACACCGGGCGGGGTGAGCTGCATGCCCCAGCCCAGATGCCAGACGACCACGTCCGTGGTGGTCAACGGCCCCTTCACCCGGGATTGGAGTTCCTCGCCGATCTCGACGTCCTCCCAGTGGCGGGGGGCGGCGCCGCGCCGGGTCTCGGCGGCGTACGCCGCGTCGATATCGGCCAGTTCGTCAGGGCTGTAGGGCCCTTGGACGAGGCGTTCCTTGGCCCGCTTCTTCGAGGTGTGCCGCTCGGCGTTGATCCAGGTGCCGCGTCTGAGGGCGTGCAGCTCGCCGTGTCCGTCGGTGTAGAGGTAGTCGCGGACGACATGGGCGGTGCGGCCGCCGAAGCGGCTGGGCTTGAGATCGACGCCCACCTGAGTCTGCAACACCCGGCAGCGGTCGCCGAGTCGAAGCGGGCGCCACCACTCGAACTCCATCACCGCCTGGTAGGACCCCAGCCCGGCGAAGGGGTCGCCCTTGAGCAGCGCCCTGGTGTCGGCGTCCGGCGCCGGGGCGGCGTCCTCACCCATCGTGTACAGGAAGGTGGGCGGCGCGATCAGCGTCCCCCAGCGGGTCGCGGCCGCGTGCGCCGGTTCGCAGTACAGGGGGTTGTCGTCGCCGTAGCCGTAGGCGAAGTGGCGTACGCCGTCCCAGGTCACCTCGTAGTTGTGCGGGGGGTTGCGCTGGGGCTCGGGAACGCCGAGGCGGCGGCGGGAACGCTCCACGGCCTCGTCCGTCAGCAGGCCGAACTGCTCGGCGGTGGTCAACTGCGTGCCTCCTGTGCGATCCGGGTGCGCACGAGCTCCAGCAGCTCCACTCGGCTGACCTTGCTCGAAGGGGTGCGGGGCAGTGCGTCGACGACGATGATGTGGGCCGGGACCTCGTACGGCGTGAGCCGTGCCCGGCAGTGGGCGACGAGTTCGCCGGGGTGCGGGGCGGGGCGGCGCGGCTCGGCCTCGACCGCCGCGACCGGCACCTCGCCCAGCCTCGTGTCCGCGAGTCCGGCCACGGCGGCCTCTCGCACGGCGGGGTGCGTCTCCAGCACGCCTTTGACGATGTCCGGTTGCACCTTGAAGCCGCCGCGGATGATGGCGTCGTCCGCTCGTCCCTCGATCCAGACGAACCGGTCCGCGTCGATGCGGGCGAGATCACTGGTTCGTGTCCAGTCCCCGCCGCCCCGGGTGCTCTGCTCGCTACGGACCTCCAGCCGTCCCGTCCTGCCGACGGGCAGCTCGGCCCCGTCCTCGCCGGTCACCCGCAACTCGACGCCCTCGAAGGCCCGTCCGGCGCTGCCCGCCTTCCGCCGCCACCACCGCTCGTGCAGCGGAAGCGTCCAGCCGACCACGGCTCCGGCGAACTCCGTGGCCCCATAGGTCATCAGAACCGGAATGCCGTACGCCCGCGAGAACCCCTCCGCGAGCTCGGCGGGGCAGGGCGCGGTACCGGAGGTCACGACCCGCAGACTCGCCAGCCGCTCCTTGGGCACACCGGCGTCGAGCACCGCGCGCAGGGCCGCGGGGACCAGGCTCGCCGCCCGCAGCTGGTGCCGCTCCACGGCGCTCACCCACGGTTCGACGGCGAACTTGGGCATCAGGAGCATGCGGCGGCCCGTCGCCAGACAGGCGAGCGCGCGCCACAGGCCGCCGATGTGCACGAGCGGCGCGGCCACGAGCGCCGCCGACCGCGACAGCAGCCGCTCCGCCTTCGGGATCTGGCCGCCGGAGACGAGGGCCTGGTCGAGTTGGCTGATGCGCAGCGGGACACGCTTCGGGGGTCCGGTGGTGCCGGAGGTGAGCATCTCCAGGGCGACGCCGGGGGCGGCCGGGGCCGCCTCGGCGGGTGCCTTGCCGCCCGCGGGTCGCAGAGTGCCGTCGGTGCCCAGTTCCAGGGCAGCACCGTGAGCGGTGACCGCCCCCGCCACGCCCTCGCGGGCGAGCGGTTCGGCTCCGGCGACGACGACGGGCAGTGCGCAGCCCGCGATGTCCGCGGCGAGCCGAGCAGCTGGCTGCAACGGGCTCAGCATGACCAGACAACGTCCGGAGGCGATCACGGCGGCGACCGTGGCGACATGCTCGGGCCGGTTCTCGAGGACGACGCCGACGCGGGCGCCGGTCTTCAGACCCGCCGTGTCCAGAGCCTCGGTGACGTGCTGGGCGGTCCGCTGGACCTGCCCCCAGGTCCACCACTGCCCCTCGTGCTCGATCGCCTCCGCGTCGGCGGCCGCTTCGGTCAGCAGCCGGGACAGTCGGTCCCCGATTCCCACGTGCTCAGCCCTTCTTCGCCGTGGTCACGGAGATCCCGACCAGGTCGGCCAGCCGTCTCCGGTGTGCCGCCGGGCTTCCGAGGAGCAGCTCGGACGACTTCGCGCGCCTGAGATACAGATGCGCGTCGTGCTCCCAGGTGCAGCCGATGCCGCCGTGCAGCTGGATGTTCTCCTTGGCCGCGTGAGTGAAGGCGTCCGCGCAGTACGCGGCGGCGAGCGCGGCGGACACCGGCAGCTCACCGTTGTCTCCGGCCGCCGCCGACAGGGCGTGGTAGGCCGCCGACCGGGCGCCCTCGACCTTCAGCAGCATGTCGGCGCACTTGTGCTTGACCGCCTGGAACGACCCGATGGGGCGGCCGAACTGCACCCGCACCTTCGCGTACTCCACCGCCGCGTCCAGGCATGCCTGGGCCCCGCCGACCTGTTCGGCGGCCAGCGCGACGACCGCGAGGTCGAGCACGGTGCGCAGATACGCGGTGGCGTCGCCGTCCGCGCCCACGCGCAGCGCCGGAGCCCCGTCGAGGTCGAGGCGTGCCAGCCGTCGCGTCGGATCGAGGGGGTCGAGACGCAGGCGGGTCACGCCGGCCGCGTCACCCTCGACGGCGAACAGCGCGGGTCCGGTGTCGGCGCGGGCCACGACGAGGAGCAGGTCGGCGGTGTGACCGTCGACGACGAACATCTTCGTGCCCGACACCCGCCACCCGGCACCGTCGTGGACGGCCTCGGTCGCCGTGTCCTCGATGTTCCAGGAGCCGCTCTCCTCGGTGAGCGCGAGCGTGCCGGTCAGCGTGCCGGCGGCGATCGACGGCAGCCAGCGGGCCTTGGCCGTGGGGTCGCCGGACGCGACGAGGGCCTGTCCGGCGAGGGCCACGGTGGCGAAGTACGGTGAGGGCAGCAGGGTCCGGCCGAATTCCTCCAGGACGATGCCGAGGTCGACGGGGCCGCCGCCGAAGCCGCCGTACTCCTCGGGCACCGCCAGTCCGTGCAGGCCGAGTTCGTCCGCCATCTGGCGCCAGAGCAGTGGGTCGTGTCCCTGCGCGGACTCCGTCGACCGGCGCACCGCGTCGCTCGGTGCCTTGGCCGCGAGGAAGCGGCGCAGGGTCGCGCGGAGTGCTTCCTGCTCCTTGGTGAACGTCGCGCTCACGCCGGCGCCTTCGCACTCAGGTAGGCGTCGAAGTCGGGGATCCTCGCGCGGTCCACGATCTCGATCCGCAGGCCGCTGGGGGCGAGGTGGTAGGCGAACACCGACGGCGTGCCGTCGATCACCGCGCACGCCTCCAGCGCGAACCCCGCTTCCGTGAGCCGCTTGGACGTGGTGATGAGGTCGTCGCAGAAGTAGCCCAGGTGATGGGTCGCGAGGTGCTCGGTCGCGGTCCAGGGCGTTCCGGGGATCTCCTGCACGAGTTCGAGGTGCGGGGCGTCGAGCGAGTACGCGTAGCGCAGGTCCAGTGTCCGGTCGCCGTCCGCCAGCCGGACCGGGAGCCGGGCGGACATGGTCTCGGTCCAGCTGTGGCCCGCGACCTCGGTCATCCTGGACTTCCAGGCCTCGACGTCCGGGACCACGATCCCGGTGTGGTAGAGATCCGTCGCGCTGAGGGGAGCGGTCATGGCCAGTCACCACTCCAGTCGCAGGGACTTGATGCCGTACATGTTGCCGTGCTGCCACAGGTCCTGGCCGGGCGCGATCCGGTACTCGGGGATGCGCCGGTGCCACTCCTCGACCGCCACGTTGAGTTCGAGGCGGGCCAGGTGGGAGCCCAGGCAGCGGTGCGGGCCGGAGCCGAACGCGATGTGGTTCGTGGCCTTGCGGTGCAGGTCCACCTGGAGGGGGTCGTCGTACCGGTCGGGGTCGCGGTTGGTGACCGCGAGCGGGAGCATCACCATCTCCCCCGCCTTGACCGGGCATCCGCCGATCTCGACGTCCCTCCTCGCCTTGCGCGCCGGTACGACGAACGAGTAGACGCGGAGGATCTCCTCGACGCCGGTGGGGACCAGGGAGGGATCGGCGAGGATCTCCGCCCGCTGCTCGGGATGCGTGGCGAAGTGGTAGAGCGCCCAGCCGATGGAGATGGGGACCGTGTCGAAGCCGGCCTGGAACATCAGCACGCAGAAGGCGTGCATGTCCCGGTCGTCGATGGGGTCGCCGTCGATCGTCCAGGTCATGGCGTGGGAGAGCAGATCGTCGCGCGGTGTGCCGCGGCGCAGGGCGATCTGTTCCTCGAAGTAGGCCGACACCTCGCGCATGGCGGTCAGTTGGCGGGTGCCGTCGGGGTCCTCGCCGTGGGAGAGGTGCAGCAGCTCATGGGTCCACGCGAGGAAGGTCGGCAGGTCCTCCTCGGGCAGGCCCATCAGCCGCATGAAGATCAGGGTCGGGAACCGGCGTGCGAACGCGTCGAGCACGTCGGCGCCGTCGCGGCTCGTCAGGTCGTCGATCATCCGCCCCGCGACCTCGCGGACCTCGGGCTCCCGGGCGGCGACGCTGCTCGGTGAGAAGTAGCGGCCGAGCAGCCGCCGCCACACACTGTGCGTGGGCGGGTCCAGCATCTCAGGGATCCACAGGAACTTCGGATCGGGTTCCAGCGCGGTCACGGACTTGTTGGAGAACGTCCGCCAGTCCTGGAGCGCCTTCTGCACCTCGGAGCCGTCGGTGACGACCCAGTAGCCGCGGGCGATGGTGCTGCGGAAGCCGTCGTGGGCGCCGGCCATCTCGTCCCAGCGCCGCTGGTGGCTGAGGACCGGGCCGCCGAGCCGGTTGTCGAAGTGGTAGGCGGGCAGCCCTTCGTGGGTTCCGTCGGGTTCGAGCGTCGTACTCATCACGGCTCCTTACTCGTCAGTCCGTCAGGTCGCCGCGCCGTCGATCTTGAGCGCGATGAGCTCCTCGTCGCTCAGGCCGAGGGAGCGCAGGACCTCGTCGGTGTGTTCCGCGAACTGGGGCGCACGGGTGAGGCCGGCCGGGGTCTCGTCGAACTGGACCGGATTGGCGACGAGTTCACGGTCGACCCCGTCGGCATCCACCACGGACGCGATGAGACCGTTGGCGCGCAGGGCCGGGTCCTGGCCGACCTCCCAGGCGTTCTGGACGGACGCCCACTGGCCCTCGCCCCGGGAGAGGATCTCCACCCAGTGCGCGTAGGGACGGGAGGCGATGACCGCGGCGACGATCTCGGCGGCCTCGGCGGCGTTCGCCATCAGCTTCTCGGTGCGGCCGAAGCGCTCGTCGCCGGCCAGGTCCTCGCGGCCGACCAGGGTGCAGAACTCCGCCCAGTACCGGCCGGGTTGCAGCATGGACAGTTCGATCCAGCGGCCGTCCGAGGAGCGGTAGGCGCCGACGAGCGGGTTCGTGACCGAGCCGTACCGGGGTGGTGTGTGCACCGGAAGCGGCCCTTTGGCCATCAGCGCCATGTTGACGGTGAACTGCGTGGCCCAGGCGCCCACGCCGAGCAACGACACGTCCACGACGGACGGTTCACCGGTCACGGCCCGGGAGTAGAGCGCGGCGGCGATTCCCCCCGCTATCGTCATCCCGCCCACGTTGTCGCCGTAGGCCCCGGCCGGCATGCGGGTCATGCGCTCCGCGCCGGGCGGGGTGACCCCCGCGGCGCTGCCGCCGCGGGCCCAGAACGCCGTGCTGTCGTAGCCGCCCTTGCCGGCCTCCGCACCGCGCGGCCCGAAGCCGCTGCCCCGGACGTAGACGATGTCGGGGTTGACCGCCCGGACGTCCTCCACATCGATCCGCAGCCTGGCCCGCGCCTCGGGCAGGAAGTTGGTGAGGAAGACGTCGCTGCCCCGGATCAGTTCCTCCAGGACCGGGCGGGCGGACGGCTTCTCCAGAGCGAGGCCGACGCTGCGTTTGCCCCGGTTGGGGCCCTCGACGATCGGGGCGAACGACGATCCCCCGCTGACGGCGTCGTAGCCGAGCACGCGGACCAGCCCGCGCTGGGCGTCACCGCGTTCCGCATGCTCGATCTTGATCACGTCCGCGCCCCAGTCGGCGAGCACGGCACCGGCCGCCGGGACGAAGGTGAACTGGGCGACCTCAAGGACGCGAACGCCCTCCATCGGCCTCTGCATCGGACCAACTCCTCTGCGGCTCATCACCTATTGCGCATACCCAATAGGCCGAGTCTGCCCTTGAGTATGGACCGAGAGCAACAATAAGTATACTGTTTTTCTCATGCTGGATTTCACGATCGAGCCTGACTTCCAGGCCAAGCTGGACTGGGCGGCTGCCTTCGTACGCGACGAGGTCGAGCCGCTCGACCTCCTCTTCCCGCACGGCGGCGACCCGTACGACACCCGCAACGAGAAGTCGCGCGCGATCCTCGGACCGTTGCAGCGCCAGGTACGGGAGCAGGGACTGTGGGCCTGCCATCTCGGCCCCGAACTGGACGGACCCGGCTACGGCCAGGTGAAGCTCGCCCTCCTCAACGAGATCCTCGGCCGCTCCTACTGGGCCCCGACGGTGTTCGGCACCGCCGCCCCCGACACCGGTAACGCCGAGATCCTCGCCATGTTCGGCACCGCGGAGCAGAAGGCCCGCTATCTCCAGCCGCTGCTGGACGGGCAGATCGTCTCCACGTTCTCGATGACCGAGCCGCAGGCGGGCGCCGACCCCAAGGAGTTCGAGTGCCGCGCCTGGCGGGACGGGGACGAGTGGGTCGTCGACGGTGAGAAGTGGTTCTCCTCCAACGCCCGCTACGCGGCTTTCCTGATCGTCATGGCGGTCACCGATCCGGACGCCCCGCCGCACCGGCGCATGTCGATGTTCATCGTCCCGGCCGAGACTCCCGGCATCGAGATCAAACGGAACGTCGGCACGATGGACGAACGCGAGGGCCTGGACGAGGGCATCCACGCCTACATCCGTTACCACCAGGTCCGGGTGCCGCTCGATGCCCTGCTCGGCGGCCCGGGCGAGGGCTTCGCGGTCGCCCAGGCCCGCCTCGGCGGCGGCCGGGTGCACCACGCCATGCGCACGGTGGGCAAGTGCACCCGGGCCTTCGACATGATGTGCGAGCGGGCACTGTCCCGCCGGACCCAGGGCACGCTGCTGGCCGAGAAGCAGGCGGTGCAGCAGTTCATCGCGGACTCCTGGGTGGAACTCCAGCAGTTCCGGCTGCTCGTCCTCCACACGGCCTGGCTCATCGACACCCAGCCGCACGGCGCCGCGCGCACCCAGATCGCCATGTGCAAGGTCCAGACGGCCAAGGTGCTGCACGACATCATCCAGCGGGCGGTCCATCTGCACGGCTCGCTCGGCACCACCGGCGAACTCCCCCTCGCCAAATGGTGGATGGCCGCCCCGAACCTCGCCCTCGCCGACGGCCCGACCGAGGTGCACCGCACCACCATCGCCAGGCAACTGCTCAAGAACTACCGTCCGGCACAAGGCCTGTTCCCCACCGAGCACCTCCCGCCCAAGCGGGAAGCCGCGCGCAAACGCTACGCGCACATCATCGACGACCACGGCCTCACGGGCCGGGTGGAGGCGTGAAACCCCCCGCCGAGCTGTTCGACCTCTCCGGCAAGGTCGCCCTGGTCACCGGCGGGAGCCGCGGGCTGGGGCGGGAGATGGTCCTCGCCTTCGCCGCCGCCGGTGCCGACGTGGTGATCGCCAGCCGCAAGGCCGACGCCTGCGAGAAGGTCGCCGAGGAGGTCCACGCCCTCGGCCGCCGCGCCCTCCCGGTCGCCGCCCACGTCGGCCACTGGGCCGACCTGGCCCGGCTCACCGACACCGCGTACGACGCCTACGGCAAGGTCGACGTGCTGGTCAACAACGCCGGTATGTCACCGCTCGCGCCCTCCTCGGCCGAGACGAGCGAGGAACTGTTCGACAAAATCATCGGGGTCAACTTCAAAGGCCCGTTCCGGCTCGCCTCCCTGATCGGGCAGCGGATGTCCGAGGGCGCCGGCGGCTCGATCATCAACGTCTCCTCCTCCGGAGCGCTGTTCCCCCAGCCGCGGTTCGGGCCCTACGCCGGCGCCAAGGCCGCGCTCAACGCCCTCACCACCGTCTTCGCCCTGGAGTACGGCCCGAAGGTGCGCGTCAACACCCTCTCGGCCGGCCCGTTCCTCACCGACATCTCCAAGGCCTGGTCACAGGAGAAGCGCCGGACCACACGCAGCGCGGCCGGCCGCCCGGGCCGCCCCGAGGAGATCATCACCACCGCCCTGTACCTGGCGAGCGACGCCTCCAGCTACACCACCGGCTCACTGATCCGGGTGGACGGCGGGCTGTACTGAGCGGACTGGGCGAAGTCGACTGCGGTTCGGCAACGCCCTCAAGGGGCGCGGGGAACTGCGCGACCAGCCACAACGGCGCAGCCGAACGACGGCATCACGCGGCACTTCCAGCGGAGCGCCTAGCCGCTACGGCCCAGGAGTTCCGTCGCCTCCGCCAGCAACACCGGCAGCGCGGGCAGCATCCGCCGGTGCATGTCCTTCAGCTCCCCCGCCTTGCGGGCGCGTTTGATCAGCAGGGCGGTCGCGGCGGACTCCTTGTACTTGGTCAGTGCCTCGAACCACGCCAGGTCACGCAGGGGCTCGCCCCTGATCTCCTGGTAGGCGTCGACCAGTTCGGCCTTGCCCGGCATCCCGGTCGGCTCGTCGGACGGCGAAGCCGGGTGCCGGGCCTCGTCGGTGAAGAAGGTCAGCCAGGTCAGATCGACACGGGGGTCGCCCAGCGCCCAGATCTCCCAGTCGATGATCGAGGTGACCGAGTCACCCGCGCAGAGGGTGTTGCCGAGCCGGTAGTCGCCGTGGGTGAACACCGGCATCATCGCCGCGGGCATCGTGGCGTGCAGCCGGTCCGCGACCGCCAGGTAGCCGGTGCGCAGGTCGTCGGGGACGGTGGTAAAGGCCCGGGTCCAGCGGTCGATCTCGGCACCGAGCGTCACAACGGGCTCCACCGCCAGGGGCGTTCGCTTCGGGTCCGCGCGGTGCAGCCGGGCGAGCATGCGGGCGGCGTCGAGGGCGCGGGCCCGCACCTGCCCCGCGGGCACGGTCCCCCGGGGCACGAGCACCGGCTCCACGCAGTCGCCGGCCACCAGCTCCATCGCGACGAAGGGCTGCTGGGCCGTGGGCGCGCCCTTGTCGGTGAACAGCACCTTCGGCACCCGTACCCCCGCCACCCCGGCCAGCACCTGCATCAGCCGCGCCTGCCGCAGCACGTCCCGGTTGCGGACCGGTTCCAGGCCGGGCGGGGCCACCTTCAGCACGACACGCTCGTACGGTACCGGAGCGCCCGCCAGCCGAGCGACGTAGGTGAGGCTGGACGTACCGCCGGCGAGCGGTTCGACCGACTCCACCGCGGTGTCGGGGGCCCAGCCGCGCAGCGCGACGGCCGTGCGCCACGTCAACTCCGCGATCAGACCTGCGCTGTTGTATGTGACGGTCATGTTCTCATCCCTGTCGGCCGACGGCCTGGCGGCGTGCGGCGGTCAGCGCCTCGACGATGTCGCGGCGGACGAGTTTGCCGGTCGGTGTGCGCGGCAGTTCGGGCCAGTGGCTGATGCGATCGGGCGTCTTCGAGCCGCGCAGGGTGCCGCGCACCCGCGCGCGCAGGGTGTCGGGATCGACCGTCACGCCGTCACGCAGCACGACCACCGCCTCGATCCGCTGACCCCACTCCTCGTCCGGGACGCCCACCACGACCGCGTCGAGCACGTCCGGATGGCCGAGCAGCACGTCCTCGATCTCCGCCGGAGCGATGTTCTCGGCGCCGCGGATGATGGTGTCGTCGGCTCGGCCCTCGATGTGGAGGTAGCCGTCGACGTCGAGGTGTCCCTGGTCGCGGGTGTGGAAGAAGCCCCGCTCGTCGACCGCGGCGCCCAGCCCGGTGTACTCCCCCGACACCTGCTCGCCGCGCACCCAGATCTGGCCGCTCTCGCCGGGACCGGCCAGCGCGCCGGCCGGGTCGCGTATCTCCAGTTCGACACCCGGCACCGGCCGACCCGCCGATCCCAGCCGCGCCCGCACCACGGGCTCGTCGCCGGCGACGGCCGCCCGGTGCTCCTGCGGCCCGAGCACCGTGATCGTGGACGAGGTCTCGGTGAGCCCGTAGGCGTTCACGAAGTCCACCCGCGGCCACTCGCGCAGCGCCGTCTCGATGATCCGCACCGGCATCCGGGCCCCGCCGTAGGCGAGCGTGCGCAGGGAGGGCACCGAGCGGTCCAGGCCGTCGGTGTCCATGACGCGGGCGAGCATCGTCGGCACCACCATCGCGTGGGTGATCCTCTGCTCCCGGACGAGACCGAGCCAGCCCTCCGGTGTGAACTGCTCCAGCGTCAGGGCCCGGCGCCCCGCGTACAGGTTCGTCAGCACATTCGACACGGCCGCGATGTGGTACGGCGGCACGCTCACCAGGGTTGCCTCGTCAGGGGCGGCAGCGGCGAACTCCACGGTGCCGAGCACGTACGACACCAGGTTCTGGTGGCGCAGGACCACGCCCTTCGGTGCGGACGTGGTGCCGCTGGTGTAGATGAGGACGGCTGGCGCGTCGGACGGCACCGGATCGGCGCCGGGTGGCTGTTCGCCGGCTCGTGCCAGCCATTCGGCCGGGGTGAGGGACGGCAGTCCGGTGCGGCGCAGCGCCTCGCCGTGCTCCGGGTCGGCGATGCCCAGTGCGCGGGGGTGGTTCGCCAGCAGCGCGTCGAGCTGGGCCGCGCCGAGACGGTAGTTGACCGGGACCAGCGGTACTCCGGCGCGGGCCGCCGCGAACAACGCGACCGGGAAGGCCGGGCCGTTCACCGCGAGGTACACGAGGGCGTCGGCACCGGATGTGTGCACCAAGTGCGCCCCACCGATGGCCAGTTCGCGCAGCCGCCCGGCGGTCAGTCCGTCGTCGGTGCGTCCGATGACGACGCGGTCGCCGAATCCCTCGGCGGCCATGTCCAGCAGCATCCCTGTGTTCACGGACCGCCCGCCCCCTCAGTCCGACGCCGGCAGTGGCTTGGCGCTCTTCATGGGCAGCGGTGCGCCGTTGACGGCGAGGGTGCCCTGCCCGGGTTTGGTGCACAGCAGTTCAAGGCCGAGGCCCTCGTCGGCGTATCGCTTGCCGAGCAGCGCACCGCCCATCAGCTGGGGGTCGGGTGTACCGGTGGCACCGCCGTCCGGACCGGCCCCCTCCGTCATGGCGGCCCCGCCGCACGTGATCTCCAGGTCCTCGTCCGGGCACCGCACGACGATCACCGCCGTGGTGTCGACCGTACTGGCGAGCATCTGCCCCACGCGTGGCCTCATCGCAGTCCTCCGCGGCTCTCGTGGTACCGCGTCAGCGATACCGAGTAACCCGAGAAGAGTATACTGCTTTCTTCGATCGCGTCGAGAACGGAGATGCCGGATGGAACTCGAGACCGTGCTGTACGACGTGACCGACCACGTCGCGACGATCACCCTCGACCGCCCCGAGGTCATGAACGGCTTCAACCAGCGGATGCTGGAGGAGTTCTCCGCTCTCTGGCACACCGTCAAGTCCGACGACGACGTGCGCGTCGTCGTGCTGCGCGGCGCCGGCGAACGGGCCTTCAGCACGGGTATGGACGTCAAGGAGGGCATCGACCGCCACCCCAACGTCTGGTCGCGGAGCGATCCCGGGGAGTTCCTGTCCCCGAAGCTCAACCAGGTGTGGAAACCCCTGGTGTGCGCGGTGCACGGGATGGCCGCCGGCGGCGCCTTCTACTGGCTCAACGAGGCCGACATCATGATCTGTTCGCAGGAGGCCACGTTCTTCGACCCCCATGTCAGCTACGGACTCACCGCGGCCCTGGAGCCGATCGGCCTGGCCCGGCGCATCCCGCTGGGCGAGGCGCTGCGCATCGCCCTGCTGGGCCTCGACGAGCGCGTGTCCGCGGCGCGCGCCCTCCAGATCGGCCTGGTCAGCGAGGTGTTGCCCCGCGAACGACTGTGGGGCCGGGCCGACGAGATCGCGCGGATCATCGCCGCGAAGCCGCCCGCCGCGATCCAGGGCACGGTCCGCGCGATCTGGGAGTCCCTCGACGCGACCCGCACCCAGGCGCTGCGCACCGGACTGTCGTACACCGAGATCGGCAACCCGATCGGGAAGGCGGAGATCGACCGCTCCACCGTGCCCCGGGGGCAGTGGAAACTGCGCTGACACTTCCCTCCCCTCCCGTAAAACAGTGTACTGTTTTACGGGATTGGCTCGGGTATCGACTCAGGTGATCGACTCAGGTATCGGGAGGCTCTGATGCGCTTCGGCATGCCCTGGCCGGGCCGGGACGTAGGCCGGGAGGCCGAGCGGGCGGGGGTCGGCGCCTTCTGCGCCGGGGAGTTCGCCGACCACGACGCCTATCTCACGGTGGCCGAGATCGTGGCGAACACCGAACACGCTCTCGCGGGACCCGCCATCGCCTACGCCTTCGCCCGCACCCCCTACGCGCACGCCACCGCCCTGCGCCAGCTGCACGCCCAGGCACCGGGCCGACTCTTCCTCGGCCTCGGCAGCGCCGCGTTCCGCGTCAACCGGGACTGGCTCGGTGTGCCCCCCGAACGTCCCGTGGGCCGGATCGCCGAGACCGTGGGCGCCGTGCGCGCCTGGCTCCGCGCGGAGAACGGCGAACGGGTGCGCTATTCCGGCGAGTTCTACGACATTGACGCCGACGTCCGCGCTCCGGTGCTGGGCCGGCTCGACATCCCCGTCCTGCTGGCCGCCTTCAACACCGGCATGGCCACCGCCGCGGGCCGCACCGCGGACGGCGTGATCGGCCACGGGCTGTTCACGGGCTCCTGGTGGAACGACGTCGTACGGCCCTCCGTCGAGCGCGGCGGCCACGACCGTGGGTCACACCTCCTCGAACACGGCTGGGTCATCACGGCGGTCGACGACGCGGCTCCCGAACGTGCGATCGTCGACGCGCGGCGGATGATCGCCTTCTATCTCACGGTCAGGACGTACGACCCCTTTGTGGCCCACCACGGCTGGGAGCAGCCCGTCGCACGACTGCGGGCGGCGTTCCGCGCGGGCGACACCGACGCGATGGCGCGGGCGGTGACCGACGAGATGCTCACCAAGATCGCCGTGTGCGGGACCACCGCCGACGCCAAGGACGCCCTCGCCCGCCGCGCGGGGTCCCTGCCCCGTGACGTCGGCTACTTCGCGCCCCCCAGCTTCCTGGTGAGCGCCCGGCGCCGGGCGGCCTACGCCCTGTCCAGCCTCGCACTGCTCGACTCCGTGCCCGGTCAGGAATGAGGTACCGGCCCCGGAGCTTCCGGGGCCGGTCTCGGGTTCAGGCGTCCTGCGGAAGGGGCGCCAGTTTCCTGCTTTTGTCGAAGTGCACCACGTCGGCGAGCGTGCCGCCCAGGATGGCGGCCCGGTCCTCGTCGGGGACGCCGTCGAAGTTCTCGGCGATGCACTCGGCGCTGCTGCGGAAGGTGCCCTCCGCGTGCGGGTAGTCATTGCCCCACATCACCGTCGACAGTCCGGTGATGTGACGGGCCTTGACGGCGGTCGGGTCGTCCGCGAACTGCACATGGATCTGGCGGCGGACGTACTCGGTGGGCTTGAGCGGGTAGGGCCACTGGTCGTTGATGGCGAACAGCCGTCCCATGGAGGGCTGTTCGCCCGGCCCACGGCTGTCGTCCCAGAAGCCGAGCCACCAGTCGGGGTCCTGGCCGGTGCCCGTCTTCCAGGCCTTGTCCATGTAGCCCATGAAGGAGACGAGCCAGCCGGCGGTGTACTCGATCAGGTTGAAGTGCAGGTCCGGGAAGCGTTCGCAGACCCCGCCGCCGACGAGGCTGGCGATGATGCCCTGCGGACCGGCCACCGCCGAGCCGACCGCGCTGCCCATCGTCCGGCCGGCCACCATGTCGTCGGTGAGGTTGCCCTTGCCCATGTTCATGGCCGTCATCAGGCCCCGGACGGTCTGCGCCGTCCCGGACACCTGCTCCTTGACCTTGACCCCGCCGGTCGCCACATGAATGAACACGGGCAGCCCGTGCGCCTGGGCCGCGGCCCACACCGGGTCGTACTCCCGGGCGTAGTACGGCAGGGGCGGGATCTCCGGCAGCAGGATCGCGCCGAGGCCCATCCGCGCGCAGCGCTCGATCTCGGCCACGGCCTCGGGAACGTCCGTGAGCGGGATCGCAGCGGTGGGGCGCAGCCGGTCCTTGTAGGGCAGATAGCGCTCGACGAGGTAGTCGTTCCACACGCGGGCGTGTGCCATGGACAACTCGTGGTCGTCGGTGAACAGCACGAACAGCGAGAGGTTGGGGAACATGACCGACGCGTCGACACCGTCGAGGTTCATGTCCCGGATGATGTGGTCCGGATCGCCGTCCGGGGTCTCCCCGCCCAGCTGGCGGTACTTGGAGATGGTCCAGCCGTCGAACCCGATGGTGTGCAGCTTCTTGAACTCGGTGTGGCCGCCCGGAACGATCGGCTCATCGAGCGTGAACTCCTCTTCCCACAAGGCCCGTTCGCGTAGCTGCTTGGGCAGTCGGGACTTGAACAGATCGACCGGCTCGATGATGTGCGAATCGCCGGACACGACAAATTCCTTGAACACAGGCGGTACCTCTTTCGAACCTCGTCGTTCGTGACAGAACCCACCCGGGGATGAGGCCGAAGTTAGCTGTACCGATCGGTCCAGTCAATCATTCGGCATACGGATTGAGGCTGAGAAGCATCACACCTTCCCCATCCGAGGTAATTACGTACACTCAATCATCGGGGGCCCGCAGGCGATCAGGAGACGGCACATGGCAACGGCGTACTCGTTCGCATCGCAGCTCTACATAGACGGACGCCGCACCGACGGCCGGTCCGACACCCCGATCCTCGTCCGCAACCCGGCCACGGAGGAGACGGTCGCCGAGGTGCCGGGCTCCTCGCCCGCGGACGTACGGGAAGCCGTGGAGGCCGCCCGGCGCGCCTTCGACGAGGGGCCCTGGCCGCGGATGACGCCCGCCGAACGAGCCGCCGTCCTGCTGCGCATGGCCGAGGAGATGGAGCGCAGGCTGCCCGAACTCGTGGCGGTCAACATGGCCGAGGCCGGCTCGGTCCGTGTGCTCGCCGAGACCCTGCAGACACGGGTCCCGGTGGCGCATCTGCGCGACATGGCCCAGCGGGTCATGCCGGCCTTCTCCTGGGAACGTCCGATGGACCCGACGGTCGCCCCGGGCATCGGCATCTCCCAAGGAGTGCTGCGTCGCGAGGCGTTCGGCGTGTGCGCGTTGGTATCCGCCTACAACTTCCCCTTCTTCCTCAGCATGATGAAGGTCATCCCGGCCCTCGCAGCGGGCTGCACCGCCGTGCTGAAACCGGCCCCCGCCACTCCCCTGGAGTCGCTGCTGATCGGCGACTTCGCCGACGCCGCCGGACTGCCGCCCGGCGTACTCAACATCGTCACCGGCGATGCCGAAGCGGGGCGCGAGCTGACCACCCATCCCATGGTCGACCTGGTGAGCTTCACCGGGTCGGACAGCGTGGGGCGGCTGGTCTACGCCCAGGCGGCGGCCTCTCTGAAGAAGGTCGTCCTGGAGCTCGGCGGCAAGTCCGCCACCATCGTCCGCGCCGACGGCGATCTCGACGGCGCCGTGCGGTCTGCGTTCGTGGGCATCACCACCCATGCGGGCCAGGGCTGCTCGCTGCTGACCCGCTCGCTCGTCCACGAGTCCGTCCACGACGAGTACGTCGCCCGGCTGAGCGCGGCACTCGCCGAGGTCAGGACCGGCGACCCGGCCGACCCCTCCACCACCATGGGCCCGCTGATCAGCGCGGCACAGCGGGACAAGGTGGAGAAGCTGATCCGGATCGGCGAGGAGGAGGGGGCGCGCCTCGTGCGGGGCGGGAAACGCCCGGCAGGCCTCGACCGGGGCTACTTCGTCGAACCCACCCTCTTCACCGCTGTCGACAACCACATGACCATCGCCCGTGAGGAGTTCTTCGGACCGGTCGGAGTCGTCATCCCCTTCCGTACGGACGACGAGGCGGTACAGATCGCCAACGACAGCCCGTACGGTCTCGCCGGCGGCGTCTGGAGCGCCGACACCGTGGCCGCGTACGACATGGCGTCCCGCATCCGGGCCGGTGGCGTCACGATCAACGGCGGGAGCGCCGGCGTGAATCCGCGGGCCTCGTTCGGGGGGTACAAGCAGAGCGGACTGGGTCGGGAATGGGGAGAGTTCGGGCTGGACGAGTACCTGCAGACCAAGACGGTCAGCTGGGCCGCGCGGTGAGCGGCGTGGCGGGCGGTACGCGTCTCGACGTGCCGCCCGCCACGGTCACACGGTCAGGACCATGGCCGAGCCCATGCCGCCTCCCGCGCACATGGCCGCCACCGCGGTCCCGCCGCCCCGGCGGCGCAGCTCGTGGGCGAGAGTGACGATCATGCGGGTGCCGGTGGCAGCGATCGGGTGGCCGAGGCTGCACCCGCTGCCGAACGGGTTGACCCGCTCCGGGTCGAGACCCAGCTCACGGGTGGTCGCCACGGCCACCGCGGCGAAGGCCTCGTTGACTTCGAACAGGTCGACGTCGTCGACGCCGAGTCCGGCGCGGCCAAGGGCCTTGCGGATCGCGGCGACGGGCGCGAGCCCGGTCTCGACGGGGTCGACGCCCACGCTCGCCCAGGCCCGTAGCGTCGCCAGGGGCGCGAGGCCGTGCGCGGCGGCCAGGTCCGAACCGGCGACGACGACGGCCGCCGCACCGTCGTTGACACCGCTGGAGTTGCCCGCGGTGATGGAGAACCCCTCGATCTCGGGGTGCAGCACCTTCAGCGCGGCGAGCTTCTCCGCGCTGGTGTCCCGCCGCGGATGCTCGTCGGTGTCGAAGACCGAGCCGGCCCCGGCGCGGCCGGTGACCTCGACCGGCACGATCTCCTCGGTGAACCGGCCTTCGTCGACGGCCCGTAGGGCTCGCTCGTGGGAACGCAGCGCCCAGGCGTCCATCTCCGCGCGGGTGAGCCCGGCCAGCCGGGCCGTGTTCCAGCCGACGAGGACACCCATGTCGTCGTTGGGCGCCTCGGACGTCGGGACATGGGTCGGCGCCATCCAGGGGTCCTGCCAGTCGGCGGTTCCCGGGATGCGTCGCCGGGCCAGGGGCGCCGTGGAGGACGAGTGGGTCCCGCCCGCCACGACCGCCCGGTCCATGCCGGCCCGTACGCTCGCGGCGGCGGTCGCCACGCTCGCGAGGCCGGAGGCGCAGTGACGGTTGTGCGCGAGGCCGGGAACATGCGTCAGTCCCGCCTGGAGCGCTGCGTAGCGGGCGATGTCACCACCTCCCGCGAGGGATTCGCCGAGGACGACGTCGTCGATCACCTCGGGGTTCAGCCCGCTGCGCCGCACGGCCTCACGGACGACGACGGTGGCGAGGGTGAAGGCGTCGGTGTCCCGCAGCGCCCCTCGGCGGGCGGTTCCGATCGCGGTGCGGCACGCGGAGAGCAGAACGGCATCCATGAATTCAGAGTACTTAAATGTCGCGTTGATCGACAGCAAGCCTGCGAGATTGCACGATCTCTCGACCCATCCAATAAAAGAGGATACCTTGTTACGGTGAACTTCGAGCTCAGTGAGGAGCAGCGCCTGATGCGCGAGGCTTCGCGCGACCTGCTGTCGGAGCGGGCCCCGATCGGGCACGTCCGGGCCTGGACGGAGCGCGACGAGGACGTCGATCCCGAGGTGTGGCGGCTGACGGCCCGATCGGGCTGGCCCGGCCTGGGGCTGCCCGAGGAGTACGGCGGCACCGGCCAGGGCCTCGTGGAACTCGCGCTCGTCGCGGAGGAGATCGGGCGGGCGCTGGGGCGGGTCCCGTTCACGCCGACGGTGCTCGTCGGCCGGGCGCTCGCCATGTCGGGCACGCCCGACGTGCGCGCCGAGGTACTGCCCGAACTCGCCTCCGGCACGGGCTGGGCCGCGTGGGCCTTCGCCGAGCCGCGCGCCCCCTGGACTCTCGACGGCGTCCACGCCACCGCCCGGACCGACGGGGACGCGATCGTCCTCGACGGCGTCAAGACCGCGGTCCAGGCCGCGGGGGGCGCCCGCTGGCTGCTCGTCACCGCCCGCCACGACGGGGTTCCGGCGTCGTTCCTGGTCGACCGCACGGCGCGCGGTGTCAGCGTCCGTCGGCAGCAGGTGCTGGATCTGACCCGCTCGTTCCACGAGGTCCGGTTCGAGGGCGTACGGGTCCCACGGGAGCGCCGGCTCATCGGCGGGCCGGACGCCGTCCAGCGGCTGCTCGACGAGGCGTCGGTGCTCCGCTGCGCCGACGCGCTCGGGGTGATGGACCGCATGTTGGCGCTCACGGTCGAACACACCACGTCCCGTGTGCAGTTCGGCCGGGCGATCGGCACGTTCCAGGCCGTCAAGCACGCGTGCGCCGACATGGCACTCCTGGTCCACGCGACCCGGGCCGCCACAGGTTACGCGGCGATGGCCGCCGATGCGCGCGCCGACGACGCCGAGCGGGCGGCCTGTGCCGCCGCCTCGTACGTCGCGGCAGCGGCCGGCGAGGTCGCGGCCCGGGCCCTCCAACTGCACGGCGGTATCGGCTTCACCTGGGAGCACGAGCTCCACCTCCACCTGCGCCGGGCCCGGGCGGACAGCGTGCTGTACGGCGACGCCGCCGTGCACCGCGATCGGCTGTGCACCCTCCTGCGACGGCCCGGCGTGTCCGCCTGAGAGTGCGAACCGAAAGGCTCCCGATGGAGATCAAGGGCAAGAAGGCCGTGGTGTTCGGCGGCGCCTCCGGCATGGGCCGGGCGACCGCCGAGCTCCTCGCGGCCCGCGGCGCCGAGGTCGCCGTACTGGACCGTCCCACGTCGGCCGGCGCCGAGGTCGCGGCGGCGTTCCAGGGGCGCTTCCACCCCGTCGACGTGACGGACTTCGAAGGGACTGAGAGTGCGCTGGACGCCGCTGTGGCGGCTCTCGGCGGGCTGCACGTGTCGGTCACCACCGCCGGCGGGGGCAGCGTGGGGCGCACGCTCGGCAAGGCCGGGCCGCACGACCTGGAGACCTTTCGCCGAGTACTCGATCTGAACGCCGTCGCCACCTTCAACATCAGCCGTCTGGCCGCCGCGCACATGAGCCGCAACGAGGCGGAGGAGCCCGACGGGGAACGCGGCGTCATCGTCAACACGTCCTCGATCGCCGCGTTCGAGGGGCAGATCGGCCAGGTCGCCTACTCGGCGGCCAAGGCTGCCATCGCCGCGATGAGCCTCACCATGGCCCGCGACCTCGGCTCGCTCGGTATCCGTGTCGTCGCCATCGCGCCCAGTCTGTTCGAGACGGGCGCCACCGAGAAGATCCCCGCCGAGACGCGGGCGACGTTGGTGAAGGACGCCGCGTTCCCCCGTCGGCTGGGGCGGCCCGAGGAGTACGCGAAGCTCGCCCTCGCGGTCGTCGACAACCCGATGCTGAACGGCCAGTGCCTGCGGCTCGACGCCGGCCAGCGGTTCGGCCCGAAGTGAGGATGTGCTGATGGAACATCACGGCAGAGTGGCCCTGATCACCGGCGGCGGTCGCGGCTTCGGCAAGGCGTTCGGAGAGGCGCTGTCGGCGGGCGGCACCCATGTCGTGCTCGCGGACATCGACGGCGCCGCGGCGGCCGACGCGGCGGCGGAACTCACCGCGAAGGGTCTGCCCGCGACCGGGGTCACCTGCGACGTGGCGGACGAGGACGATGTCGGCGCCGTGATCCGCGACATCACCGAACGCCACGGCGGACTCGACATCCTGGTCAACAACGCCGGACTGCACGCCGCCTACAACAAGCCCTTCACCCAGCTGGGACTGGACGACGTGCGACGCGTGCTCGACGTCAATGTCATGGGCGTCGTCATCTGTTCGCTGGCGGCCCATGAGGCAATGCGGGGGCGGCCCGGCGCGAGCATCGTCAACATCTCCTCGTCGGCCGCCTACGCGAACCGGAGCATCTACGGCGTCTCCAAGCTCGCCGTCAGGGGCCTGACCATGTCCTTCGCGCGGGAGTTCGCCGCCCAGGGCATCCGGGTCAACGCGATCGCCCCGGGCCTCATCCTCACCGACACCGTGAGGGCTCAACTGTCCGCCGCCGAGACCGAACGCGTCCTGGGCGAGCAGATCCTCCGGCGCGAGGGCGAGGAGCAGGACATCGTGGAGGCACTGCTCTACCTGGTGTCCTCGAAGGCGTCCTTCGTCACCGGCGAGACGCTGCGGGTGACGGGCGGGTTCGCGCTGTCGGTCTAGCCCCGCCGACACGGCTGTGGCCCCGCGGCGTTCACCGCGGGGCCACCCGGCTGTCCTGCCCGGCTGTCCTACACGGTCACCGGTTCGTTCGCCGGCTTCCCGGCCAACTCCTTCTCCTCGTCGGTGATCGCTTTCAGCAGCACATACGGTGTGGCGATCTTCCACAAGGCGTAGGCGATCGAGGGGACGAGGTATGCGAGGAATCCGTTCCAGGCGAGCGGTCCGGTCTGGTTGAGGAAGACGAAGGCGCCCGGGATGAGCGTCACTCCCAGCACCACGCTGAGCCAGCCGTACCAGCGCGGGAAGAGCGGCCTTTGGCGGGTGTGGTCGACGAACGACGCGTATCCGATCGACCAGACCTGCAGGACGAAGATGCAGGCGTTGCCGACGAACATGAGCCAGAAGGTCTCGACCATCGCGGACAGGACGTCAGGAGAGTGGTTCTCCGGACGGTAGGCCGCGGCGGCGAGGATCGCGAGCGGGAAGAAGAACCCGAGCGGGGCCACCACGCCCGTGGTGAGCTGGATCATGGACAGCAGTCCCCAGCCGCCCTCGACCCGGCGCAGTTGCATGCTCGTCACGACGACATACGGGTATTCGAACGGGACGAGCAGCACCATCAGGGCGACGCAGGTGAGGATCGCCGTGCGGTGGTCGTGAAGGAAGGCGACGATGTCGTCGGGGCTCTCCGTCGGGCTCATCGGCGGATACAGATGGCCTATGGAGAACGCGACGAGCATCCCCACGAACAGGAGAACGCCGCACCACGCCGACACTCTCTGCAGTCTTATATGGAGGTCCTTCTTCATCTGCGGCTCCCTTGTGTTCCGGCCGATGTCTGCCGGCCGATCTCGTCCCAGCCCACGAGCCTGTCCAGCAGCAGGCCCGCGCTCGACAGGTAGTCGCCGTACCCGCCCCGGAAGAACAGCAGCGGGGTCTTGGGCGACTCGACCCTCAGGTCCCGGACCCGTCCCACGACCAGCAGGTGATCTCCGATCTCGACGACCTGCTCCACCGCGCAGTCCACCCACGCGACGATCCCGTCCAGCACGGGATTGCCCAGCGGTGAGGCCCGCCAGGGCGTGCCCTCGAACCGCCGCGCCGCCGGGCCGGTCGCCAACTGCCGCGACAGCCGCTCCTGGTTGCCCGCGAGGGCGTTGGCACAGAAGCGGCCCGCGCCCCTGATCGTCCGCAGGGTCACGGAGGAGCGGTCCGCCAGAAAGGACACCAGGGGCGGGTCGAGGGACACGGAGGTGAAGGTGCCGACGATCATGCCGTGCGGCCGCTGCTCGGGATCCGTGGCGGTGATCGCGACCACGCTCGTGGGGAAGTTGCCCAGGACGTCACGGAAGCGCCGGGCGTCGATCGCGTCCGCGTCCGGCGTCCGGGAGTGCGTCGCGCCGTCGCTCATATCAGGATGCGCATCGGCTCGGGCAGTTCGAGTCCCATCTGTGCCAGGGCGTTGGCGTGGTAGGCGCTGCCGGGCACATGGATCATGTGCTGGAGTCCGACGTGGGCGTCCCGCCAGAACCGCTGCATCGGATTGCCCCGCCGGATCGCGTTGCCGCCCGACCGGGCGAAGATCTCGTCCAGCGCGGAGACGGCCCGCCAGGCGCAACGGATCTGGTTGCGGCGTACGTCGGCGCGGTCCTGGAGGCTGATGGGCTTGCCCGCCTCGGCCCGGTCGTACAACCGGCTGATGCCGTCGATCAGTTGGACCCGCGAGGCGGCGATCTCCGCCGCGGCCTCCCCTGCGGCGTAGAGGACGTACGGGTCGTCACGCACCTGGACGCCGGTCACCGCGACCCGGTCCCTCTGCTGGCCCAGGTGGACGGCTAGGGCGCCTTCACAGATGCCGATGACCGCGGCGGTGATGCCGAGCGGGAACATCGAGCTGAACGGCAGTTTGTACAGCGTGTCGGTCAGCCCGACCGCCTCGGCGGCGGTTCCCTCCTGGACCGCTTCCTGCCTGATGGTGCGGTACGCGGGAATGAACGCCTTGTCGACGACCACGTCCTTGCTGCCGGTGCCGGACAGTCCGACGACGTCCCAGGTGCCGTCGATGATCTCGTAGTCGTCGCGGGGCAGGACGACGTGCAGCACGCTGATGGGACCGGCGGGCTTGCCCTTGCCGTCGCCGAGGAGCGCGCCGAGGAAGTCCCAGCGGCAGTGGTCGCTGCCGGAGGAGAACGGCCAGCGTCCGCTCAGTACATAGCCGCCCTCGACCGGGTCGGCGATGCCGTTGGGCATGTACGGCGAGGCGATCCAGGTGTCCGGATCGTCGTCCCAGACCTCGTGCGCGAGCCGGGGGTCCAGCTGGGCCAGCTCCCACGGGTGCACCCCGACCACGCCGCTCACCCAGCCGGCGGCGCCGTCGTGCCGGGCGACCGCCATCACCGCTTCCGCGAAGTCCCGCGGGTGGGCGGCGAATCCGCCGAACTCCTTGGGCTGCAGCAGCCGTATGACCCCCGCGGAGCGGAGCAGTTCGACGGTCCGGTCGCTCAGCTTGCCGAGTGACTCGTTCTCGTCGGCGAGCCCGGCGAGTTCCGCACCCAACTCCTCGACCCGGCCGACCACTTCATGCGTCACGGCGCACACCTCCTGGTCACTGATCCCTCGCATGTGCCGCGCGTCCCGGCGGCCAGACGGCCCCAGTGTCGAGGGCGGGAACCAGCGCTCGCTGAGCGGTTTCCGCTGACCGGGACTCACCCGCCCGGCGTGAGGCGTGGGCGCGGCGCGGCGCCGGCACCGCCCTGACTTCGGGGAACCGGCTGGTGAGGGCGCCGGACAGAGGGCCGCCACGTCAGACGGCGAAAGAGCCCGGGGCGGGCCGGTCCCCCGGTCCGCCCCGGGCTGTGTGTCCGCCGCGGTCGTCACCTGCTGACGGCCGCGACCACACCGCCGTCGACGAGGATGTCGATGCCGTTCAGGAAGCTCGCCTCGTCCGAGAGCATGAAGGCCACGACGGCCGCGACCTCCTCCGAGCGGCCGGTCCGGCCGAGAGGTGTGGCCTCGATGAGCCGCTGCATCGACGAGCTCTTGGCCGCCTCCTGACGACCCTGCGGGGTGTCGATGATGCCGGGCGCGAGCGAGCAGACGCGGGCGCCGACGGGCCCGAGCCGCACCGCTTCCCTGCGGGGCGAAGCGCGCCACTCCGTGCTTCGCCCAGGGGTAGGCCAGCGTGGACTGCTCGAGGTCCGGCCCGACCGCCTCACGGATCCGGTCGAGGAAGTCCTCCCGCAGCGGCTCGTCCAGGATCTCGCCGGCGGCCACGTCGGGCTCGACCCGGGCGAGAGTGGGGGACATCGAGGAGAAATACACGTGCGCCGTGCCCTCGGTGGCCAGCGGGCGCAGTGCCTCGGCCAGCAGCGCGGTGCCCACGAGGTCCACCTCGAAGATGCGGCGCCAGTCGGCCATGGTGGGTGAGATGCCGGCCGCGTGGGCGACCGCCCGCAGTGTGCCGGCCTCCGCGACCCGCTCGGCGAGCCGGGCCAGGCCCTCGCGGTCGGTGACGTCGAGGGCGAAGGGCTCGGCGGTCGCCCGGAGTTCGGCGTCGTTCAGCTCCTTGGCGACGGCCGCCGCGCGCTCCCCGTCCAGGTCGACGAGCAGCAGCACGTCGACCATGTCGGCCAGCCGCCGCGCGCATGCCTCTCCCATCCCGCGTCCGGCACCGGTGACTATTCCTACGGTGGTCATGCGCTGCTCCTCTGAGAAGTGGTGTTCGTGTGCTGTGAAGTCAGGTGAGGGGGTGAGCCCCGGGTCACCGCGCCCAGCTCTGCTCCATCGACGGCTGGGCGGCCCTGCTGACGAGTTCGACTCGGAAGCCGGTCTGCTCGCCACTGCGCAGGTAGGCGAAGAACAGCCCGCCGCCGGGACCCTTGCGGGTCGCCTCGATCACATAGCCGTGCCGTTCGAGCTCGGCGACGTCCGCCGCGACGTCGTCGGACCAGTAGCCGAAATGGTGGATGCCGGATCCGGGCGTGGGCTCCCACAGCGTTCCGGGGACGCGCCGGACGATCTCCAGCCGGGGCGCCGTCCCCTGCGTACGCGAGTACGCGCAGTGGAAGTCGATGACGGTGTCTCCGGTGGGCAGGCCGACCTCGGCGGGCCCGCCCATGTCGTCGCACCACTCGAAGCCGAACAGCTTCGAGAGCTGGTCCTTCGTCGCCTCGAAATCCTCCGCGACGATGCCCACATGGAACTGGTCCGAGGGCCGCAGGGTGCCGACCATGGTGTCTCCTCGCTACTGGGCTCCGGGCGCGTGGCCTGCGGAAGCCGGGGGGCAGTGCGTGGCGCCCACGTAAGCGCGGCGGTCTGACGCGTCACTGACGGCTTCCCGACGATTTCCCGACGTGGCGGGCGTCACATCCAGGGCCGGCGGCCCGGCGGCGGCTCAGTCGCGAGGGAGCCCGAGCCAGTAGCCGAAGCCCCTGCTGGTGTGGATGAGCGCGGGGGCGTCCTGGTCCACCTTGTGCCGCAGGCGGGAGACGAGCTTCTCGATGGCGTCGCTCGCCCGGAAATCACCCCAGACATGGCGGCTGATCTGGTCCTTCGACACCACGCGTTCCGCGTTGGCCAGCAGGTGTTTCAGCAGCCGGTACTCGGCGGGGGTCAGCCCGAGCGGCCGGGGACCGCGCCGGGCCTGACAGGAGGCGTCGTCGAGGACCAGGTCGCCGTACCCGGTCGTCGCCGTGCCGCTGCCGCGGGAGCCGCCCCGCAGCAGGAGCTCGGCCCGGGCAAGGGCCTCGGTGGTCCGCAGGGGCTTGGTGACGTAGTCAGCGTTTCGCTGGCCGAGGCCGGGGAGGAGGGTGTGGAGGTAGTCGCAGGTGATCAGGAACAGGACGGGCGGCAGATCGGCCGGCGCGGGCCGTGAGCCCCTGTCGAGGTCCCTCAGGTCCGGGAGCGTGGCGTCCCAGACGACCAGGTCGAACCGGCGTCGGGTGATCCGGGCGATACCTTCCGCGCCGGTGTCCGCCGTGCCGGCCACCGTGTATCCGGCCAGCTGGAGGCTCGTGGTGAGCACATCGGTCTCAGCGGGATCGCCCGCCACGATCAGGACGTCGCGCCCGCCCGTCCGGGACGGCGACGGCTTCTCGACGAGGTTGACCATGGCAAGACCTTTCGCACGGGCGCGCGGAACCTTCACCGTAACACGGTTACTTGCTTTACTTAAGTAACTCGACACGCGAGGTCGACGCCCCCGCACTCACCAGCTCCCCGATCACCCCGCCGCACATAGAGTGCACTTAATTAGGATCGACTGAAAGGGTGGAGGTCGGGATGCGTATCGGTATGCCCCTGAGCTACAGCGGCGGCTTCAAGGAATCCGTCGCCGAACTCCGCGACTACGAGAGGGCCGGGCTGGACATCGTCTTCGTCCCCGAGGCCTACTCGTTCGACGCGATCAGTCAGCTCGGCTTCATCGCCGCCCGCACCGAGCGGCTGGAGATCGCCTCCGGAATCCTCCAGATCTACACCCGCACCCCCACCCTGACCGCGATGACGGCCGCGGGACTGGACTACGTCTCCGAAGGACGCTTCACCCTGGGGATCGGCGCCTCGGGGCCCCAGGTGATCGAGGGCTTCCACGGGCAGCCGTACACCGCTCCCCTGGCACGCACCCGCGAGATCGTGGAGATCTGCCGGTCCGTGTGGCGCCGGGAGAAGGTGGAGCACGACGGCCGCCACTATCAAATCCCCCTCCCGCCCGGCGAGGGAACGGGACTGGGACGCCCGCTCAAGCTCATCAACCGACCGGTGCGCGAGCGCATCCCGATCGTGCTGGCCGCGATCGGGCCGAAGAACGTGGCCCTGGCCGCCGAGACGACCGAGGGCTGGATGCCGATGTTCTTCCACCCGGAGCGGGCGGGAACCGTGTGGGGCCCGGCGCTGGCCGACGGCCGAGCGCGGCGGGACCCCGCCCTAGGTCCGCTCGACATCGTGGTCTCGCCGCCCCTGGCCATCGGTGCGGACGTAGATGACCTCATCGATCTGGCACGGCCTCAACTCGCCCTGTACATAGGCGGTATGGGGGCGCGGGGACACAACTTCTACCACGACCTCGCCTGCCGCTACGGCTACGAGTCCGCCGCGGACACCATCCAGGACCTCTATCTCTCGGGCCACACGGAGGAGGCCGCGGCCGCCGTGCCCGCCGATCTGCTGCGGGCCACCTCCCTGATCGGCCCGGCCTCCTATGTCGCCGAACGGCTCGCGGCCTTCCGGGCGGCCGGGGTCACCACCCTCCAGGTCCGCCCCCTGGCGCGCACCACGGCACGGCGGCTGACCGACGTCGAACGGCTCAGGACGATGGTCTCCTGAGCCGGAATCCGCTGCTCACACCGGCTACCGGGGCTCCGCGGCCTCGGCGGCCAAACCCCGCATGACGTGTTCGAGGAGGGCGAGGAGCACCGTCTTCACGGACTCCCGGTCACGGGCGTCGCAGAGCACCAGCGGTACGACGGCATCCAGGTCGATCGCCGCGCGGATCTCCTCGGTGTCCTCCTCGATCCGGCCGTCGAAGCAGTTGACGCCGACGGCGAAGGGGATGCCTCGGTGCTCGAAGAAGTCGACGGACGGAAAGCAGCTCTCCAGCCTTCGGGTGTCCGCCAGGACGACCGCGCCGAGCGCGCCGCGGGACAGGTCGTCCCACATGAACCAGAAGCGGTCCTGCCCAGGGGCTCCGAAGAGATAGACGACGAGTGAGGGGCTGAGCGTGATCCGGCCGAAGTCCATGGCGACGGTCGTCGTGGTCTTCCGCTCCACACCGGCCAGGTCGTCCACCCCGACGCTGGCCTCCGTGATGAGCTCCTCGGTGCGCAGGGGCTCGGTCTCACTGATCGCACCGACCAGGGTGGTCTTGCCGACCCCGAAGCCACCGGCGACGAGGATCTTGGCCGTCGCCGCGTCGGGCACGGGCGCGGTGCGGCCGGAGTCAGATACTGCGGATGCCATCGATCACTGCCTGGATGAGACGGGCGTCGGGCGAACCGACCGCGGCGGGCGAGGAGACGGAGACGAGCCGGTGGTCCAGGAGGTCGTCGAGGAGCACGCGCACCACGGCGACGGGCAGGTCGAGACGGGCGGCGACCTCCACCAGCGCGGTCGGTGTCCGGCACAACGCCAGGAGCCGGTTCTGTTCGGGCTGCATGCGCTGGTCGCGGGTCGGCGGCCGGACCGTGCTGATCAGTGAGATCAGTTCGATACCGGGGCGAGCCGTCGAGGTCCTTCCGCGGGTCACGGTGTAGGGGCGAACGAGCGAGCCCGGGTCGTCGTCCGCCCAGGGGTCTTCCTCCGACCAGTGCCTCATTCATGCTCACCCGCGAAGGGTCTGCCGCCGTACTCGGGGAGCCTCGGGGCCGCGCTGAGGAACTGGCCCACCTGACGGACGAGCATGGTCATCTCGTAGCCGACGACGCCGACATCCACGGCGGAGGTGGCAAGCACGGCGAGCCGGGCGCCACCGCCCGCCGTGGTGACGAACAGGAAGAGATCGTCCATCTCGATGACGGTCTGCTGCACCCGTCCCCCACCGAAGTGCCGGCTGGTGCCCAGCGCCAGGGAGTGCACGCCGGAGGCGATCGCGGCGAGTTGCTCGGCATCGGCGCGTTCGAGTCCCTCGCTCGCCGCGACGAGCAGACCGTCCTCCGACAGGACGATGGCGTGCAGGGTCTCGGGAATCCGCTCGATCAGGCTGTCCAGGAGCCAGGCCAGTTGGCCGTGTGCGGTGTTCGTCGCTGTCATGGGGTGGTGTTCCTCGTGGGCCGGGGACGGGTGGGCAGCGGACTCCCCTCGGGCGGAGCCGAGGGCCAGGGGCGTATGGGGACGTCTTCCTGGGCCCGGGCCCGCCGAGTGCCGTCCCGCAGCGCGGCGAGCATGGAACGCGCCTGCTCCGGCCTCCGTTCCGGAGCCTGTCCGTCACGGTCGAACCCGGTGTCCGGCGTCGCGGGCCGCTCCCGCAGCTCCGGAGCCAGATGGGCCTGGCGGACGCGACGCGGGAGGCGGCTGGGACGGGTGACCCGGGGGCCGCCGAACGGCGGTGCGCCGGGATCCGGAGGGCCTGACGTACCGTCGCCACCGTCCCTGGGCGTCGGCGGGCCGGGAGGCGCCGTCGGGTTCCCGGCCGTGCGGATACGCCGCAGCGGGCCGCCGGTCGTCGCGGCCGCGCCTGCCGGGCTGACCGAGGCCAGATGGCGCTCCGCCCTGGGGTCGAGCGGCGGCGGGGCTTCGGTGACGGGCTCGACGAGTGGGTGCGGAAGGACCACGACGGCCAGCGTTCCGCCGTACGCCGAGGCCTGGAGACCGGCTGAGATGCCGTGGCGGTGCGCGAGGTGACCGACCGTGAAGAGCCCCAGGCGAGGGTCCTCGCCCAGCGCGGTGAAGCTGAAGTCCTTGGGGTCACGCAGCAGTTCGTTCGCCGTCTCGTACTCGTGCGCCGACAGGCCCAGCCCACGGTCCTCCACCTCGACGGCGTAGCCCTGCGCCACCGGCAGTGCCCGGACCCGTACCTCGGTGTGGGGCGGGGAGAAGGTCACGCCGTTCTCGATCAGCTCCGCCATGAGGTGGATCGTGTCGCCAACCGCGGACGCCGCGACCGCGATCGGCGGGATCGGCTCGACCACCACCCGGTCGTATCCCTCGATCTCGGACACCGCGCTGCGCAGGACGTCCGCGAGGGGCACCGCCTGCTTCCAACGGCGCCGCGGAGCCGCACCGGACAGCACCGTCAGACTCTCCGCATTGCGCCGCATCCGGGTCGCGAGATGGTCGACCCGGTAGAGATCGGCCAGGAGCTGCGGATCCTGTTCCTTGCGTTCCATGCTGTCGATGACCGTGAGCTGACGGTGCACCAGGACCTGGATGCGCCGCGACATGTTGTGGAACACCAGACGCGCCCCCTCCCGGAGCGAGGCCTGCTCCAGAGCGACACTCACCGCGGTCCGCTGGGCGCTGTTGAAGGCGTCCGCGACCTTGCCCAACTCGTCGGTTCCATAGTCGAGTTCGGGCAGCTCGTCGACGCCGGCCCGGCTGCCCTCCGTCCTGAGACGGACGATGAGCTCGGGCAGCCGGTCCTCGGCCAGCTCCAGCGTCGCCGCACGCAGCCCGGCCATGCGGCCGAGCAGGGATCGGGTGATGCGCCAGGACAGGAAGCCGACCGCGAGCACCGCCAGCAGGGTGAGGGCGCTGACCATCAGCACCCGGACGAACAAGGCGTGGTTGCGGTCCGCCGCGTTCTGGGTGACCTCGGGCAGGTACCGGATCTGCACGGCCCGCACCTCCGCTGACACACGTCCGGCCGCTGCCGCGCGGGCCGTCGTGACGCGCGGGATCTCGATGGTGCCGTCCTCAGCCGCGGTCGCCGCCGCGACGGCTGTCTCCAGGGCTGCCAGTTCGGACCAGTCCCGGCCGCCCATCACCTTTTCCAGCGCAGCTCGGAAGTCCTTGGGCAGGTACGGCACCACTTCGTCGGAGAGTACGGAGGCCCGGACCGCGGCTGCGGCCGTCAGCTCCGTCCGCTCCTGAACGCTCAGCCGCCGGGAGGCGCCGGCACCGCCGAGGATCGCTTCCTCTCGCGACAGCGCTTCCGTCGCCCGCATGAAGGCCAACGCGTGGCCGGCGTCGGCTGCGGTGGCGCCGCTGGTGTTGTCCGTGTTCAGCATGCCGAAGAGATTCAGCACCGACGTCACGGCTTCGGAGTACACGTCGAAGGCATGCCCGCGGGTGGTCTTGCCCTGGTCCACCGCGGCCCGTTCGGCGACAAGGGCGGCGAGCCGCTTCCGCACCACGGCCCGCTGGTCCCGGTACTGTGCCGAACCCTCTGACGCGGAGCGGGAATCCGCCTCGCGGAAGTCGGCCAGGATGACATCGGTCCGGCGCCGTTGCGCCCGCAGTTCGGCGGTGCCGTCCTGCGTCGAGATCCGACGCATCGTCAGCTTCCGTTCCTCCTGGAACGCGTCGACGCCGGGCACCAGCGCATATGTGGTCGCGGCCGGATTCCCCTCCTGTTCGGCCTTGTGCCACTGGTTCAGCTGTACGGCCGAGCCGCTGGCCCACAGCAGCGCCAGAGCGGCGGCCGGAACCACCGTGAGCGCGATGAGCGACGTCCGGATGCTGCGACCGTGCCGCACGCCGGGCCTGGTCCGCTCGGGTTTGCCCCGGTGCCGGCTCATCCCACGCTCCCGCATCGGACGGTTCTGCCGGGGAGACGAACTGCGGTGGGGAACGAGGGCACCGGGATTTCCTTTCCAGGGTGGCGCATGAAACAGCGGAGCTGTCGGGCAGAAGAGGGCACGCGAGAACGCGTCGGCGATGGGGCGAAAGGAGCACTGGGAGGGATCACCGGCGAGAGCGGAAACACCGGCGGCGGACTGCGGATCGGCGACGGGGTCCCGTCCCCGCCGCACAGCAGGATAGGTATGAAACCGAGCCGCCCTCGCGGGGTCAAGAGGCGTCACAAGCGCACCGACCGTCGGATTAGGACGACCAGTCCAATCTTCTCTTCGATAAGCGGGTCCTGCCGCCCGCCCGGCGAGCGGGCCATGACGGCGTTTCAGCCGATTACCCAGGACGAAGAGGGAGGCACGGCATGTCGCGGCCGGCATCGGCAAGGCGGCGGCGAGCGGTGCGGCGACCCCGTGGCATCGACGGCGACTGTGACCCGGATCACGGGCGGTGGTGCAGCCCGCTCCACCACCCGCCCGGGAGTCTGGTCCCTCGCGCTCGGCCCACCGGCAACGGATCGTTGGCTTACGGAAGTTCAGTGGAGCCCCGGCAGGGGAACCCACACGTCCTCCCCCGAAAGGAAAGCCGAGTGAAGACGGCGCCGCTCCCGGCCCTGTGGTTCCTGATACTCCTCAATTTCGTCGTCGCCGTCGGCTCGGGCCTGATCGTCGACGACTCGAGGGCCCTCGCGACCTCGCTCGCGACGGCCCTCGTCTCGGCCGGTATCGGCTTCAGCCTGCCCCGGCACCCCCCACGGCAGCGACCGCGCCGGCCCTGACCGGACCTGATGGTCGCCGCACGCCGCTCAGCCGTCCCCGAGCGCGGCGCACAGGCCCCCGTCGACGACGACATCGACCCCGCTCACGTAGCTCGCCTCGTCCGACAGCAGGAAGGCGGCGACGGCGGCGACCTCCTCGTGCCGGCCAGTGCGGCCCAGCGGCGTCTGCTCGATGAGTTGCCGTACCGACTCGTACCGCGCCGCCTCCAGCCGGGTCTGCGACGTGTCGATCGCACCGGGCGAGAGGGAGCACACGCGTGCGCCCACCGGCCCGAGGCGGACCGCTTCCGCCCGGGCGAAGCGCTGCACTCCGTACGTGGCCCAGGGATAGGCCCACGCGGGGTCCTCCAGGGCGGGGCCGATCACATCACGGATCCGATCGAGGAAGCCCTCCTCGGCGGGGTCGTCCAGGACCGCGGCGACCGCCGGGTCGGGCTCGATATGGGCCATCAGCGGAGACACCGAGGCGCTGTACACGAAGGCCGTACCGGCGGCGGCCAGAGGGCGAAGCGCCTCGGCGAGCAGTACGGTCCCGAGGAAGTCGACCTCGATGATCCCGCGCCAGTCGGCGTTCTCCGGCGCCACGTTGGCGGCGTGCGCGACAGCACGCAGAGCGCCGAGCTCGCCGACCCGCCGGGACAGGCGGTCAAGGCCCTCACGATCGGTGACATCCACTGCGAAGGGCTCGACGACGGCTCTGCCGAAGCCGGACAGGTCCTTCGCGACCGCTGTCACCGCCGCGTCGTTCCGGTCCGCGAGCAGCAACACGTCCACCATGTCGGCGAGGCGCCGCGCGCATGCCTCGCCCGTCCCGCTGCCGGCACCGGTGGCAATACCTACCGTGGTCATGCGTCACTCCTCGCTCGAGACGCCCGCTGGTGGGCGCGAGTGCCTCCCGGGTGGTGAGGTCCGGGCCCGCCCCGGCATCCCACGTCTTCATCCTGTCGGGACGGACGGCGACAGTCGTCCCACTCGGGAGTCCGGAGCCCCTGAGCTCCGTCTTTAACGTACCGTTTGGTCCAACGAACTGGGAGAGGTCCCGGAGTCCACTTCCCCCGGACGCACGAAAAGCCGTCCGACGTGGCCCCGGGAGTCGATCGTCATCGATACGTCGTCACACCAAGCGGGGAGAAGAACCCATGCCACGACCGCCGGGCCACGGACCGGGCTTCGAGATCAGACGCCAGAAGATCATCGATGTCGCGGCGGAGTTGTTCGCCCGGCAGGGGTATGCGGCGACCTCCATCAACGACCTGGGCCGGGCGGTCGGACTCGCCAAGGGTGCCCTGTACTACTACATCGGCTCCAAGGAGAACCTGCTCGTCGAGATCCAGTCGCGGGTGATGGGACCGCTGCTGTCGCGGACCCGGCAGATCGCGGAACTCGACACCGACCCCCTGTTGCGGCTCCGTCTGCTCTCGGAGTCCCTGCTGACCATCATCTTCCGCAGGCTCGACCACATCTGGGTCTACGAGCACGACTACCGCAGCCTGAGCGGCCCGGAGCTGAAGACCTTGCTGGGCCAGCGTTCCGACTTCGAGGAGTTGATCTCGGGGCTGCTCTCCGAGGCCGTCGCCCAGGGCACGTTCCGTGAGCTGCCGCCGCGCCTGGCCACCCTGCAGTTCCTCAACCTCCACAACCACACGTACCAGTGGGTCAAGCCGGACGGACCGTGGGACGCGCCTTTCCTGTCCCGTGAGTACTGCGCGACGCTGTTCCGCGGCTTCGGTGCGCCCGATCACGCTCTGCCGAAGGTCGAGGAACAGGCCGAGGCGTTCAAAAGCGACCGGCCCGGCCTGCCGCTCGATCCCGAATCGGAGTGGGAGCCCCTCACCGACGACGAGTGACGGGCGGCGGCGCCGGGCGCCGCGCACCGCAAGTGGCCGTGCCCCGGGAGGGGCACGGCCTTTGGTGTAGCCGGCTACACCATCGGGTGGGGAGGGCGCTCCCTCGTGTCGAGCAGCACGGCTTGCGATCGTTGACTTACGCAAGTTCAGCGGCTGCCCCTTGGGGGTCCGCTCACTCCGGAAGGAAGTTCCTTGAAGACTCCGCCCCGCCCCGTCCTGTGGTTCCTGTTCCTGTTCAACCTCGCCGTCGCCGCCGTCGCACCCTTCGCCGTGGACGGCGCCCAGGGCGTGGCGACCGCCGTCGGCATGGGCGTGGTGTCGCTCGGTGCCGGCGTCACCCTCCTCCGGGGCCGCCGCGTACGGCCTCAGCACGGCTGACCCGACGTCGGAGGGGCGTCTGCCCGCCCTGCCGGCGACGCCTCGCGTGCGGCGGACGCCATGCCGCGCGCTCTTGAGCCGTGACCGTGCACCGCGCCCCTCATCACCTCCCCGAGCACGTTCCAGCGGAGGCGGCACTCTTGATCGAAAACCTGAGGCGAAGCCTGCGCCGGCATCCCCGTACCGCCGACGCCGCGTCCAGCGCCGCCCTCCTCGCCTGCTCCTACTCCTCCGCCCGGACCACCCTGCCGGGGCAAGGCCCCGCACTCCCCTGGTGGCCCGCCGTCCTGCTGTGCGGTGTCTCCTGTGTCGCGTTGGCAGGGCGCCGCGCTCGGCTTCGTACCGCGGTCACGGTGGCTCTGTGCTGCGTCACGGTCGCGATCGCCCTCGGCTATCTCGTCACGGTCCTCCTGCTCATGCCGGCGATGATCGCGCTCTTCTCGCTGGCCGTCCGCACCGACCGCAGGACCGCGAACGTCTTCGCCTTCTCCGGCATCACGCTGGTGACCTGCACGGCCCTGGCCGTCGCGGCCTACGAACCTCTGACGCTCAAGCTGCTCAGCCCTGCCTTCTGGCTGCTGCTGCCCACCTCTCTCGGCACCCTGACCCGGTTCCACAGGGCCTGTCTGGAGGCCGCCCAGGGCCGGGCCGAGCACGCCGAACGCACGCGGGAGCCGGAGGCACTGCGGCGGGTCACCGAGGAACGCATGCGCATCGCCCGGGACCTGCACGACGTGGTCGCTCATCACCTTCTGCTGGCCAAGATCCAGGCGGACGCCGTGGCCCGCGTCCTTCACACTCGGCCCGACGAGGCCGCGCGTCTCGCCGCCGAGCTCACCGACACCGCCTCCTCGGCACTGCGTGAACTCAAGGCCACCGTGGGCCTGCTGCGACACGTCGACGATCCGATGGAACCGCAGGCACTGGCCCCCGGCCTCGCTCGACTGCCCGCCCTGATCGCCTCTTTCGAAGCGGCCGGCCTGCGGGTCACGGTCACCGAGGAGGGCGAGCCGCGGCCGCTCACGGCCGGCGTCGACCTCACGGGCTACCGCATCGTGCAGGAGGCGCTCACGAACGTGGCCAAGCACGCGGAGACCGGCTCCGCCGAGGTTCGGCTCGTCCACGCCCGCGACCGGCTGACGCTCATCGTCACCGACGACGGACCCGGCGGAGGGGCCCGGCACCGTCATGTCGACAGTGGATTCGGACTCGTCGGCATGCGCGAACGAGCCCACTCCGTCGGCGGTCGATTGCGTGCAGGTCCGCGGGCGCGGGGCGGGTTCGAGGTGGTCGCGGACCTGCCCTTGACGTCCGGGACGGTCGGCTCGCCGGCGGTGCGCTGACGCGAAACGCGCGGCGGTCACCTTGCTCCGTCACGCCTACCCGGGCCCGAGCACAACCGAGCGGTAACTTGCGTAACTCAAGCAATCTCAATATCTTTGAGTAAGTCAAGCAATCCCTCATTGGTCCTGACGGAGGCCCTCCCATGTCCGACGCCCTTGCCCACCCCGCCGCAGCAGGGGCGTCGTCCCCGCCCCGGCCGAACGCCGTGGTGGCGGTGCTGGCCCTGGCCGGGATTGTCGTCTCCCTGATGCAGACTCTGGTCATCCCGATCGTCCCTGAGCTGCCCAAACTCCTGGACGCCCCCGCCTCCGACACCGCCTGGGCCGTCACCGCCACCCTGCTCGCCGCCTCGGTCGCCACGCCGGTCGTCGGCCGCCTGGGCGATATGTTCGGCAAGCGGAGGATGCTGCTGCTCAGCATCGTGCTGCTGGTCTCAGGGTCGGTGGTCTGTGCTCTGGCCGACTCCCTCGTGCCGATGATCATCGGCCGGGCGCTGCAGGGCCTCGCCGCGGCGGTCGTCCCGCTCGGCATCAGCATCATGCGGGACGTGCTGCCCGCCGAGCGCCTCGCCGGCTCCACCGCGCTGATGAGCGCCTCGCTCGGGGTCGGTGGCGCCCTCGGTCTGCCCGCCGCGGCGTTCATCGCCGACGAATGGGACTGGCACCTGCTGTTCTGGACCTCCGCCGCCCTCGGCGCCGTCGCCTTCCTGCTGGTCCTCACCGTGATCCCGGAGTCCAAGGTCCGCACCGGCGGCCGATTCGACCTCGTCGGCTCGCTCGGACTGTCCGCCGGTCTCATCTCGCTCCTGCTGGCCGTCTCCAAGGGCGCCGACTGGGGCTGGACCAGCGCCACCACGCTGGGCCTGGGTATCGCCGCCGTGGTGATCCTGCTCGGCTGGGGCTGGTGGGAACTCAAGTCCAGGCAGCCGCTGGTCGACCTGCGCACCACCGCTCGCCCGCAGGTGCTGTTCACCAACCTCGCCTCGGTCGCGCTCGGCTTCTCGATGTTCGCGATGTCCCTGGTCCTGCCGCAGCTGCTCCAGCTGCCCGAGCAGACCGGCTACGGTCTGGGCCGGTCCATGCTGACCGTCGGCCTGGTGCTCGCCCCGCAGGGCCTGGTGATGATGGCCATGTCCGCCGTGTCCGCCGCCATCACCAAGGCCAAGGGCCCGAAGGTGACACTGATGATCGGCGCGCTGATCGTCGCCGCCGGCTACGCCCTCAACATCGTGCTGATGAGCGAGGTCTGGCACCTCGTCCTGGTCTCCTGCATCATCGGCGGCGGCGTCGGCTTCACCTACGGCGCGATGCCCGCGCTCATCATGGGTGCCGTCCCGGAGTCGGAGACGGCCGCGGCCAACAGCCTCAACACCCTGATGCGGTCCCTGGGCACCTCGTTCGCCAGCGCCATCGCCGGTGTGATCCTGGCGCAGATGACCACCGACTTCGGCGGCTTCGCGCTGCCCTCGGAGAACGGCTTCAAGGTCGTCATGGCCATCGGCGCGGGAGCGGCGCTGCTCGCCTTCGTCCTCGCCTCCTTCATCCCGAGGCATCGCACTCCCGCCGGGCCGACGTCCGTGGCCGATCGCCCGGCACCCGCACCGGAAGCCGTCGGTGACCGGCAGTCGTAGGACAGCGCCGACGGCGGACAAGGAGGAGGCCGCCGTCCGCACCTCGGACGGCGGCCTCCCCGTGTCGTACTCACCCACCAGTGCCGGTCCCTCTCCTTCCAGCGGCGGGGAAACCCCGTTCCCTTCTCGATGGCAGACGGTCCGTCATGCGGCGCGCGCCACGGTCCACCTCTTCGTGGCCGCGGCGATCGCCTTCGGCATGTGGCTCTTCATCACCGTCCTCGAGATCGCCGTGATCGGTACGATCGCCGTCGTCGGCGCCTGGCTGCTGCCCGAGACGGTGCTGCTGATCCGGCGGATCGCCGGGGCCAAGCGCAGGCTGACCGCCACATGGACCGGCGTGAGGATCCCCGAGGCGTACCAGCCTCTCACGGGGACGATGCGTGAGCGGTGGCTCAAGGCCGTACGGGACCCCGGCACACACGTCGACGTGAGCTGGATGGTCGCCTACTGGTTCTACGGCGCGCTGCTCGCCCTCGCGTTGCCGCTGTGGCCTGTCGCGCTGATCGTCGACGGGGTGTGGTGCGGGCTGCTGCGACGTGAAGCCGTCGTCCTGCCGTTGATCGTACGCATCGCGGACCTTGAGGCCGACTGGTCGACCGCACTGCTCAAGCCGTCCCCGCAGGCACAACTGACCATCCGGGTGGAGGAACTCGCCGCGACCCGGGCCGACGCCATCGCCGCGCACGGCGCCGAACTCCGGCGTATCGAAAGGGATCTGCACGACGGCGCGCAGGCGCACCTGGTGGCACTGTCCATGCGGATCGGGCTCGCCAAGCGCGCCTACGGTCGTGACGAAGAGACCGCCCTCAGGCTGCTGACCGAGGCCCAGGAACAGGCTGAGAAAGCGCTCACGGAGCTACGGCAGGTCGTGCGCGGGATCCACCCGCCGATCCTCAGCGACCGTGGACTCGTCGGCGCGGTGCGGGCCCTCGCGGCCGGTAGCGGACTGGACGTCACCGTGGATGTCACCGGCCTGGACGCCGGCCTGAGAGCGCCGGCGGCCGTGGAGGCCGCGGCCTACTTCGCGGTCGCCGAGTCCCTCACCAACGTGGCCAAGTACAGCGGGGTCTCCCGTGCCGAGGTGCACCTGGTGCGGGTCCGACGTGGCCTGCGGGTTCGGGTCAGGGACGAGGGCCGCGGCGGCGCCGACGAAACCGACGGCTCGGGGTTGCTCGGCATGCGGCGCCGCGTCGCCGCACTGGACGGGACCATGGAGGTGGCCAGCCCCGTCGGGGGACCGACCTTGATCAGTGTGGAGCTGCCGTGCGTGTGGTGACGGCCACCCCGCTACGGCAGCCCCACCCGGCTATGCCGTAGCGGGCGCGGTGTCGGCGGCGAGCGTCCACACGACGGTGTCGGTGTGTGTGGAGCCGTTGATGGTCGCGGTCACCGCCACGGTGTTCTCGCCCGCTCGCAGCGTGACGTCGGTCCATCGGAAGATGCGGTCGCCGCTGCGCAGGGCCCCGAGCGGGGTGCCGTTGAGGGTGGCGGTGACCTCGTCGGCGTTGGAGTAGACCTTGAGTTCGGTGTGCGCGTCGGTGCGCCGGGTCCAGCGGCGGCTGGCGATGTGGAGGGTGGGCGTGGTCGCCCAGTTGGCCTTGTACCAGTAGAAGGCGTCCTTGCGGATCTGCCGGTCGTGGGTGACCAGACCCTTGTCGTTGATGCCGGGCCGGCCTCCTTCGTTGCGGCCGTCGGAGGCGAAGTCGAACATGGCCCAGACGTAACTGCCCCAGATGTAGGGGCGGGCGGCGAGTTGTTTCCAGTACGCCTCGTGGAACAGCGACTGGTACTCCTCGGGGTGCCAGGTACCGCCCGGTTCGGGCCGGGGCGGGTTCAGCGCGTGCTGCGCGGTGTCGGCGCCGGCGCCGTACTCGGAGATGCCGATCCGGCGGGACGGGGAACTCGTGTGCAGGCGGTCGGCCCAGGCGCCGAGTTCGGCGTCCTTGGAGCCGTAGTACCAGCCGAGATACTTGTTGAAGCCGGTCGTCCGGGTGTGCAGTCCGGCCTGCGCGTCGTCGGGGTCCTCGCTGCGCACCGCATAGGTGGAGAGCCGGCCCGGGTCCTCGGACTCGATGATGCGCGCCAGGGACTGGAGCAGTGTGTTGGTGGCGGTGCCGTTGTAGTCGGTGAGTTCGTTGCCGATGCCCCAGAAGACGATCGACGGGTGGTTGTAGTTCTGCCGGATCAACTCTCTTAGTTGGTTCTGGGTGCTCGTCGTGAAGGCGGTCGAGTCGGTGACGGTGTTGACCAGGGGGATCTCCGCCCACACGACCAGGCCGCGTTCGTCGGCGAGTTCGTAGTCCTTCTGGTCGTGCTGGTAGTGCGCCATCCGTACGGTGTTGGCGCCGAGTTCCCGGATGAGGTCGAAGTCCTGGGTGTGGTCGGCGTCGCTCAGTGCCCAGCCCTTGCCCATCCGCTCTTGGTGCAGGTTGACGCCGTGCAGGCCCACCTGCCTGCCGTTGAGGTGGAAGCCGGTGTCGGCGTCGACGGTGAGGGAACGCAGGCCCAGGCGTTCGGTCACCACGTCCGCGATCCGGTCCGCGCCCGCGGTCACGTCATGGATCTCGACGCTCACGTTGTAGAGGTACGCATCCGCCAGCCCGTTCCACAGGCGTGGCCGGTCGATGCGGACCGTCTGGCTGACCTCAGCGCCGGTGGCCGCGGCGACGGTCTGTGCGGTGCCGCGGGCTTCCGCGACGATGGTCCCGCCCTGGTCGGCGATGACACTGCGGACCACCACCGACCTGGTGCCGCCGCTGTCGTTCCACAGCTTCGTCGTCACGGTCACCGTGGCCGCCGTCGCGGACACCTCGCTCTGGCGCAGGTACACGCCGGGTCCCGCGTAGTCCTCCATCCGCACATGGAGGGTGTCGAGGGCCCACAGGCTCACGTTGCGGTAGATGCCGCCCTCGAAGCTGTAGTCCGCGTTCACCGGTGCGATGCCGGTGTCGCGGGTGTTGGTCACCCGCACCGCGATCACGTTGTCCGGGCCCGGGGCCAGCACGCCGGTGACGCGGAACCTGAACCGGGCGTAACCCCCTTCGTGCTGCCCGAGATAGGTGCCGTTGACCCAGACGTCGGCGACCTGATTGACCCCGGCGAACTGCAAGTACAGCTGCTTCCCTGCAAGTTGCGACGGAACGGTGTAGTGGCGGCGATACCAGCCCACACCTCGGTAGTAGTTGTTGCCGCCGTCGGCGCCGTCGAAGGCGTTCCAGGTGTGGGGCGTGTTCACCGGCGTCCACGCGGAGTCGTCGAAGCCGGGCTTTTCGGCGCCGGGGGCATCCGCTCTGAGGAACCGCCAGCCCGCGTTGAGATCGATGCGGAGGCGCGGGGTCGGCGCCGTGTACGTCGCTGCCGAGGAGGCGGCGCCGGCCTTCGGGGTGGCCGTCAGCGAGGCCAGCACTCCCCCGGCCGTCCCGCTGAGCACCTGTCGACGCGTGGGCGAACCTGGCATTCGAGAACTCCTCTTCTCTTGGGGCGAGTTGGGCGTGCTATACGACGCGCAGTTCGGCGAGCTGGAGTCGGTACTTGGCGGTCTCGTCGGCGGCCGGCGCGCCGAGCCTGGTGGCCTTCAGGCGCAGATGGCGTCCGGTGGCGGAGGTGAGGGGGTAGGTCTGGGCGGCGCCGCCGGGGTCGGGCTGACCGGTGACGGTCAGGGCGGTGGTGTAGGCGGTGCCGCCGTCGGCCCGGGTCTGGAGGGTGAAGTCGACCGGGAAGCCCGCACTGCCACCGCCGGCCGCCGCCGTGTCGCTGCGGGGGTGGAGGACGACGGACCCGATGGCACGGTCGGCACCGAGGTCGACCTCGATCCACACGGGCGTGGCGCTGACATCGGCGGCCGGGAAGTCGATGCTGGTGAAACCCTTGCCACCGGACACGCTGGTGAGCGTGCCGTCCAGCAGGCGCGTCTTGCCCCAGTCGCCGTTCTCCAGGGGGTAGTTGCTGGTGACGGTGGTCGCGGCGGTGGGCACGGTCAGTTCGGCGAGTTGCAGGCGGTACTTCGCCGTCTCGTCGGCGGCGGGCGCGCCGAACCTGGTGGCCTGTAGGCGGAGGTAGCGGCCGGTGGTGGTCCTGAAGCCGTAGGTCTGGACGCGCCCGTCCGGGTTCGGCTGGCCCGTGACCGTGCGGACAGTGGTGTAGGTGGTGCCACCGTCGGGACGGGTCTGGAGGGTGAAGTCGACCGGGAAGCCCGCGCTACCGCCTCCGGCCGCCGCGGTGTCGGTGCGCGGGAAGAGCCGTACGGCGTCGAGGTCGGTGTCGGCGCCGAGGTCGATCTCGACCCAGACCGGGTTGGCGCCGGCATCGGCGGAGGCGAACTCGTTGCTGGTGAAGCCCTTGGCGCCGGTCACACTCGTGAGCCTGCCGTCGGTGAGGCGGTCGCGGCCCCAGTCGCCGTTCTCCAGGCTGTTGTTGCTGCTGACCGGTCGCCCCAGGGCGAGGTCGTCGAGACGGCCGGCGCCGGTGACCGTGAACGTCCAACTCCCCGGTTTCACGGTGAAGTAGACGTAGGAGGCGTCTTTGCTCTCGTACGTGAGGCCGGGCACGCCACTGGTGGGGGAACCGCCGCTGAAGACGGTGGTGCCGCCCGCCTTCACGACCGGTGAGGAGCCTCGGTAGGTCGGGAGGCCCACCCGCGCGGTGGTTCCGCTCGGCGAGGTGAGGGTCAGGGCCACCTGGCTGCCGTCGCGTGTGAGGGCGAAGCGGATGTTCCCCTGGACGGTGGGCACGACGGTGTCGAGCGTCGTCAGGGTGCCGGTCTGCGGGACGATCTCGTACGTCGTCCAGCCCGGCCGGGTCGGGCGCACCCCGGCGGCGTAGGCGGACAGGGCGTACAACGGGCCGCCGTTCCAGGCGTGGTTGTCGGTGCCGTCGGCCTTGGTCCACAGCTCCCACAGCGTGTGGCAGGCGGGATCGGCGACCTGTGCGGCGTACCGGTTGCGCATCCGCTCCTCGGCGACGACGGGCGCGCCCATGAGGTAGAGCGCCTCCAGGACGTAGAACTCCATGTAGGGGCTGGCGTTGAGGTGGGTGCGCAGTACCTCGGTGACCGGCCGGTGACGGGCGGCAGGGGCGAGTCCGGCGACGACGGCGAGGGCGTTGGCGCGGTCGTCGGTGTCGCCGTTGTAGCCAGGTGAGCGGTACTCGTTCCTGGACGCGTTCCACAGCACGCGGTCGAAGTTGGCGTTGATGCTGTCGCGCCGGGTCTGCCAGCCGGTCACGTCACCGCTGTTGCCGCTGAGGTCGGCGAGCTTGGCCGCGGTGTCCAGGGCCAGGTAGTACCAGCAGTTGTCCAGGACCCGGGCGTCGATGTTGGCGCCCCAGTCCTCCCAGTCCCAGTCGCCCGCCCGGTGGTTGACGAGGCCGTCACTGTCCAGGCTCCACAGCTGGAGGTACCTCTTCACCGCCGGGTAGGCGCCGGTGACCGCGCTCGCGTCGCCGGTGTAGAGGTAGTACGTCCAGAACGACCAGACCGAGGCGAGCATCTGCACAGGGAGTTCGGCGGTCCAGATGGTCGTCGGGACCGGCGAGTAGAGCGCCCCGCTGTCCTTCTGCCAGGCGGCGAGCTGGGCGATGGCCTTCTTGCCGAGGGCGTGGGCGCGGGTGTCGAAGGTGTAGAAGCCCTCTTTGAGCTGGTTGACCACATCGCCCCACCACTGGGCGCGTTCGCGGGTGGGGCAGTCCATGTAGTTGTCGCGCATGTTGACGTACATGGTTCGGGCGGCCTTGGCCCACAGGGTGTCGAGGAAGGCGTCGCTGCTGCTGAAGGAACCGGTGAAGTCGGTGTCGTAGCCGGACTCCCGGTACTTCAGGTCCAGGATGCGCACGCCGGCCGGGATCGTGTACTTGACGGCGGTGCCGCTCATCCAGGCCAGGGGCTCGAACTCCTGGACGCCGCCGGTGCAGACGTAGGTGGCACGTACGTTGTACTGCGTGCCGGGCTCGATCCCGGTCAGGCCCGCGCCGTCGTCGTAGTGGTCGCTCTGGACGCCGATCACCGCGCCGGCCGGGGCGTCGACCTTCAGGAACGGGGTCACCTGGATGTTGGACGGCAGCGCGCCCGTGATCGCGGTGGCGCCCTGTCCGGCGGTCGGCAGCGAGGCGGCGTTGGTGTAGGCCCGCAGACCGGAGTAGCGGAACTGCGGGATCGGCCGCTGGACGAGGGCGTTCCACGGTGCGGCACCGGCCGCGCCGAAGTCGGTCGGCGCGCTCCAGCCGACGTCGTCGAAGCCGGGTGACCGCCAGCCCGACACGACGGCGGCGGCTCGGGCGTCGTAGAAGATGTTGGACTCGGGCAGCCGGAAGTTGACCTGTGTACCGCCGGTGTTGTTCGAGTAGCCGGGGTGGACGGTGTGCTTCCAGCTGGTGTCACTGATCAGCCGGGTGGTCGTCGAGCCGGTCTGGATGTCGGACTGGAACAGCAGTCCGCCCTTGCCGCTGCCGTGGTGCGAGAAGCCCTCCTTGCCGAAGTACCAGACCAGCAGGGCGACCGTGTTGGTGCCGGTGGTGAGGTGCGGGGCGAGGTCGATCTCGTCGTAGTAGGTGTCCGTGCGGTTCGGGCCGCGCTTGAGTCCGCCGTCGAAGACGACCAGCGTGCCGTTGACCCACAGCCAGTACTTGGAGTCCGCGGCGATCTGTGTCACCGCCTTCGAGGGTGCGGCGTTCAGGGTGAACTTCTTGCGGAACGCCACCCATTGGTTGGTTGCGCTGGACGGCGCCCAGATCCAGCGCGCGCTCCAGGAGACCGCGGCGTCTGCCGTGGAGGCGAACCCCGGCAGCAGCGTCGAGCCGAGGGTGGGCGCGAGGGCGACGGCGATGGCGGAGCGCAGAACGGACCGGCGAGGGATGCACTGCATGGGGCACCTTCGGATGGGGGTGGGTGGGGGTGGGGGTGCGCGTGCTCGCGTGAATCGATTCAGTAAGGCCGGGCTCGCTGAACTGGTCAGCGAGCCCGGGAGGGGGGTCAGTTGATGCGGACGATCTTCCAGAGCTGGTCGTCGACGTCGAGGCTGTTCCACTGGATGACGGCCCCGCCGTCGGCGGTGGAGGACTGGGCGATACCGGCGACGAGGGCGCTGTTCACGTTGCGGAGCCGGTAGTAGCCGTCACCCGCGTCGGTGAGGGTCCATTTCTGGGAGTCGGAGCTGGAGGCGGTGTTCTGGACGACGGCGGCGCCCGCGGTGCCGGAGGAGTCGCGGATGTCCAGGTTGAGGTTGCTGTTGACGTTCCTGATCGTCCAGGCTCCGCCGCCCGCGGACTGGAAGGTGAACAGCTGGCAGAAGCAGGCGGAGTTGCGCCACTGGTCGGCGGCCGTGTTGGTGGCGGTGGAGGCCTGCGGGATGTCGAGGTTCTTGCCGCTGTTCTTGTTGACCAGGACGTACTGACCGGTGCCCAGCGGCGGCAGGGCGGTCTGCGCGAGGTTCCAGCGCTGGCAGGCGCAGCCGGTGCTGCTCCACTGGGCGGCGGTGGTGCCGGTGGCCGTGGAGGCGTTGGGGATCTCCAGGAACTTGCCGGTGACACGGTTGGTGATCGTATAACCGCCGGACTGGTGCGGGGAGACGGCCCACTCATGGTCGAGGGTGCCGTTGTCGTCCCACTGGAGGACCCTCGCGCCGTCGGCGGTGGACTGGTTCTCCACGCCGAGGACCTTGCCGCTGGCCACGTTGAAGATCTTGAAGTAGCCGGAGGACTGCTGGACGAAGCGCCACTGCTGGTCACCGGCGTTGGTGGTCGCCTGCTGGGTGGCGGTGGTGCCGTTGGCGGTGGAGCCGCCCGCGATGGTGAGCTTCAGGCCGCTGTTCGCGTTGGCGACGGTGTAGGTGGCGCCGTTCGAGATGCCACCGCCCAGGTCGACGACGCTGTACGTCAGCGGGTTGACGCCGGTGCTGCGCGCGCGTCCTCCGCTGAACACCATCAGGCTGTGCCCGTCGGGCAGCGGGAGCATGCCGCGGCTGTATCCGCCCGCGACATTGGAGCGCATGCGGTTCCAGGCGTTGGCGGCACCGTTCTCGGTGTTGACGAACAGGTCGTCCTGGCTCTCGCCGCTCAGTACGAGGGTGCCGTTGGGGCCGCCGGTGGGCAGCCAGGTGATGAAGGGCGCGCCGCTCGGGATGACGCCGTCGGTCGACCGCAGCACGTGGCCGGTGACGGAACCGAAGCCCTCCGGGTCGGCGGAGATCTTGTAGTAGACGGAGCATCTGCCCTCGGGGGCGTTGCAGTACTCGTAGCTCATCACGTAGTTGCCGTTCGGCAGCCGGGTGACCACCGGCATACCGGGCCGGTCCGCGTAGGTGGGCATCGACACGTCGTCCACGACCGCGCCCCAGTTGCGCAGGTCCGTGGAGACCTGGTGCACGATCTCCTGGCCGTGCGCGGTGTCCCGCTGGTCGGAGTAGTAGACGACGAGCCGGTCGCCGGAGAGCAGGAAGTAGGGCTCCCACACCGGGGTGTGTCCGTTGCTGGATATCGCCTCGCCGCCGGTGGCGATGTTGGTGACGAACGTCCAGCTCTGCCCTCGGTCGGTGCTGGCGTACAGGTCGATCTTGGTCCCGCCCCGGTTGGCCGGGACGGAGTCACCGGCGGCCAGGATCGTGCCGGCGGGGAAGCCGCCCATGGCGCGGGGAAGTTCGAACAGCTCGGGCTCCCAGCGCATGCCCCAGCCGTTCTGGGTGTCGGCGACCTCGGAGATCTTCGTCCACGAGGTGCCGTTGTCGGTGCTGCGGTAGATCGGGAAGACGGGAGTGCCGTTGGTGTACTGCTCGAAGGTGGCGAGGATGGTGCCGTTGGCGGCCCCGTTGTTCTGGAGACGCATCGCGCGGGGATAGAACGTTCCGGGCGAGGGCGCGTCCGCGGGCGGGGTGTACAGGGTCTGCGACGGACGGGTCTCCGCCGCCGCACGGCCCGCGGCCGGCAGGGTCAGGGTCGCCACCGCGGCGAGCAGGGACACCATCAAGGCCAGCAGCGTACGGAAATGTGGAGCGGCGCCGGGTCTGGCGCCTTGCTGTGCAGGGGACATGTGCGGCTCCGTTGAGGGGAAGGGGGGTGTTTTGGTGCCCGCCGCTCCTGGGTCCCGACGGGTCCGGGATCGGCGGGGTCCATAAGCGGGGCATGCGCGGGCGCGGCGGGTGGTGCCGTCACCGTGCGGGATCACCTCGCCGGTGACGGACAGCAGCGCGTGAACGCCCCGAGGGGGGTGGTGCGACGGGGCTCAGGTGGTGGTGCGTCGCGCCGTACGGCTCCGGCGGGACGGCGGGGGCGCGGTCGAGCCGCGGACGACGAGTTCGACGGGCGGCTCCCCCGCCTGCGGCGGTTCGGTGTCGGGCTGCTCGATGGCGTGCACCAGCAGGCCGATCCCCTCCCGCGCGGCGGCCTGGAACGGCTGCCGGACGGTGGTCAGAGGCGGGGACACATAGGCGAAGACGGGGTTGCCGTCGAAGCCGACGACACTCATGTCCTCCGGCACCCGGCGGCCCGCTTCCCGCAGGGCGTGGATCAGGCCGATGGCCATCTCGTCGCCGGCGGCGAACACCGCGGTCACGGAGGTGTCCGAGGCGAGCGCACGGCCCGCCGCGTACCCGGAGGCGGCGGACCAGTCGCCGTTCAGCAGCGGCGGTTCGTGCGCGCCCCGCGCCGCCAGTGCCGCCCGCCATCCCTCGATGCGGTCCTTGGTGGCGTACCACTGCCGAGGACCCGCCAGATGATGGACGGTCTCGTGCCCCAGGTCCAGCAGGTGTTCGGTGGCGGCGCGCGCCAGGTCATGGGCGCCCACGCCGACGGTCAGCGTCCGGGAGGCGGTGAAGCCGGGTGCGGGTGGTGCTCCGACGAAGAGGACGGGTACGTCCACGCGCAGCGCGACCTCGCCTTTCACGATGGGTTCGGAGACGATGACGCCGTCCACGCCCTGTTCGAGGAGTGACTCGACGGCACCGGTGATGTCGTCCGGAGCGCCGTCCGGCGTGTTGACCACACGGAGCGTGTATCCGGCGTCCCGCACGGCCTGCTCGATGTGTACGAGCAGGGAGGCCGTGCCGAACCCGGCTGTACCGAGCGCGACGACGCCGATGGAGCGGGTGCGGCCGGACGCCAGCGCTCTGGCCGCCTGGTTCAGCCGGTATCCGAGTTCCTCGGCGGCCGCGAGGACACGTCGGCGGGCCTCGTCGGAGACGTACGGTTCGCCGTTGAGGACGCGAGAGACCGTCTTGCGCGACACTCCCGCGACCCGAGCGACGTCCGCACTGCGCGGCGCGGTGGAAGCCGCGGCGCGCTCCCCTTCTGGTGCCATGAAGTCTCCTTACAGCGTCGTTCCCCATCGAATGACGCCACGATATGACCGCGCGGTCTGACCGCGCGGTCATATCTACGCAGCGAGCCCCACCGCGCGTCAAGACGTCGCGCATCGCCTTTCTGACCGACAGATGTGCCGCACAGGCCGTCAAGGCCGGGTACGGGAGACGAGGAAGGGGCACGTTCTCCCAGTTCAAGTGACTAATGACCGAACCGCCACCCCTGGGTCAGGAGGTTCGGAACAGACGGGCGACGCGGATCCCGGACGTGACGCGAACAAATCGCGCCAGCCCCGAAGGCTTGACACTGACCCCGCACAACGTTCACGCTTCCTGGCATCTCGCCGATCGGCTTTGTTCGATCGAGTTGATTTTTGGTCGCTTCATCGACCGCCCCCTCCCCTCGCCATACCCGGCTGACGTGCCCTGCCCGTGTGCCGTCGCCCCCTCAGGAGCCGAAATGCACGTTTCACCCTCTGGTTCTCCCCTGTCCGGCACCAGCCGCAGATCCCTGCTGCGCGGCATGGGCGGCGCCGCCGTACTCGGCGCCGGCATCCCCCTGCTCAGCGCCTGCGGCGGCAGCGGTGCCTCCTCCGACCCGAAGACCGTCACCCTCGGCTCCAACCAGTCCGACGCGGTGCCGAAGAAGGCCTACGGGGAGATCTACTCGGCTTTCACCAAGCAGTCCGGGATCACGGTCGACGTGAACACCAAGGACCACAACACGTTCCAGGAGCAGATCAACTCCTACCTCCAGGGCACACCGGACGACGTGTTCAACTGGTTCGCCGGCTACCGGATGCAGTTCTTCGCCGAGAAGGGCCTGGCCTCCCCGATCGACGACGTGTGGGCGAAGATCGGGGACAACTTCCCCGAGGCGATGAAGAAGCTCAGCAAGGGCGCGGACGGCAAGTACTACTTCGTGCCGCTGACGACGTCCCTGTGGGCGGTCTTCTACCGCAAGAGCGTCTTCAAGCAGTACGGCTACGAAGTTCCCACCAGCTGGGACCAGTTCATCGCCCTGTGCAAGCAGATGCAGAAGGACAAGCTCGTCCCCATCGCCTTCGGCGACAAGGACGCCTGGCCGGCAATGGGCACCTTCGACCAGATCAACTTCCGGCTCAACGGCTACGACTTCCACGTCGAACTGATGGCGGGCAAGGCCTCCTGGACCGACGCCAAGGTCAAGGCGGTCTTCGACCACTGGTCGGAGATCCTGCCCTACCACCAGGACGGGTTCATGGGCCGCACCTGGCAGGACGCCGCGCAGACCCTGGTGTCGAAGAAGGCCGGCATGTACGTCTTCGGCTCCTTCGTGGCACAGCAGTTCACCGCCAAGGCCGACCTGGACGACCTGGACTTCTTCGCCTTCCCGGAGATCGACTCCGCATACGGCCAGGACACCGTCGAGGCGCCGACCGACGGCTTCATGCTCTCCAAGTCGCCCAAGAACAAGGCGGGTTCCGTCCAGCTGCTGGAGTACCTGGGAAGCCCGGCCGCCGAGGGAATCTACGTCAAGTCCGACTCCAGCCTGGTGGCCTCCTCCCACAAGGCCGACACCACCTCCTACACGGCGCTGCAGAAGAAGGCGTTCGACATGATCTCCGGCGCGAAGAGCCTCACCCAGTTCATGGACCGCGACAGCCGCCCCGACTTCACCTCGACGGTGATGCAGCCCGCGCTCCAGAACTTCCTGCGCAACCCCAAGAACGTCGACAGCATTCTGTCGTCGGTCGAACGTCAGAAGAAGACGATCTTCGCCTCGGCATGAGCGGCACGATGACCACCGAAACCCACACCAAGAGCCCGGCGACGGCCCCCGTGCCTTCCCCGGGCCCCGCCCACCGGAAAAGGCGCGTCCCGCAGGGACACAAGCGCCTGTTGACGCGCCGCGACCGGATCACCCTCGGTCTGATGGCGGGCGTGCCGACGATTTTGCATGTCGCCCTCGTCTGGCTCACCGCGCTCGCCTCGATCGCTTTGGCGTTCACGACCTGGGACGGCATCGGGTTCGACTCGATCAAGTGGGTCGGCCTGGACAACTTCCGTGAACTGTTCACCACCAACCCGCAGTTCTGGCCCGCCGTCCAGCACAACGTGATCTGGTTCGTGGTGCTGATCCTGCTGCCCACCCCGTTCGGCCTGTTCCTGGCCGTGCAGCTGGACAAGAAGATCCGGTT
>NZ_JBIUCI010000026.1:0-119389 GCF_044593635.1 Streptomyces sp. NPDC051913 | reverse complement strand
CGCTGTTGAGTTCTCAAGGAACGGACGCTTCCTTTGTACTCACCCGAGAGACTCTCTCAGGCTTTCCTCCGGGCTTTTCCCTTCGGTCTTGCGTTCCCGACTCTATCAGACCGTTTCCGGTTCCGATTTCCTCGGTGCTTTCCAGGTTCTCGCTTTCGCGTTTCCCTTTCCGGCGACTCCGACTCTATCAGATCCTTTCGGGCCTGACTCCCAGTCAGCGGGGCTTGTCTTCCCGGCTGTTGGGCCGTTCCGACGTCTCAAACCTTAGCGGATCCTCTCGGCAGTTCCTAATCGAGCTGCCGAACCCGAATCGAATTGAATTCGGGCACACCGAATTCATCCCGGCTGGGAGATCGTGCTGTGGTTTGTGGTGCCGCTGATGCGGCGGAGGTGTTGTCGAAGAACCGTTACGGCCCCGCGGCAACCCGAAGAACTTTACGGATCCGAGCGGGGGCTGTCAACCACCCCCTGTCAAGATCTTTTCGGGTGACGTCAGGGGGCCGGTCGGCGGACCACGTCAGTCCAGGTCGCTGAGGCGTCCGCCCGCGTCCGGCTGGGCGTGCTCCACCCTGCGCAGGAGTCGGGTGAGAACGTCGCCGAGCGCCGTTCGCTCCTCGGCGGACAGGTCCTGGAGGAGATCCTCCTCGAAGACCGTGGCGAGACGCATGGCCTCCAGCCACTTCTCGCGACCCTCCGCGGTCAGCTCCACGATGACGCGGACCCGGTTGGTCTCGTCGCGCTCCCGGGTCACCAGCCCCTCCGTGACCATCCGGTCGATGCGGTGGGTCATGGCGGCCGGCGTCAGCCCGAGGCGCTTGGCGAGGTCGCCCGGTCCCATCCGATACGGGGCACCGGACAGGACGAGGGCCTTGAGGACCTCCCAGTCCGTGTTGCTGATGCCGAGAGCGGAGGTCTGGCGGCCGTAGGCGACGTTCATACGGCGGTTCAGTCGCGACAGGGCCGAGACGATCTGCTCGACCTGGGGGTCGAGGTCCTGGAACTCGCGCTGGTAGGCGGCGATCTGCTCCTCGAGCGTCGGCTCGCTGCCGATGTGGAGACTGCCGGGACCGCCGGGGGTGTCAGCCATGGGCGTCAGTATCGCACGCGGCCGCTTGGCGTTGAAGTCCTTCTCTGTGTAGTCTTTAGCTCTGAAATTTAGCTTCGAAGTCTTCGGTTCTAAGTACTGAGGGACTCCAACTACCTGAGAGAGGTGAACGTGACCAGGGCGATGGGCGCTGCGATGCGCCGGATTCACGTGGGTAACGCACTCAGCGCGTTCGGGCTCGGCTTCACCGTCCCCTACCTGTACGTCTATGTGGCGCAGGTGCGGGGACTGGGTGCCATGACGGCGGGGCTGGTCCTCGCCGTCTTCGCCGTGGCCGCGCTGATCGTGCTGCCGTTCGCCGGACGGGCGATCGTGCGGCGGGGCCCGCTTCCGGTGTTGCTCGCCGCCCTGGTCACGGCAGCGCTCGGCGCGCTGAGTCTGGGCCTGGCGGGCAGCGCGACCACTGTCCTGCTGTCGGCGGCCGCGCTGGGCGCCGGACAGGCCGTGATGCAGCCGGCCCTGGCGACGATGATCGTGGACTGCTCCACTGCGGAGACCCGCTCGCGGGCGTTCGCCATGCAGTTCTTCCTGCAGAACCTCGGGCTCGGCGTCGGTGGACTCATCGGTGGTCATCTCGTCGACACGACGAAGGTCTCCTCCTTCACCCTCCTCTTCGCGATCGAGGCGGCGATGTTCCTGCTGCTGGCCGTGGTGATGACGACGGTGCGGATGCCGCGCGCGCCGCGGATCGAGGGCGCGCCGACCGCTTCCGGCAGGAGCAGCTGGAAGCAGCTGCTCGGGAACCGGGCGATGGTGCAGCTGAGTGTGCTGGGCTTCGTGCTGTTCTTCGCCTGCTACGGCCAGTTCGAGTCGGGTCTGGCCGCGTACGGCGTCGAGGCGGCCGGGATCTCGACGTCCGCGCTGGGGTCGGCCCTGGCCGCGAACACCGCGATGATCGTCATCGCGCAGTTCGCCGTGCTGAAGTTCGTCGAGCGCCGCCGGCGCTCCCGGGTCATCGCCGCGGTCGGCATCATCTGGGCCGTCGCCTGGATCACCGCCGGTTACGCCGGACTCGGCCACGCCGGCCAGGCCATGGCCACGGCCGCGTTCGTCTCGACGTACGCCCTCTTCGGTCTGGGTGAGGCGATGCTGTCGCCGACGGTCGCCCCGCTGGTGGCCGACCTCGCCCCGACGGGCATGGCCGGTCAGTACAACTCGGCCTTCGCCCTGGTGAAGCAGCTCGCCCTGGCGTTGGGCCCGGCGATCGGCGGCCCGATGGGCGCGTCCCTGCACGCGCCGTACATCGTGACGTTCCTACTGTTCTCGCTGGGCATCACGTACCTGGCCCTGCGGCTGGGCCGTCAGCTGACACCGGCCCAGGACCATCCGTGGCGAGCAAGGAGCCGCGTGGTGGCCCAGGGCGGCACGCAGCAGGAGTCCGTCGCCGCGTAGCTGGAGAGACCTCAGGGGCGCGGGGCACTGCGCGACCGGCCACGGCGCACCCGCAGCCGCCACGCCACCTCGCGTCCCTACCCCTTGGGCAGCACGAACTCGCACCAGACGGCCTTCCCGCCACCAGGTGTCCGGCGAGACCCCCAGTTCGAGGCAATGGTCGCCACGATCGCGATCCCCCGCCCCGACTCGTCCCCGGGTTCGGCCTTACGACGCCGAGGCAGATGGTCGTCGCCGTCGGTCACCTCGATGATCAAGCGACGGTCGGTCCGGCGAAGCCTCAACCGCATGGGTGGCGTCCCGTGCTGCAACGAGTTCGCGACCAGTTCACTCGCCGCCAGCACCCCCAGGTCATGCAGCTCCGCGGGGAACCGCCAACTGGTGAGCACGCCGGAGGCGAACGCACGCGCGCGTGGTGCCGCCTCGATGCCGCCCAGAAGCTCCAGCGCGGCGTTGCGGAAGAGGTCGCTGTCGGGGCCCGTACGGGACGGGTGCTGGAGGACCAGGACGGCCACGTCGTCGTCGTGGTCGGCGGTGACGCCGGCCGAGCGGACGAGGCGGTCGCAGACGACCTGAGGCGTGCCGGTCGCACCGGACAGCGCACGCTCCAACGACGCGATGCCCTCGTCCAGGTCCTCGTTCCTGCGCTCCACCAGGCCGTCCGTGTAGAGGACCGCCGTGGAGCCGGGGCCGAGGGGGATCGAGCCCGAGGCGTGCATCCAGCCGCCGGTGCCGAGGGGCGGGCCCGTCGGCTCGTCCGCGCGGAGCACCGCGCCGCTCTCGTCGCGGACGAGGATCGGGAGGTGGCCGGCAGACGCGTAGACCAGCTTGCCCTCGTTGGGGTCGTGGATGGCGTACGCGCACGTGGCGATCTGGTTGGCGTCGATCTCGGTGGCGAGGCCGTCGAGGAGCTGGAGGATCTCGTGCGGCGGGAGGTCGAGGCGGGCGTACGCCCTGACCGCCGTACGGAGTTGACCCATGACGGCTGCTGCGCGGACGCCTCTGCCCATGACGTCGCCGATGACGAGGGCGGTGCGGCCGCCGCCGAGGGTGATGACGTCGTACCAGTCGCCGCCGACCGCGGCCTCGGTGCCGCCGGGCTGGTAGGTGGCGGCGATACGGAGGTCGTCGGGCTCCTCCAGGACCTGGGGGAGGAGGGAGCGCTGGAGGGTGACGGCGGTCTCGCGCTGGCGGCGCTCGCTCGCTCTGAGGCGCTCGGCGGCCTCGGCGTGGTCGGTGACGTCGATGGCGAAGACGAGGACGCCGGCGGTGTCGCCCTCGGTGACCGGGGTGCAGGTGAAGGTGTAGGAGCGGCCGTCGGGGGCCTTGCGGGACTTGACCGTGCGGGGCTTGCCGCTGCGCAGGACCTGGTCGAGGAGCGGGAGGAGGCCCGTCTCGTGGAGCTCGGGGAGGGCTTCGCTCGCGGGTGCGCCGGGGGATCGCAGGCCGAAGGCGGTCACATAGGCGTCGTTGACGTAGGCGAGGCGGTGGTCGGGGCCGTGGACCAGGGCCACCAGGGCCGGGACGCGGTCGAGGACCTCGCGTACGGGGAGTTCGTCGACGGCGGGCACGGGTGGGGTGTCGTCGGTGAGTTGTTCGGCGCGGGCCGCGGGCACGGCGCCCTCCCCGAGCCGGTCGGGGGTGAGCTCGTGGTCGGTCCGCGCGGCTGCGCGGCGCTGCGTTCCGGGGAGCCGGGCGCTCCAGCGCGTGAAGTTCACGAATCCTTGCCTCGTGTCGTCGTCTTCGGCCGGCTCCGGACCCGGCCTGGGTCCTCGCGGGTTCGAGGGGCGGGCGTCCACCCGTCCTGGGTCGGGGATCAGTGTGGCAGTGTGACCGACCGGGCCGACATCCGTCAGACGCCTGCCCCGCCGGTGGAGTTCCTCGGTCCGGTCAGGACGACCCCTTCGGGTCGTTCGAGGGGTCGTGAGGAGGCTTTCCACCGGCCGCGAGTTCGAACTCCGCTCGGGGATGTTCGAGGGAACCGAGCGAGACGATCTCCCTCTTGAAGAGCCCGGACAGGGTCCATTCGGCCAGGACGCGGGCCTTGCGGTTGAAGGTGGGCACCCGGCTGAGGTGGTAGACGCGGTGCATGAACCAGGCAGGGTAACCCTTGAGCTTGCGTCCGTAGACGTGTGCGACGCCTTTGTGGAGGCCCAGGGAGGCGACCGAGCCGACGTACTTGTGGGAGTACGTCTCCAGGGGCTCGCCCCGCAGCGCGTGCGCGATGTTGTCGCCGAGGACCTTGGCCTGGCGTACCGCGTGCTGGGCGTTGGGGGCGGTCTCCTTGCCGGGCTCCTCGGCGGTCACGTCGGGGACGGCCGCGGCGTCTCCGGCCGCCCACGCGTGCGTGACGCCCTCGATCATCAGTTCAGGGGTGCATTTCAGCCGACCTCGTTCGGTGAGCGGGAGGTCGCTGGCGGCGAGGATCGGGTGGGGCTTGACGCCGGCCGTCCACACGACCGTGCGGGTGGGGAAGCGGGCGCCGTCGCTGAGGACGGCCACGCGGTCGGCACAGGATTCGAGGCGGGTGTCCAGGCGTACGTCGATGTTGCGGCGGCGCAGTTCGGTGACGGTGTAGCGGCCCATCTCGGCGCCCACCTCGGGGAGGATGCGGTCCGATGCCTCGACGAGGATCCACTTCATGTCCTCGGGACGGACGTTGTGGTAGTACCGCGCGGTGTAGCGCGCCATGTCCTCCAGCTCGCCGAGCGCCTCCACGCCCGCGTAGCCGCCGCCGACGAAGACGAAGGTGAGGGCGGAGTCGCGGATCGCGGGGTCGCGGGTGGAGGAGGCGATGTCCATCTGCTCGATGACGTGGTTGCGCAGTCCGATGGCCTCCTCGACGGTCTTGAAGCCGATGGCGTGGTCGGCGAGGCCGGGGATGGGCAGGGTGCGTGAGATCGAGCCGGGGGCGAGGACGAGTTCGTCGTACGTCAGCTGCCGGGCGCCCGTTCCCTCCTCCTCCGTAGCGAGGGTGGTCAGGGTGGCGGTGCGTTTGGCGTGGTCGATGGCGGTCGCCTCGCCGATGATCACGGTGCACCGGTCGAGGACGCGGCGCAGGGGAACGACGACATGGCGGGGTGAGATGGAACCGGCTGCGGCCTCCGGAAGGAACGGCTGATAGGTCATGTAGGGGTCGGGCGTGACGACCGTGATCTCGACTTCTCCGCGCCTGAGTTCCTGTTTCAGCTTCCGCTGGAGACGCAGGGCCGTGTACATCCCGACGTAGCCGCCGCCGACAACGAGAATGCGCGCGCGTTCCTTCACCACCCCATGACGCACCCGGCGCTTGAGTTTGTCCACAGCCCCGACAATTTGTGTGACCGGCGGTGTGGTGGGCGCGGGGTTGGCCGAATCGACGGCGTGCGGGGAAGGTTTGCAGGTCAGCGGGTGTGCGCCGGGGGTCTTCGGGGGGTGCAATCGGGACGTATGTGACCCGTACTCCTTTCGGGGGGCGCTCTGTGCGGAACCTGCCCCTTCTGAATTGACTCCCTCTCAACTATGTTCGTGTGTCGACGGGGTGTAGGGGGATGCGCTCATCGGGTCCGCGACGGGCGGTCCGTGAACCGGGTTCGTTCCCTGTGTCGCCCCGGCCTTTCAGTGGCGGGGAGAGTCTCCGGGGGGAGACGTCATTACCGGGGGATCGCTTATGCATGTTCAGGACTCTCATTGGTCTTCCGCGTCCGCCATCGCATCCGGTGGCGGAGCGATGAGCGCGGCGGCGGGGAACGGACGCGGGGACGCGTCGCGGTCGACGCCCCTGCGCGTGGACGCACAGCGCAATCTGGAGCACGTACTGCGGGCGGCGCGCGAGGTCTTCGGCGAGCTGGGGTACGGCGCGCCGATGGAGGACGTGGCGCGCCGCGCCCGAGTCGGTGTGGGCACGGTGTACCGGCGCTTCCCGAGCAAGGACGTCCTGGTGCGGCGGATAGCCGAGGAGGAGACCTCCCGGCTGACCGACCAGGCGCGGGCGGCGCTCGGTCAGGAGGACGAGCCGTGGTCGGCGCTGTCGCGCTTCCTGCGGACGTCGGTGGCCTCGGGTGCCGGGCGGCTGCTGCCGCCGCAGGTGCTGCGGGTCGGGGTTCCCGACGAGCAGGCCGAGCACTCCGACGGTGCCGTGTTCGACGCGGCGCGGGTGCCGCAGCAGCGGACGCAGCCCGGCGCCGGTGAGCTGCGACTGGTGTCGGAGGAGCCGCTGTCGGCCGACGACACGGGGGCGGCGGCGCTGCTCGACGTGGTGGGCCAGCTCGTGGAGCGGGCGCGGTCGGCGGGTGAGCTGCGGGCCGACGTGTCGGTGTCGGACGTGCTGCTGGTGATCGCGACGGCGGCGCCCTCGCTGCCGGACGCGGCGCAGCAGGCGGCGGCCTCGGCGCGACTGCTGGACATCCTGCTGGAGGGTCTGCGGTCACGGCCGTCGTGAACCCGGTTGGTCAACGGCGGGTGTCGCGGTGACTCGAAGGGGTGACGCCGGGGTGTGGGCGCTGTGCCGCTCACACCCCGTGCGCATTCCGCCCTTTTCGGATAGGTCCCCCAACTTCCTTGAGAGCCACGACAGTTGAGCCTTCCCCGCAGGGGTGACGGCTAGTACTGCCGTGCCGCGAATCCCCACGGACGAGTGGATGCCCAGTACTGCCGGGGCCCGTTCAAAAGCCGGTATGGCACGCTGACCCGGTGTTCGGGACCGGTAGGGCAGGCGGCGGGGGCTTTCCGCGATGAGTGTTGACGGGCGCGACGAGTCACACGGTGACGGTGAGGCGGACGGTCTCGCATCGCCCCAGGTACCGAGCCAGGGCGGACGGGCGGGACGCCCGCTGAACGCCGGTGACCCGGTCGAGGGCGGTGTCCCGTCACAGCGTGACCGGCGCGACGACGGAGTGCTGCCGCCGCCGCTGCCGCCGCAGAGGGATCTGCCGCCCTCCGACGCCGACCTGATCGGCCGGATGCGCTCGGGCGACGACACGGCCTACGAGGCGCTTTACCGGCGCCACGCGGAGGCGGTGCGCCGGTACGCCCGCACCTGCTGCCGGGACGCCCACACCGCCGACGACCTCACCGCCGAGGTCTTCGCCCGCATGCTCCAGGCCGTGCGCGGCGGCTCGGGACCCGAGCACGCGGTACGCGCGTATCTCCTGACGACGGTCCGCCGGGTCGCGGCGAACTGGACGAAGTCCGCGAAGCGGGAGCACCTGGTCGACGACTTCGCGCTGTTCGCCGCGCAGTCCACGCGCGTCGGCGAGGCCTCCGACGACACCGCGTCCGTCGGCTCCTTCGGAGCGGGCTTGGAACTCGGCGCGGACGTCCGCGCGATGCACGAGGCCGAGCAGTCCATGGCCATGCAGGCCTTCCGGTCGCTGCCCGAGCGCTGGCAGGCCGTGCTGTGGCACACCGAGGTCGAGGACGAGTCGCCGAGCGACGTCGCCACGCTCTTCGGCCTCGACGCCAACGGCACGCGCGTGCTGGCCTCCAGAGCCCGCGAGGGCCTCAAGCAGGCCTACCTCCAGGCCCACGTCAGCGCCACCCTCGCCGACGACGAGGAGTGCGCCCGCTACGCCGACCAGCTCGGCACCTACGCCCGCGGCCGGCTGCGCACCCGCGCCGAGCGCGGTCTGCGCAAGCACCTTGAGGAGTGCGCCAAGTGCCGCCTCGCGGCCGCGCAGATCTCCGAGGTCGCGAGCTCCATCCCGGCCGTCGTGCCGGTCGCGGTCATCGGCTGGTTCGGTGCCGCCGGGTACGCCAAGGTGGCCGCGCTCATCGCCGGAGGCACCGGAGTGGGCGCGGCGGGTGTCGCGGGCGCCGCGGCGGCGAGCAGCGGCTCGTCGGGCGGGGCCGGCGCGGCCGGCGGTGCGGCCGCCTCCGAGGGACTGGGCGCACCGGTCAAGGTCGGTATCGCGGCCAGCGTGCTGGTGGCGGCGGGCGTGGCGGCGGCGCTCGCCCTGGCCGGCAGCGAGAAGCCGGCCGACAACAAGCCCGAGGCCAAGCCGCCCGCGTCCACGCCGGTGGTCGAGCCCGCCGAGCCCACACCCACGCCGAAGAAGAAGCCCGCGCCCGCGCCACCGGTCATCGCACCGACCCCGACGCCGACGCCCACCCCGACACCCACGCCCACCCCGAAGCCCACCCCGACACCGACGCCCACACCCACCCCGAAGCCGACGCCGACCCCCAAGCCGAGCCCCACCCCCACCCCCACTCCGACGCCCACGCCCGCTCCGGCCGTCTATCAGTGGAGCGAGCTGGCGTACAACGTCAACGGCGACGGCACCCAGCCCGAGATGCGCATCGCCGAGAGCAGCTGGGTGTGGCAGCGGTACGGCGTCTCGATCGCCGACAAGAGCTACACGCACGGCGTGACCGTGCACGGCCGGTCCTCCGTCACCATCGACCTCAACCGCGCGTGCACGTCCTACGACGCCTCTGTCGGCGTCGACGACATGACCCTCGGGCTCGGCAAGATGTACTTCTCCGTCTACGCCGACGGGGTCCAGCTGTGGAAGTCCGGCATGGTCCAGGGCGGGGACGCGGCGATCCCGGTCCATGTCGACCTCACCGGGCGCAAGGCCGTACGGCTGGTCGTCGAGCCGCACAGTGAGTACGACGACCTGCTGCTGGCGGACTGGGCCGAGTCGAAGTTCCGCTGCGCGTAGGCCTGCCGCGGCTCAGGGGCCGGTCACACCCTCGCGCAGCACCTCGTCGAGTTCGCGCAGCACGTCGTGCGGGGTGAGGGCGGCACCGCGCGCGTACTCCACGCCGTACCGCACCGGACCGAGCCCGGTACGGGCCGCGGACTCGGCCCGCTCTGCGCGCGCGGCCTCCGGCATGGAGCGGGCGTCGCCGCCGCGCCAGTGTCCGGCGGCGGCCAGCAGGCGGGTCGCGCGCGGAAGGTCGCCGAGGTCGGCGAGCAGGGCCGACGTGGCGTCCACCAGCGTCGCCACGACCAGGTCGGCGCACTGCTTGTCCACCGCCTCCCGGACGGCGGCGGCCAGCTTCGGCAGTCCGTGCGCGGGACCCGACTCGGCGACCGTCACCATGGCCTCGACGGAGTTCAGCATCACGAGGAACTGCGGCGGCGGGGTGCCCCGCGCGGTCTCCACACGGGCCTCCTCCAGCAGCTCACGCGCGGTGACGGTGTCCTTGTCGTCCAGCGCGACATGCGCCCGCAGCAGCAGGACGAACGCCCGGCTGTCCCCGACGCTGTACCGGTCGGCGGCCTCACTCGCCTCGTCCAGGGCCGTGATCGCGGCCGAGCGGTCGCCCGCGCGGTAGGCGATCTCGGCGAGGCGGGCGATGAGGAACGGCGTCTCCGTGTACGCCCCCACCTCGTAGGCGAGTTGCAGCGCCTCCTCGTACTCACCCTTGGCCTGCGCCAGCCTGCCGCGCGCCATGGCCGTCTCCCCCGCCGCGCTGTACACCTGGGCCCGCAGCCAGCGGTCGCCGACGCGACGGCTGAGGAACCGCAGCTCCGCGAGGTCGTCGTCGACGCCCTTCATGCCGCCCGGGGAGTCGACCACCATGTGCGTGCGGAACATCAGGGTGACGCCCATCTCCCAGTCGCCGCCGTATTCGCGGCAGTTGGCGACAGCGGCGTCCAGAACGCTCCTGGCGTCCACCCGGTCGCCCATGAAGAACGAGGTCAGCGGCCAGACCAGCCCGGGCATCCGGGCGGCGTGCGGGCCGCCCTTCTCGAAGTACGCCCGCACCTGGGCGACGTACCGCCCCAGCCGCTCGTCCGGTTCGCGGGTGCGCGCCTCGATCTCCGACACGAGGAGGATGTGCAGCATCCGCAGTTCCATGCGGAGCGCGTGCAGCGGGTGCCCGGCCTCGCCGTCCGGGGCGGAGAGCAGGGCTTCCACGGGGTCCAGGGCCGCCATGAGCGAGCAGCGGGTCCGGGGGTCCGCGGGGAGTGCGGGGCCGGCCGCGGTGTCCGCGGGTGAGGTCGCGTCCAGGGCCGCGCCCAGCCGCAGGATCCGGTCGACCCAGTCCGCGCCCTCGCGCCGGTAGTTGCGCAGCCACCAGAACCAGCCCATGGCGAGGGCGAGGGCGCCGGCCCCCGCCTCGTCGCCGTCGTCCACGGCCCGGTGGAGCGCCGCGCGGATGTTGTCGAGCTCGGTCTCCAGGCGGGAGATCCAAGGGAGTTGACCGTCCGAGCGCAGCTCGGGCTCGGCCTCCGCGACCAGCGCGCCCGCCCACGCGCGATGCCGCCGCTCGGCGTCGGCGCGCTGCTCCGGAGCCTCGGCGGCGCGCTCCACGGCGTACTCGTGGATCGTCTCCAGCATGCGGTAGCGCATGGCGGCGCCGCTGTCCGACCGGTCCCCCGGGGCCGCCACGATCAGGGACTTGTCGACGAGCGCGCCGATCAACTCGGTGGCGGGGCCGCCGCACACGGCCTCCGCGGCGGCGAGGTCCCAGCCGCCCGCGAACGCGGACGTCTCGCGCAGCACCGTCCGCTCCCGCTCGTCGAGCAGGTCCCAGGACCAGTCGACGACCGCGCGGAGGGTCTGCTGGCGGGGCAGGACCGTGCGGCTGCCGGAGGTGAGCAGGCGGAAGCGGTCGTCCAGGCGGTCGGCGATCTGCCGGGGCGTGAGCAGCCGCAGGCGGGCCGCCGCGAGCTCGATGGCGAGCGGCAGTCCGTCGAGGCGGCGGCAGATCTCCGCCACGGCGTCGGCGTCGCGCAGGACGAGGTCCGCCGCGTCCGGGCGGACGGCCGTCGCGCGCTCCGTGAAGAGGCGGTGCGCCTGGTCGGGGAGGAGGGGCTCGACCGGGCGCACGGACTCGCCGGGGACGCCCAGGGGTTCACGGCTGGTGGCGAGGATCGTGAGCCCCGGGCAGTGGGTGAGGAGGGTTTCGGCGAGGTGGGCGGTGGCCTCGATGACATGTTCGCAGTTGTCAAGGATCAGGAGTTGGCTGCGCGGGGCGCAGTACTCGACGAGCAGGGCGACCGGGTCCTCCTGCGGGGTGGACAGCTCGGTGGCCAAGAGCACGGTCTGGCGCAGACCGAGCGCGCTGACCACCGCGCCGGGCACCGCGTCCGGACGGTCCAGCGGTGCCAGTTCGACCAGCCAGGCCTGGGGCAGGCCTGCGGCGGCCTCCTCGGCGAGACGGGTCTTTCCGGAGCCTCCCGGTCCGGTGAGGGTGACGAGCCGGGCCCTGTGCAATTCGGAACGGATGGCGTCGAGTTCGGGTTCCCGGCCCACGAACGAGTCAAGGCGCGGACGCAGGTTGCCGGTGCGGGCGCGATGCGGCGGCGCCTTGGACGAAGGCATCGGAGGCATCGGAGGCGTCGAAGGCATCGAAGCTGTCGGAGATGTCGAGGTCGGCGTCGGCGGCTGGGGCGGCGGCGACAGGAGTTCGGAGTGCAGGGCGCGGAGTTCCGGGCCCGGGTCCGTGCCCAGACCCTCGGACAGGGCGCGGCGGGCCGTCTCGTACGCGACCAGGGCGTCGGCCGGGCGGCCGGTGTCACGCAGGGCGCGGACCAGGAGAGCGTGCAGCTTCTCGTCGTAGGGATGGGCCGCGGTCAGCGCGGTCAGTTCCGGTACGGCGTCCTGGGCGCGGCCGAGCCGCAGGGACGCTTCCGCGCGGGTCCTGGTCGCCTCCAGGCGGAGCGTCTCCGGGCGGGTCGCGGCGGTGCGGTCGGGGAGGTCGGCGAGGGCCGGGCCGTGCCACAGGGTGAGGGCCTCGTCCAGGGCGTGCGCCGCGGCGCCGGGGTCTCCCCGGTGGAGGGCCTCGGTGCCCTGGTGCACGAGGCGTTCGAAGACGAAGAGGTCCACGTCCGCCTTGGTCGCGGCGAGTCGGTAGCCGCCGGGGGCCGAGACGATCGTGGGCTTGCCGACGGCTCGGCGCAGGCGGCCCACGAGGGCCTGGAGGGCGGCGGGGGCGTCCTGCGGCGGATCGGCGGCCCAGATGTCGTCGATGAGGGTGTCGGGGGTGAGGGTCTGGCCCGGACGCAGGGCCAGAGCGGTGAGCAGGGCTCGGACTCGGGGGCCGCCCAGGGGTACGACGGTTCCGTGGTCGTCCGCTGCCTGGGTGACGCCCAGAATTCTGTACCGCACCGGGTCATTGTCGCCGGGGACGCTGTGGGGGGCACGGGGTTTGTGGGCGGTGGGGTGTCGGGGGGCGAGTGGGCGGTGCGCGTCGGATTTTCTCGCCCCCGCCGCCCCTACCCGTCCCATCCCGGGGGCTGCCCCCCCAGACCCCCGCTGTCGGCCCCGAAAGGGCCTCGTCCTCAAACGCCGGACGGGCTGAAAGACGCGGGCCCGCGCTTCAGAGGTGCCGGACGGGCTGAAAGACGCGGACCGGCGCCCCTATCCCCTCCTCGCCCCCGCCCCCAGCGCCCCCCTCTGCGGAGTGATCCCCGCCGGTACCGCACGCGCGCGGGCCGGGGTGCCGGTCCAGCAGGTTCCTCGGCGGGAGAGGAGGCGGCGCAACCAGAGTTCCAGGGAGACGAGGTCGGCGAGGCCGTCCAGGGGCAACGGCTCGCCCTCTGCCGCCGCACGGAGGGCCTTGCGGACCACCCTTGCCTCCACCAGGCCCGCTTCCGCCAGCAACGGGGTGCCGAAGAGGGCCATCAGGGAGTCCGCGGCAACGCGCAGGCCCGTGCGGGCGGCCACCGCCGCGGAGGCGTGGGACGGGGCGCCCCAGCCCGGAGGAAGGTCGGCCACGCCGGCGCCCTGGAGGACGGTGCGGAGGATCGCGGCCCGGGCGCCCGGCTGGACGCGGAGGGCCTCGGGGAGGGCGCGGCAGGCGCGGACGACCTGGTTGTCGAGGAACGGGGCGTGCAGCCGCTGGAAGCGGATCTCCGCCGCCTGCTCCAGGACCCTCAGGTCCGCCGCGTGCCTCGCCAGCGCCGCACGCGCGCGGTAGTCGCCGGGACGCTGGCCCGGGCCCACCCCCGAGCGGCTCGTCCCGCCCTGGAGGCGAACCGATACTTCAGCCAGGGCCTCGCCGGTCAGCCAACGGGCCGCGGGGCCCGGTCTGGCCCAGGTGAGCGCGGCCAGGGACGCCCCGACCGCGCCGCCCGGCTCGTCGAAGCGGCGGTCCATCAGACGGTCGGCCAGGACCTCCAGGCCGGTGCGGTACGGCGTACGGGACAGACGTCGCGCCGCGCTGTACACGCGCGCGGGGACCATCACCGAGCCGTCCGCCTTGGCCAGCGCGGCGACCGGACGGACGAGATGGCGCCGTTTGCGGTCCATCAGGAGGTCGGCGAGGCGGGCGGGGTGGGCGTCCAGGACCTGGCGGGCGCCGTAGCCCGTGAAGTGGTCCGCGCTGCCCGAGGCCAGGCGCGCACGGTGGCGGGCGGCCGTCACCAGGCTCGCGCCGGGCTCGTCCGTCAGCGGGCCGTCCAGGTCGGCGTACGGCAGTGTCTCCTCGCCGCCGGCCACCACCACGTGGTGCAGGCGCGGGTTGGCGGCGAGGTTGCCCGCGCGTTCCAGTTCCCCTTCGCGGCCGCCCACCGCCAGGTCGTTGAACGTGACGGCCAGCAGCCGCTCGCCCGCTCCCGTGCCGTGGCCCAGGACCGTGCCCGGCATGCCCGGGAGGCCGGCGGCGAGCAGGGCGAGGGTGCCGGAGGCGGGGCCGCCGGAGAGGTCGGCGCCGATCCCGGGGACCGGCATCCCACGCGCGGCACGGCGTTCGGCGGGGCCCATGCCCGGGACCGGGCCGGGGTCGATGTCGGCGCCGGGCACATGCCGAGGGGCCGACAAGCGCGCGCGTACCGCCTCGACCAGCGCGTCCCGTACGGCGTCCACCGCGCGGTCGGGATCGGCCGCGGGCGCCGCCACCGCGAGGGAGGCCACCGGCTCGTACCCGGCGATCTCACGCGCCCCGGCGCGCAGGATCAGCGCGTGCCCCGGCGGGATGCGCCGTACGCCGTCGTAGGGGGTGGAGTCGTGCAGCGCCGCGGGGACGTCGGGGGCGGCCAGCAGCGCCGCCAGGTGGCCGAAGTCGAGGTTGGCCTCGATGAGGTCGGCGAGCGGGAGCGCGGCCGTCGCGTACGCCGTACCGCCGGCCCAGGGGGTGTAGAACACCGGGCGGGCGCCCGCGAGATCGCCGCAGACCGTGACACGACGGCCCACCTGGACGACCGCCGTGTAGCTGCCGGGCCAGTTGGTCAGATGGCGAAGTGCCCCTCCGCGTGCGGCGAACAGGCCGACCCGCAGCTGCTCGTCGGTCGCGCCGCAGGTGCCGAGGACGGCGATCCGGGTCTGGGCGTCGGCCGTCACGACCCGCACCTCGTCGGGACGCCAGTCGCCGACCGCCCACAGCGGATCGGGATCTCCCCACAGGAGTTGGGACCCCACCGGGTGCACCGTCTCGCCGTCCGCGCCGGTGGCCCCGGCGGAGCCGATCTCGGCCGCTCCCGCTGCGGTGCTGCTCCACCCCACCAACCACCGCATGGACGCCTCCACAGGCTGTGGACAACCAGTGCACCGTACGAATCGGTTCACCATGCTGCCATGAAGGACGCGCACCGGAGGGGCGGCGGGGCGGCTTGAGCTCCGCTGAATACGCCCCCGCGCGCGTGCCCGTGAAGAAGCGAACATCCGTACAGGGGAGGGGTCTGCGACCTGAATGCGCCCCCGATACGCTCCCCCCGAACGCCCTTAGCGCCGCCAACTTCCGTGGTGGGAGCGGTAATTACCCGAGGAAGGCGGGGTCGGTTTTCAGCCAAATTGGCGCTGCGGCGACAGGCTCGCGCACGCTCCGTACAGGCTCTGCGCAGCGCCTCGACAACGCGCAGTCCGGGGAACGGAGTTCGCCCCCCGGACCGTTCCGCCGCCCGCGGGGATGGAGGCGGCGGAATCCCCCAGCCCACTGGATCCAGTACAGCGGGCCGACCCACGCACGATCCATGGAACCGCTCCCCCGATGGCCGGAGAAGAGCGCACGCGCAGGCGCACGGCCACACAGCGGGAGCACGCCGCGACGGTGCGTGTGGGGCCCGTACGCGCGTACGGACCACAATCCCGCCATCCGGAAGAATGCCCCTTAACGCTTGGGATGCGGCGAACTACGCTGGGTTTACGAATGCCGCGTGGTTATGCCAGCGCGGCAGCCGTCTGTGTCGAGGGGTGGCGCATGTCCAGGGAGCAACGCGGGCCGAACGAAAAGCTCGGCGCCGTTCTCGCCCTCGCGGGAATCAGCAACGCAGGACTCGCGCGTCGCGTCAACGATCTTGGCGCTCAACGCGGGTTGACTCTTCGCTACGACAAGACCTCGGTGGCGCGCTGGGTGTCGAAGGGCATGGTGCCGCAGGGCGCTGCGCCGCACCTCATCGCCGCCGCGATCGGCCAGAAGCTCGGCCGCCCGGTGCCGCTCCACGAGATCGGTCTGGCGGACGCGGATCCCGCGCCCGAAGTGGGCCTGGCCTTCCCCCGGGACGTCGGACAGGCGGTGACGTCGGCGACGGAGCTGTACCGGCTCGACCTCGCGGGCCGCCGGGCCGGCTCCGGTGGCATCTGGCAGTCGCTGGCCGGATCGTTCGCAGTAAGCGCCTACGCAACGCCCGCTTCACGGTGGCTGATAACCCCGGCCGACAGCTCGGTCGCGCGCGAGGTGAACACCTGCGAGGACTCCGGCGCACCGCTCAAAGTCGGCCACAGCGATGTGCAGAAGCTGCGGGAGGCCGCCGAGGACGCCAGGCGCTGGGACTCCAAGTACGGAGGCGGCGACTGGCGTTCGTCCATGGTGCCCGAGTGCTTACGGGTGGAGGCGGCTCCGCTGCTGCTCGGCTCCTACTCCGACGAGGTGGGCCGGGCACTCTTCGGTGCCAGCGCCGAACTCACCCGTCTCGCCGGGTGGATGGCCTTCGACACCGGTCAGCAGGAGGCGGCGCAGCGCTACTACATCCAGGCCCTGCGGCTGGCCCGCGCGGCGGCCGACGTCCCCCTCGGGGGCTACGTCCTGGCCTCCATGTCCCTCCAGGCGACCTACCGGGGCTTCGGCGACGAGGGCGTCGACCTCGCCCAGGCCGCTCTGGAACGCAACCGCGGTCTGGCGACCGCCCGCACCATGAGCTTCTTCCGGCTCGTCGAGGCACGCGCGCACGCACGCGCGGGTGACGCGCACGCGGCGGGCGCCGCGCTGCGGGCCGCCGAGGGCTGGCTGGAGCGGGCGCGGGACGGCGACCAGGACCCGTCCTGGCTCGGCTTCTACTCCTACGACCGCTTCGCCGCCGACGCGGCCGAGTGCTACCGCGACCTCAAGGCGCCGCGGCAGGTGCGCAGGTTCACGGAGCAGGCCCTGTCGAAGCCGACGGAGGAGTTCGTGCGCTCGCACGGACTGCGGCTCGTCGTCTCGGCGGTCGCCGAGCTCGAGTCGGGCAATCTCGACGCGGCATGCGAGCAGGGCGTGCGGGCGGTGGAGGTCGCGGGGCGCATCTCGTCGGCGCGCACCACCGAGTACGTGAAGGATCTGCTGCACCGCCTGGAGCCGTACGGCGACGAGCCGCGGGTGGTGGAGCTGCGGGAGCGGGCGAGGCCTTTGCTGATGGCTCCCGCCTAGGCGCTGTCGTATCCCGCGTTTGAAGGGACTGTCAGTGGCGCAGTGCACTATCGAGGTGGGAGGTGGTGCACATGCGTTCAGCGGTCGCTTACGACTGTGACGTGCTCGTGGTCGGCGGAGGCATCGTCGGGCTGTCCACGGCGTTCGCGATCACGCGTGCCGCGCCCGGGACGCGGGTGACCGTGCTGGAGAAGGAGGCCGGGCCCGCCCGGCACCAGACGGGGCGCAACAGCGGGGTCATCCACAGCGGCATCTATTACCGCCCGGGGTCCCTGAAGGCGCGGTACGCGGTGAAGGGCGCCGCGGAGATGGTGAAGTTCTGCGCGGAGTACGGCATCGCGCACGCCGTCACCGGAAAGCTGATCGTCGCGACCGAGCGGGACGAGCTGCCGCGACTGCACGGACTGGTGCAGCGCGGGAGGGAGAACGGCATTCCGGTCCGGGAGCTGGGCGCCGCCCAGATCGCGGAGTACGAGCCGGAGGTGGAGGGCCTCGCCGCCATACACGTCGGCACGACCGGCGTCTGTGACTTCGTCGGCGTCGCCCGGCAGCTCGCGGAGGCGTCCGGAGCGGAGATCCGGTACGGCGCCCGGGTAGAGCGGATCGACCGCCGCCCCGAGCTGGGCGTCGCCGTGCGCACCGCCGCCGGGGACGTGGTCCGCGCGCGCGTGCTGGTGAACTGCGCCGGGCTGCACTGCGACGAGGTGGCGCGGCTGGCCGGGGACGACCCGGAGATGCGGATCGTGCCGTTCCGCGGCGAGTACTACGAGCTGGCGCGGCCCGAGCTGGTGCGGGGGCTGGTGTATCCGGTGCCGGACCCGGCGTTCCCGTTCCTCGGCGTGCATCTCACGCGCGGGTTCGACGGGGGCGTGCACATCGGGCCCAACGCGGTACCTGCGCTCGCCCGCGAGGGGTACGGGTGGGGTGTCGTACGGCCGCGGGAGCTGGGCGTGACACTCGCGTGGCCGGGGTCGTGGCACATAGCGCGGCGGCACTGGCGGTACGGGGCGGGTGAGCTGCGGCGGTCGGTGTCCAAGGCGGCGTTCACCGAGGCGGTGCGGCGGCTGCTGCCGGTCGTGCGGGAGGACGATCTTGTGCCTACTGCGGCGGGGGTGCGGGCGCAGGCCGTGTTGCGGGACGGGACGCTGGTGGATGACTTCCTGATCAAGGAGGGGGCGCGGACGGTGCATGTGCTGAACGCGCCTTCGCCTGCGGCGACGGCCTCGCTGCCGATCGGGCGGGAGGTGGCGAGGCGGGCGTTGGCCACGCTGGGCGAGGGCTGAGCGGGTGCCCGGCGTCGCTGTCGGCCGGGGGAGGGTTTCGCTCGCCCGCGCCGCGGGGTGCCGCCGCGCCCACCCGTGCCGCCCGAGCGGCACGACTGCCCGCAGCCAGGACGGGGAGACGCACGTAAAATCGACCCCACTGTGTCTGACTCCCGCAACGCCCCCGACGCGTCCCAGCCCTCCCACACTCCCGGTGTGTCCGTCCGGCACACCCGAGGCAAAGGCGAGCCCCGGTTCCCCGATGGGCCCAAGCCCGATCCCGCCGGGTCGCACTTCGAGCGGCGGATCCGGAGTTTTCAGCCGCGGCGCAGTCGGGTGACCGCAGGGCAGGCCGACGCGTTGCAGCGGCTGTGGCCCAAGTGGGGGCTGGACATCGACGGGCAGCAGGTCATCGACCTCGGTGAGCTGTTCGGCAACACCAACCCCGTCGTCCTGGAGATCGGGTTCGGCATGGGTGAGGCCACCGCGCAGATGGCCGCCGCCGATCCCGGCACCAACGTCCTCGCCGTCGACGTGCACACCCCCGGCCAGGGCAATCTGCTGGGCCTCGCCGACCAGGGCGCTCTGGCCAACGTCCGGGTGGCCAACGGCGACGCCATCATCCTGCTGCGCGAGATGCTCGCCCCCGACGCCCTCGACGGACTGCGCGTCTACTTCCCCGACCCCTGGCCGAAGAAGCGGCACCACAAGCGGCGGCTGATCCAACCGGAGTTCCTCAGCCTCGCCGCGACCCGTCTCAGGCCGGGCGCGATCGTGCACTGCGCGACCGACTGGGAGCCGTACGCCGAACAGATGCTTGAGGTGCTCACGGCGCACCCCGACTTCGAGAACACCCAGGCGGACGGCGGTTTCGCGCCGCGTCCCGACTACCGGCCGCTGACCCGTTTCGAGGGCCAGGGACTGGACAAGGGACATGTCGTGAACGACCTGTTGTTCCGCCGCGTACAGCGATGAAGAAGCAGCGACGAAGAAGCAGGACAGAAGCGAGCGAGACAAGCACCGCAGCCACCCCCCTCGTAAGGTCGATGCCGTGGCCACCTTTCCCCCGTACCCGACGCACCCTCCCACCGGCCCCGCCGGCGGTGCGCTGCGGCACGCGCACTGGTGGCAGCGGAACTGGGTGCGGTACGGCGCTCTGATCACCCTGCTGGCGCTGTCCGGGCTCGTCATCCTCGCCCTGGTGCGGGAACAGACCGGCACCGAGGGCTTCCTGGTCGGCCTCGGCCTCGCGATCCTCCCGGTGCCGCTGCTGATAGCCGCGTTCCGCTGGCTTGACCGCGTCGAACCGGGCCCCTGGCGCAATCTGCTGTTCTGCTTCGCCTGGGGCGCCTGCGCGGCGGCGCTGATAGCGATCGTCGCCAACAGCTTCGCCACGCGATGGATAGCGACGGCGACAGCCGACCCGTCCAGCGCGGACACCCTCGGGGCGACGGTGATAGCGCCGGTCGTGGAGGAGTCGGCGAAGGCCGCGGCCGTGCTCCTCGTGTTCCTCTTCCGCAGACGGGACTTCACCGGGATCGTCGACGGCGTGGTGATAGCCGGGGTCACCGCCACCGGCTTCGCGTTCACCGAGAACATCCTCTACCTCGGCACCGCCTTCGGCACCGACCAGCTCACCGGCGACCGCGGCATCGCCTCCGTGACCGCGGCGACCTTCTTCGTGCGGGTCATCATGTCCCCGTTCGCGCACCCCCTGTTCACGGTGCTCACGGGCATCGGCTTCGGCATCGCGGCCCTGTCCGCCGACCGGCAGCACGTCCGCCGGGTCCTGCTCCCCCTGTCCGGCCTGGTGCTGGCGATGGGCATGCACGCCGTCTGGAACGGCTCGTCCACCCTCGGGGAGTACGGCTTCTTCGCCGTCTACGCGGCCTTCATGCTCCCCGCGTTCGGGCTGCTGACCTGGCTGGTCATCTGGACCCGGCAGCGCGAGCTGCGGACCGTCCGCGAGGAGCTGCCCGCCTACGCCGTGACCGGCTGGCTCACCCCCGCCGAACCCTTCGCGCTCGGCTCGATGCGGGCCCGGCGCATCGCCCGCCAGTACGCCCGCCACCACGCCGGAAGGCCCGCGGCGCGCGCGGTGGCGCAGTACGAGGCGTACGCGACGTCCCTCGCGTTCCTGCGGCACCGCGGGCGCCGTGGCCGCGCCGGTGCCGACTTCGTCGTACGGGAGCGGGAGTTGCTGCACGAGCTGTGGGCCCGGCGCGAGGTCGCCCGCCCCGCGCTGGACCACGCGGCCCGTGTGACGGCACCGCCGGTTCCGGTGGTCCCGGCGCCCTGGCCGATGTACGGGGTGTACGGGTACGGGCAGCAGCCGGCGCCGTACTCCCAGCCGGCGTATCCCGCGTACAACCCGTACCAGTCCTGACGAGGGTTACGCCGACGCCTCCGTGAGCCGCTCCACCTCCGCGTCCGTGAGCGTCACCTCCGCCACCCGCACCAGCGCCGGCAGCTGCTCCACCGTGCGGGCCGAGGCGATCGGGGCGGCGACCGTCGGCTGGGCGGCGAGCCAGGCCAGGGCGATCGTGGCGACCGGCACGCGGTGGTCCTCGGCGATGTCGTCGAGGGCGGCGAGCACCGAGCGGCCCCGCTCGGTCTCCAGGTGCTTGCCGGCGCCCGCGGCGGCCCGGGCGCCCTCCACCACCTCGCCCTCGCGGTACTTGCCCGTGAGGAACCCGGACGCGAGCGAGAAGTACGGGACGGCGGCGAGGCCGGTGCGCTCCGCCAGGTCCTGGAGCTCACCCTCGTAGGTCGCGCGCGAGACCAGGTTGTAGTGCGGCTGGAGTGCCACGTACCGGGCCAGGCCCTCGCGCTCGGAGAAGGCCAGCGACTTCTCCAGCCGCTCGGCGGAGATGTTGGAGGCGGCGATGTGCCGCACCTTGCCCGCCCTGACCAGTTCGTCGAGTGCGCCGATGATCTCCTCGACCGGCACTTCGGGCTTGTCGAAGTGGGTGTAGTAGAGGTCGATGTGGTCGGTGCCCAGGCGGCGCAGGGAGGCGTCCGCGGCGGCCTTGATGTTGGCGGCCGTCAGGCCCTGGTACTCCGGGTGCTGGCTGACCTTCGTGGCGATCACGACGTCGTCGCGGTTGCCGCGCGCCTTGATCCACTTCCCGATGATGGTCTCGGACTCACCGCCCGAGTTGCCCTCCACCCACGCGGAGTAGGAGTCGGCGGTGTCGACGAAGTTGCCGCCCGCGGCGGCGTAGGCGTCCAGGACGGCGAAGGACTGTGCCTCGTCGGCGGTCCAGCCGAAGACGTTGCCGCCGAGGGAGAGCGGGAAGACCTCGAGGTCGGACGTGCCCAGCTTGCGAAGAGAAGTCATGTACGGGATCAACACCCGTACCGGAAGCCGATATTCCGGACACGGAGAACCGGCAGCCCTGACGTCGGGGGGTGAGCGTCAGGACCGCCGGGGTTCAGAAGGAGACCCGCCTCAGGGAGTGAGGCCCTTGCTGCGCAGCCATGCCATCGGGTCGATGCCGGTGTCCGCCCCGCCGGGGTGGACCTCCAGGTGCAGATGGGCCCCGGTCACGTTGCCGGTCGCGCCCACGCGCCCGATCACCTCACCGGTACTGACCTTCTGGCCGACGCTGACGCTGATCGAGGACTGGTGGCAGAACCACAGCTCGGTGCCGTCGTCGAGGGTGAGGATCGTGCGGTAGCCGTAGGAGCCGGCCCAGCCGGCCTCCGTGATGGTGCCGCTGTGGATGGCCTTGATCAGCGTGCCCGTGGGGGCCGCGAAGTCGAGACCGGTGTGGTAGCCGGAGGACCACAGCGAACCGGCCTGACCGAAGGTCGAGGTGATCGTGTACGAGGAGGTCGGCAGCGTGAACTGCTTGGCGAGCTCGGCGAGACGCTTGGCCTCGGCCTCCTTCGCGGCCTTCTCCTCGGCGGCCTTCTTCGCCTCGGCGGCGTCGTCGGCGGCCTGCTTCAGCGCGGCGGCCTCGGCCTTCGCGGACTGCTCGGCGACCTCGGCCTCGGCGGCGAGCTGGACCTTGTTGTCGACCTGGTTCTGCTGACTTTCGGCCTGCGCCATGATCCGGTTGCGCAGCGCCTCACCGGCGTCCGAGCCGCTCTCCGCGGTCTCCGTGGTGCTGGTGGCCAGGCTGCTGAGCGCGGTGGCGGAACCCTTGGGGGCCTCGTCGTCACCGCCGAAGACGCCGCCCACGGAGGGCAGGTCGGGCATCGAGATGGAGACCGGCGGCTTGCCGGTGTTGGCGCTGGCCATACCGCCCGCGCCGACGGCGGCTATGACACCGACGCCCAGGACGGTGGAGCTGCGGGCGAGTCCCCCGCCGCGCTGCTTGGCCACCCGGTGCTTGCCGCGAGCCGGCCGGAGGGAGTCCTCGGTGGGATTCCAGACCTCCTGCGGACCCTCGTCGTGGTGGTAGCTGCCGTAGCCGAAGGCATCGGTGCTGCGCTGGCTCGGCACATACGGGGCCTCGGGGGCAGGCCGGTTTGACGCCACGTGGGCGTGCTCCTTTCCTTCCTTCTCGCCTACCGGGTTAGCTGACGGGTTCGGAGCAGGAAGGTCTCCTACGCGCGTATAACCGCCGTGCTGCCACGGCGACTTCCGCGTGATTCACCCCAAGTTGGTGGTTCCCCGGTTCCCTTGCGGGATTCGGCGCGTGCGCACGGAGCCGACTCTTGTGACGGCTGGGACGACCGCGCTGCGTTATCGAACGTTAATAGACCCGGGGTGCTGATTCCAAGCTGTTCCGCTTGATCATTAACCTTTTTCAGCAGGACGTAGGGGTCATGGCCGGTGAAAAACGGGCGAGTTGACCCGACCTCAGGAAGCTCACAGGTACTGACGGTATGTCAGTTGTTATGCGGAGGGGGGTCGAGCGATCACCCGCCGTGACAACTGCCGCGTGAGGGGAAACGACCCGGAAACGACTCAGGGCCGGAATCCATTAGATTCCGGCCCTGGGCCATCAGTAGCGGGGACAGGATTTGAACCTGCGACCTCTGGGTTATGAGCCCAGCGAGCTACCGAGCTGCTCCACCCCGCGGCGATGACTCAATAGTACGCCATCCGCGGGGCTGCTCGCGCACGCATTACCCCTGGGCCCGCTCGACCTGTGTTTCTCAGTCGGCCGGGTTGCCCGCGTGGGTCAGGGTCTCCCAGGAGACGAAGAGGTTGTCGGTGCCTGCCGGGCGGGTCTCCTCCGCGAGTTTGCGGGCCGCCGGGACGGAGAGGCCGAGGCGGCCCTCCAGGTGGTTGAGGGCGACCTCCAGGTCCGGGCCCATGTTCCGGTCCACCTTCCCGCCGCACAGCCACGCGGGCGCGGACTCGCCGGCCTGGTAGCGGGCGTGGAAGGCGAGGGTGCTCTTCAGCCGGTCCTTGATCTCGCCGTAGAGGTCGATGCCCTGGTGCCAGGCGGTCTCGGCGATGTGGGCGGTGGCGGCGACGGAGTAACCGACGTGCTTGAAGTTGCGGCAGGTCTCCTGGGACATGCCGTCCTTGTACGTCTTCTGCCCGAACCAGTACGTCGTCAGCTTCTGCGGTGTGGTGATGCTCGCCCCCTTGGGGGTGAGCGGCAGCGTGCCGTCCTCGGCCAGGTAGAAGTAGGCGGGCACGCGCTCCCGGAACCGTTCGAGGGCGTGGTCGAAGGCCCTCCGGTCCTCCAGGAAGACGGCGATCCCGATGGCCGCGTCGGTCATCACGAGGTCCCAGTTGCCGTTGTAGTCGGGGACCTTGCGGGTCACGGTCGGCAGATACGCCGTGCGCAGCATGGTCTCGAACCGCGCGACCCGGTCCGCCGGCCAGCCCGCGCCGGGGCTGTGCCGGACGATCTCGGCGGCCCGGGCCCAGGTCGACCCGGCCCACCCGGTCTGGAGCCCGGCGTCCTCCTCGGTGTGCCGGCGCATCTTCGCCGACCAGGCGTCCAGGATCTCCCTGGCCTTCAGGGCGTGCTGCCGCTTGCCGGTGATCCGGAAGAGGAGGGCCTGGGTGTAGGCGGCGATGGCGTCCTCGCGCTCCTCGACACAGCCGTGCGCCGGGCGGTCGGCGTGGTCGCCGCCGGGGCAGTCGACACTCGCGTACGGCTCGGGCTCGTACTTGTACGCCCCGTACTTGCTGTCCCGCATCCCGAGGTACGCCTTCAGCCACGGCTGCTTCCCGGCGGTGACGTTCTTCCTCACGGCCGCCAACTGCGCCTCGCTGACGAGGACACCGGGGTGGATGAAGGCGGCGTCCGCGGGGAGGGCGCGGGCCATGGTGCGGGTGTCGGCGCCGGTCGTCCCGCAGGCGGTGGCGAGGAGGGGGACCAGCAGGAGAGCGGCGGTACGTCGGGACCTCATAGGGGAAGCGTGGCCCGGGGGGTGTCGGGGCGCAGGATCTGATGGGCCGATAGGAGTCGGCGTGGCCCGCGGCGGCGCGAACTCACCCCAGCAGATGCAGGTTCGGCGCCTTGGCCCGCTCCTCGTACTCCGGCAGGACGACGACGTCCACACCCGCCGACGACAGCAGTCCGTTGCCGTCCGCCGCCGTCACGAACGTGTCCGGCTCCCGCCAGCTCGTCACCACCCGGCGTACCCCGGCGTCGAGGATCAGCCGGGCGCAGGGTGCCGGGCGGGAGGCGCGGCGGGCGCACGGTTCGAGGCTGCTGTAGACGGTCGCCGACGCCAGCCGGGGGTCGTCCGCGCCGATCTTCGCCAGCGCGGCCTCCTCCGCGTGTACGACGGGGTCGGCGCCCTCCCTCGAATATCCGCGGGCGAGTTCCGTTCCGTCGGCGGCGACCACGACCGCGCCGACGCTGAAGGCGGTCCGCGAGGGCGGACAGAGGGCGGCCAGTTCGCAGGCGAGGCGGAGCCAGTGGTGGTCGGCGGGCGTGGCGAGCGGGCCGGTGCCGGGGGCCGTGGGCTCGTAGCGCATGAGGACCACGTCCTCGATCTGCCGGGTCTCCACCAGGCGCAGGCGTCCGTCCTGGTAGCCGCCGGGGCCGAAGAGGCGGGGGGCCTCCGGGGTGCCGACGAACAGCGGGGCGAGGACCAGTTGGAGTTCGTCGGCGAGGCCCTGCTGGAGGAGCTGGGTGTGGATACGGCCGCCGCCCTCGACCATGAGGCGGTCCACGCCCCGGGCGGCGAGGTCGGTGAGGAGGCGGTGCCAGTCGATGTCGGGGCCGAGGGCGGCCACCTCGGCGGCGAGGCCGTGCGCCTTGGCCCGGTCGGCGCCCTGGTCCGTCGTGTAGACGAGCTTGTCGCCGCCCGTGTGCCAGAACCTCGCCTCCGGGTCGAGGTCGCCGGAGCCGCTGACCGTGACCTTCAGCGGGTACTCCGGCTGGCCGGCCGCCACCCGGGCCGCGCGGCGCTCCGGGGAGTTCACGAGAAGGCGCGGGTTGTCGGCGCGGATGGTGCCGGCGCCGATCAGGATCGCGTCGACGGAGGCGCGGACCTCGTCGACGCGGTCGAAGTCGGCCGGGGAGGAGAGCAGGAGCCGGTCGGGGCCCAGGTCGTCGAGGTAGCCGTCGAGGGAGACGGCGGCGGAGAGGAGGACGTACGGGTGAGGCATCGGAGCGGTCCCTCTCGCTGTGACGTGCGGCTCTTGGTTCAAGTTTGAAACAAACTTACACTGGCGGTATGACGACTCGCTGGCTCACTCCCGAGGAGCAGCGCGCCTGGCGCGCGTACATCGCCGCGGCGCACCTCCTGGAGGACGCGATCGACCGGCAGCTCCAGCAGGACGCCGGCATGCCGCACCTGTACTACTCCATCCTCTCCACTCTCTCCGAGGCGCCGGAGCGGCGGCTGCGGATGACCGATCTCGCCGAGGGGCTGAAGATCACGCGGCCCCGGCTCACCTATGCCGTGACCCGGCTGGAGAAGGACGGGCTGGTCGGGCGGGAGAGCTGTCGCTGGGACAAGCGCGGCAGCATCGCCGTACTGACCGACGAGGGCATGGCGGAGGTGGAGCGGGCGGCGCCGGGACATGTCGACACGGTCCGCTCCGCCCTCTTCGACCGGCTCACCCCGGAGCAGGTGGGGCAGCTGGAGGAGATCTCCCGGGCGATCGCGGACGGGCTCCAGGAGGACACGGGGGACGAGGTTCCGTGGCGGCGGCGGTCGTCGCCGTCCTGTTCGTGACGAGCGCCATAATTCTATTGCTTCAAATTTAAAGCATGGGGTAGGGTCTCGAACCGTAGATCTGATTCAAATCTGAAGCAGATAAGTCTACGGACCGGAGTACCCGCATGACCGAGATCCCCGCCGCAACCCAGCGCTCCCGTGTCCGCGTGCCCCTGCGCTTCGGTGACGGCTACCGCGTCGACTCCGAGCTGGTCACCTTCCACGGACTGGTCGACGGCCAGGAACACCTGGCGGTCGTCCTCGGTGAGCCGGGCCCGAACCCCCTGGTCCGGCTGCACTCCGAGTGCCTCACCGGCGACGTCTTCGGCTCCGCCCGCTGCGACTGCGGCCCGCAGCTGCGCGAGGCGGTCGAGCGCATCGCCGAACGCGGCGGCGTGCTGCTGTACCTCCGTCAGGAGGGCCGCGGCATCGGTCTCTACAACAAGCTCGACGCGTACGCCCTCCAGGACCAGGGTCTCGACACCTACGCCGCGAACACCGCGCTGGGCCTGCCCGAGGACGACCGCGACTACACGGCCGCCGCGCAGATGCTGAAGGCCCTGGGCATCGAGTCGCTCGACCTGCTGTCCAACAACCCCGACAAGGCGGGCCAGCTGCGCGACCTCGGCATCGACGTCCGCGACCGGGTGCCCACCGGCGTCTTCACCACCGCCCACAACGTCCGCTATCTGCGGGCCAAGGTGCTCCAGACCCAGCACACGCTGCCGCTGGGTGAGCTGAGCGTCGGCTGACTCACTTCGGCGGGGTGTGCGCGAGGTAGGCCAGGACGGCCAGCACCCGGCGGTGGCCGCTGTCGCTCGGGGGCAGGCCGAGCTTCAGGAAGACGTTGCCGATGTGCTTGTGGACGGCGCGTTCGGTGACGACGAGGGTCTTCGCGATGGTCGCGTTGTCGTGGCCCTCCGCCATGAGTTCGAGGGTCTCGCGCTCGCGCGGGGTGAGCGAGTCCAGCGGGGTGTCCTTGCGGCGGGTCAGCAGCTCGGCGACGACCTCGGGGTCCAGGGCGGTGCCGCCGGCGGCGACCCGCTCCAGCGCGTCGAGGAACTCGTCGACCCGGCCCACCCGGTCCTTGAGGAGGTAGCCGACCCCGCTGGTGCCGCCGGCGAGCAGCTCGGCGGCGTAGGACTCCTCGACGTACTGCGAGAGCACGAGGACCGGGAGGCCGGTGATCCGCCCGCGGGCCTCCAGCGCGGCCCGCAGCCCCTCGTCCCGGAAGCCCGGCGGCATCCGCACGTCCAGGACGGCGATGTCCGGCCGGTGTTCCAGGAGCGCGGGCATGATCTCGGGCCCGGTTCCGGCGACGGCCACCACCTCGTGCCCGGCGGACGTCAGCAGCAGCACCAGTCCCTCCCGCAGCAGGGCGTTGTCCTCGGCGATCACCACACGCACGGCAGCTCCACTTCGATCACGGTCGGCCCCCCGGCGGGGCTCGACACGTCCACGGTCCCGTCCAGCGCGGCGACCCGGCGCCGCATCCCGAGCAGCCCCGAACCGCCGCCTTCGTCGACCCCGCCCCGCCCCTCGACATCGCTCACCCGCACGCGCAGTCCGCGCCGGGTGCGGGTCAGCCGTACCTCGGCGCGGGGCGAGCCACTGTGTTTCGCGGCGTTGGTGAGGGACTCGGCGACCACGAAGTAGGCGGCGGCCTCGACGGCAGCCGGCGCCCGCACCCCTTCGTCCAGCCCCTCGTCCTCGATGCTCACCCGCAGCCCGCTGCTCGCCGCCAGGGCCCGCACCGCGCCCACGAGGCCACGGTCGCTGAGGATCGGCGGGTGGATGCCGCGCACCACCTGACGCAGCTCGGTCAGCGCCTGCTCGGCCTGGTCCTGGGCGTCGTCCAGCAGTTTGCGGGCGGCCTCGGGATCACGGTCGTAGGCCCGTTTCGCCAGCCCGATCCGCATCGACAGCGCGACCAGGCGGGCCTGGGCACCGTCGTGCAAGTCCCTCTCGATACGGCGGAGTTCGGCGCCGTGCGCGGAGATCGCGTCGGCGCGGGTCGCGGCCAGCTCCTCGACCCGGCGGGCCAGCACCGCCTTCGGGGACGGCTTGAGCAGCGCGGTCGACCAGTCCGCCTCCAGGTCGGCGATCCGCACGATCAGGGGAAGGACGACGGGCCGCTGCCGCAGCAGGCCGCTCCACACGCCGTCCACGACGAGCCCGAGCGGCCACAGCGGAAGCGCGACGAGGACCAGGGCGCCGTACAGGTAGTAGGCGACCATCCAGCGGAAGTCGGTGAGCGTGCCGGGGTCGTGCACGGCGGTCCGGAACCGCTCGCGGGTCGTGCCGGTGAGGGGCTGGTAGGCCTCGGGGATCCGCACGCCGGTCCACGCGGCGGTCGTCTTCCGCTTGGCGCCCGCGATCCGCCGGATCAGCAGCACCGTCTCGGGCAAGAGCCAGGCGCCGACCAGCACGAGGGTGCCGACGGCGGTGATCAGCAGCACGCAGACGAAGATCCACACGCCGAACGCCATCGCCGCGGCGAGCAGCAGATGCCCCGTCGCCCGCACGGCCCGCCGCATGGTCTTTCCCATGCGGGAAGGCTAGGCCACGGGGGTGCGGGCAGGCGGTCGCGCAGACTCCCCTGCCGGGGTGTAGCGGGCTACACCATCAGCGCCTCAGCCCGTGTCCTTCTCTCTACACCAGCACCACGCACCCCCGCCGCTCCAGCTCCCCCACCAGCGGCGACGACGGATCGCACGGGTTCCAGCGCAGGTCCAGCTTCTCCAGTGCGGGCAGGTCGGTGAGCCAGTCGGGGAGGTGGGTGAGGTGGTTGCCGCGCAGGTCCAGGTGGCGCAGGAGGGGGAGGCCGGCCAGGGCGTTCGGGACGTCGGTGAGGGAGTTCTCCCGCAGCTCCAGGTGGCGCAGCTCGCGCAGAGCGGAGACGGACGCCGGCAGGCCGGTGAGCCGGTTGCCGCGCAGCCAGAGCTCCCGGAGGGCGTGGAGGGCGCCGAGGCCGTCCGGCAGGGTGGTGAGGAGGTTGTGCTGGGCCCGGAGTTCGACGAGCCCGGTCATCCGGCCGACGGTCTCCGGCAGTGCGGAGAGCTTGTTCTCGCCGACGTTGAGATAGCGCAGCCGGGTGAGTGCGCCGAGGGTGTCGGGGAGTTCGGTGAGGTCGTTGTCGTGCAGGTAGAGGAAGCCGCTGAGGCCGGTGAGGGCGCCGAGTTCGGCCGGCACCGAGGTGAGGCGGTTGTGGCCGAGGTCCAGCGTGGTGAGCCGGTGGAGTCGGCCGATGGCGGGCGGGAGGTCCGTGAGGTCGTTGTCCGCGAGGATCAGGACCTGGAGCTCGGTGCGCTGCCAGACCGACCCGGGGATCTGGCCCAGGTGCCTGCGCCAGAGGTCGAGGACGGAGGGTGCCGTCACGCCCGCGCCCCTGCTTGCGCGTCGGCCGCCGCGGTCAGCAGCCCGAGGGTCTCGGCGATACGGCGGCGGAACTCCGGGTCGGTGACGGTCCCGTCCGCGCCGAGCATCCCCCGGTCCACGGGCAGTCTCACGCAGGCCCGCTCCACGATGTCGGCGCCGGTGTAGCCGAGGACCGTGCGCAGGGTGGCCTCCGCGCCTGTGCCGCGTCCCTGGGCGGCGGCGCCGACCCAGGCGACCGGCTTGTCGCAGATCTCGGTGCCGCCGACCGTCCAGTCGAGCAGGTTCTTGAACGAGCCCGGCAGCGTCCCCGCGTACTCCGGGGTGCAGATCAGGATCCCGGCCGCCGAGTCGATCGCCTCCCTGAGCCCGGTCACGGGCGCGGGCAGCGGGTCGGTGTCGTCATCGGGGTTGAAGTGCGGAAGGCCGGCGAGACCGTCGTAGCGCACGGCCCGCACCCCCGCCGACGGCGCCACGGCCTGCGCGGTGCGCAGGACGGCCTCGTTGGTGGAGCCCGAGCGCAGGCTCCCCGACAGCAGCAGGATCACCGGTGACGTCGACATGGCCCCAACCTACGCCGCCCACACAGGCGTTGGACTTCCGCTGGGCCTGTCACGCGAGCGGGCCGAGGATCTCCTGGGACTCGATGAGGCCCTGGTCGCTGGGGGCCTCGCCGTCGTCGAAGACGCGAGCGGCCTGCCGGGCGCGGAAGTCGAGGTGGGCCTCGGCGGGCCTCGGGTAGCCGTGGCGGGCGCGGGCCTCGGCGGGCGTCAGCACCTCCGGTGTGCGGGGCGGTACGCCGAGCTTCATCGGTGCGATCACCGGGACGGTCGAGGGCGAGAGGCGTCCGATCAGGAGCAGTTCGAGCCGCGGGCTCAGATGGGCGAGCGCGAAGGCCGTCCTCATGACGGGCACGATGAGCGTGTCGAGGAGGCGGGACTGCCGGATGCCCGCCAGTTCGCGCATCCAGCGCGGCATGGTGGCGATCGTGGCGATCCGCTGGGCCCGCGCGACGGCGAGGCTCGCGGGCTTCGCCCACCAGGGCGTCGGCGGGAAGACGAGTTCGGCCCTGAGCAGATGGTGCATGGCCTGCCGGGCGATCGGGCTGCCGGACAGCCGCGGGCGGGTCTCCTCGAAGTACGCCCTTACGCCCTCCCGGCTGCGCGGGACGTCGTCGGGCGAGCAGGTCTGGAGCTCCGCGGCGAGGGCGCAGGCCTCCCAGTACTCGCTCTCCTCCCGCTCGGTGAGCTTGCCGGGGCCGTACTTCTCGTAGGCGTAGAGGATCGAGTGCCAGCCGGTGAGCTGGATCCACAGTTGGGAGGCGGGGTCGTTGGCGTCGTAGGTCCCGCCGCCGTACGGCAGCTCGCCGATCGCCTTGGAGTGCACCTTGACCAGCACGTCCGCGGCCTTGCACACCTCACGCGTACCGGCGAAGGCCACCATCGCGAAGTAGCGCAGGGTGCGGTCGTAACGGGTGCGGGAGCGGCGGTAGATGCCCTGGGTGGCGTGTACGGCGGCCACCAGCGGCGGGTCGAGTTCCTCGACGACGACGGCCCGCTGGAAGCCGACCGTCGGGGCGGTCGGATAGCTCCAGACCTTCCACACCACCGAGCCGGGTCCGAAGAAGCCGTGGTCCTCGTGCGGCAGGACGTCACCGCGCCTCAGCTTGGCCATGAACCCGCTCCTCACTTACGACACTGGTGTCGTAAATTAAGACACGACTGTCGTAAACTGCCAAGGTGTCAGCGCCCACGACTTCCGAGGACAGGCCCCGCAAGCGACGCCCCTACGCCCCGCGCGTCCCGATCGAGCAGCGCCGCGAGCAACTCCTCGACGCCGCCCTCGCCGTGATCGTGAACGAGGGCTACGACCGGATCTCCATCGACGCCATCGCCAAGCGGGCCGGTGTCGCCCGGTCCGTGGTCTACGGCGCCTACGACCATCTCGACGCCCTGCTGACCGCACTGCTGGACCGCCAGCAGGCCCGCGCCTTCGACCGATTGCTCGCCACGATCCCCGACGACCCCGCGGAACGGGGCGACCCGGCCACGTTCGCCGCGGAGACCGTGCGCCGCATGTCCGCGATGCTCCGTCAGGACCCGGACACCTGGGGGCTGATCCTGGCGCCGCCCGGCAACATGCCCCCGGTCGTCCGCGAGCGCGTCGAGGCGGACAGGGACCGTTTCCGGCGCCGCGTCGAGGCGTGGCTCTCCCACCTCCCGGCCGACCGGAACGGCCCCGCCCTCGACGCCCGGATCCTCGCCCACGCCCTGGTCGCCTGCGCGGAACACTTCGGCCGCCTGGCCCTCACCGACCCGGGGACGTTCGAACCGGAGCGGCTGATCGAACAGGTACGGGTGCTCCTCGGCGCGCTGTGGCCGGAGCGGCACTGACCCCGAACACACGACAGCGCCCGAGCCGACCAAGTCGACTCGGGCGCCGCGTCCGTAGGCCCTGTGGGACTCGAACCCACAACCAATGGATTAAAAGTCCACTGCTCTGCCAATTGAGCTAAGGGCCCAGGCGATGTTGCCTCCCCGAGCATAGCCGGACGCGGCCGTCTCTCCGATCGGGTATCGGGGACACGGCCGCGCCGGGCGTGGGGGACGGGCCGTAAAGATCACGGATCGACCGGTTCGGGGGCACCCTTGCGGGCCGCCTCCCTCGCCAGCGTCCGTTCGTGGTCGGGGTTGAGGAACCAGTGCCGGGCCGAGGCCAGCCACCAGGTCGCCGCGAAGCCCAGGACCGCGAGGACGGCTATCGGCGCGTAGTTGAAGGTCTCCCAGGTGACCGGCGAGACCTGCGGGAGCATGAAGAGCACCGTGATCACGCCGACCCAGATCACGGACACCACGCCGATCGCGCGCGACCAGCGGCCCAGATGCCACGGTCCGCGCTCGAACTCCTCGCCCTTGCGCAGCCGCAGCAGGGTCGGGATGACGTACGCGATGTAGAGGCCGATCACCGCCACCGAGGTCACCGCCGCGTAGGCCGTGTAGTTGATCAGGTACGGCAGTCCCAGCAGCAGCGCCCCGCCCGCCGCCAGCCACACGGCCGCCACGGGCGTGCGGGTGCGCGGGCTGACGGTGTGCCAGAGGCGCGAGTACGGGAGGGCTCCGTCGCGCGAGAACGCGTAGATCATGCGGCTGTTGGCGGTCACGGACGCCATCCCGCAGAACAGCTGCGCCCCGATGACGACGAGCAGCAGCAGCTTTCCGCTCGTCGCGCCCAGCGCGTCCAGCAGGATCTGCGCCGGTGGCGCCCCCGTCGAGGACGTCCGCGCCCCCTCGTACGACTGGATGGCGAACGTGAAGCCGAGGAGCAGCACGAAGCCGGCTATCCAGGAGGTCCAGATCGACTGCACGATCCCCTTCGGGCCCGCCGTCGACGCGTCGTGCGTCTCCTCGGTCATGTGGGCGGACGCGTCGTAGCCGGTGAAGGTGTACTGGGCCATCAGCAGACCCAGCGCGACCACGTACACCCCGCTGCCCCAGCCCGTGTTGTTGACGAACTCGCCGAACACGAAGGACGCCGACTGGTGGTGGTCGGGGGCGAAGGTCAGCGCGCCGACGATGACCGCGACGCCGATCACGTGCCACCACACGCTCACGCTGTTCAGCAGGGCCACGATCCGCACGCCGAAGGTGTTCAGGAGACCGTGCAGGACGAGGATCGCGGCGAAGAGCAGGATCGTCCGGCCCGGTGTCACCTCGAAGTCGAACTGGAGGTTCAGGTACGCCCCCAGGAAGGACGCGGCCCCGAAGTCGATGCCGGCGGTCACGGCGACCTGCCCCAGCACGTTGAACCAGCCCGTGAACCACGCCCACGCGGCCGCGGTGCGGGGCGGGGCGAGGCGGTGGGCCCAGAAGTACAGCCCCGCGGAGGTCGGGTACGCCGAACAGATCTCGGCCATCGACAACCCGACGAACAGGGTCATCAGCCCGACGGCGACCCACCCCCAGGTGATCACCGCGGGGCCGCCGGTGTTCATGCCGAACAGATACAGCGTCAGACAGCCCGACAGGACCGAGATGATGGTGAAGGAGACCGCGTAGTTGGAGAACGCCGACATACGGCGGGCCAGGACCTGCGTGTAACCGAGCTGGGCCAGCCGTTCCTCGTCCGACAGGCCGGATGGCCCCTTGGACGGCCCGCTCGCTATCGCGTCATCTGTCATGCCCCCAGCAATTCCCTCGCCGGGGGCGTGACACACGTCACAGCATGGCCAAAAAGTGCCGTGCGGAGCGCCGCCGCCCAGCCTCACCGGGGGCCGCGGCGCTCCGCTTCTCAGCTACCGCCCGTCAACCGCAGCTCAGACCCCTGCCCGTCCGCGGGCGTGGCCACCAACTCCCAGGTGTACGAGCCGTCGTCGGCCCCGTCCCACGTCACCTCCAGCGCGGCACCCCGCTGCACGGCGTCCAGGGTCTTCACGGTCGCCCCTGACGCGTCCTTGACGACGACGTACGCGCCGGGCGCCGCCGGCTTGGAGAGCTGCCAGGCGCCGGTCCACCGGCCGTCGGAGGACTCGGTGCGTGTCTCGATCGCCGTCAGCGCCGACGTCGGCACCCCGGAGGCCACCGCCCGCATCGCCCCCGGCTTCCCCCGCCCCGGGAGCCAGGCCACGCCGCCGCCGAAGCGGTCGACGGCGTAGGCGCCGTGGGAGAGGTAACCCGGGAGGTCGGTCGCGAGGACGCGGGTCTCGACCGTGTCGGCCGTGTGGAAGTCGACGAGCCGGAGCTCGCCCGTCCCCTCGTCGTGCACGACCACGTACCCGTCACCCAGCTCCCCGTCCGCCGGTACGTCGAGCATGCGCCCGGTGTCCCGGTCCCAGACGCCGGAGCCCGCCGGGTCGCCTGAGGCGGCGCACGTCCAGTAGACCCAGCGGCCCACCGCCTGGAGATCGGTCGGCGTGCACTCCTTGCCGAGCGCGAAGGTCTCGGTCGCTCCGGACCCCAGATCGGTCGACGTCACCGTCCCCTTGGTGTCGCCCGGCGTCCAGAAGTCGCTGCCCCAGACGGCCGCGGCCGACGCGGGCCGGGTGAGGAGGACCTTGTCGGAGCCGGGCTTCGCGCGGTCGATGACGTACTGCTGGTACGAGCCGAACCCGGACATGTAGCCGTAGCCGAAGACGACGTACCGACCGGAGGCGTCCACGATCTGGCCGCCGCCCGGCACCGCCACGCTCGCCGCGTCGTCCGGGGTCGACCGTACGTCGATCCCGGCGCCCGACGGATAGGCGAAGGCGCCGTCGCCCAGCGCGAAGGCCCCGCTGCCCGCCGTACCGCCCGTGCCGTCGGTGCTCAGCGGCGGCTGGGCGACGAGGGCGCGGGTGCCGGCGGACACGGCCGCCAGGTCGATGTGGCGCTTGTAGAGGGAGGGCAGGTAGTTGGTGTCCGGCTCGCTCGTCGCCAGGTCGCCGGCCGCCAGGGTCACCGCGCTGTACGTGCCCGCCTTCGGCGCCACCGACCGCAGGGTGCTCAGCGCGAGGGTCCCGTCGGAATTCGCCGTCACCTTCCGTACGCCCCAGTCCCCCGCCGACGCGCCGCCCGCGACCAGGACCCCGCCGTCCGGCGTGGGGTTCAGACCGTAGGTGCCGCCGAGGCGGGCGTGCGGCAGCAGCGTGCGCGTGCGACCGTCGGTCACCGAGACCGCCAGCAGCGGCTCGCCGCGGTCCTTCGGGGCGTCGCTGTTGCGGAAGGACTCGGTCTGGCGCAGGGAGAGCAGCCAGTCGCCGACCAGCGCGACGGACGCCCGCTGCTCGTACGACGAGGCCACGTCCACCGTCGTCTCGGTGCCGTCGAGGGCGTCCCGGCGCAGCAGGTGCGCCTTCTGGTCGCCGTACGCCGGGTCGAACCAGGCGACGTACGTCGCGCCGAACGCGACCTGCGTGTACCCGCTGCCCCAGGTGCCCTTGAGCACGCCGGTGATCCGGCCGGACACCGTGTCCAGCAGACCGATCTGGCCGGTCGGGTCGCCGGAGACCCAGATCGCGAGGGTGTCCGCGTCACCGCCGAGCACCTTGTACGACGCCGGCCTCACCCCGTCCTTGCCGGTGACCTCCGTGTCCTTCAACTCCCCGTCGTCCCGGGGGCGCAGGAGGTGCAGGGACGCCACGGAGCCGTCCGCGGCCCAGGTGGCCGTGAGCACCGTGTCGCCGTACGTGCCCTGGTAGGTCTGGCCCTCGGGGAGCGTGAAGCGGATCGACGTGCCCGCCTTCATGTCCTTGAGTTCCACGGACCGGTCGGCCGGGGTGTAGCGGCCGACGACGTCCGAGGCGAAGCCTCCGACGCGTTCGGCGGACGGGGCGGCCGGGTCCTGGCCGATGGCCGTCGGAGCGCCGGACGTGGGGGTCCAGCGGAATCCGGTGAAGTCCTCGGAACCGTCGCGCTCCACCCGGCCGAGGTCGCCGACGCCACCCGCCGACTCCAGGTTGAGGCCACGCGGCAGATAGCGGTCGGGGGCGTCGATGGTGAGGGGCGCGGGGGTCGTTTCGGCGTGGGCGGCGGGCGCGAACGCGACGGAGGCGACGAGTGCGCCGGGAACGAGGAAACGGATACGGGTGGGCCTGTGGCGTGGGGCCACGACACCTCCAACTGACTAGGGAGGCGCGGAAGTTAACACAGGCCACGCACAGAATTCGAACACATTCACGAATCACAAGGAGTCCGGCAAACCGACCCCCGCACACCGCCCCGGGAAAGCCGAAGGGCCCGTACGACCGAAGTCGTACGGGCCCTTCACAGACCTACTTGTCAGCCGTTGCGCTTCCAGCGCGGCTTGTCGTCACGGCGGCCGAAGGACGAGCCGGAACCCGAGCCGGTGCCGGTGCCACGGTGGTCGTCACGGCGGCCGTACGGGCGCTCGTGGCCACCGGAGCGGAAGCCCGGACGGTCGTCACGACGGTCACGGTTGAACGGGCGGTCGCTGCCACGGTGTCCACCGCGCTCGTCACGACGCTCGAAGGAACGGCCGGCCGGACGGTCGTCGCGGCGGAACCCGCCACGGTCACCGCGCTCGTTGTCCCGACGCTCGAAGGAACGGCCACCGCGGTCGTCACGGCGCTCGAAGGAACGGCCACCACGGTCGTCGCGACGCTCGTCACGACGGAAGCCGCCACGGTCGTTGTCCCGACGCTCGAAGCCACGCTCACCGCGGTCACGGTTGTCGCGGTTGTCGCGGTTGAAGCCGCCCCGGTCGTCACGGCGCTCGAAGGAACGGCCCCCACGGTCGTCGCGACGCTCATCGCGGCGGAAGCCGCCACGGTCGTTGTCACGGCGCTCGAAGGAACGGCCACCACGGTCGTCGCGACGCTCGTCACGGCGGAAGCCGCCACGGTCGTTGTCCCGACGCTCGAAGCCACGCTCGGCCTCCTGGGCCGCCGGCTGCGCGGGCACGGACGCCTCGACGGCCTCGGCGGCGGCGACGACCGCGGCCTGCGCCTCGGCGACGGCGGCCTCCGGGTCCTCACCGCGGTCGCGGGCGGCGCGGGCGACGAGGCGGTCGGCCTCCTCGCGCAGCTCGCTCGCGCGCCGCTGCGCCCGCTCCAGCTGCTTGGTCAGGGAGGCGACCTCACGCTCGGCCTGCTGCGCGGCGTTGCCCGCGGACTCGGCCTGGACCTCGGTCATCGACCGGGCACCGGTGATCTCGGCGACCTCGGGGTCGAAGGCGCCGGCGCCCTGGATGATGTGACGCCCGGCGTCGACGCCCGCGTCCTCCATCAGGCGGAAGATCTGGCGGCGCTGGTGCGGCAGCGAGAGGGAGACGACCGTACCCGTGCGACCGGCGCGCGCCGTGCGGCCCGCGCGGTGCAGGTAGTCCTTGTGGTCGCCGGCCGGGTCCACGTTCAGGACCAGGTCGATGCCGTCGACGTGGATACCGCGAGCGGCGACGTCGGTGGCGACCAGGACGTTGACGTACCCGTCCTTGAAGTCGGCCAGCGTGCGGGTGCGGGCGCCCTGGGTCATGCCGCCGTGCAGCGCGTCGGCCTTCACACCGGCCTCGCACAGCTGCTCGGCGACGCGGTCGGCGCCCAGCTGGGTGCGGACGAAGATGATGGTGCGGCCCTTGCGGGAGGCGATGGCCGCGGTGACCGGCGCCTTGTCCTTGGGCTTCACGATGAGGATGTGGTGCGACATGGTCGTGACGTTGCCCTGGGCGCTGTCGACCTCGTGCGTGACGGGGTTGCTCAGGTAGCGCTTGACCAGCGTGGAGATCTCGTTCTCCATGGTGGCGGAGAACAGCATCCGCTGGCCGCCGGCCGGGACCTGGTCGAGCAGCTCGGTGACCTCGGGCAGGAAGCCCAGGTCGGACATCTGGTCGGCCTCGTCGAGGACGGCGACCTCGACGTTCTCCAGGGAGCAGGCGCCGCGGTTGATGATGTCGCGCAGTCGGCCCGGGGTGGCGACGAGGATGTCGACGCCGCGCTCCAGGGCGTAGATCTGGTTGCCCATCGACGTACCGCCGCAGACGACCTTCATCTTCAGGCCGAGGACGTCGCCGTAGGGCTGGAGGGCGTCCGCGACCTGCATCGCGAGCTCACGGGTCGGGGTGAGGATGACCGCGCGGGGCTTGTGCTTCTCGGTGCGGCCGCCGGCCAGACGCGCCAGCGTCGGCAGACCGAAGGAGAGGGTCTTGCCGGAGCCGGTGCGCCCACGGCCGAGGATGTCCTTGCCGGCCAGGGCGTCCGGGATGGTCGCGGCCTGGATCGGGAAGGGGGTGGTCACACCGTTCTGCGCGAGCTTGCGCACGACGCCCTCGGGGAGACCGAGGTCGGCGAAGGTGACCTCGGGGGTCTCGTCGACCGAGTCGACCGAGTCGGTGGTGTCGGCCGAGTCGACGGTCTCGAGCGCCTCGACGGCCTCGTTCTCGTCGTTCTCGGGCATGACGATGTGATCAGAACTGGAAATGGACATGCGTAAGCGAAACCTTCCGGAGTCTCGTCGGCACGCGCCCGTCAACTCCGTGATTTCGCAATACGACCGCCTCTATGCGGTCAGCCACGGCAAGGGAGAGAACGCGCCACACGGCGCTCTCTGCAATGGCGCCGGGCAATGGGATCAAACGATCTACCACCATACGCACCCTCCACCCCCCAAGGCAAACCGATCCCCGTGGACTAGACGTACGTCACATCACCGCGGCCGTCACACCGGTGATCCCGCCGTCGGCGCCGGCTCCCGCTGCACCAGTTGCGGCTCGGTGTCCGGGTGGGCGGAGGAGGACGGCTCGGCGGAGGGCGTCGGCGGGTCCGGCGTCGGCGGCTCGGGGGTGGGCGTCACCGGGTCGGGGTCGGCCGGCTTCGTCGGGGTCGGCGGCGCCTTGGTCGGCGTCGGCTGCCCCGGCTCGTCCGGCTTCCCGGGCTTGGGCTTCGCCGACGGCGACGCGTCGTCCTCGGCCGACGCCGAGGCGGAGGGCGACGCGGACTCCCCGTCCTTCTTCCTGCCCTTGTCCTTCCCGCCGTGCTTGCCGTCGGCGCCCGCCGCCCCGTACCCGGAGCCGCCGCCCGACATCCCCGTCCCGCCGTCCGGCGCCTCACCGCCCCGCTCTCCCGCGGAGTGCGAGGGCTTGGCGCTCTTGCCCCCTTCGTCGTCACCGACGCTCATGCAGCCGGCGGCAGCGGCGACGGCCATGACCGTCGCGGCCAGACGGACGGGTACGTACTTGGGGCGCACGGGCAGCCACCTCCGAGGGCGGGTGAGGGAGTCAACCTGTCCAACTCCCGCCGCCCGCAAGAGGACACGCGCGGTGCCCCGCACGGCCCGACCGCACACCGGCCGTGCCCGACCCCGCGGATCACGTCCCCGTCCCCGACAATGTCCCTGTGCTGGAGATGACGCGCGACGCCTTCGAAGAGCTGGTGGCCGAGGCCCTGGACCGGATCCCGCCCGAGCTGACCCGGGTCATGGACAACGTGGCGGTGTTCGTCGAGGACGAACCCCCGGCGGACGACCCCGAACTGCTCGGCCTGTACGAGGGCACCCCGCTCACCGAGCGCGGCGAGTGGTACGCGGGCGTCCTCCCCGACCGCATCTCGATCTACATGGGCCCGACCCTGCGCTACTGCGAGACCCGCGACGACGTGGTCCACGAGGTCGCCGTGACCGTCGTCCACGAGATCGCCCACCACTTCGGCATCGACGACGCGCGCCTGCACGAACTCGGCTGGGGCTGAAGCCCCCTGCGCGGACCCCCCGCATAGCCACGCCCGCACTTGGGCATACGGGACCAATGGCCCGCGTCCCCGTCGCCGCCCTGAACGTCCTGATCCGCCTACGCCGCTCGCCGCACGCCCTCGCCCGGCACTACCGCACCCGCCGCCCGCACCCGACCGTCGAACTCGTGCCCCAGCCGCACCCGTGGGGCCGCGCCCTCGGTCTGGTCGCGGTCGTGCTGCTCGGCGCCTGGCTGGGCCTGCTGATCGTCGGCAACGTCCGCACCCCCGTCGGGCCCATGAACACCACGATGACCCTGCGCCCGTCCCTCACCGGCGGCACGAAGATCAACGTCTCCCCGCTCGGCGCCCTGGAACTGGACAGCCATCACGCCCCGGTCCGCCTGGACGTCAACGTCGACCAGCTCGACCCGGTCCGCTCCCAGGCCCTGGTCGACCACCCCGAGCGGATCTCCGGCCTCCAGGACGAGGTCGCCAGGGACGTCGAGCACGGCACCCTCGACCTGGCCGTACGCTCCTGTGTCGCGGTCGTCGCGGGCGCCACCGCCCTCGGCCTCGCCGTCTACCGCCGCCCGCGCCGCGCCCTCGCCGCCGGCGGGCTCGCCCTGACCCTGCTGGCCGCGTGCGGCGGGACGGCGTACGCCACCTGGAACCCCGACTCGGTCCTCCAGCCGAAGTTCTCCGGACTGCTCTCCTCGGCCCCGTCCCTGGTCGGCAACGCGCGCAGCATCGTCACCGAGTTCGACGTCTACCAGCGGGAGTTGGCCCGCCTGGTGACCAACGTGACCAAGCTGTACGACGTCACGTCCACGCTCCCCGCCTACCAGCCGGACCCCACCACCATCCGGGTCCTGCACGTCTCCGACATCCATCTCAACCCGGCGAGCTGGAAGATCATCGCCTCGCTGGTGAAGCAGTACCAGGTCAACGTGATCGTCGACTCCGGCGACACCATGGACCACGGCACGGCCGCCGAGAACGGCTTCCTGGACCCGGTCGCCGACCTCGGGGCGCCGTACGTCTGGGTCCGCGGCAACCACGACTCCCGGGTCACCCAGCGCTATCTGGAGCGCATGAAGAACGTCCACGTCCTCGACGACGGCCGCGCCGAGACCGTCGCCGGGCTGCGCTTCGCCGGGCTCGGCGATCCCCAGTACACCCCCGACCGCAGCGAGAAGTCCGGTGCCCAGGAGACCCAGGAGGCGGCGGGCGGCCGGCTCGCCGCCTCGCTGCGCGACTGGACGACCGCCGGGAAGCCGGTCGACGTCGCCGTGATCCACGAGCCCTCGGCCGCCCGCGAGGTCGACGGCTCCGTCCCGCTGGTCCTCTCCGGCCATCTGCACCACCAGGAGACGGAGGTCATGCGCAACGGCACCCGGCTGCGCGTCGAGGGCTCCACCGGCGGCAGCGGGCTGCGCGCGGTCGAGGGCAAGTACCCGGACCCGATCGAGGCCTCGATCCTCTACTTCGACCGCGACACCCGGCATCTCCAGGCCTGGGACGCGATCAAACTGGGCGGCCTCGGCCTGACGACGGCGGAGGTCAGCCGCCATCTCCCGGAGGAGAACCTGCCGGGGGCGACCCGGTCGCCGACGCCCTCACCGAGCCCCTCGCGGAGCAGCCGCTAAACAGTTTTGGCGATCCTTCTTGCCATCCCATATGCTTCTCCCGTCCCCGCCCTCATCGTCTAGCGGCCTAGGACGCCGCCCTTTCAAGGCGGTAGCACGGGTTCGAATCCCGTTGGGGGTACCAGCAAGAAGTCGTGCACAAGCCCGTTCCCGCAAGGGAGCGGGCTTTCGTGTCTCACGCGTGCTTGCGCAGATGCGCGGTCACCCGCGCGCCCACGTCCGGAGTCAGCCGCTCCCCCGCCGCCACCGCGAACCCCAGCTCCCGCGCCAGCAGCCCGCCCCGCAGGTCGAAGGCCGCCTCGGTCAGATGCGCGAGCGTGTCCACGGCGGCCCGCGTCCGCCGCAGTCCTACGGCGACCAGGGCGCCCGCCGGCAGCACGGCCGGCCACCACCACAGCGCGGGCAACAGCGTCAGCACGCCCCAGCCGGCCAGGGCGACAGCGGCGTCCAGCTCGGTACGGGCGGCGCGCAGGGCGTTCTGCTCGGACTCGGTCAGCACCAGCCACAGCCGGGGCCAGGAGAACACCACGTCCAGCCGGTACCAGCCCCACACCCGCACATCGACCGCCCGCAGCCGGTCCCCCGACCAGGTCGGCCGGGCCGGCGGCACCAGAGCGACGGCGTTGCGGCGGGCGGCGAGCGCGTCGAGCCGGGCGGGGGTCCGGTCCGGCTCCGCCCGGAACGCCGCGTCCGCCGCCTCCCAGCGCGCGGCCCGGGCCGCGGTCAGCCGCCGCGCCGGACGGCCGAGAGCACGGGGCCACGGGTCGAACCACAGCCGCCCGAGCAGCGCGGCGGCCCCTCGCGCGGCCAGCCCGGCGGCGGCCGACAGCACCGGCAGCACGACGACCGCGAGCAGCCACACCGACGACACGCTCCGCCCGTCCTCCTCCACGAGGCCGGTGAGCCGCCCCAGGTCGGCCCAGTGCGTGTGCCCCAGCCGCCGGGCGGCCGCCGCGCCGGCGACGTACAGCAGACCGGGCAAAACCAGCATCGCCACCCAGCGCTCGACGTACTTGCGGCCGAGCTCGGCGACGACCGTGTTCATCCGAAGCCGAGGGGCCGGCCGTGCAGGGCGCACACCGGCAGGTCGTCGCCGGGTCGCGGCTGCTCGATGCGCGAGCAACTGCCCGCCGGACAGCGGTAGTCGCCGTGCGCGACCCGGCCGGAGTGGTCGACGCCGGGCAGCGCGACCAGGCCGCCGCCGGGCGGCCCGGTGTCCCTGGGGGTCGCACGGGCGGCGAAGGGCTCCAGCACTCTCAGGAGCCCGAGTTCGCGCAGCCCCTCGACGACCGGCTCGCCCCGCCGGGCCGCCGCGAGGACCTCCTCCAGCGCGGCACCGTCACCGGTCTGCCGGGCGTAGTCCCGCAGCACGGGAAGCTGCCGACACAGCGCACCCAACAGCTCCGCCGTCTCCACGAATACCTCACCTCCGCCGCAGAGTTGATGGACCATCATGATGCATCGGGGGGCGTACGCGGCAGCCGACGGGGGCGAGCGAACGATGCGGGACGACAGCGCGTGGCAGCGGTCGGAGCTGCTCGTCGAACGGCTCGGGCAGCGCCTTGAGGCCTTCCTCGACCGCGGCGACCGGCAGGCGGTCCTCGACCCGGCCGCCGTGACCGAGGCGGAGGAGTTACGGGCGATCGCCCTGGTGGCGCCCCAGGGGCCGACGGGACCGCTGTACGTCATGGAGCGGGGCGTCGTACGGGCCATCGCGTTCCTGTTCCACGCCCGCTGCACCCTGCACGAGGCCGAAACCCCGGAGAACCTGGCCGAGTTACAGCTCGCCGTGCTGCTGTACGCGGTGGTCTGGCGGCTGGTCCCGGACGAGGTACCGCCCGAAGTGCGAGAGACGGTGGCCCGGTTGGAGGTACCGCCGGTGGAGGATCTCGGCGTCTCCACCACCCGCGCCCTGGAACTCTTCGCGCTGTGGCAGACCACCGGCGACCCGGCCGCGCTGGAGGAGGCGATCGCGCGCTGGCGCCGGGCGGCCGACGTCCTGCCCGCCGCCTACCCCGGCCGCGCCATGATGCTGTCCAACCTGGGCAGCGCCCTGCGCTTCCGGTACGCCCAGCGGGGCGCCCGGCCCGACCTGGAGGACGCGGTGGACCTCGGCCGGGAGGCGGTGCGCACGGCGGAGCCCGGCGACCCCAACCGGGGCATGTACCTGGCCAACCTGTCGGGTTCGCTGAGCCTGCGCTACGGCGTCCGGCAGGACCCCGCCGACCTGGACGCGGCCGTCGACACCGGAGCCGAGTCCGTCCGGGTCACCCCGGTGCCGCACGCGCTGTTCCACTCCAACGCCGGGATCGCCCGGCTCATCCGGTACGAGCGGACGTCCGCGCCCGCCGACCTGGACGCGGCGACCGACGCCTTCGAACGCTCCGTACGGGACGCGGAGGCCGGTGATCCACAACGGCCGATGTACCTGGCCAACCTGGGGCGGGCACTGCACCAGCGGTTCAAGCTGCACGGCCGGCGGGCCGACCTCGACGAGGCCGTCGCCGCCGCCCGCCGGTCCACGGCCGCCTGCCCGCCGGGCCACCCCCTGCGGCACGGCTGTCTCACCGCCCTGAGCGACGTCCTGCGCTCGCTCGCCGGGGTGACCGGGGCGCCCGCCGACCTGGACGCCGCCGTCGACACGGGACGCGAGGCCCTGGCCGCCGTACCCCCGGCGCACCCGGAGCGGTCCGGGGCGGCCGAGAACCTGGCGCTCGCCCTGCGCGACCGCTTCCCGTGGCTGCACCGGCGGGCCGACCTCGACGAGGCCGTCACCCTGCTGCGGGACTCCCTCCACCCCGGCAGCCCCGCCGAGCACCTCTACAACCTCGGCGGCACCCTGCTGGCCCGCTTCCGCGCCTTCGACGACCTTGCCGACGCCGACGCGGCCGTCGCCGCCGCCCGCCGCGGCCTCACCGTCTGCGCCACCGGCACCCCGCAGGAGGGCGTCCTGCTCACCCACCTCGGCGAGGCCCTGCACGCCCGCTCGGTACGGACCGCTTCCCCCGCCGACAACGACGAGGCCGTCACCGCCCTGCGCCGCGCCCGCACCCTGCTGACCGGCTTCCACCCCACCGCCGTCAGCAAATGCCTCTCCGAACTCGGCCTCGCCCAACGCCGCCGCCACCACTTCACCGGCGCCCCGGCCGACCTCGACGAGGCCGTCACCGTCTTCCGGGCCGCCGTCCACCACAACCCCGACGCCCCCCAGCAGCTCGTCGACGAGTCCCACCTCGCCGGCGCGCTCTTCCTGCGCTACGCCGACAGCGGCGACCCCGCCGACCTCGACGAGGCGATCCTCTGGAACCGCCGCGCCCTCGCCCACCTCCCCGACGAGACCGGCCCGCACGCCACCCAGGTCCTCTTCAACCTCGGCCGCGCCCTCCAGGCCGTCCACCAGCGCACCGACGACCTCACCGCACTCGACGAGGCCGTACGACGACTGGAGGGCGCCCTGCACGCCCAGCGGTCCGCCGGCTCCCGGCACCACAGCGGCACCGACCGCGCCGCCGGACTGTCCAACCTCGGCGCGGCCCTGCGCGTACGAGCCGAACGCCTCGGCAACCGCGCCGACCTGGACCGCGCCATCGAGCTCAGCCGCGAGGCACCGGACGCCCTGCCCGCCGACCACCCCGACCGGGCCACCTACTTCACCAACCTGTGCACCACCCTCCTGGTCCGCTACACCTGGGCAGGCGACCAGCAGGACCTCGCCGACGCGGTCCGGGCCGCCCGGCAGGCCGTCGACACCACCGCCCCCGCCGACACCGCCGCCCTGGTCGTCCACCTGTCCAACCTCGGCATCGCGCTGCGCCGCCGCTACGAGTGGTCGCGTGCCCTCACCGACCTCGACGAGTCCATCGAGGCCGCCCGCGCCGCCGTCGCCGCCCTGCCGCCGGGCCACGTCGACACCGCCCAGCACCACGGCAACCTCGCCGTCGCCCTGCTGTCCCACTACGAACGCACCGACGCCGCCGCCGACCTCGACGAGGCGATCGACGCCGCCCGCGTCGCGGCGGACGGCGTGGACGACACACACCCGCAACGCCACATCCACCTGTCCAACCTGGGCCTCGTCCTAGGCCACCGGCACGACAGCGCGGGCCGGCGCGTGGACGCCGACGAGGCGGTGGACCGGCTGCGCCACGCGGTACGCCTGTGCCCCACCGGCCATCCGCAACGCCCGATCTACCTCTCCAACCTCGCCATGGCCCTCGTCGCCCGCGCCGGCGGCCTCGACCCCACGACGACCCGCACCGCGGACGGCTCCGCCGACGCGCACGAGGCGGCCCTCGCGGCCCGCGCCGCCCTGCGCGCCGTACCCGAGGACCACCCGCAGCGGATCATGTGCCTCAACAACCTGGGGTCGGCGCTGCTGGTACGGGCGGGGACGGGGCCGTCGGCGACGGACACGGACACGTACGAGGAGGCCGAGGCCGACCTCTACGCCGCCTTCGACGCCTTCCGGCAGGCCACCACCGTCACCACCGCCCCCGCGCTCGCCCGCTTCCACGCCGCGCAGACCTGGGCCAGGGCCGCCGCCCAGTTCGGCGACTGGACCGAGTCCCTCGAAGCGCACCGCGCCGCCCTCGCCCCGCTGCCGCTCATGGCCTGGCACGGACTGGACCGCCGGGACCGGCTCGACGCCCTCGGCCGGGCCGCGGGCCTGGCCGGCGAGGCCGCCGCCGTGGCCCTGAACTGCGGCCGCCCGCACGAGGCGCTGCGCCTCCTGGAACAGGGCCGCGGCGTGCTGCTCGCGCAGGCCCTGGACGCTCGCGACGAGATGACCGAACTCCGGGAACGCGCGCCCCACCTCGCCGACCGCATCCGCGAGATCCGCGCCTTCCTGGACGCCGCCGCCCCCGACCCGGCGGACACCGCCGAACGGATCCGGCGCACGGCGGCCGAACAGCGCCGCGAACTCGCCCAGGAGATGGACGCGTTGACCGCCGAGGCCCGTCGCCTGCCCGGCCTGGAGGACTTCCTGCGGCTGCCGTCCGTGGAGCGGCTGCGCACCGCCGCCGCGCACGGCCCGGTCGTCGTCGTGAACACGAGCGCGCTGCGCTGCGACGCCCTGATCGTCACCGCCGACGACCTCCACGCGGTGCCGCTCCCCGACCTCGACCTCGCCGGGGACGACGGCCTCACCGGCCGCGCGGTGGCCCTCCTCGACGCCCTCTCCCTCGTGGGCCGCTCACCGGCCGACGCCTGGCGTGCCCAGCGGCTGCTGCTGCGCACCCTGGCCTGGCTGTGGGACACGGTGGCGGCGCCGGTGCTGCCGGCCCTGGAACAGCTGGTGCCGGACGCCGACCGCGTGTGGTGGTGCCCGACCGGCCTGCTGTCCCTGCTCCCGCTCCACGCGGCGGGGCACTACTCGCACGACGCCACCCCCGACGACCGCTCCCTCCCCGACCGCTACGTCTGCTCGTACACGACGACGCTCAGAGCCCTGGCCGCCGAGACCCGGCGGCCCGACGACGGCCACACCGCCGCCCGCATGCTGGCCGTGGACCAGTCGGACACCCCGGAGCTGCCCCACCTCCCGCACGCCCGCGAGGAGGTACGCAAGCTCGCCGCCCGCGTGACCCCCACCACGGTCCTCACCGGCCCCGAAGCCTCCCGCGCCGCCCTCCTCTCCGCCCTCCCCGACCACGCCTACCTGCACTTCTCGGGACACGGCACCCAGGACCCCACCGACTCGGCGGGCGGCGCGCTCTACCTCCACGACCATGCGCAGGCCGGCCCGCTCAGCGTCGCCGACATCTCCCGCCTGCGGCTGCGCGAGGCGCGGCTCGCCTTCCTCTCCGCCTGCGAGACCGCCCGCGGCGCCGCCGTCCTGCCCGACGAGGCCGTGCATCTCGCCGGCGCCCTGCAACTGGCGGGCTTCGCCCATGTGGTGGCGGCCCAATGGGTGGTGGACGACGCCTGCGCGCTCCAGGTCGCGGACTCCTTCTACGAGGGCCTGACCTCTCCTCCCGGCCCGGGCCTCGACCCCTCCCGCGCCGCCCGTGCCCTGCACGAAGCGGTCCGCGGACTCCGCCGCGGCCCGAACAGCGACCCCCTCTGGTGGGCCGCCTACGTGCACACCGGACCCTGACCGAACCCTGAAATAAGCGGTGCGGGACACCATCCGAGCTCTGATATGCTGATCCAGCGACATCGGGCACCGACAAAGTGCAGGTCGCACACAAAGCCTGGTCCTGTGGAGCAGTTTGGAGTGCTCGCCACCCTGTCAAGGTGGAGGCCGCGGGTTCAAATCCCGTCAGGACCGCTGAAGTTCCTTCTGGAACTTCGTGGCTGGGTAGCTCAGTTGGTACGAGCGATCGCCTGAAAAGCGATAGGTCGCCGGTTCGACCCCGGCCCCAGCCACAATGATCGAAGTCCCTCTGGGTGTTCCCAGAGGGACTTCGGCGTTTCACGGTGGGGGAGACGATGACCAAGGCTGTACAGGGGGACGGGCTGGAGCTCGCGCGGGCTCGGTACGGGCTGCTGGCGGTGGTGTCCAGCAACCTGGCGATAGTGGTCGTGGCGATCATCGGCGTCTGGCGGTTGGACGGCGACAAGTCGGTCGTCGTGGCCGTGCTCACCGCCGCCTTCACCGCGGTGAGCAGCATGACCACGGCCTACCTGGGGATCAAGGCGGTGTCCAACACGGCCAAGTCCCTCGCCCGCCGGAGCCCGGAGGAGTAGCCGGCGCTACGGCCCGCCCAAAAGCGTTCGCCATGAATTTGGCCGGGATGAGATCCTGGATCGCGTATGTCTACGCATCCCGCCTCCGCCCCCGGCGCCTCCGACGCCCCCAGCCTCGGTGCTCTCGCCCCCCGCCTGACCGAGCTGTCCCTGCGCGACGCGCACCGGATCGGCCGCAGGCTCGAAGGCGCGCGCAAGATCCGCAAGCCGGAGGCGCGCGCCGCCGTGCTCGCCGAGATCGAGGGTGAGGTGACGAAGGCGGAGGAGCGGATGGCCGGGCGGCGCTCCCGCGTACCTGCCGTCAGCTACCCCGAGCAGCTCCCGGTCAGCCAGAAGAAGGACGAGATCGCGGACGCGATCCGCGATCACCAGGTCGTGATCGTGGCCGGTGAGACCGGGTCCGGCAAGACCACCCAGATCCCGAAGATCTGTATGGAGCTGGGGCGTGGCGTGCGCGGCATGATCGGGCACACGCAGCCCCGCCGTATCGCCGCCCGGACCGTCGCCGAGCGCGTGGCCGAGGAGCTGAAGACCCCCCTCGGCGAGGCCGTCGGCTGGAAGGTGCGGTTCACCGACCAGGTGAACCAGGACGCCACGTTCGTCAAGCTGATGACCGACGGCATCCTGCTCGCAGAGATCCAGACCGACCGCGAGCTGCGCGCCTACGACACGATCATCATCGACGAGGCCCACGAGCGGTCCCTCAACATCGACTTCCTGCTGGGCTATCTCGCCCAGCTGCTGCCCAAGCGCCCGGACCTCAAGGTTGTCATCACCTCCGCCACCATCGACCCCGAGCGCTTCTCCCGGCACTTCGGGGACGCCCCGATCGTCGAGGTCAGCGGGCGGACGTATCCGGTGGAGGTGCGCTACCGTCCCCTCCTCGAAGAGGACTCCGACGACTCCGACCGCGACCAGATCACCGCGATCTGCGACGCCGTCGAGGAGCTCCAGGGGGAAGGCAAGGGCGACATCCTGGTCTTCCTCTCGGGCGAGCGGGAGATCCGGGACACCGCGGACGCGCTGAACAAGAAGAATTACCGCTTCACGGAGGTTCTCCCCCTCTACGCCCGGCTCTCGCACGCCGAGCAGCACCGCGTCTTCCAGCAGCACACCGGGCGCAGGATCGTTCTGGCTACGAACGTCGCCGAGACCTCCCTCACCGTCCCGGGCATCAAGTACGTCATCGACCCCGGCTTCGCCCGCATCAGCCGCTACAGCCACCGCACCAAGGTCCAGCGGCTGCCCATCGAGGCGATCTCGCAGGCCAGCGCCAACCAGCGCAAGGGCCGCTGCGGCCGTACGTCCGACGGTGTCTGCATCCGCCTGTACTCCGAGGACGACTTCCTCGCCCGCCCGGAGTTCACGGACGCGGAGATCCTCCGTACGAACCTCGCCTCCGTCATCCTCCAGATGACCGCGGCCGGCCTCGGCGACATCGAGAAGTTCCCCTTCATCGACCCGCCGGACCACCGCAACATCCGCGACGGCGTACAGCTCCTCCAGGAGCTCAACGCCCTCGACCCGGCACAGAAGGACCCGCGCAAGCGACTCACCGACACCGGCCGCAAACTCGCCCAGCTGCCCGTCGACCCGCGCCTCGCCCGGATGGTCCTGGAGGCCGACAAGAACGGCTGTGTCCGCGAGGTCATGGTCATAGCGGCGGCGCTGTCCATCCAGGACCCGCGAGAGCGCCCCGCCGACAAGCAGACCCAGGCCGACCAGCAGCACGCCCGCTTCAGGGACGAGACCAGCGACTTCCTCGCCTATCTGAACCTGTGGCGGTACGTCCGCGAACAGCAGAAGGAGCGGGGGTCCAGCTCCTTCCGCCGGATGTGCAAGCAGGAGTACCTGAACTTCCTGCGCATCCGCGAGTGGCAGGACATCTATACGCAACTGCGTACGGTCGCCAAGCAGATGGGCATCCATCTCAACGAGGACGACGCCCCCGAGCAGTCCGTCCACGTCTCCCTCCTCGCGGGCCTTCTCTCGCACATCGGGATGAAGGACGTGAAGGACGGCAACAAGAACGAGTATCTGGGCGCCCGCAGCGCCAAGTTCGCGATCTTCCCCGGCTCGTCCCTCTTCAAGAAGCAGCCCCGTTTCGTCATGTCGGCGGAGCTGGTGGAGACTTCACGCCTCTGGGCCCGGGTCAACGCGAAGGTCGAGCCGGAGTGGGTCGAGCCGCTCGCCGAGCATCTGCTGAAGCGGACGTACTCCGAACCGCACTGGGAGAAGGACCAGGCGGCCGTGATGGCGTACGAGAAGGTCACGCTGTACGGCGTACCGATCGTCGCCCAACGCAAGGTCAACTACGGCCGGATCGACCCCGAGACGTCCCGCGAGCTTTTCATCCGCAACGCGCTCGTCGAGGGCGACTGGCGGACGCACCACAAGTTCTACGCCGACAACCGCAAGCTGCTGAGCGAGGTCGAGGAGCTCGAACACCGGGCCCGGCGCCGGGACATCGTCGTGGACGACGACACCCTCTTCGACTTCTACGAGCAGCGGGTTCCCGAACACGTCGTCTCCGGCGCCCACTTCGACTCCTGGTGGAAGCGCAAGCGGCACGAGCAGCCCGACTTCCTCGACTTCGAGCGGGAGATGCTCATCCGCGAGTCGGCGGAGGCGGTCACCAAGGCCGACTATCCGGACTCCTGGCGGCAGGGGCAGCTGAAGTTCCGGGTCACCTACCAGTTCGAGCCGGGCGCGGACGCCGACGGTGTGACCGTCCACATCCCGCTCCAGGTCCTCAACCAGGTCACGGACGAGGCCTTCGACTGGCAGATCCCGGGCCTGCGGGAGGAGGTCGTCACGGAGCTGATCCGTTCCCTCCCCAAGCCGATCCGCCGCAACTACGTCCCGGCCCCGAACTTCGCGAAGCGCTTCCTGGACACGGCGGTCCCCCTCCAGGAGCCGTTGACCCTCACGATGGCCCGTGAGCTGAAGCGCATGGTCGGCGTGCCCTTCGAGGCCGAGGACTTCGACTGGTCGAAGATCCCGGACCACCTGCGCATCACCTTCCGGATCGTTGACGAGCGCCGCCGCAAGCTGGCCGAGGACAAGGATCTGGAGGCGCTGAAGCTCCAGCTGAGGCCGAAGGCGCGCCAGGCCCTCTCCCAGGCCGCCGCGGCCACCGCGGAGCGCCAGGGCGGCGAGTCCCTGGAGCGCAAGGGCCTGACGGACTGGACGATCGGCTCCCTCACCCGCGTCTTCGAGACCCGCCGGGCCGGCCAGCCGGTCAAGGCGTACCCGGCCCTGGTGGACGACGGCGACACGGTCTCGGTCCGGCTCTTCGACACCGAGGCCGAGCAGGCCGAGGCGATGTGGAAGGGCACGCGCAGACTGGTGCTGCGCAACATCCCGGTGAACCCGGCGAAGTTCGCGAGCGACCACCTGACGAACGCGCAGAAGCTGGCGCTCTCGGCCAACCCCCACGGCACGGTCCAGGCCCTCTTCGACGACTGCGCGATGGCGGCGGCGGACAAGCTGATCGGCGACTTCGGCGGGCCGGCGTGGGACGAGGAGTCGTACCGGAAGCTGTACGACAAGGTCCGCGCGGAGATCGTCGACACGACCGTCCGTACCGTGGGGCAGGTGCAGCAGGTCCTTGCCGCCTGGCAGGCCTGTGAGCGCCGCCTGAAGGCCGTACGGAGCCCCGCGCTCCTCGCGAACCTGACGGACGTCCGCAAGCAGCTGGACGCCCTCGTGAAGCCGGGGTTCGTGACCGCGACGGGCCTGCGCCGGCTGCCCGACCTCATGCGCTACCTGGTCGCCGCCGACCGCCGCCTCCAGCAGATGCCGACGGCCGTGCAGCGGGACACGACGCGCATGGAGAAGGTCCACGAGATGCAGGACGAGTACGCCTGGCTCCTGGAGCAGCTCCCGCAGGGCCGCCCGGTCCCGGCCGCCGTCCTGGACATCCGTTGGATGATCGAGGAGCTCCGGGTCAGCTATTTCGCCCACGCGCTGGGCACGGCGTACGCCGTCTCGGACAAGCGGATCGTGAAGGCGATCGACGCGGCTGTCCCGTAACCGACCCCGCACACTGGGTGAGTTCGCGCAGCGCCCTCACCCTCCTGTACAGTCCTGTCTCGCAGCGCAACGCAGGAACAAGCGCCGCGAAACCTGGTCCTGTGGAGCAGTTTGGAGTGCTCGCCACCCTGTCAAGGTGGAGGCCGCGGGTTCAAATCCCGTCAGGACCGCAGTGAGAAGCAAGGCCCGCACCCTTCGGGGAACGCGGGCCTTCTTCATGCTCGCCTCACACTCCAAGCCGACTCGCCACCCGGTCAAGATGGAGGCCGCGCCCGCGGCGCAGCCGCAATCGGGTACAGCAAATCCCGTCAGGACCGCAGTGAGAGGCTCGGATCTTCGGATCCGGGCCTCTTTTCGTGCGTCGACCATCGGATCCGGGGTCTTTTGGAGCGTCGACCAGGTGGACGTCTCCCCACGCAGCCCCCCAAGTCGCCTCACGCCGTCTTGACGGCGTCACATTCGGTCGGTACCCAGAAACCAGGGCCCGTTCCCCGTGCGGCCCTGGAGGTGGCGTATGGCGGCTTCGGTCAGGCACGAGACGCGGGCGTTGCTCCGTGCCCATCTGGCGGCCGCTTCCTCCTATCGACATCTGACGCGCCACTGCCCGATCTGCCATCAGCTGCTGCGACTGGCCATGGACTCCCCACCGCGGGCCACGGAGCGGGCCGGTGAGCCGGCGGGGGACGAAAGTCCCGCCGACGCGTGACCGTCGGCGGCCCCAACGCCCGTACCACCGTGGGGCGGTGGAACGCGTGCCTCCTCTAGCGCACCCGAGTCAGACGCAACAAGGACTCTGGCATGTGACGGGTGTCACCGCATGAGTTTCTGAAACCGAGGTACTTACACCTCGCCTACAACTGGTCAATTTAATATGTGCAATTGCACCAGCTCGGAGGGCCACCCACAGGAGATCCGACACCCCTCCCCAGACTCCGACAAGCCCGCTCACAGGGGCCATGCGCAGGGGTCGCCGCACGCACAAAAAAGATCGCGCTGGACCCGGCGGAGTCCAGCGCGATCGACGACGCACCCTGTGAGGTTCTGGGATGAGCTCGGGCGAGGGTCCCGTTGGGGCGGAACCCGCGTCGCTTGGAGCTTTTGAAGCGTTGTCACGGGCGTATCGGCACGTTGGGGGACCTGCCGGTTTGCCCGTTATTCAGTTGGTTCAGGCCTCGCTGCGCTGCTGCGGGATGCCCGCGAGCAGTGCACGGACCTCCGCCTCGCGGTAGCGGCGGTGCCCGCCGAGCGTACGGATGGAAGTAAGCTTCCCGGCCTTCGCCCACCGCGTGACCGTCTTCGGGTCCACACGGAACATGGTGGCGACCTCAGCCGGGGTCAGCAGCGGCTCGGCATCAGGGGTGCGAGCGGTCATGAGCGGCCTCCTCGGGAGAACCGATCGTTCTCGGTTCTTTCCTCTAAATTCTGCACCTTGACCCGCGTTGCCCGAAATGGCGGACGCGAGTCGAGTCGGTTATAGGACGAACGGCTTGTCCTCGGCACTACAACTACACCATCTGTCCAGCCGCGTCGGCCAAACCGATGGAATTGCCCCCCAGGTGTTCATCGGCGACAGAGGCCGATGGACCATGCCATAGCGGACAGTCACGCCGCTGTGACGATCAGTCACAGAGCGATCAGGAGTCACCAGACCCCCCAAAGCGGAACCTCCCCCGGGCCCCTTGTCCTATTTTGGCATGAGGAGGGGGAAGAGACGCAAGAGCCAGGTACGTGCGGTCCATCACGCTTGACCGCACTTGAGCCTCAGTTGAGGCGAACGCCCGGATCGTGACGTACGTCCCATGTCGGGAGAGCCTCAAGGCACACAGGCAACTCAGTGCGAGGACAAAACCCCAAAACGAGCGTCACGTCAAACGTCCGTTCGTTATCTGAGCCGCGCTCAGTTCGCCGAGCGCCGGTCCCTGACCGCCCGCCAGCGCTCCACCAGACGCCCGTACGCCTCCCCCGCCGCCGCCCCGTCCCCCTGCCGCAGCGCCTCGATGCCCTCGGCCACGTCCGCCGCCGAGTGGTCGTCCTCCAGCTCGCCGGCCGGCAGTACGTGCACGAGGCCGCCGTAGTCCAGCTCCACCAGCGAGCGCGGATGGAACTCCTCCAGCCAACGCCCCACGTCCACCAGGCCGTCGATGAGCGGCCCCTCGTCGAGCGTGTCCTTGAGGGTCCGCAGGGCCCGCGCCACCCGCCGCCGCGCCTGCACCATCGGCGTCCGGTAGCGCAGCATCGGCGGGATGTCCCCCGACCCCTTGTCGAAGGACCGCTCCTCGTCCCCGACCAGCACGAACCAGTGCAGCGGCACCTGCCAGGTCGAGGAGCGGATCCAGGGGCGGGCGTCCGGGTTCCGGATCAGCCAGCGCTCGTAATCCTTGGCGGCCTGGAGCCGTACGACCTCCGGCAGCACCGCTTCCAGGACCGGCTTCGGCAGCTCCTCGGCCAGCTCCTCCAGCGCCTGCCAGCCGCGCAGCCGGGTCCGCCAGGGGCAGACGCAGACCACGCCGTCGACGTCCAGCACGAAGGCGTCGCTGCTCTCGTGCACCGGCACCGGGATCGGCGGGGTGGGCAGCAAGTCGGCCAGCGAGCGGCGCAGTTCGTCCTGGTACGAGGGACGGTCGGGGCGGCGGGCGTAGCGGGCCCAGTGGCCGCGTTCCGCCTCCGGGAAGGCGGCCAGCGGTTCGTACACGCGGAGATAGGTCGGGTACGGGACGACCACCGAGGACACCTTGGGCACGCCTGCTCCCTCCCCCGCCCACTGCCAGGAAAACCTGCGGAACCCGCTCACAAACGGGCGGGAAATCTATGCAAATCGTCGCACGGGGGTACTCCGTGGGTAGGTGATCCTGAGCACGGCGAGGTGGGCGGGTGCAGCCAGGCTCTAATCTCGTGCCCACAGCGCCCGCCACCCTTACGGGAGCTGGTCCCAACCGCCGCTACGCATCCAGGAGTCACCACAGTGACCGAAGTATCAGCCGGCGTCCTGCACACCCTGTTCCACTCGGACCAGGGCGGTCATGAGCAAGTCGTGCTCTGCCAGGACCGTGCCAGTGGCCTGAAGGCCGTCATCGCCCTCCACTCCACCGCGCTGGGCCCCGCACTCGGCGGCACGCGCTTCTACCCGTACGCGACCGAGGAGGAGGCCGTCGCCGACGCCCTGAACCTCGCGCGCGGGATGTCGTACAAGAACGCCATGGCCGGGCTCGACCACGGCGGCGGCAAGGCCGTGATCATCGGCGACCCGGACACGGTCAAGAGCGAGGAGCTGCTCCTCGCCTACGGTCGGTTCGTCGCCTCCCTGGGCGGTCGCTACGTCACGGCCTGCGACGTCGGCACGTACGTCGCCGACATGGACGTCGTCGCCCGTGAGTGCCGCTGGACGACCGGGCGTTCGCCGGAGAACGGCGGCGCGGGCGACTCCTCCGTGCTCACCGCGTTCGGCGTCTACCAGGGCATGCGGGCCTCCGCCCAGCATCTGTGGGGCGACCCCTCGCTGGCGGGACGCAAGGTCGGTATCGCGGGCGTCGGCAAGGTCGGCCACCACCTGGTGACCCACCTGCGCGAGGAGGGCGCCGAGGTCGTCATCACGGACGTGCGCGAGGAGGCCGTGGGCCGCATCCTCGCGGCGCATCCGACCGGCGTCACGGCCGTCGCCGACACCGCGACCCTGATCCGCGCCGAGGGCCTGGACATCTACGCCCCCTGCGCGCTGGGCGGCGCCCTGAACGACGACACCGTGCCGGCGCTGACGGCGAAGATCGTCTGCGGCGCGGCCAACAACCAGTTGGAGCACCCGGGCGTGGAGAAGGATCTCGCCGACCGCGGCATCCTCTACGCGCCGGACTACGTGGTGAACGCGGGCGGCGTCATCCAGGTCGCCGACGAGCTCCACGGCTTCGACTTCGACCGCTGCAAGGCCAAGGCGGCGAGGATCTACGACACCACGCTCGCCATATTCGCGCGTGCGAAGGCGGACGGCATCCCGCCGGCCGCCGCGGCCGACCGGATCGCCGAGCAGCGGATGCACGAGGCGGCGCTGGCGCGCAGGGCGCGCTGATCGTCGTGGCCGGGCCGTGAGCGGTACCCGCCGACGGGCACTTAGAGAGAACTCTCACGTTCGTCGGCGGGTCGGCCGCCAAGAAGTGGTTAAAATCGCGGTTGACCAGCGAGGACAGGGCACCTCGAGGGTTCTGGGGCCAGGCACGTCCTGCGGGCGACGTACCGTATGGGCGCGGGCTCAGGTACCGTGGAAGCCCTACGGACCGGTCTCTCCACGGAGAGCCCGTTCCAGATCATGAACGCGTGTCAAGACTCTGGGGCCACCGAGCCCCGTATCCGAGGGGGTCGAGCCATGGGGCGCGGCCGGGCAAAGGCCAAGCAGACGAAGGTCGCCCGCCAGCTGAAGTACAGCAGCGGCGGGACTGACCTGTCGCGTCTGGCCAATGAGCTGGGCGCTTCGACTTCGAGCCAGCCGCCGAATGGCGAGCCGTTCGAGGACGACGAGGACGAAGACGACCCGTACTCCCAGTACGCGGATCTCTACAACGACGACGATGAGGACGAGGACGACCAGTCCGGTCCGTCGTCGCAGCAACGCCGCGGCGCTTGACGCTCCAGCTGTGCTTCACCCGGTCCGATGTGGTCCACACCACCGGACCGGGTTTTGCGCTGCCTGTCGGCGTCCTGACTGTCAGACGGCGTAGTCGCCGACCAGTTCCGCACCCGTGGTGTGGTCACCGCGGTCGGTGATCTCGCCCGCGATCCATGCCTCGACCCCACGATCGGCCAGGGTGGTGAGCGCCACGTCCGCCGATTCCTCGGGGACGATGGCGATCATGCCCACGCCCATGTTCAGGGTCTTCTCCAGCTCCAGCCGCTCGACCGAGCCGGTCCTGCCGACGAGGTCGAAGATCGGGGCCGGGGTCCAGGTGGAGCGGTCGACGATCGCGTGCAGGTCGTCGGGGATGACGCGGGCCAGGTTGGCGGCGAGGCCACCACCGGTGACGTGCGAGTAGGCGTGCACGTCGGTGGTCCGCGTCAGTGCCAGGCAGTCCAGCGAGTAGATCTTGGTGGGCTCCAGGAGCTCCTCGCCGAGGGTGCGGCCCAGCTCGTCGATCCGCGCGTCCAGGGGCAGGCCCGCCTGGTTCAGCAGGACGTGCCGGACGAGCGAGTACCCGTTCGAGTGAAGACCGGAGGCCGCCATGGCGATCACCGCGTCACCCGTACGGATGCGATCCGGGCCGAGGAGCCGGTCGGCCTCCACGACGCCCGTACCGGCGCCGGCGACGTCGAAGTCGTCCGGGCCCAGCAGACCGGGGTGCTCGGCCGTCTCGCCGCCGACCAGGGCGCAGCCGGCCAGGACACAGCCCTCGGCGATGCCCTTGACGATCGCGGCGACCCGCTCGGGGTGGACCTTGCCGACGCAGATGTAGTCGGTCATGAACAGCGGCTCGGCGCCGCACACCACGATGTCGTCCATGACCATCGCGACCAGGTCGTGGCCGATGGTGTCGTAGACGCCCAGCTGACGGGCGATGTCCACCTTCGTGCCCACGCCGTCCGTTGCGGAGGCGAGGAGGGGACGCTCGTAGTTCTTGAGGGCGGAGGCGTCGAAGAGACCGGCGAAACCGCCGAGGCCGCCGAGGACCTCGGGGCGCTGGGTCTTCTTCACCCACTCCTTCATCAGCTCTACGGCGCGGTCACCCGCTTCGATGTCGACGCCCGCGGCTGCGTAGCTGGCACCAGTTGTCTCAGACATGACGGTGAGAACTTTCGTGTCGTACTGCAGGGCTTACGGGCGACGGATCGCGTCGGCCGCCGCCGTGGCTGCCGGACCGGCGGCCAGTTCGGTCTCCAGGAGCTGCTTGCCGAGCAGCTCGGGGTCCGGGAGCTCCATCGGGTACTCGCCGTCGAAGCAGGCGCGGCACAGGTTCGGCTTGGCGATGGTGGTCGCCTCGATCATGCCGTCGATGGAGATGTACGCCAGCGAGTCGGCGCCCAGCGAGGTGCCGATCTCGTCGATGGTCATGCCGTTGGCGATGAGCTCGGCGCGGGTCGCGAAGTCGATGCCGAAGAAGCAGGGCCACTTCACTGGCGGCGAGGAGATCCGGATGTGGACCTCGGCGGCGCCCGCCTCACGGAGCATCCGCACCAGCGCCCGCTGGGTGTTGCCGCGCACGATCGAGTCGTCGACGACGACCAGGCGCTTGCCCTTGATGACTTCCTTCAGCGGGTTCAGCTTGAGGCGGATACCGAGCTGCCGGATGGTCTGGGAGGGCTGGATGAACGTACGGCCGACGTACGCGTTCTTGACCAGGCCGGCGCCGAACGGGATGCCGGACGCCTCCGCGTAGCCGATGGCGGCCGGGGTGCCGGACTCCGGAGTCGCTATGACCAGGTCGGCTTCGACCGGGGCTTCCTTGGCCAGCTTGCGGCCCATCTCCACACGGGAGAGGTACACGTTGCGGCCGGCGATGTCGGTGTCGGGGCGGGCGAGGTACACGTACTCGAAGACACAGCCCTTGGGCTTCGCTTCCGCGAATCGGGAGCTGCGCAGACCGTTCTCGTCGATGGCGATGAACTCGCCCGGCTCGATCTCACGGACGAAGCTCGCGCCGCAGATGTCGAGGGCGGCGCCCTCGGACGCGACGACCCAGCCGCGCTCCAGACGGCCGAGGACCAGCGGGCGGATGCCCTGCGGGTCGCGGGCGGCGTAGAGCGTGTGCTCGTCCATGAAGACGAGGGAGAAGGCGCCTCGGACCTGCGGGAGGACCTTCGAGGAGGCCTCCTCGATGGTCAGCGGCTTGCCGTCCTCGTCGACCTGGGCCGCGAGGAGCGCGGTGAGCAGGTCGGTGTCGTTGGTGGCCGCGACGCGGGTCGAGCGGCCGTTGGTGTCCTTGGGGAGGTCGGCGACCATCTCGGCGAGCTGCGCCGTGTTGACCAGGTTGCCGTTGTGGCCGAGCGCGATCGAGCCGTGCGCCGTGGCACGGAACGTCGGCTGGGCGTTCTCCCACACGGAGGCACCGGTGGTCGAGTAGCGGGCGTGACCGACCGCGATATGACCCTGGAGCGAACCGAGAGAGGTCTCGTCGAAGACCTGGGAAACGAGGCCCATGTCCTTGAAGACGAGGATCTGGGAGCCGTTGCTGACCGCGATACCCGCGGATTCCTGGCCCCGATGCTGGAGGGCGTAGAGCCCGAAGTAAGTGAGCTTGGCGACCTCTTCACCCGGAGCCCAGACACCGAAGACGCCACACGCGTCCTGGGGGCCTTTCTCGCCGGGGAGCAGATCATGATTGAGTCGACCGTCACCACGTGGCACGTCCCCGAGTGTAGGCGAGGTCGACCACTGGTCCGAATTGGGGATACGGACCTTTAAGGGATCACTCGGCCGCGACCGCGTTGGTGGTTTTTCCGTTTTCGCTGGTCAGCGTGAGGGCGCGATGATCCAGTTCGTACTTCACCGTGCTGTCGAAGAGGCCCAGGAGGGCCTTCTCCGTCTTCATGAGTGAGGTGTCGCACACCATTCGGGTGGTGGCGGGAGCGCCCAGGGTGATATGTCCGTCGCGGACCGTGGCAGTCGCCGTCACCTTGTTGCAGCCGAGGCTGCCGGTCACCTTCCCGGTCTTCTCGTCGAAGCTGAGGTGGGCCTCACCGGTGGGAGCGGGCGAGGTGATGTCCCATCGGGTGCCGTGGAGCGGGGCGTCCTTCTCCTCGGTCAGCCGGACCCTGTCGCCGTCGTCGGTGGTGAGCGTGAGCCGGTCGCCCGTGACGTCGGTCTTCAGGGCGCTGCTCGCGAGGGTGCGGGCGAGGGTCGTCTCGAAGGCCATGGGCCGTTCCTCGCAGGCCATCTCCGTGGTCGTGGTGTCGCTGAGCCGGAGAGCGCCGTCCTCGAAGGCGACCTTGGCGGTGAAGTGGTTGCAGCCGTAGTTGCCGGCCGCCTTGCCGTCCTCGATCGTCACGTTCGCCCCGGTGGGGGCCCGGTGGGTGGTGCCGTCGACGGTGACGCTGTCGACGCTCCAGTGGACGCCGGTGACGGATCGCTCGGCGCTGACCGAACCGCCGTCGGCCTGCTCGGTTCCGCAGGCCGCGGCGAGCGGGAGGACGGTCAGGACGGCGAGGGTGATTCGCTGTGTGTCCATGCCGCTGGGACGGGTGGGGCGGGAAGCCGGTTCCACCGACACCCCCTGCCCGCCGTCCCCGGTCAGCCCATCAGGGGAAGGAGTCCGGCCAGGTCCGCCCGCTCCCCGCTCGCGCTCACCTTCGCCTCCTCGACGGCGTCCTTCCAGGTCAGCCGCCCGGTCGCGAGCCGGATCCAGGTCAGTGGGTCGGTCTCGACGACGCTGGGCGGGGTGCCGCGGGTGTGCCGGGGCCCCTCGACGCACTGGACCACCGCGAACGGCGGCACCCGCACCTCGGTCGAGCCGCCGGGGGCCTTCGCGGCGAGGGCGTCGGCGAGGAGGCGGGTGCAGGCGGCCAAAGCCTGGCGGTCGTGGGGGATGTCGAGGCCGGGGACGGCGGCGTTCAGGTCGTCGGTGTGGACGACGAGTTCGACGGTCCGGGTGACCAGGTAGTCGGCGAGGGTCATGGCGCCGGTGCGGCTGCCGATGAGGCGGTCGTCGGGAGCCCGGTCGAGGCTCTCGGTGAAGCGTTCCCCGGTGCGGGTGTAGAGGGCGTCGAGGTCGGGGTGGGCGGCGGCGAGCTCCTGGGTGCCGTCCGAGATGTCCTCGGCGCGGCCGGCGGTGGTGGCGGGCCAGTCCAGGAGGGCGAGCGTGCGCCTCGGCGGTTCCTCGGCCTCCAGGGCGCGGCTGATGGCTCCGACGGCCATGGTGACGTGGGCGGCGAGGTCGCGGACGGTCCAGTCGCCGAGCCGGGTGGGGGCGGCGAGCTGTTCCGGGGTGAGGGTGCCGACGGCTTGGCGTACGTGCCCGAACTGGGTGAGCACCGCGGTGCGGATCCTGGCGGGGTCGTAGCTGCGGGTGCGCTTCTTGGCCGGTGGCATGGGGGCCAGCCTAGGCCTGTCCGACGGCGTACCCGGCAAGGCCGCCCTCCACCAACGCGAAGGCCCGCTCGGCCCGTTCGGCGGCGTCGGCGGCGACCTCCTCGACGCTCTCGCCGGCGTCGATGCGCAGATGGTGCTCCTCGACCAGGACCTGGCGGACGGTGGTGAGCGTGGCGGCCACGATCAGCGACGAGGTCCGTTCACCGGTCTCCTCGATGAGCAGGTCGGCGAGTTCGCGGGCGCCCTTCTCGGCCGTCAGGTAGGCCCTCTCGCGGAGCACCGGTGTCGCCAGGATGACCGAGCGGATGCGGCGGGCGAAGGGCTCGGCGTTGAGGCCGACCGAGGGGTCGCGGGCCTCGATCATCTCCAGGAACTGCCGGCGTACGGCCTCCAACGCGGACTCGCCGGGCGGGCGCTCGCGCACCGCGCGCGCCGGGTCGGAGAAGTGCTCCTCCATCGGCTTGAAGACCAAGTCCTCTTTCGTACCGAAGTAGTTGAAGACGGTCATCTTGGAGACCTCGGAGGCGTCGGCGATCTCCTGCACGGAGACCGCGTCGAAGCCCTTCTCGTCGAACAGGGCCACCGCGGTCCGGTAGATCCGTATCGCCGTCTGAAGCTTCTTGCGCTCGCGCAGCCCCATGCCCTCAGCAAAAGCCATGGCGGCACCCTACCAAGCATCGCTGTACCAGGATGAAATTTGATCCGAGATAAAACATTGACTCGGTACACAATCCTCGGGCATGGTGCTGCCCATGACCGAAACCCAGCGCAAGATCGGCTTCCTCGTCTGCCTCGCCACGATCGTGCTGGCCGTCCTGGACATGCAGATCGTGTCCGCGGCGACCGTCCCGATCGTCCGGGACCTCGACCCCGCGCACGGCATCGACAAGATCCCGTGGCTGGTCAGCGCCTTCTCGCTGGCCTCGGCCGCGGTGCTCCCGCTCTACGGCAAGCTCTGCGACACCCTCGGCGCCAAGCAGGTCTTCCTCGGGGCCGTCGGCACCTTCCTGTTCGGCTCGGCGCTGTGCGGCGCCGCCCAGTCGATCGGCCAGCTGATCGCCGCCCGGGCGGTGCAGGGCATCGGCGCCGGCGGCCTGATGAGCGTGACGATGGTGGTGATCGCCCAGCTCAAGGACCCCGGCAAGGAGAAGGACAGCAAGGGCGCGGGCATGGGCGGCATCGTCGCGGGCGGCGGCATGGCACTCGGCCCGTGGATCGGCGGCGTGCTCTCCGACCACGCGAGCTGGCGGTGGATCTTCTACGTCAACCTGCCGATCGGCATCGCCGTCCTGATCGCCTCCGCACTCGCCCTGAAACTCCCCCGGCACACCGAGCGCCACCGCATCGACTTCCCCGGCGCGGCCCTCGCCGCCGCCTTCTCCACCACGCTGCTGCTGGTCACCGAATGGGGCGGCAAGGAGTACGACTGGACGTCACCGCAGGTCATAGGGCTGGCGCTGGCCTCCGCGGCCTCCCTCGCGCTCTTCCTGCGCCGCCAGAGCACCGCCGCCGAGCCGATCCTGCCGCTCTCCATGTTCCGGGTCCCGGAACTTCGCTGGGGCTTCGCCATCCAGGGGCTCGTCGGCGCGGCCATGGTCGGCTCGATGTACTACGTGATGGTCTATCTCCAGGTCGTCCGGGGCATCGCGAGCTCCTCGGCGGGGCTGTATCTCCTCCCCATGGCCATCGGTATGACCGTCGTCGGCATCGTCACAGGCAAGCTCACCGAACGCGGCTGGTCCGAGCGGACGTTCGTGGTCACGGGGTCCGCCGTCACCGCCGTGGCCTTCCTCCTCCTGGCCACCACCGGAACCGACACCTCGCTGTGGTGGCTGCGCGCCGAACTGCTCCTCGTCGGCGCCGGGTTCGGTCAGCTGATCGGCCAGCTCATCCAGCTGGTGCAGGACGCGGCACCCCGCCACCAGCTCGGGGTCGCCACCACCGGCATCCGCTTCTTCCAGACCCTCGGCACGGCCCTGGGCGCGGCCCTGTTCGGCACCCTGATCAGCAGGCTGAGCGACGGCACGGACATGACGTCGTACGTCTCCGCCATGGACACGGTGTTCCTGTGCGGGGCGGCACTGATGGGGCTCGGGGTGGCGCTGGCGCTGCGGTTGCCGAAGGCGGGGGCCTCGTCCTCAGAGCCCGTCCCCGCTCGACGTGGGGACGATCACTCGTACGTGTGATCGGCTGCGAAAGCCGCCCCGCAGCGCCGGGCCCCGGACAACACTGGCTTCCGCCTGGAAGGGGGTGCAACATGACGGTTATGGCCGAGCGCACGTCTCAGATGTCGGTGGTGGAGTTCGAAACGATCGCCTCCGCCGCTCCCGAGACCGTCACGTTGGAGTTCATCAACGGACGGATCGGAGTCAAGAAGGTGGCAGACGGAGACCACAACGCCATCGTCTCCTGGCTGGCCCGGCGCTGTATGCAGGCCAGGCCCGACCTAGACCTGATTTACGGCCAAGGGCTCCGGGTGGAGGCGTACCGGGAAGGCAGGGCGAAACCGGACGCAGTGCTCGCGCCCGAGGCCCACTTCGCGGGACAGGGTGAGTGGGCCGACCCGGACGGCGCGCTCATGGTCGTCGAGGTCACCTCGTACGACTCGGACACCGACCGGCGGGATCGGCACGAGAAGCCGACTGCGTACGGGCAGGCCGGGATCCCCCTGTACCTCCTGATCGACCGGGACTCCTGCACGGTCACGGTGCACAGCAACCCGAACCGGCAGGTCGGCGGCTACCGCAGCACCCAGACCTCGAAGTTCGGCGAGAAGGTGTCCGTACCCGGCCCCATGAACATCGAGTTGGACACGGAGATCCTCAAGAACTACGTCCGCTGAACGCCCGACAAGCAGAGAAGGCCCCGCCCGGAAACGTGATCCGGGCGGGGCCTTCACCGTCGTACCACTGCCTACGCGAGCAGCGCCGGGATCGTCTCCTCGTGCGCCTTCCTCAGCTCCTCCAGGGTGAGCGCGAACTCGCCCTGGATGTCGACGGTCTCGCCGTCCACGACACCGATGCGGGTGACCGGCAGGCCCCGCGCACCGCACATGTCGTTGAAGCGGACCTCCTCGGAGCGCGGCACGGCCACGACCGCGCGGCCCGCCGACTCGGAGAAGAGGAAGGTGAAGGCGTCCAGCCCGTCCGGTACGACCAGACGCGCGCCCTTGCCACCGAGCAGCGCCGACTCCACGACCGCCTGGACCAGACCGCCGTCGGACAGGTCGTGCGCGGAGTCGATCATGCCGTCGCGGGAGGCGGAGATCAGGATCTCCGCGAGGAGGCGCTCCCGCTCCAGGTCCACCTTCGGGGGCAGACCGCCCAGGTGGTCGTGGACGACCTGCGACCACGCCGAGCCGCCGAACTCCTCGCGGGTGTCGCCGAGGAGGTAGAGCAGCTGCCCCTCCTCCTGGAAGGCGACGGGCGTGCGCCGGGCGACGTCGTCGATGACACCGAGCACCGCGACCACGGGCGTCGGGTGGATGGCGACCTCGCCGGTCTGGTTGTAGAGCGAGACGTTGCCGCCGGTCACCGGGGTGCCCAACTGCTGGCAGGCGTCGGCCAGTCCACGGATGGCCTCGGCGAACTGCCACATGACGGCCGGGTCCTCGGGCGAGCCGAAGTTCAGGCAGTCGGAGACGGCGAGCGGCTTGGCGCCGGTCGTCGCCACATTGCGGTAGGCCTCCGAGAGGGCCAACTGCGCGCCCGCGTAGGGGTCCAGCTTCGCGTAACGGCCGTTGCCGTCCGTCGCGATGGCGACGCCGAGGCCGGTCTCCTCGTCGATGCGGATCATGCCCGAGTCCTCGGGCTGGGCCAGCACCGTGTTGCCCTGCACGAAGTGGTCGTACTGGGACGTGATCCACTTCTTGGATGCCTGGTTCGGGGACGACACGAGCTTCAGGACCTGCTGCTTCAGCTCGTCCGAAGTCGCGGGTCGGGGAAGCTTGTTGGCGTCATCGGCCTGGAGCTCGTCCTGCCAGGACGGGCGGGCGTACGGGCGCTCGTAGACCGGGCCGTCGTGCGCGACCGTGCGCGGGTCGACATCGACGATCTTGCCGCCGTGCCAGAAGATCTCGAGGCGGTCGCCGTCCGTGACCTCACCGATCACCGTGGCGATGACGTCCCACTTGTCGCAGATCTCCAGGAACCGCTCGACCTTCGCCGGCTCCACGACCGCGCACATGCGTTCCTGCGACTCGCTCATGAGGATTTCCTCGGGAGAGAGCGTCGAGTCGCGAAGGGGGACGTCGTCCAGCGTCACGCGCATGCCGCCCGAGCCGTTCGAGGCCAGCTCGGACGTCGCGCAGGACAGGCCCGCCGCACCCAGGTCCTGGATGCCGACGACCAGCTTCTCCTTGAAGGCCTCCAGGGTGCACTCGATGAGGAGCTTCTCCTGGAAGGGGTCGCCGACCTGGACGGCGGGACGCTTCGAGGGCTTGGCGTCGTCGAAGGTCTCGGAGGCCAGGATGGAGGCGCCGCCGATGCCGTCGCCGCCGGTCCGGGCCCCGTACAGGATGACCTTGTTGCCCGCGCCGGACGCCTTCGCGAGGTGGATGTCCTCGTGCCGCATGACGCCGATGGCACCGGCGTTGACCAGCGGGTTGCCCTGGTAGCAGGCGTCGAAGACGACCTCGCCGCCGATGTTGGGCAGGCCAAGGCAGTTGCCGTAACCGCCGATACCGGCGACGACGCCCGGCAGGACGCGCTTGGTGTCGGGGTGGTCGGCCGCGCCGAAGCGCAGCGGGTCGACCACGGCCACCGGCCGGGCGCCCATCGCGATGATGTCGCGGACGATGCCGCCCACGCCCGTGGCCGCGCCCTGGTAAGGCTCGACGTAGGAGGGGTGGTTGTGCGACTCGACCTTGAAGGTGACCGCGTAGCCCTGGCCGACGTCCACGACACCGGCGTTCTCACCGATGCCGACGAGCAGCGCGTCGGACTGCGGGGCCTTCTCGCCGAACTGGCGGAGGTGGACCTTGGAGGACTTGTAGGAGCAGTGCTCGGACCACATGACCGAGTACATGGCGAGCTCGGCACCGGTGGGCCGGCGGCCGAGGATCTCCACGACCCGCTCGTACTCGTCCTTCTTCAGACCGAGTTCGGCCCAGGGCAGCTCGACGTCGGGGGTCGCGGCCGCGTGCTCGACCGTGTCCAGAGGCGTCCGGCTCATGCGTTGACCAGCTTCTTGAGGATCGAGGTGAAGAACGGGAGGCCGTCGGTACGACCGGTGCCGATCAGCGGCTCGGTGGCGTGCTCCGGGTGCGGCATGAGGCCTACGACGTTCCCGGCCTCGTTGGTGATGCCGGCGATGTCGCGGAGGGAGCCGTTCGGGTTGAAGTCGACGTAACGGAACGCGACCCGGCCCTCGGCCTCCAGCTTGTCCAGCGTGTACTCGTCGGCGACGTACCGGCCGTCCATGTTCTTCAGCGGGATGTGGATCTCCTGGCCCGCCTCGTAGTCGACGGTCCACGCGGTGTCCGCGTTCTCCACCCGCAGCTTCTGGTCGCGGCAGATGAAGTGGAGGTGGTCGTTGCCGAGCATGCCGCCCGGGAGGAGGTGGGCCTCGGTGAGGATCTGGAAGCCGTTGCAGATACCGAGGACCGGAAGTCCTGCCTTGGCCTGCTCGATGACCGTCTCCATCACCGGCGAGAAGCGGGAGATGGCGCCGGCCCGCAGATAGTCGCCGTAGGAGAAACCACCCGGAAGGACGACCGCGTCCACCTGGTGGAGGTCCTTGTCCTTGTGCCAGAGAGCGACCGGTTCGGCGCCCGCGAGGCGGATCGCGCGCTGGGTGTCCCGGTCGTCGAGACTCCCCGGGAAAGTGACGACGCCAATACGAGCGGTCACTTCGCGGCCTCCGCGACTTCTTCCACCTTCACCGTGAAGTCCTCGATCACGGTGTTGGCGAGGAAGGATTCCGCAAGATCATGGATGCGGGCGAGGGCGGCCTCGTCGACCGGCCCGTCAACTTCCAGTTCGAAACGCTTTCCCTGGCGGACGTCCGAGATGCCTTCGAAACCCAGACGCGGCAGTGCGCGCTGCACCGCCTGGCCCTGGGGGTCGAGGATCTCCGGCTTGAGCATGACGTCGACTACGACGCGTGCCACTGGCACTCCCGGTGTGTGGTGCTGAGCAGGTTCCTTCAGACTACCCGCACAAAATTTCTACGCGCGTTGACTTGTAGGAAGCTACGTGACGGCTGTCACGATCCGGTATCGGGGCCGGTGTTCACCAAAATTTCCAGGAAAGATCCGCGATCGACACCCGATACCTATTGCGCTCGGACACGCCAAAGGATTTAGTCGGGCTTCACAATGCATTGTCGGGCACTGTACAAATGAATTGGCAAAGTGCCGTACGAAGGGACCGATATTCGTGGCGCAGAAGGTCGTGGTCACTCTCTTTGACGACATCGACGGCTCGGAAGCGGCGGAAACGATCGCCTTCGGACTCGACGGCAAGTCGTACGAGATCGACCTGAATCAGGTGAATGCCAAGAAACTGCGTAAGGCGCTCGAGCCCTACGTGGAGGCCGGCCGGAAGCGCTCGCGGTCCGGCAAGGCGTACAAGCAGACCGAGGTCGCTCCCGACCCGGCGGCGGTCCGCGCCTGGGCCCAGGCCAACAAGATGGACGTGCCCGCCCGCGGCCGTATCCCCAAGAAGGTCTACGAGGCGTTCGCCGAGGCGCAGTAGCCCCGTCGACGCCCGGTCACCCGCCCCCCGGGGCAACCGACTTGCGCTGCACCCCTCCTGGTCGGCTAGAGTCTGGAGCACGCCGAGGGGCGGGGACGGAAAAGCCCAGCCCACGGAGTACATGCGGGTGTAGTTCAGTAGCAGAACATCCCCCTTCCAGGGGGAAGGCGCAGTGTGCAATTCCTGTCACCCGCTCTGCATCGCCGGTCTGGTCCTCTTGTGGATCAGGTAGGATGGTGCTCGCGCCGATCAGTGAGAGCTGGTCGGAGGCAATGCGAACGTAGCTCAGTTGGTAGAGCGCAACCTTGCCAAGGTTGAGGTCGCGAGTTCGAACCTCGTCGTTCGCTCCAGATCAAAGCCCCCCGGCTTCAGTCGGGGGGCTTTCTTCATGCCCGGTCGGCATGCCTGGTCAGGCGTCTGACATTTGTCATGCCGAGTGATGACAGCGCGCACTGCCTCCGGTCCCGAAGCGCCGAGATGCTGGGGCCATGAACACGAACGTGATTGAGGTCACCGACCTGCGACGCGTCTACGGGGGCGGGTTCGAGGCGGTCCGCGGGATCAGCTTCTCCGTGGCCCGCGGCGAGGTCTTCGCGCTGCTCGGCACCAACGGGGCCGGCAAGACATCCACGGTCGAACTACTGGAAGGGCTCGCGCCACCGGCCGGGGGCCGGGTGCGGGTGCTCGGGCACGATCCGTACGTCGAGCGGGCCGTCGTACGGCCGCGGACAGGCGTGATGCTCCAGGAGGGCGGCTTTCCGTCCGAGCTCACCGTCGCCGAGACCGCCCGGATGTGGGCGGGGTGCGTGAGCGGGGCACGGCCGCCGGCCGAGGCGCTGGAACTGGTGGGGCTCGCGCGCCGGAGCGACGTACGGGTGAAGCAGTTGTCCGGGGGCGAACGGCGGCGGCTGGATCTCGCGCTCGCGCTGCTCGGACGGCCCGAGGTGCTGTTCCTGGACGAGCCGACGACCGGGCTCGACGCCGAAGGGCGCCGGGACACCTGGGAGTTGGTGCGGGCGCTGCGCGACGGCGGTACGACCGTGCTGCTCACCACGCACTATCTGGAGGAGGCCGAGGGCCTCGCCGACCGGCTCGCCATCCTGCACGAGGGGCGGATAGCGGTCACCGGGACGCCCGCCGAGGTGACCGCCGGGCAGCCCTCGCGGATCTCCTTCGAGCTGCCCGAGGGGTACTTCGTCGGCGATCTGCCGCCGCTCGGGGAACTGGGGGTGCTCTCCCACGAGGTCGACGGGCGGGTCGTACGGCTGCGGACGCGGGAGTTGCAGCGGGCGGCGACGGAAGTGCTGGTGTGGGCCTCGGGAGCCGGGGTCGAGCTGCGGGGGCTCGATGTGCGGTCCGCCTCGCTGGAGGAGGCGTTCCTGGGGATCGCGGCTCAGGAGGTCAGGGCATGAGCGCCGTGGTCGATCGGGTCGTGGTCGGTCGGGTGAAGGCCCTCGCGCGGGCCGAGCTGACGCTCTTCGGGCGCAGCAAGGGAATGATCGTCACCGCGGTGTTCGTGCCGCTGGTGCTGCCGTTGAGCGTGCGGGCCGCGGTCGAGGACATGGACCTGACGGGCACCGGGCTCAGCGTCGGGATGGTGCTGCTGCCGGGGGCGATCGGGTTCTCGCTGCTGTTCGCGGTGTACTCGGCGCTGGTCGGCGTCTTCGTCGGGCGGCGCGAGGAACTCGTCCTCAAGAGGCTGCGGACGGGAGAGCTGCGGGACGGCGAGATCCTCGCCGGGACCGCGCTGCCGGCCGTGACGACGGGGTTCGTGCAGTCCCTGGTGCTGGCCGCGGCCTGTACCGCGCTGCTCGATGTACCGGCTCCCAAGGCGCCGCAGCTCGCCGTCGTGGGCCTGCTGCTGGGGCTTGTGGTGTGCGCCCTGCTGGCCGCCGTCACCGCGGGCGTCACCAGGACCGTGGAGAGCGCCCAGGTCACGGCGTTGCCGCTGGTGATGGTCGCCATGGTGGGTTCGGGGGTCACCGTCCCCCTGGAGCTGATGCCGGACCGCATGGCGTCGCTGTGCGAGCTGCTGCCGCTCACGCCGGTGATCACGCTGATCCGCGGCGGCTGGACCGGCGAGCTGAGCGCGTACGGGACGATCGGGCCGGTGATGACCGCGCTGGCCTGGGCGGCGGCCGGGGTGTTTGCTGTAGGACGGTGGTTCCGGTGGGAGCCGAGGCGCTGAGGTACGGGGAGAGCATGCGCAAGCCGGGGAGCTGGTGGGGGCGGAAGAGCACGCCGGCCAAGGTCGAGACGTACACCCGGTGGTCCTTCCACTTCTTCGCGGTGATCGAGGTCGCCTCCATCGGGCTGCCGCTGCTGGGCTCGATGACGGTCTGGCTCGCGGCGCCGCTGCTGGCGCTGGTGACCGCGCACGGCACGGCCTGTGCGGTCACCGCCTCGCAGGCGCTGGACTGGACCCTCGGCCGGCGTGAGCAGCCCGTCCACATGCTGTGGACGCTCGGCGCGGTCACGACCGTGGTCGCCGTCGCCGCGATCGGCATCTCGGAGCGCGGGCCCGGCGGGGACGACGTCGACACCGCGGCCGGCAGCGTCTTCGGGGTCGTCCTGATCTTCGGCGCCGGCGTCATCGCGATGGGCGTGCGCGAGCGACGGCGGGTGTACGCCGTCGTCGCCGGGTTCGCGGCCGGGGCCGGGGTCGTGGCCCTCCCCCTGGGACTGCCGGCGGCCGCCGCCCTGGTGACGATGCTGATGGTGCTGCTCGGCGGCGGGTTCCTCGCCTTCACCTCCGCCTTCTCCGTCTGGCTCCTCAACGCCGTCTACGCCCTCGACGAGGCCCGTGAGACCCGGGCCCGGCTCGCCGTCGCCGAGGAGCGGCTGCGCTTCGGACGCGATCTGCACGACGTCATGGGCCGCAACCTCGCGGTGATCGCGTTGAAGAGCGAACTCGCCGTACAGCTGGCCCGGCGCGGGCGGCCCGAGGCCGAGGAGCAGATGATCGAGGTGCAGCGCATCGCGCAGGAGTCGCAGCGCGAGGTGCGGGAGGTCGTGCGGGGGTATCGCGAGGCCGACCTGGGGGTCGAACTCGCCGGGGCACAGGGGGTGTTGGCGGCGGCCGGGATCGAGTGCACGGTCAGCGGGGAGGTGGCCGGGCTGCCACTGGACGTGCAGTCGGCGCTCGGCTGGGTGGTCCGGGAGGCCACGACGAACGTCCTGCGGCACGGGGACGCCAAGCGGTGCACGGTGGCCGTACAGCGGTCGGGCGAAGGTGTGGTGCTGACGGTGGAGAACGACGGGGCCGCCGGTCCGTCCGGGCCGGGTGGATCCGGGCTCGCCGGGCTGCGGGAGCGGCTGGCGGCGGTGGACGGGACGTTGGAGGCGGGACCTGTGCGGGAGGGTGTGTTCCGGTTGGTGGCCCAGGCGCGGACGGAGGCGGTCACGTGACGGCGGGGCTGGTGGCCCGGGGGTCGGCGGAGGTGGCCTCGTGACCGTACGGCTGCTGCTCGCCGACGACGAGCATCTGATCCGGGGGGCGCTGGCCGCGCTGCTGTCGCTGGAGGAGGATCTGGCCGTCGTCGCCCAGGCCGCGTCCGGGCCCGAGGCGTTGGCGATGGCCCGGGCGCACGCACCGGATGTGGCGGTGCTCGATCTTCAGATGCCGGGGGCGGACGGTGTGAAGGTCGCCACATCGCTGCGGGCCGAACTGCCCGGCTGCCGGGTGCTGATCGTGACCAGTCACGGTCGGCCCGGACATCTGAAGCGGGCGCTTGAGGCGGGTGTGCGCGGGTTCGTCCCCAAGACGGTGAGCGCCCAGAAGCTCGCCGAGATCATCCGCACGGTGCACGCCGGAAACCGTTACGTCGACCCCGAGTTGGCCGCCGACGCGATCTCCGCCGGGGACTCGCCGCTGACCGCGCGCGAGGCCGAGGTGCTGGAACTCGCCGCCGACGGGGCGCCCGTCGCGGAGATCGCCGAGCGGGCCGCGCTGTCCCAGGGGACCGTACGGAACTATCTGTCGTCGGCCGTCTCCAAGCTCGGGGCGGAGAACCGGCACACCGCCGTACGTCTCGCGCGCGAGCGAGGTTGGGTATAGTGGGCACCGCGCTTCGGCGCAGTGCGAACGTAGCTCAGTTGGTAGAGCGCAACCTTGCCAAGGTTGAGGTCGCGAGTTCGAACCTCGTCGTTCGCTCCAGATCAAAGGCCCCGGTCATCGACCGGGGCCTTTGTCGTGCGGTCAGCTCCAGCTCGTACCCGTCAGACGCTCGTACGCCTCGATGTACTTGGCGCGCGTGCGGTCCACGACCTCCTGCGGCAGCGCCGGCGGCGGCTGCTCGCTCTTGCGGTCCCAGCCGGAGGCCGGCGAGGTCAGCCAGTCACGCACGAACTGCTTGTCGTACGACGGCTGCGCGTGCCCCGGCTCCCATGACTCGGCCGGCCAGAAGCGGGAGGAGTCCGGGGTGAGGACCTCGTCGCCGATGACGAGGGTCCCGCCGTCAAAGCCGAACTCGAACTTGGTGTCCGCGAGCAGGATGCCCCGTTCACGGGCGATGTCCCGGCCGCGGGTGTAGACGGCGAGGGTGGCCTGGCGCAGCTGGGCGGCGGTGTCGGCGCCGACCTGGCGGGCGACCTCCTCGTACGACACGTTCTCGTCGTGCTCGCCGACCGCGGCCTTGGTGGCCGGGGTGAAGATCGGGGCGGGGAGTTCGCTGCCGTCGGCCAGGCCCTCGGGCAGGGCGAGACCGCAGACCGTGCGGGAGTCGTTGTACTCGACCAGGCCGGAGCCGGTCAGGTAGCCGCGGGCCACGCATTCCACGGGGACCATCTTCAGCGACTTGCAGACCACCGTGCGGCCCGCCCAGTCGGCGGGGGCGCCCTCGGGCAGCTCGGTGCCGATGATGTGGTTCGGGATCAGATCGGCGAGCTGGTCGAACCACCACAGGGAGAGCTGGGTGAGGACGCGGCCCTTGTCGGGGATCTCGGTGGGCAGCACCCAGTCGTACGCGGAGATGCGGTCGCTGGCGACCATCACGAGGTCGCCCGCCTCGTTCTGGTACAGCTCGCGCACCTTGCCGGTGTGCAGATGCACCAGACCCGGAACCTGGATCGGCTCGGGCTTTTCTACGAATCCGGACACGGTTCCTCCCCGTGGTTCTGTCCAACGGGTCGATTGTCCCTTATAGGCGGCTGACCTCGGACCAGGGGTCAGTCGCGCTTGCAGATGCGGTCCAGGAGGTTGGCGGTGGCGCGCTGGACGCGGGTGTCCACATGGCCCGGGCGGTCCAGGGACGGGGACCAGGCGAACGTCCCCGACGCGAAGACCAGGGCGCCCGAGGGGGCGCGGTAGAGGGAGGTCTCCTGGTGGCGGAGGGCGCCCTCGCTGTCGGCGTACGGGGAGTGCGCGAGCAGGATGCGGTCGTCGTGCTCGGGAAGCGCGGTGCGCGGGAAGTAGCGGTCGGCCTCGCCCGCGACCAGGCCCTCGATCTCGTCGCCGTCATGGGCGCCGGTCGCCTCCCACAGCCAGTGGCCGGCGTTGCGCACGACCAGGGGGTGGGGATCGGGGACGCGGCCCGCGTACTGGATGCCGACCAGCTGCTGCTCGGGGCGGTCGATCTCGCGCCACAGCACCGGACGACCTGGGCCCCTGCGCTTGCGGCAGGTCAGCAGGCGGTCCGGGACGCCGGACGGGGACGGGCCCAACTCCACCTGCCAGTACATGGTGTTGGCGGAGAGGAAGACCAGCGAGGTGCCGTGGTCCCTGGCACGTTCCACCGTGCGGCGCATGTTCGTCGACCAGTACTCGTCGTGGCCGGGGAAGACCAGACCGCGGTAGCGGGTGGGGTCGACGCGGCCGGAGTGCAGATCGCGGGCCTCGGCGTAGGCGAGGTCGTAGCCGTAGCGCTCGGCCCAGCGGATGAAGTCGTAGGCGTGGCCGACGTGCAGGGGCAGGCCCGCGCCCGCGTACGGGCGGTCGAAGGAGACGGTGGTCGCCGCGTCGGACTCGCCGAGGAGACGGCCGTCCTCGTCCCAGGCGTGGTAGAGGCTGGCGCCGGTGCGGCCGTCCTCGGGGTAGAGGTTGTACGCCTGCCAGGTGACGTCCGGCAGGAGCAGGAGCAGGTCGGCCGGCTGGTCGTGGCGGACGGTGAAGGGAACGTGGGAGCGGTAGCCGTCGGCGGTGGTGAGGACCGCCACGTAGGCCCCGATGCTCCAGTAGGAGGGGATCTGAAGGCGCCAGCTCAGCCACCAGTGGTGGCAGGAGACCGTGCGGTCCGCGGTGAGGGGCGGGGGCTGGACGATGCCGGACAGGCGCGGGCTGGTGGTGATCTTCGCGGCGCCGTCGCCGCCGTAGTGGCCGATGCGGTAGACGTCGACGCTGAATTCCTGGGGCGGGTCGACCGTGATGTGGAAGTCGATGGCCTCGCCCGGGGCGGCGGCGCCGGTGGAGGCGAAGCCCTTGATCTGGCGGCGGACGTCATCGGCGGCGCGGGGGCCGCCGGCGGTTCGGGGGGCGGGGATCCGGGCGCCGGTGGCTCCGGCCGGGGGCTGGGGTGGGGCGGCGTCCACATACCAGGGGACGACCTGGCCGGTGTCGTCGAAGTAGGTCTCGCTGCCGCGGAGCCAGGGGAGGGGGCCCTGGCCGAAGGGGTCCGACACGGCGTGCGCCAGGGCTCCCGACTCCCAGCGGCGGATCGGCTCCGAACCCATGGCTGCTCCCCTCCCTCGTGCCCCCGTGTGGTCGTGCGTGCGTTTGTCTTATGTCGTAAGCCCTTGCCATGTGCGCGATCGGTCCCAGCACATCACATTACGCACGCAGGCTGTCACTATTCGTTGCGAATTGGCCGAAAGTGGAATCCAGGCTTCCGATACGGCGGCCGGTCTCAGACGAGGCGGAGCGGCTTCTCCGGACGTATGCCTGCCTGGGTGAGCCAGTGGCGCAGCGGGGTGGGGTCGCCGTCCTCGACGAGGCTGAGGACCCCGGGGGCGAGGTCGGGGGTCCGCTCGCCGTCTATGAGGAGGGTCGGGCCGTCCAGCCAGTCCAGTCCGGGGGTGGCGCCGGCGGTGTCCATCGCGGCGCAGCAGACCATCGCCGTGACGTGGTCGGTGAGGAGTTCGCGGGCGGTGCGCGGGGGCTGGAGCGGGAAGAGCGGGAGGGTGGTGTCGTCCCAGGGGGGCGGGGTGTCGGGGGCCTTCGCCTTGGGGGCCGTGGCCTCCTCGCGGGCCAGTGCGGTGGTGAGGGCCGCGGCGAGGGTGGCGGTGCGTTCGTTGTCGAACTCGGCCTCGGAGTCGCCTTCGGCCTCGGCGCTCCCGGGATGGGGATCGGGATCGGGGGCCGGTGCGGGCTGCTGGAGGCCCGGGGTCGCCAGGTAGTCCAGGACCCTCGACAACGTGGGGCCCGCCGGTGCCAAGGCCGTGGGCGGCGCGGTGTGGTGGATGCCCTGGGCGTCCAGGACCCGGTGGAGGCGGGCCGCGTCCAGGCGCCACTTTCGGTCCACCACCTCTTCCGGGTACTCCTGCCAGTCGACCGGGGCCCAGTCCGGGCCGCGCTCGGCCGGGCCGCCGTGGAAGAGGCGGGCGGCGAGGAGGGAGGTCGCCTCGTCGATCGCGCCGGGCTCCTCCAGGAGGTCGCAGGCCGGGCGCTCGCCCAGACGCGAGGCGAAGCCCTCGGCCAGCCGGTCACGGCGGGACAGCTCCGTCAGCGCGGCCACCACCCCGGCATCCAGGCGGGAGGGCCAGCGGCCCATGCGCCAGGCGGGCAGCGCGACGCGGGTCAGCAGGCGGTCCCAGCCCGCGTACGCCAGGCCCACCTGCTCCTGCGCGACGATCCGCAGGCCGTAGTCCACCGCCTGCGCGCGCTCGGCCGCGGCGGCGGCCACCCCGCGCTCCATCAGCGCCGCGTGCTCCCGGCAGCTGCGCAGCAGCAGCCGCGCCACCCAGCCGACGCCCGCGCAGACCACGCGGGTCAGCGGGCAGCGGCCGGAGGTCGAGGAGACGGCGACCGCGGCGTCCAGACCGCGCACGAAACGGCGGGCCGCGGCTATGTCCGGGTGGGCGGAGGGGCCCGTACCGGCGACGACGGGGGCGAGGACCGCCCGGAGCTCGCCCACGCGCATCCACCACAGGAACGGGGAGCCGATGACGAGGACGGGGGCCGCGGTCGCCCGGCGGTTCGCACCGCGGGCGCCGGTGAGCTCGTCCCGCTCCTCCTTCGGGGGCGGGCCGTGGGCCGGGTGGGTGCGGTCCTCCAGCCAGCTGTCGCAGTCCGGGGTGAGCGCTATCGCGGAGGGGGCGGGGACGTCGAGGCGGTCGGCCAGGTCGCGCACCATGCGGTACAGGTCCGGGGCGGACTCCTCGGCGATCGGGACCGTCGGACTCACCGCGGGGCGGGCGCGCGCGACGACCAGGGCGATGACGGCGGCGGCCGTCAGGACGAGGACGGCGAGCGGGGTGACGGTCCAGCGGGCGGCATGCCAGCCGGGGCCCACCAGATGGCCGGTGGTCCCGCCCGCGTACAGCACCACGGCGAACGCGGCGGGCAGCAGGGCGACGGCCAGCGCGCGACTGCGGATGCGCAGCACGGCCAGCGCCCGGGAACGAGCGGCCTGTGCGCCCGCCTCCACACCCATACCGGTCACGACCGGAGTCGCCCCCTCCCTGCTGTCCTGGCGTTGCTCATTCCCCCACTGTGGCACCCACCACCGACATCGCAATGCCGGTGGGCCAAGTGCCGGAACGCTTGCGCCGCACCCTAGTTGGGCCCTTGGCCTCCGTCAGCCGGAAAAGACATCGGTCACTCGATGGAATGGCTTTGGGGAAAGGTGGATGACGGACAGCGAGGATCAGGCCCGGGATCTTGACTTGGATTCAGTCACGTTCCCCGTCACGTTCACAGGCACGCAGAAGGGGCAGGCCCCGAATCCAGAGACGGATTCGGGGCCTGCTCGGTTCATCGGATCCCGTGGCCGGTTACGGCCGTTCAGGCGCCGGACGCCGCCTTCGCGGCGATGTCCGTGCGGTGCTGGGAGCCGTCGAGGTGGACGCGGCCGACGGCGGTGTACGCGCGGTCGCGGGCCTCGGGGAGGTCCTTGCCGGTCGCCGTCACGGACAGCACACGGCCGCCCGCGCTGACCACGGCGTCGCCGTCCTGCCGGGTGCCCGCGTGCAGGACGTACGCGTGCGGGGCGTCCTCGGCGGCCACCGCGTCCAGGCCGGTGATCGGGTCGCCGGTGCGCGGGGTGCCGGGGTAGTTGTGCGAGGCGACGACCACGGTGACCGCGGCGTCCTCGCTCCAGCGCAGCGGCGGCAGATCGGCGAGGTCGCCCTTGGCGGCGGCCAGCAGGAGACCGGCCAGCGGGGTCTTCAGCCGGGCCAGGACCACCTGGGTCTCGGGGTCACCGAAGCGGGCGTTGAACTCGATGACACGGACCCCGCGGCTGGTGATCGCGAGGCCGGCGTAGAGCAGCCCGGAGAAGGGGGTGCCCCGGCGGCGCATCTCGTCGACGGTCGGCTGGAGGACGGTGTCGAGGACCTCCTCCACCAGCTTCGGGTCCGCCCACGGCAGCGGGGAGTACGCGCCCATGCCGCCGGTGTTCGGGCCCTCGTCGCCGTCGAGGGCGCGCTTGAAGTCCTGGGCGGGCTGGAGGGGGACGACGGTCTCGCCGTCGGTGACGGCGAAGAGGGAGACCTCGGGGCCGTCCAGGAACTCCTCGATGACGACGCGGTCGCAGGCGTTGGCATGCGCCCGGGCGGCCTCCAGGTCTTCGGTGACCACGACGCCCTTGCCCGCGGCGAGCCCGTCGTCCTTGACGACGTACGGGGCGCCGAAGGCGTCGAGCGCCTCGTCGACCTCGTCGGGGTTCGTGCAGACGTAGGAGCGGGCGGTCGGCACACCGGCGCCGGCCATCACGTCCTTGGCGAAGGCCTTGGAGCCCTCCAGCTGCGCGGCCTCCTTCGAGGGGCCGAAGACCGGGACACCCAGCTCGCGCACGGCATCGGCGACACCGGCGACGAGCGGCGCCTCCGGGCCTACGACGACCAGCTCGGCGCCGAGCTCACCGGCCAGCGCGGCGACGGCCTTGCCGTCCAGGGCGTCGACCTGGTGCAGCTCGGCGACCTCGGCGATGCCGGCGTTGCCGGGAGCGCAGTACAGCGCGGTGACGTCGGGGTCGAGGGACAGGGAGCGGCACAGGGCGTGTTCGCGGGCGCCGCTGCCGATGACAAGGACCTTCACGGGGTTCAGGGTAACCGGCCGGGACGGCGGCGCTTTGTGCGGGTTGCCGAGGGGAAGGGGGCGGGAGCCTTGTACGTTCCTCTGACGCCCTCTCCTCGAAGGGCACCCGCCCTACTCGTTCGTGAACTCCTCCATCACCGTCGCCCCGAGCTCCCGCACGATCAGTTCACGGCCGGAGAGGGCCGATTCGTTGAGGTCGGGGTCGTCGTCCTCCGGGATGTCGTCCTCGGGGGCGACCGGGGGCGGCTCCGGGGCGGAGGGCCGCGGTGCCGGGGTCGAAGGCGCCGGAGCGGGGGGCGCCTGGGCCGGTGCGGGGGAGGCCGGGGCGGACTGCGCCGGCTGGGGGCGGGCGGCGGGGGCCGGGGACGGCGACGCGGGGGCGCCGTAGCCACCGCCACCCGGGGTGCCGGGGGTGCCTGGGGTGCCGGGGGCGCCTGGGGTGCCGCCACCGCCGTAGCCGCCGCTGAAGTTCTGTGTCGCGCCCCCCGTCTGGGGTGGGGCGGAGCCGCCGGACGCGTCGACGAGCGCCTCGATCTTCCACTGCACGCTGAACTGCTCGGCCAGCGACTGCTTCAGGACCTCCTCGCTGCCGCTGCTCACGAAGTTGTCGCGGGCACCCGCGTTGACGAAGCCGAGCTGGAGGGTGGTGCCGTCGAAGCCCGTCACCTGGGCGTTCTGGCTGAGCAGGATCCAGGTGAAGCGGCGGCGGTTCTTGACGGCCTCCAGGATGTTCGGCCAGAGCATGCGGGGGTCGAGGCCACCGGCCGGGGGTGCGTAGGCCCCCGCGGTCGCGGGGGGCGCGGTCGGCGGGGTGGGCGCCGGGGTGGCGGCGGCGACCGGCTGGGGTGCGGCGGGTGTGTTCGGTGCGGCCGGGGGCTGGGCACCGCCGCCGGCCGGGGTCGCCGTGGGCCAGCCGCCGGGGCGCCGGCCGCCGCCCGCGGGCGCGGCCGTGGGCCAGGCGCCGGGAGCGGGCCCGGAGGCAGGGGTGGAGGTGGGGTTAGCGGTAGGTGCTGGTGCGGGAGGGGGCTGGGGCGGGTTGGCTTCCGTCGGCGGCATGGCGGCGGCCGGGGTGGCGGGCTGAGGCGCCACCGGCATCCCTTGAACCGGCTGGCTCGGCTGAACCGGCTGGCCCGGCTGGCCGTCCTGGCCCTGCGGGGCCTGCTGCACCGGCTGGCCCGGCGCTCCCCCGGGCGCGCCTCCTCCCCGTACCGCCGCCCGGGCCGCCGCGGCGCCGCCGCCCGGTGGGACGGGGGCGGCAGCCATGGGTGCGTGGGCGTCAGGGGCGGGGACGTACCCCATCGCGGGCGCGGCACCGGCGGCCCCGGCGGAGAAGTTGACGCCTCGCTCCAGGCGGTCGAGGCGGGCCATCACCGAGCGTTCGTCGCCGTAGGCGGCGGGCAGCAGCACGCGCGCGCAGATCAGCTCCAGCTGGAGGCGCGGGGACGTGGCACCCCGCATCTCCGTGAGGCCCTCGTTGACGAGGTCGGCGGCGCGGCTGAGCTCGGCCGCGCCGAAGGTGCCGGCCTGGGCCTGCATCCGTTCCAGGACGTCGGCCGGGGCGTCGATGAGCCCCGTCTCGGTGGCGTCGGGAACGGCGGCGAGGATGACGAGGTCGCGCAGCCGCTCCAGCAGATCCGCGACGAAGCGACGCGGGTCGTTGCCGCCCTCGATGATCCGGTCCACGACCTCGAAGGCGGCGGCGCCGTCACCCGTGGCGAAGGCCTCGACGACGGAGTCCAGGAGCGAGCCGTCCGTGTAGCCGAGGAGGGAGGTGGCCATGGCGTAGGTCACACCCTCCTCGCGCGCACCGGCGAGGAGTTGGTCCATGACGGACATGGAGTCACGCACGGAGCCCTGCCCCGCGCGGACGACCAGGGGCAGTACCCCCTCCTCGACGGGGATGTTCTCCTTCCCGCACACCTCGCCGAGGTACTCCCTCAGCGTCCCCGGCGGCACGAGCCGGAAGGGGTAGTGATGGGTCCGCGAGCGGATGGTGCCGATGACCTTCTCGGGCTCGGTCGTGGCGAAGATGAACTTGAGGTGCTCCGGGGGCTCCTCGACGACCTTCAGCAGGGCGTTGAAGCCCGCCGACGTGACCATGTGGGCCTCGTCGATGATGTAGATCTTGTACCGGCTGCTCGCGGGCCCGAAGAAGGCCTTCTCACGCAGCTCACGGGCGTCGTCCACGCCTCCGTGGGACGCGGCGTCGATCTCGATGACGTCGATGGAGCCGGGGCCGTTGCGCGCGAGGTCCTGGCAGGACTGGCACGTGCCGCACGGGGTGGGCGTGGGACCTTGCTCACAGTTCAGGCAGCGCGCCAGGATGCGCGCGCTCGTCGTCTTGCCGCAACCGCGCGGACCGCTGAACAGGTACGCGTGATTGACCCGGTTGTTCCGCAGCGCCTGCTGCAACGGGTCGGTGACATGCTCCTGCCCGATGACCTCGGCGAACGACTCCGGGCGATAGCGGCGGTACAGCGCGAGAGACGACACGCATACGAGGTTATAGGCGCCCACTGACAACCCGGGCCCACGGAGACTCCCCCGGCTGCCCGGGAACGCAAGCGCCCCCCACGCACCCGCCAGAGCCGACCTACCCTTGCTGCCTTCCGGCCCTGGGGGAGTTCAGTCAGATAGCGCCGCGTGAGGGGCTGCCCAAACAGTACCCGATGGCCGGGGGTGGGAACGAGTTCGCGAGCACTCCTCAACGTCTTGTATTGTTTGCGGCGGAGGATTCGCCTAGAGGCCTAGGGCGCACGCTTGGAAAGCGTGTTGGGGGCAACCCCTCACGAGTTCGAATCTCGTATCCTCCGCCAGTGCCTCACCGGGCACGATGTCGAAGGGCCCCACCGTTCGCGGTGGGGCCCTTCGACGTGCGTGGTTGCAGTTTTGGTTGCAGTTGCCGCTGGAGGACAACTCCTGGCTACCGGCCATTGAGCGTGCCACGACACACCGCGCAGTACATGGCCGCATGGCGTCCGGATCGGCGCATCAACTGACCACACCCCGCGCACAGCCCCAGCTCCCACGGTGGGCACCCCAGCGCGGCAGAGGCGGCAGCCCGCTCAACAGACGTGATCAGCGTCGGCTTCACAGACCTCCGCAGCGGCATCCGGGGCAGAGTAAAGCCGCCAGTTGGTTGGCCAAGATCGCGAATGGGCCTGGCATCGCTAACGAACCACCCCTCCTCGCCAGCGCGGCATGTCCGATCGATCTCCTGCTCGGCAAAGGTGATCTCATCGTCCTCCTCCTTCCCCGGTACGACTGGAAGCGGCACCTTCTCCCCAACCAGCTCCCGCCACCGCTCACAATCGGTCGCCGGCACCCACATGTGCCGTCCAGCCCGTCCGCTCCCCCGGTTGGGCACATAGACAGGGACGCTCTCCCCCGTGGCGCTCGCCAGCACGAGATCTTCGAGGTGGACCGCCTTCTTCTCCGGCTGACACAGCGCAGGCAGGAACCACTCGGCATGAACGCCGTCGCAGTGGCCCGCTCCATCGGTCAGTGGGCAGTGACGATCGCTGCTGGGTACGCACTTCCAGACCTGGAGATGGCGGTAGCCACCTCGGATCAGCATTTCCCTGCCGTCGGAGATGTCCTTCCACGGCATGTCGTCCACCCGGGCCCATGGCGCCCGGTCGATCAACGAGGCCGTGCGATCCTTTGCTACCCACAGGGGCGTGATCTCGTGCCGTACGGCGTTGACGGACCTCCGGTGGACGCTGCTAGGGCTGATGTGGTGGTACTGGATCTCCCAGCCGATGCGTATGCCTGTTGGCCCAGTGATGAGGGCATCGGAGATGGTCCGCCGGTTCGCGGTCGAAACTTCGGCTTCTGCGTCCAACCCACATCGCGAAGCCGTCTCGATGATCCGTTCCTTTGTGGCCTTGTGCTGTGCGCTCTCCGCAGAGGTCGCCTTGTGCGTGATCGGCAGGTGTGACGCCACAAGCGGCCGTCGGCCTCCGATGCGCCCTCGACGGATGAACATCCATGGCGACTTTCCGCCGGACTCGGACAGGCACTCGCGCCCGTCATGGTGAGCGAGACATTCGAGGAGTTGCGGATCGCGGTCCGCGACGCTCGAAGTGATCTCCCGGAGGAGATCAGGACGGTCCGGGTGGCCAAGATCAGGAAGCGACAGATTGATCTCTATGCCATATCTGGTGTGCCACACCCCATTTGCCATCTCACTACGATAAGGAGCACCCCTGACATTCGGGACCCGTCCGTACACTCGCCGGTTGATCGCTATGAGTCTGTTCGGCCCGGCCAGCCGAAAGCGGGATTCTGTGGTCATCCACCAGCCGAAGCTGAATGATGGGGTTTGTTACTACGCACCACACGGGGGCAAAGGTGAGGCTGCCTGAGATCGAGTTCTCACGAATCCGGCCGCTGGCTCCTGAAGGGCAGCGATCAGGTTTCGAGCAGTTCGTCTGCGAGCTGGCAGCGGAGGACCCTCCACACCCCGAGGCCGAGTTCGTGAGTCTGCGCGGCGCAGGCGGAGACGGCGGAGTGGAGTGCTTTTGGACGTCGCCCGACGGCACGGAGGTGGGGTGGCAGGCGAAGTTCTGGCTCGCCACTGAGCAGATGAATGCCGCCAAGAGCCAACTCGACAACTCCGTAGCAACAGCCCTCACGCAGCACCCATCGCTGGTGCGATACGTCATCGCCCTGCCGCTCGATCCCACCGGACCGACGGGCGGCAGGGGCAAGTCGCTGCACGAAAAGGTCCTGGGCGAGGAAGGGTGGCGCAAGGGCTGGGAACAGTTGGCAGCCGAGCGCGGCATGCACGTGACCTTCCAGGTCGAGTGGGCAACAAACCTCATCAGTCGCTTCAGGACGATCGACATCACGGGGGTGCGGACGCGCTATTGGTTCGACTCGGAACTCCTCGCTGCCCAGTGGTGGCAGCGCCGTCTGGAAGAGGCAGTTCAGGCGGCGCGCCCCCGCTACCTGCCAGAGCTGAGCGTGCGTGTTCCAGCGACCCAGCATGCCCTGGCAGCACTGTGCGGTGACGACGAGTGGCACAAGCGCCTCGAAGCGGACATCGCCCAACTCGAAGAGCTCCTCGAAAACGTGCGCGAGGACCCCTTTGGCAGCCAGCAGACAGCCAGCGCGCCATCCGTCGATCTCGAAGTAGTACGACAGCGGGGCGCGGAGCTGGTGACTGCGCTAGCGCAGTGGCAGCACGCGCCAAGCGGCTCGTCTATTGGCGCGGTGCGTACCGCACTGGAGGCCGTCGAAAAGGAGAGCAGCGACGCCGAGGCTGCTGGGGCCGATGTCTTGACTGCCACGCATGGACCGAACTGGGACACGCCCTCGTGGCGGCAGATGCAGGCCGAGTACATGGTGTCGTTTCCGGCAGCGGCCGTTGACGCCCTGCGTAAGCTGAACAACTTCCTGGCTGACGTGACTGCGCGGGTCACGGGCCTGATGGAGCACCTGCGCACCGCACGTAGCGTCCTGCTGACCAGCGCCGCAGGTATGGGCAAGACTTTCGTCACCTTGGACTATGTGTCACAGCGCCTGAGCTGTGGCCGTCCCAGCGCATTGGTGCACGGCCGCCACTTCCGGGAAGGCCCTCTACTCGAACAACTCCGCATGCGTCTGGAGCTACCAGGCGACCTCAGCGGGGATGACGTTCTGGGGCTCTTGAACCAGGCAGGGCGCAGCGCCGAAAGTCCAGTACTGCTGGTGATCGACGCGCTCAACGAGTCGCGGCCACGGACCATTTGGCGGGATGAAGTCGACACGCTGATCACCAAGATCGCGCGATTCGAGCACCTGCGTGTGGTGTTCACCTTCCGGTCCCACTATCGGTTCCAGGTCCTGCCCGACGAAGTGGACGTGCCAGAGATCATCCATCGCGGCTTTGAGGACGTCGAGTACGACGCGATTCAGGAGTACGCGGACTTCTATCAACTGGAACCACCGACTACACCTCCTGTCCAGGCCGAATTCAGCAGCCCACTCTTCTTGCGGCTCCTGTGTGAGGCCCTCAAGGAACAGGGACGCCGCTCCCTGGACAAGGCATCCATGGGCCTGGACGAGTTGGTGGATTCACTGCTGGATCAGACCAATCGACGCATCAGCGCCCAGTTGGACGCCCCGGTCGCCGATCAGATCGTGCGCCGGGCGATGCTGGCCATTGCCGAACACATGGGCACCAGCACACGATCATGGATCGATCGCGTCAGCGCTCACACTCTGCTGCGGGACATCTGGCCCGACCGCAGTGCGCAGACATCCCTGCTCGAAGCCCTTGTAGGGGAGGGCCTGCTGGCGGAAGACATCAACCCTGCAGCTATTGGACCGCAGCGTCAGGTCGTGGCAATGGCCTTCGAGCGGCTCGGCCAGCACCTCGTCATCCTCGCCGCCACGTCGACACTCAGCAGCAGAGAAGACGTACGCCGGTCTCTCGTATCCGGCCCGCTGCGGCATCTGTTGGGCCTAGATGCCTTGTCAGACCCTGGCCTGTTGGAGGCGCTCTCCGTCGTCCTCGGCCACCGGGGCATGGAGCTGACCGACTTCCGGGATGAGATCGGCGATGGTCAGGCTGTCGCTGCAGTTGTCGCGGGCCTGTCCTGGCGGTCCAACACGAGCATCACCCAGGCCACGATCAACTGTGTGCACGACGCACTGAGCGCGCCAGAGTCCCTCACCGAGGCCCTGGACGTGCTCTTCCGGCTCGCCCCCCGGCCGGATCACCCCCTCAACGCCGACCACCTGGATGCTTATCTGTTTACTTGGCCGATGGCAGAGGTCGACGCCCTTCTTACACCGTGGCTCCACGGCACCAGGGAGGAGGGCGGTGCAGCGCATCGACTGATCTTCTGGGCCCGAGATCGGGACATCACGCGCACGGGTCACGGGACCAGCCGACTGTGGGCGACCGCGCTGCTGTGGTGCACAGGTTGTTCGGACCGACGCGTCCGCGACGACGCCACTGTCGCAGCCGCCCGTCTGCTGATCGCACATCCAGGGCACGCCCCTGCCTTGCTCGCCCACTTCCTCAACGTCGAAGACGACTGGATCAGAGAGCGGGCCTGCTACGCCGTGTACACCGCACTGTTGCGCTCGGGCTCGGCTGCCGACTGGAGGGCCGCCGGCCAAGCCGCCTGGAACGTGATGGCTTCTGATACCCCGCCCGCCAACGCTGCCCTGCGTGACGAGGCGCGCCGCATCATCGAAGCCGCGGCCGAGCGGCAGGCACTGCCCGCAGACCTGGACCTCAACCGCATCCGGCCCCCTTACGCGAGCTCATGGCCTATCTCCTGGCCCACACCCGAGGACGTGGAGTCCTACAAGGAAGATCGCGGCGACTACCCCAAGCTCCACTTCAGCTGCACGGCTGACGACTTCTTCACCTACGTCATCAAGTCGGGGTTGCTCGATCGGCCCGAAATCGACCCTCAGACGGCTGCCCGCCGCGTCCTCCTCGATGCGGTCCAACTTGGCTACTCGCCTGACCGCCACGCGCCCTTCGACCAGCACGTCATCGACACCTACGGGGGCGGTCGAAGCAAACCCAAGTGGATCGAGCGCATCGGTAAGAAGTACCAGTGGATTGCTTTTGCCCGGCTGCTGGGACGGCTCAATGATCACGTTCCCCAGAGACGCGACCGGTGGGATCCGCCACCTCCCTCCGTCCCCGGGCCGCAAACAACCCGGCTGCGCCAGATGGACCCCACCGTTTGCGACGCCCCGCCGGATGAAAGCGCCCTAGCCCGACCCCACGTTCCGCACTACGCCTGGGACTCCTTCGATGAGGCAGCCTCGCCCGAGGCGTGGATCGCCAATGCCATTGATCTGCCCGAAGTCTCCATCGACGTCACCTCCGGCCCCAGCCCACACGTGGTCCTTGCCGGTAACTACGAGTGGCGGCGAGAAGGGGAACCGAGGCGCGACCGCCCCACGATTTGGGCTCACCTCGTGTCCCTCTTCGTCAAGAACGTCGACCTTGACGCGCTTGCGACCGAACTGGCTGATAAGGATTTGGCCGAGTACGTCAGCAGCACGGGTGGGGCGATGTATACCGACGGCTTTGTCGGCGAGTATCCCTTCGGACAGCACTACGCGGCGGAGGCGTACGTTCGCGCATACGAACACGAAGAGCCGTTTGGCGTGATCACGCTGCCCACCACTTTCGACCTCCTTGGCGAATACGAGTACTCGCCCACGTCACGGATCTCCTTGACCGCCCCTTCGCCCGTTCTGTTCGGTCCGGCGCCCGGGCAACTGCGGTGGAACGGCAGTCGAACATGGCGAGATGCCGCAGGCCAGAACATCGCTGCCGTGCGCAAGGTGTTCGGCGGAGGGCAGAACGAACTCACCATCGACCGCGCGTGGCTGGATACGTGGCTGGGCGAACAGGAGATGACCATGGTCTGGTTGGAGCTGCTCGGCAAGGACATCCTGCGAACCTCATTCAGCGAGGGAAGCCCAGGTCGGCTTCTACGCTCCCAGGCTCGGCACCGAACCGGCGACGGCCGCGTCGTTTCCCTGCAGCCCTTTTACGAACGGATTCCGCCCTTGCGCCGAGACGACGATCGTCCCCAATCGAGTAACCGGCGTACGAGAAGAGATCAGTCGTGAGCTGATGGTGGGGCGTCGCCCGCGGCGACGCCCCACCATCAGCTTCACAGGACACCAGCATCCGGACCCGGAGTGCGGGTGGCCTCGATGGTGTCGACCTACTCCTCGGTTTGAGGGCGCTTGTCGCTGGCCGATGCCGATTGAGGAGTCGGCGTCAGATGCAGAGCTGGGCGAGGATCTTGGGTGTCGAGGAGCTTGAGAACCATGTCCTCAGGCCAACGCAGCTCCCCAGCCAGCCTCTGGACCGTGATGCCTTTGCGTTGAGCCATTTCAAAGGCTCGCTGCAACAACACGGGGACTTCCCCCGGGAAGCCCTGAACCGGCGTGAATGGCAGCAGCCCTTGTGTCCGCAGGGCCTTCAGACGTCTCCATGCGCGGCTGCTCACCGCTTCGGTATGAAGTCCTAGCTCCCGACATCGAACCAATAGGGAATCCAGAGAGACACCCCAAGTCTGCTGCAGCCGCCCCAGGGTAGTGAAGTCAACTCGAGTTGGCAGCGAACCCGTCAGCCTCGTTGCGGGTGTCAAAAACTCGGCCGCGAAGGCATCGGCCTGGCGTTCGTGCTGAATGTCGCCGGGATGCGCTTCGCCGTGTAGCAGTAGGTGGCCCAGCTCATGAGCACAGCTGAATCGGTGGCGATATACGTCGTCACGTTCGTCGTTGAGCACGACCACAGGCCGGGTAGGTAGCCGGGCGGTTGAGAAGCCGTCCAGTTTCCTGCTGTCCGAATTGAGATAGGGCAAAACCGTTACGACGATGCCGCGCGACTCCAACAAGCGCACGAGATGAGGAATTGGGCCGTCGCCCAATCCCCAGCGGACCCGCAAGGCTCGGGCGGCTTGTTGCGGATCAGTGGGCAGGTCAGGGATCGTTTCGCCGCTATCCCAGCCAGGCAGGTCAACCTCAGGCAGCCGGATATAGGTCTCCAGGGCGTACGCCAACTCCCACAGTAGTTCCGTGAACGACAGGCTTCGCTCCCGCTCGCGTGCGGGAGCTGAGCGTAGAGAACGGAAGTGGACTGCAGCCGTGTCCAGCCCGGCCCGGGGACGTCCGGCAGTGAAGAAGGCGCTGGGCATCCCCAGCACTTCGGCGAGTTGACGGACATGTTCTGGACGGGGACGGATGCCACCAGCTTCATATTGGCCCACAGCGGCAGGTGTGACGTCGATCTTCGCTGCCAGCTCTTTCTTCGTCCAGCCAGCGAGGCGCCTGGCCTGCGTCAGCCGTGCGCCATCAAAGGCTGCAGCCACAGAAGCCGAGACGTCCAGTGGCAGGACCGGCGCCAGCGACAGTGAGGAATGCTTAGTGCTCATTGCTTTCGTTCGCGGTGTCTTCCGCGTCTTCCAGGTTGATGGGGGGCTCTTCGCCTGTGCCGAATCCCGGAGTGAACGGGCCGGTGGGGGCCACGACAGATACTCCGCCGGTGCCGCCTTCCGCGTCTGTGATGGGGAGCGACTCAATCCACTCCCAGGTCACGGCACCTGAGGAGTCCAGGGTGGCCTCCCCTACGAAGCAGTTCAACAGGCCGCCCTCGCGATTGCTGGCGTATGCCAGCAGGAGCATCTTCGGCTGCTCGGGCAGCTCTTCGGGCGTCTCTTCGAAATCCTCGAACGTCCACTCCTGACCGTCAATGCCTTCGCTGATCCGCAGCGCGGTCTGGACCTGCGGCGCGAGCCTGCCATAGGCAGCAAACATTTCCTGACGGATCTGCGAGATCCGTACCTTCATGTCCCGCACATCGGTGGTCGAGTCGTTGGCGTAGCAGACGGGGTATAGGACCGCGCCGCCAACGCCGAGCATGAAGGTGCTCTGCACCCGTAGGGGCTTGGCTTCGGGAAGCTCCTGGAGTTTGTCCCGGTCCTTGAGGGCTCCTACGCAGAACCGCCACCGATTGGTACCGAAGGTGTGGCCGTCGCTGTACTTGCTGAACTCGTAGGCGTCGATCGCTTCCTGAACCCCCGTCTTCAAGGCCCAGATCACGTGCCTACGCACCAGCGGAGCCGGCACCCCGACCAGCTGATCGAAGCGAGAGCTGTGCAACGCCAACGAAGCCACCCCCAAGATACGACGACAGATCCAGAAACTTTACTCAGCGCTGCGATCATGCTGCCGCACTTTAGTTTCTGCGTCAACATGGACACGCGGATGGGGCGAGCATCAATGCACAGCGCCCGACATCGATGCCGGAATATAACTTAATGACCATAGTTATCCCGTTTTTCGTCCAGGCGGAGACCGGCGACACCTCAAACAGTCCCAGAGATGCCCCCAGGCCAGTAGTTCGCGCGAAGGAATTAGAACCGATCAGGGGTGTCGCCATATTTGTGCGGGTACCTGGCACGATCCACAGCCTGTGCACACGCTTCAGCAAACGCGTCCGCAACAGCTGCCTCGTCGGTGCCGCGAACTTGTGCCTCCACCTCTTGACCAGGGCGGCGGGTGGTGTGCCAGCGCACGGGCAAGTCCGTGTAGAGGTCGGGCTCGAACTCCCAGGCAGAGACACACCATCGCTCATCGCAGCCGATGTTGAGCCGGTCACCACCGGGCAGGAAGACGGCACGGGCATGGTGAACAAGTCGGTGATCGGGCATACGGTCGCGGGCCACGCGCAGGCCGCCCGGGGCCTCGCGCTCCCACCTTTGTCGTTCCCACTTCTCGACCTCCGCCTGGCGACCTAGGTGATCCGAGCGCCACTGGGTGGCCAGAGTCTCCGCGTGCTCTCGGTGTATGAACGGAACGCAACGTTCGCCAAGGAGGGCGATATACACCCACGGCCCCACCGGGGCTGCCTTCTAGCCTGATCCAGGCAAAGCGCTTTCGGCTGTCGGCGAGATCACGTTCGGACGCGCCCCCCACAGCAGGCCGCCGACCTTCGCGGCAGTCTGCTGGAGCACCGGGCTGGTCAGGTGCTGGTACCGGCTGCGCATCCGGGCGGACTTACCGGGCTCCCAGCCCATGATGCGGTCGACCACCGCATCGGCAACACCGAGGATCAGCAGGACGGTCGCAGCGGTATGGCGCGCGTCGTGGAGTCGCCCGTCCCTCACCTTCGCCGCCTTCAGCAGGTCCTTCCACCGGTGGAAGTCGGTGTTGGGGTTGAGGGGTTCGCCGGTCGGCGAGGTGAACACATACCCCTTCTCCACCCACAGGTCGCGGGCGAGCGCTCGCTCGCGCTCCTGCTCCGCCTTGTGCCGCTGGAGCAGCTTCAGCAGTTCCTCGGGCACGCCGATCGGACGCTTGCCGGCGCGGGTCTTGGTGTCCTTCGTCTCGCGTCGGACGCTGATCTTCTGCGGGCAGTAGCCAGGCTTACGCCCGCACTTGTCGCCGCAGCCGTGCTTGTAGCGGGGCCGCAGTCGGCCTCGGCGTACGAGGATCACGCCGACCTCGAAGTCGACGTCCTCCCACTTCAGGCCGAGCGCCTCGCCCTGGCGCAAGCCGAGCGCCAGGGCGATGACCCAGCGGGCGGTGTTGCGGTGCTTGCCCGCTTCGAGGAGGAGCCGCTGGACCTCCTCGATCGAGTACGGCTCGACCTCCTCCTCTTCGAGCTTGGGCGCCTTGGCGATGGCGGCCGGGTTGGTCGTGAGGTGGCGGCGGCGTACGGCTTCATTGAGGGCCGTACGGACCGTGCGGTGCGCCTGGTGGGCGGTGCCGGCGGCACTGCCGTTGGCCTGCATCTTCCGGTAGAAGCGCTCCAGGTGCTCGGGCTCCAGCTTCTCCAGGCGGTGGGCGCCCAGACCGGGGATGAGGTGGTGGTAGACGGCTACTCGGTAGCCGTCGATCGTGTTCTCACCGACGCTCGGGGCGGCGATGTTCTCCACCCAGTGGGTGAGCCACGTCTCGACCGTCCAGGTCTGACCGGCCTTGCGGACACCGGTGGAGTCGCGCTGCTTCTCCAACTCGCGCACGCGTCTGGTGACCTCGGGGCGGGTCTTGCGGCTGGCATGGCGACGGTCCGGGCTGCCGTCGTCCTTGACGCCGACGGTGACGTAGCCGTGCCAGCGGCCATCCTTGCCGAAGAAGATCGAGGACGCGCCGTTGGGCTGGCGGGACTTCTGGGGCTCTCGGGGCTGTGCCATGCACGCCCCGCTCAGGCTGCGGCGCCGAAGTCCGAAGGCCGGTAGCGGCGGGCTAGGAACTCTCCGACCGCTTCGGCGGGTATGCGGCGCAGGCTGCCGATCTTGACAGAGCAGATCTCGCCGGACGAGACGTACTCGTACATCTTCGTGCGGCCGATGCCGAGGCGGCGGGCGGCTTCCTCGACGGTGAGTCCGACGAGGGTGGGGTCGCCGGGTTCGTCACCTCGTTCAGACATCAAGGCGCGCAAGGCGGCCTCGGGGATGCCGAGCAGCTGGGCGATCTGGGTTACGGGCAGGGGGAACTCGGGCAAGAGGGCTCCTCACCCCGGTCACGTACGGAGCGCCAACTCCGGGTCGGACCGGTCGTGGTGGTGTGGGTGGTGGTTGGGCGGTTGCGCGAACGCGCGAAGGGGCCGCAATGGTGGACGGGCCCTAGGTGTTCCAGCACCGAGGGCCTGGCGGCGGTGGGTTACTCGTCGGCGTCTACGGCAGCGTCGGAGGCCGGTGGATTGAAGGCGTCACCGAGCCAGCGGATCAGCCGGGAGCGGGCTCCCTTGTGGCGGTGGAAGTCGCCGTTGGAGGCCGCGTCCAGTTCGTGGGCGAGCAGGTTGCGGACCATGGTGTCCTGGTCCGGGTTGGCCTTGGTGTACTCCCGGAGCTGGTCCTGGATCGCGTCCATGGACTTGCCGAGGGAACGCCATTCCTTCCACAGCTCGACGTACTCGCCGACCAGCCGGCGGATGATCGGGTTGGCCATCTGCCCTGGCGAGCTGGCCAGTTCGTCGAGGGTCATGTCGAAGACCTTGCAGAAGCCGAGAGCCTCGTCGGTGTTGACGCGGCGGCGGGGCTTGCCGCTCTCAATGCGCCAGATCGCGGACTGGCCGATGGGGTGGCCGGCCTCGGCCATCTTCTCGGCCAGGGTGACCGAGCTCCAGCCTCGTGCCTCGCGCTCCAGCTTCACGCGCTCGGCGATGTTGTCCTCGACCGGAGGACGCGCGTTCGAGGCCCGTGCGTCGTCATCTCCCTTGCCGGTGGCCATGTTCACCTCCTCGTCGTGCGGCACGGCCGTACAGATGCGGCCCAGGGTGAACTAGTTAACGTCATTTGGGAGCCGAATGCAAGTAGATGTTTCCCGAATGCCTGGGGTACACTTATGGCGTCCGGCGGTGAACGCGGCTGGACAAGCAGAAACCCCCGGTGCTGGAACACCGGGGGCGAAGCGGAAACCCTCACAACCGCCCAACCATGACGATCTGGACCGGTGGCCGGAGTTGGCGCTCCATGTGGCCTGCCGGGAGAGGAGTCCTATTGACCCAGAGTACGGGTCACATGCACGAGATGCCATCGCGCTTCGGATACGGCCCCACGCAGCCATCTCCGGACGAGTCCGCGCAGGCTCCTTTCAACCTGGACGCCGAGTGCGCGGTGCTCGGCGCCTGCATGCACGACAGCGGCGTCATCGACACGGTCCGGCCGATCCTGGGCGAGGACGCGTTCTACCGGCCGGCGCACGAGACCATCTGGCGGGCGCTGCTCGCCCAGCACCGCGAGGACAAGCCGACCGACCCGATCGTCCTCACCGAGCTGCTCCAGCAGCAAGGGGACCTGGTGCGTGTCGGTGACCGCGCCTACCTGCACCAGCTCGCCAACGTGCACTACGGCACCGGAGGCGCCGGGCATCACGCGGAGATCATCCGTGAGAAGGCCAACCTCCGTCGCCTGCTCGCCTCTGCGATACGCATCGTCCAGCGCGCCCAGGAGCCGGGGGCCGACCCGGAAGCGATCCGCAGCCAGGTCGAAGCGGAGATGCGGGCCGAGCGCGAGTGGGCGCTCGCCTCGGGCCAGGGCCGTCTGAACCGCTTCGCCGTCGACGGGTGGACCTTCGTCAAGGAGACCGGCGCCGACACCGAACCCTTGTGGGGCACCCCCGAGAAGACCCTCTGGGCTTCTCGGGAGAGCTTGATGATCGTCGGTGCTCCTGGGGTCGGCAAGACCACCCTGGCCCATCAGGTGATCTTCGCCCGCCTGGGTCTGTCGGAGACGGTCCTGGAGATGCCGGTCGCCCCCAGTAGGCGGGTGCTCTACCTGGCCATGGACCGGCCCACGCAGATCGCCAAGGCCATGCGCCGCCGGGTCTTCGACACCGACGAGAAGATCCTGCGCGACCGGCTCGTCGTCTGGCAGGGGCCGCTACCCGCCAGCCTGGACAAGGAGCCCGACCTCCTCACCGATCTCGCCGCCGCCCACCGGGCCGACACGATCGTGATCGACAGCCTCAAGGACGCGGTGAGCACGATGGTCGACGACGGCCTCGCCGTCGCCTTCCACAACGCCCGCAACCGCGCCCTGCGAGACGGCGTGGAGATCCTGGAACTGCACCACCAGCGCAAGGCCACCGCCGACGCCCCGCGCGGCCAGCGCCCCAGCCTGGACCAGGTCTACGGCTCCACCTGGTACGTCTCCGGCGCGGGCAGCGTCCTGTTCGTCACCGGCAAGGCCGGCGACCCCGCCGTCACCCTGCACCACCTCAAGACCCCCACCGGGGAGGTCGGCCCGCTGGACGTCACCCACGACCACAGGCGCGGCACCACCACCCTCGACCCCAGCAAGGACCCCGCGGTCCTGCTGCGCACCGCCCCGAACGGGATGACCGCGCGCGAGTTGGCCGCCGTCCTGTTCGGCGGGGGCGACCCCGAGCGCGCGGAACTGGAAAAGGCACGGCGGCGCCTGGAGGCCCTCGTCTCCTCCGGTCTGGCGACCAAGGCCGACGGTGCCGCCGGAGGGGCCGGTGGCGGGCAGCAGACCCGCTACTACGCCTCGGCTCGCCACCTCACCGCCGTCGGCTGAACCCCGTTTCCGCCCGCGCGGAGCGATCACGCGACCGTACACGCGGCCCTCGCGCGCGCATGCCCCGGAAAACCGCTCACGACGTCCACGCTCACCGCGAAACCGCAGGTCAAGCGATCACGCGAGCGTCCACGCCGTACACGCGCCTTAGCGATCACGCGCGGGGCCCCCTTTAGAAGGGGGCCCCGCGCGTACGCCCCCTCCGTGAACGCCGGCCACTCCCACCCCATAAGCCTCACTTCACCACCTTGGAGCCCGCCTCTTGCACGCCCCCGCCCCGATAACCCCGGCCGCCGTTCCCGACGGCCACAGCCTCCACTCGGGCATCGCCCTGCTCCGGGGTCGCCCCGGCCGCCGAGCACGCGGACGCGCTGGGAGTCGTCGCATGAGCCGCATGGGGCGCGGCACCCTCGTCATCGGCCTGGTGGCTGTGGTCCTCATGGCCTTCCGGGTCTCGTGGAACGCGCTGTCCGACGTGGCCCGTGCCATCGGCGCCGACCCCACCGCCGCCCTGCTCTACCCGATCGTCATCGACGGCCTGATGGCCCTCGCGCTCGTCGCCACACTCGTGCTGACCGGCACCGACCGGAGGTTCGCACTGCGGGTCCTGGCGACCTACACGATCGCCAGCCTCCTGCTGAACTACGTGCACGGCCTCATCCCAGCCCTGCACACCGAGTCCGTCCAGCAAGGCCGACTCACCGACTGGGCCCCGGCGAACTGGGCCCTCGTACTGCTGGCGACCTCGCTCCCGGTCGGGTCGATCTACTTCGGATCGGACCTTGTGGCGAAGGTGCTGCACCACCACCCCGACTCGGCCGGGTCGGCCGACGTGGCCTCTGCCCAGTCGGTCGACCCGCAAGCTGACGAGTCGGCCGGCGAGCAGGCCCCACGGTCGAGGTCTGACCAGGCCGAGTCGACCCCCGTGAAGGTCGACGAGGCACCGGCGACGAGGCCGACCGGAGCCGCCCCGCGTCGGGCGCCCAGTCGGCGGCCCGCCAGCACCAAGTCGACCACCGATCGCACACGCACCGACACCGAAATCCTGAACGCAGCCCGACTCCTGACCGCCAAATGGAGCACCGACCGGCTGACCGCCGAGAGCCTGCGCCGCGAACTACACATCGGCCAGGAACGCGCCCGCGCCCTGCGCGACCAGCTGAAAGCCGAGCGCACCAGCGCGGTCGAGCCCGTCGCGTACGACGGCGTCGAGACCGAGCCTCTCGACGGGCGCGGCGATGCCTCCTCCCCGCCGCAGGCGCCACTCGACACAGCCCCCGCCAGCGCCGCCTGACACCCGCAAACGCACCCCACGGAGACCCACCGCATGCACGACCCTCACCACGAATTCCCGACCCCTCAGCAGGAGATGACCACCGGCCTCAACAGCACAGCAAGCAATGGCCTTGGACCGTCCATGGGCCGGTCCAAGGCGGACTCCTCCGCCCCGGGGGTGGCGGAGGAGCTGCTCCGGCGCGAGGGCGCGCCGGAGCAGGGGTCGGGGGTGGGCGAAGACGTCGCCGTCGAGCAGCAGCCGACTGTCGTGCGCGCTGCCGACGAAGCCGCGCTCTACCGTGTCCTGCGCCGCCGCGAGCGTAGTGACGACGGCCGTCGCGAGGCCCGTGTCGATGCCCGCTACAGCGACGACGAGAAGGCCGCGATCGTAGCCAGGGCCAAGGCGTTGGGCATCGCCGGCGCCCACCTGGTCGGCGCGGTCGTGATGGCCTTCGTCAACGGCGAGACGCATCCGCCCGACCAACGCACCGTCTACGACGACGCGATCGACGAGTTCGCAGCCCTTCGCACGCAGATCGCCCGGATCGGCACCAACGCCAATCAGATCGCCCGCCGCCTCAACTCCGAGGGCGATCCCCACCCTGTGGACGCCGCCGTACTGGACCGTGCCGAACGCCTCCTGGCCACCGCCCGTGACACGGTGCGGGCGGTGGACGACGCTGCCTTCCGGGCCGCCGAGCAGAAGGCAGGCCAGGCGTGATCGCGAACATCGTCAAGCCGGGCAGCAACACCCGCGGCGTACTGAAGTACCTCTTCGGGCCCGGTACCGCCACCGTCCACACCGACCAGCACATCGTCGCCTCGTGGGACGGCTTCGTGCCCGATCCCGGCCCCAAAGGCAGCCCCGGCCACGACGATCGGATGGACCAGCTCGTCAAGGCCCTCGACCTGCGCGTCAAGCAGGCCGGCGACCACGCGCCCGAGGGGCAGGTGTGGCACTGCTCGCTGCGCGCGGCGCCGGAAGACCGCATCCTCACCGACGCCGAATGGGCGCAGGTGGCCCGTCGCATCGTGCACGCGACAGGCATCGCCCCCGTCGACGATCCGGACGGCTGCCGCTGGATCGCCGTGCGCCACGCGGACGATCACATCCACATCGTCGCCACCAAAATGCGCGGCGACCTGCGACCGCCCCGCAACTGGAACGACTACCACCGCGCCATGACCGAACTCACCTCGATCGAGGAAGAGTTCGACCTCACCCGCCTCTCCCACGGACGCCAGGCCGCCGCCGGCACCCCGGCCGCCAAGCGCCCCACCCGCGCCGAACAGGAAAAGGCCAAGCGCACCGGCCGCACCAGAACCGTGCGCGAGGAACTCCGCCACGTCGTCCGCACGGCGCTCGCCCACGCCAAGAATCTGGAGGAGTTCTTCAACCTGCTCGCCGACGCCGGCCTCCAGGTCGAAACCAGAACCCTGCCCTCCGGCGATCTGCAGGGCTACAAGGTCGCCCTGCCTGGTGACACCAACGCCGACGGCGAGCCCGTCTTCTACTCCGGCTCCAACCTTGCCACCGACCTCTCCCTCCCCCAGATCCGACAGCGCCTCGCCGCCGCCGAGGCCGGTCCTCTCGAGACCACACCTGCCGGGCGCCGACCCAACCCGTGGCACCAAGCCGCCATGGCCACCGAACGCATCCGCGACCACATCGACCACAGCTCCGCCGACATCACTCAGGCCCACCTGGCCGCCTTCGGCGAGGCCCTCTACGCCCTGCCTCTCTATGCCCCCGCCCACCTGAAGGCCGAACTCCGCCGGGCCGCAGTCGCCTTCGAGTACGCCGCCCACACCCGTGCCCGCGTCGACCACCAGCACGCCCGCGCCCTGCGCGGCGCGATCAAGGCCATGCGCCACCACCCTGCCGACGGCTCCGGGCTGGCGATGCTCCTGGACGCCGCCATCCTCATCGTCGCCGCCGTCCAGCGCCACAACGCGCTCCAACACCACGACCGGCAGGTGGCCGCCGCCCGCCAGACCTTGGTCCACCTCCAGGCCGCCTACGACCAGGCCGCGGTAATGCCTCTGGCCGCCTTGGCCGCCCGCCAACCTCCGGCCACCACTGTCCTCACGTATGCCCACCACGTACGCGATGCGGTTCCGGCCTACGCCGAGCAGATCCTCACCGAGCCCGCCTGGGAGGCACTGGCCACGGCCCTCGCCGCCGCCGAGGCCGCCGGTCACGACCCGGCCGAACTCCTCCACCGCGCAGCCGGGCGGCGCTCGTTGGACGACGCCACCTCACCGGCCAGGACCCTCACCTGGCGCATCCGACGCCTGGGCGACCGGCACGTGCCCGGACGCCAAGCACGGGCCGCGCAGGCCCGCACGTCCCACATCCCGCCCGCTGCGCGAGGCACCGCCGCGGTACTCCCCACATCCACGCCGTCGTCATCCCTCACTCACCAGTCGCGGTGAGCACGAATCCGGTGCCCCGAGCACCGCCTGCCGCCCAACTCGTCAGCCCAGCCGAACCTACGACCGCACAAGGAATCCCCCATGCCCTCCACCTCCGTTCGACCCGAAGTCGTCGCCCTCTTCACCGACGTGGACTTCAACCGCCACGGCGACGCGACCCGCCTGTACCACCGCGACGGACGTCCGTTCACCGCCGTGTATGCCTGGAGCTTCTCCTCGTTGACCTGCCCGGCGGTCAGCATGGTCGGCGAAAGCAGCGGCTGGAGCAGTGTGGCCACACCGAGCAGGGGGCGGCGAATGGTTGGGGGAAGCATCAGTCGTCCTCCCCGTCCTCTTCACTGCGGTTCAGGACCGCCGTCATGGCGTCGGTGAGCGGTTTCAACGGCTTCTTCGGACCGTACTCCAGGAAACCCTTCACGCCATCAAGGCGCTGCTTCCACTCGTCGACCGCTTCCCAGGAACCGAATACCTTCGATCCCAGAGGGTCCGTCTCGGAGAGTTCGGCTAGCGCGTGCGCTGCCTTGGTCGCGGAGGTCAGCGCGGAGTCGAGGTTCCTCTGCTCCTTGACGTGCGGTGGGAGGGGGAGATCGCCGTCCTCCTTACCGGCCGCAGCCAGCTCCTTCCGGGTCGCGGCAACGGTCTCCTCGGCCAGCTTGGTGTCGGCATACCAGGCCAGGTCCCACTCGAAGCGGATCGACACCTGGGCACGGGCCTTGTCGATGACGGGATCGCCGTCTTCCACCGTGCGGCCGTCGATCGCATCGACGCGCGTGTGGAACGCCTTTACGGTCCGGGTGTCCGTGACGTGGGCGCAAGCGATCGAATGCAACATCTTGCGGCCACCGAGAGTCGAGGACAGGAGCGTGAGGAGCCGGGTGGGAGTGGCTCGGTAGGGGCTCTTGAGCGGCTCGGCCTTCACACCCAACTTGGAGCCGCGGTCACGGGTGATCAGCCCACGCAGGATGGCGGCGGTTCCCCCGAGAACGGTCAGCTCCGCGATGGCTGTCTCGTCACCGACCAGGGCCTTGGTGAGGATCTCGTCGAGGACCTCCACCGGATCCAATCCCTTCGTGAGCTCCCAGGGGCGCTTCCAGACCAGGTCCGTGATGGTCCCGCCGTTGTCAAAGGCACGAAGCGCCTGGTCGATGGTGTCGCTGCGGTAGGGAGAAAGGATCAACGCACCTGTGCACTTGCCGATCAGCTGCCGGTCGGCGCGCCGGAACCCGAATTCCTGGCGCAGCAGTTCCTTCATCTCCACCGCCCGACTTCCGGCCAGGAGAACCTGCTGGTGTACCGCCGATGCCCAGAGACGGTGCGGAGGAAGGCCCAGGAAGGTTTGGAGGTCATCGACTCGGGCGGTACCGGTGAGGATCTTGTACTCGTTGTCGTTGACCAGGCCGGTGGTCCCGGCATTGCGGTAGACCCGTCGCATGCCCTGGGAGTTCTGTGCGGTCTCTGACCACGGTGTAACTCGGGTGTGGAGGTTGCTCAAAAGGTCATCACGGGCAACGACGAGGTCGGCCATGGCAGTACCGGTGTCGTCCCTTGCACCGACCACGACCATGGCCGGGAAGCTGAGCGTATGGCCCTCGCGGCGGGTCGCCTCGGTGAGGGTGTCTTCCTCCAGGCCGGCCCTAACGCGATGTGCCATGGCCGCCACCCCGTTCCGAGCACGACGCAATTCCGCTGCGCTGCGGGGGAACTTGCGGTCGACCGAACCGATGATGGCCGCCACGCAGGCGCTGGCAGCCTCGTGGATGTCGCCGCCAGTCCGGGCGAGCCACAAGCTGATCAACCTACTGTTGCCGTCACCGGTGATCAGGTAGGTCTCGTGCGTCCCGTCGTCGAACAGCACCCGCACCAAGAACAGCGTCAGTGGCTCCTTGACACCCTCCTGGAGAATGCTGCCGGTGTAGACATTGCGCCGCTTCGAGTCTGCCATGTAGGTGTTGACCATGCTGTCGTACACGGCCTCAGCCAGGGCGCGCCTGTCTCGCATCCGGATGGTGAGGATAGCCAGAGGGCGCTGGGTACCCGTGTCATCGTCGACATGCAGTGTGCTGTAGGCCGGAGGCTGACCGTCCGCCTTGGGATCCATGGCAGTCAAGATGGTGTCGCCCCAGCGCCCATTGATGAGGTCGGGCAGGACCATGAGGTCGAGGTACCGCCGATGTGGTCCGAGCAGGTACAGAGCTCCGCCCGCGACCGGCTTACGGAAAAGCAGGTTGACGTCGCTGCTCACGCTGGCAAGCGCCACAAGGTGGGCTGGGTCCACGGCGCCGAAAGTGACGGTGTTCCTGGACTCATCGTCCTGGGCGTCCTTGCACAGCGGATTGCTCGCCATGGTTTTCCACGCACGGCGCAACTTCGCAACCGGTTCCGGAGCCTTCGGCTCGTCGGGACGGCGCGTGAGAGGTGGGATAGCCGACTCATCGAGGTCGAAGTCCCCGGCTGAGTTGGTAATCATCAGAATCGTCCTCTTCAGAGATAGCGCGCCTCGGGGCAGAGCCCCTCGCCGTTGACGCCGGGCGTCAAAACGGCCGCTGCGCGCCTCCCGAGGTCGGCGTGCGCCGTCACGTCACAAGCCCGGTTCACGTCTCCGGTCCGTTCGGTGCCGACCGGCATTCGGCGGGATCAGGTGAGCCGCTGGTCGCACGGACAAATGTCCCGTGGTGAAGTGCCAGTCGCTCGTCACACGCAGCTCACAAGTCTGGCGTGTGCGATTCCGATGTAGCCGGAGCGGTTACGCGATGCCATGTACCAGTAGTCACATGACGGTGACCAACTGTTGTGTTTGCGCAAGGAGTTGTCAAACGTGCAGGTGAAGCAGCCCTGGGCAGCGCTCGCTTGGGACTTCGCCCCGATCAACTACCGCTTCAGTCTGGCCAACTATCACTGGCATGACGCGGGCTCGCCGGAGCGGAGACTGGCGAGTGGAAGCCGGTCTGGACTGTCATGGAGGCGTTCGCCTCGCAGCGCGGTGATGGCGATGTGCAAATCGTCGTGGATCGACAACTGAGTGGGCCCGGCCACGAGTCCTACCCGCAACCCCTCGAAGCTCTCCAGCCGAAGTTCTGGCAAGTTTCGGCAAGTTCCTCGCTCGGCAGCCCGGTCGCGGGCAAGCTCTGGCACAGAGATCCTTACCGGCATCCGAGGAGGACATCATGGCCCTACGCAAGCTCGGCAAGGACCCGGAGAGTCCCAGTGGCGGCTCCCCCACCATCTACCTCGACGAGGAGAAGGACAGCTACCTCGTGCAGGGTTGGAAAGTGGAGGACTTCGAGCGCCTCACACAGATGGACATCCCCGGCCATGAGTCGGTCGTGGAGATCCCCCGGCGCATGGTGCAGTTCTTCCTGGAGGTGAAGAAGGACCATGAGGACCCCGACGTTTGAGGAGTTGTTCCGTGACTGCCAGAGGACGGCTGTCCATCTGGAGATGCGCGACGCCTACATGAAGTCGGACCCGGCCTTCATCGACTGGAAGGCCGGCGTGGTCCTCGACCCCGCCGAGCGCTGGGCGGACTGGCACGCCATCGTCACGGAGGCGACCTCGCGCGGCGTCGAGGTCCGACGCGCCCGCGTCATCTCGACACCGGTCAGCGAATACATCCGCTTCGAGTACGACGTCACGGACGGGCTGAACATCGCGGCCGGCGAAGGCGTGCGGTGGCTCTCGCGGCGCTCTGCGACCGACATCGCGCTTCCGGGCAACGATTTCTGGCTGTTCGACTCCCGTCTCGTCCTCGTCAACTATTTCGACGGTGAGGGCGAGAACATGGAGGTCGAGCTCACGGAAGACCCTGAGGTGGCGAAGCTCTGCGATTCGGCCTTCGAGGCCGTGTGGCAGCGCGCGACGCCCCACGCCGCATTCGAGCCGGCCTGACAAGCCCGAACACCACCGTCGCGCCGACATGACATCGCCCTCTTCGAGCGTCCAGGAAGCCCGCAAGGCGCTCGGACAACGTCTGGCCGAGATCCGGAAAACGGCCGGACTCACCAAGCGAGCATTGGCCCAAAGCCTGGGCTGGCACGAGTCGAAGGCTTCGCGCTTCGAGAGCGGCACACGCGCGCCCTCGGAGCGCGACCTTCACGCTTGGTGTTCCGCCTGCGGTGCGGAGGACCAAGCAGATGACCTCATCTCGACGGCCCGCGGAATTGAAGGCATGTACGTCGAGTGGCGCAAGATGGAACGCCACGGTCTCAAGTGGGCGCAGGAGTCCGTGGTTCCTCTATGGGAACGCACCGAACGCTTCCGTATTTACTCACCCTGGCTCATCCCCGGCCCCGTGCAGACGGCCTCGTACATCACCGCGCTTCTGACCTCTATCCGTGACCGCCGAGGACTCATCGACGATGTGCCGGCGGCCGTCAAGGTGCGCGTCGAGAAGCAGCAGGTCGTTTACGGAAACCATAAGTTCGCCATCCTCCTGGAAGAGAGCGTGCTGCGGTACCGCATCGGCGGCACCGATGTGATGGCAGGCCAACTCGGCTATCTGCTCAGCGTCATGGCCCTTCCGTCGGTGAGCATCGGCATCATCCCCCAGGACGCCGACCGCTCGGGTCTGTGGCCGGTCGAGGGATTCTTCTTGTACGACGACGATTTGGTGAACGTCGAACTGATTTCGGCTCATCTCACCGTCGTCCAGAAAAACGAACTTGCCATGTATGCCAAGACGTTCAGCGAGCTGGCAGAACTTGCCGTCTACGGTGCCGCAGTGCGGGAAATCATCACCGCTGCCATCGAATCTCTCGGGTGAATGCCCGGCAAGTTCCGGCACACTCATAGAGCCCCATCCACCTCCCTTCCTAGCGTTATAGGCACGGCTGAAAGCGTGCTCCGGAGGGGCCAGTGATGACAGTGGCAAGTACGGGCAAGACGTTCAAGGCGGCCGAGGGCGACGGCACCCCCATCGACGTAGAGGCGATCTCCTCGCGGACGAACACCGTCCTCGGCCTGCGGATGGACACCACGACCCGCGCGGCGATGGACCAGCAGGTGCCGGCGATCGCCAGGCACCTGAATCTCCTCCTACGCGAGGACCTGGGCGCCGACGACGACAGTGAGGTGCGCGAACTCCTCCGCAAGGGAACCAAGTTGGTCGACCTCACCAGCCGGCCGAACCCCGAAACACCCGCCTTCGGGACCTACATCTACCTCCGCAATGTCGCCCTGCTGACGCGGCGCCTGCTGTGGATCTACGCCGAGCGCAACGGGCTGGATGCCCCGTGAGCGTCAAGGACGACCAGATCGTGCGGGAGCTCTCCCACTACATCTACGAGCACCCCGCCGACAGGATGGCGCTGATGCCGGTCTACGACGCGGCCCGCGACCACTCCCAGCGCCGCACCTGCACCCACGACCAGCGCTGCCCCCTCGTGACAACGGGCGCGGTCGTCGTCGACGAGCACGATCGCGTCCTGTGCCTGCGACACGACGGAGGCTACGCCCTCGCGGAGGCGGAACCGGAGGAGGTGGACGACTCCCTCAGCGCTGCGGCCCTGCGCCTGCTGGCCGAGGAGGTCGGCATCCGCGACGTGTGGACGCAGCCCGGCGCCGAGGGCCCCTTCCTGGTCGACGTGACCAGACCAGGACAGCACCGGTACGGGCCCCGCTTCCGGGTCGGCATCCGCTACCTGTTCCGGGCCCACTCGGGCGCCGTGTTCCCGTCGATGATCGAGACCGGTGCGGCAGCCTGGGTGCCCCTCCCCGACATAGGCATCCCGTCGGTCCGCGCCCGCGTGGAGCACCACCTGATCGGAACCCTATGAGCCCCCGCAACCAACAACTCGCCTACGTGGCAAGCCTCGTCGCACTCGGCGGCTCCCTCCTGCTCGGCATCTGGAGGCGCTGATGTACGAGCACAGAGCCAAGGCACCGCCTCCCCTGCCTCCGCCACCCGCCGGAACGATCGGGCACACCCGGCCTCCAGGCGATGTCCACGTCGGTGACTTCGTCTACCTCGACGGCGAGTACCAGCGCGTCCGGGACATGAGGTCCGCTGGCACCGCAGCCCACCGCGTACTGATCTTCGCCCGACGCGAGCCCTGGGTCATGCGAGAAGCCCGGACCACATACCGGCCCATCGACCGCCACTGACCCCGCCCTGCTCGGGCACCGCCCCCTCACTCCCACCTCACCAAGCGAGGAACTTCGCCATGCGACGCTTCCGCAAGATCCACGGCGCGGGAAATGACTTCGTCCTGCTCTGCGACCTCGGGCCGGACGACGACAAGGAATGGTCCAAGGAGGCGGAGCGCCTGTGCGCCCGGCGTACCGGCGTGGGTGCGGACGGCCTGGTCATCAGCAGACTGGTCAGCAACAGCCCCGCCGTCCTCGACGTCACCTGCTTCAACGCGGACGGCTCGACCGCGACCATGTGCGGCAACGCCCTACGGTGCTCCGCCTGGGCCGCGCACCATGATCACGGCTTCCGGCAGATGGGTCTCCACATGGCTGGCGTGGAGCACGAGGCGGTCGTGTCCGACGACTCCGTATGGGTCACGGCCGAGGTCGGCGCGGTCCACCCACGCCGGTTACAAGCCGTCATCAACGGCAGACCGACCTGGTTCGACAGCGCCCACACCGGCACGGAACACGTCGTAGCCATCGTCGACGACGTGGACACCATCGACACGGTGACGGTCGGGCGCCTCGTGCGCCACCACGCCGACATTGCCCCGTTGGGCACGAACGTCAACTTCGTTCAATCCGCAGGTCATCAGGCACTGAGGATCCGCACCTACGAGCGCGGGGTCGAGGCCGAAACCCTGTCGTGCGGAAGCGGCGCCGTCGCCGCCGTCGTCATCGCCACCCTGCGCGGGTTGGTCGCAGGGCGCGCTGTCACCGTCCACAACCTCGCCGGGCAGCCCCTCACCGTCCGGCCCCACGACACCCGACCGACCCGAACGCAATGGGTCGGCGGCCCGGTCACCCACACCTTCGAAGGGGTACTCGCATGACTCGCTTCCTCAACCCCAGCTCGGACGGCGCACTGCAGAAGGCCGCCAGGGAACTTCGTGAGTGGGGGCAGAGCCGTCAGGGCCTCCGAGTTGCCCTCATCTACGGGCCCGTGTCCGCCGAGGACAGGCTCTACCACTCAAAGTGCCCCGTCGAGCAGCGATCCGTCACTGCACTGAGTACGGCACTGGAAGAGATCGGGACCCAGTCGAAGGTTCTGGACCCGTGCGAACCTGACTTCATCGTCGACCTGGCCGGCTACGACGTAGCACTCTCCAATCTCCACGGACCCTACGGCGAGGACGGCCGGCTGCAGGGACTGCTCGACTACCTGCGCGTGCCCTACTGCGGCAGCGGAGTCGCTGCATCCGCGGTGGCCGCCGACAAGATCCTCTGCAAGCAGGTGATGCTGACCCTCGGCGTCCCCACGCCCGGCTGGCACGTCTGGTCCGGCGGCCCGGGCACCTGGAACGGGCGCCCCGTGATGGTCAAACCACCCTTCGGCGGGTCCAGCGTGGGCATGAGCCTCGTACGCGATCCGGCGGACCTGCCCGCCGCTCTCGCGGAAGCCGCTGGCGACGACGAGGCCGAGGTGCTCGTCGAGGAGTACGTGGCGGGCACGCCGATGACGGTGGGGCTCCTGGAACTGCCGGGCGGCTCGATCGTCGTCTTCCCGCCGCTGGCCACCGAGGCGACCGACGCCGACTTCTACGACGCCGACACCAAGCTCGACGTGGACTCCAGGAGCGCCGTCACCGTGCGCGCCGCCGAGCTGGAGCCCGAGGTTCTGGACAAAGTCACCGGGCACGCCGGGACTCTGTGGGACGGACTCGGGCTGCGCGGTTCAGCACGCATCGACTTCATCCTCACCGAGGACGGCGATCCGTACGTGCTGGAGGTCAACAGCACGCCGGGCATGTCCCGGAACAGCAACTACGCGGTGGGGGCGGCGATGGTCGGACTCACGCACACGGACGTCGTGTTGGCGATGCTCCACGAGGCCCTGGCCCGCCCGCCATACGATGTCCCCCTGCCCACTCCCGCGTTCGCCGACACCACACGCGCCCGGGAGGCTGCCGTCTCGCCGTAGGAGCCCGCCACTGTGCCGCGCGTCCACGATGTCCCCCTGTGCCGTCAGCTCATCGACCCCGCCGAATGGGACCTGCACGGCGGATGGGCACTCGGGGACAGGATCGAATGGTCCAACCGGGCGTGCGGCCTGGCCTCGCTGAGAATGATCCTGCTCGCCTACGGCCGCGAAGCCCCCACAGTCACGGAACTGCTGAAACTCGCGGTCAAGCATGAGGTTCTCACCCCGCGTGGAGCACTTCACGCGGGGATCGCGAGCCTGGCGACCGACCTCGGAGTCCCTTCCACCGCCGAGCCCGTCTCGGTCGAAGACCTTCCGAACCGGCTCGATGACGCCCCGCTCATCGTGTCCGTCACCGAGCAGTTCCCCGACGACGGTCGCGCCGGCGGCCACCTCGTCATCCTTCGCGGCTACGAGGACGGCCCCGACCCGACGATCCACTTCCGGGATCCGTCGGCCTGGGGCCAGACACACGACCGAGTCCCCCTCAGCCGCATGTCCGCTTCCTACACCGGCCGCGCGATCACCTTCGCGCCCCTCACTCACCACGGAGAGTCTTGATGACCGAGGCAGACGGCGACACGGCCGAGGCCGCAGGCGGCCGGAGGATCGCCGTACTCGGAGAAATGCTGGAACTGGGCGACGAAGCCGTCGAAGCCCACCGCGAAGTCGGACGCATGGCAGCCGAGAACGGCGTCGACCTCGTCGTCGCGGTCGGCGGGGCCATGGCCAAGCAACTCGCCCTCGCGGCAGGCGCGGCAGGAGTGCCAGACATCGCGCTGGTCGGCGACAACATCACCGCCGCCGCCTACCTCGACTCCATCCTCCGCCCCGACGACGTGGTACTCGTCAAGGCGTCCCGCGGCGGCCAGCTCTGGCAGATCGCCCAGGCGCTCACCGGGCGGCCTGTCACGGGGTTGTGAGTCATCGACACTCCTGGCGAATGAGCTCAGCGCCCTGCCCGTCGAGCTGACGATCCTGGCCTTCAAAACAGCTACGCCGCAGGCAATTCCTCAGAGGCTTCCGACCCAGCTGACAGACTGCCAATAGTGAGACCCAGCATTAGGGCCCCTTCGAGTGCCGATAGGACACCCAAGAGCTGGCTCTTCTCCTCAGGCGTGCCGTGATCAGCGTGCTTCATCTTCTGCAGCTGGTTCCGAATGGAGACCAATGCAATTGCGATCACGTCGTGGAGGAAATCGGGGCCTTGACCATCATCGTTCTCGGTAACCTCACGCGGCAGGATGGGGTCACCACCGTAAACAAAGCACAGGGCTTCCGCACGCTTGGTCGGGCGTATCTGCCCCTGTACTTCATGCGTCAGATCCTTCCCTCCGGGAAGGTTGGCATCTACCCAATCCAGCACCTCGGCCGGCTTGAAGCTTTCGCGCATGATGCGGTCAAGCAGTTCGATGAGGGAGTTGGCGGCCTGGGAGACGCCGTCCTCCGAGAAGCGAAGAGCGTCTCGCGCTCCTCGAATTTTCCTCACGAGCGGAGAGTTCCTGCGCTCCACACGCTTGACGGAAGCTTCCGCCACCATGGAGCGGAAGCTGGCGACGAGGCTGTCTACGCCCTCCGGCGCCAGCGTCGCAAGGTCAGAACTCTTCGCGCTTGTCACTTCCATGGGCAGAGAGGCAAGGACCTTCTCCCCGAGGAAGTCGTCGAGCGACACCAGCATTTCAACGGCATTCACCGTGATGAGGTTGGCCGGCTGGACGTCCTTCAGTTGCTTTTGCGAGGAAATCTTGACGGCGTCATTCCATGCCACAACGAAGGGAGTGAGCGCACGGACACCACGTCGAACCGCCAGCGCGACAACAGCACCGTCTTGCTTCAGGGCATCAACGAAACGCCTATACATTGCGGCGCCCAGTAGGCGCTCAGCAAAGCTGCTGTAGTTCTGATTCTTAAACCGCTCCGCCCAGCGCTGAAACTGCTCGCTCTCACACTCGTCAACGAATGCCTGGAACAGGTCTGTCAGCCGCTCTTCCGTAACCCCTGAAAAGCAGTCTTCAACCCGCTCTTGCCACGGCCGCGGGTCACTGTCATTGGTGAGTGCCCTGCACAGTGAGACAAAAGCCTCCATCACGAGCACGGCAGATTCGCTGATACGCAGCGTCTTGAGCAGGCTAGGGTCCAACGACCGCGCGCAGGCGGCAAAGCTGGACTGGTAGACGGTGACAGGTACGGGTTCTTGCACTGTGTCTCGCCTCGCTCTGACAAGTACGCGCTCACCAAAGAAAGTACCGATGTACGCAACGATGCGGTACGGAATTTTCGTGGGCGGAGCTGCCGACGGGAACTGGCAGCGTCGTCCGGGGTCGGACTGTACGGCACACCACTGACATCGCTGAGTGCCCGTCAGATGGCCAGGCTGTGCTGCAGCGTCACCGCCACTCTCGCGGGCTGGCACCGAGCAGGGAACGGCCGAAGACTCTGGACCATAAGCCACCAGGCCGCATCGTCGACTGCCACAGTCCGCGGCCAACCGCCATGTCGTATCGGCCTACCGCGGCAGGTCCGCATCTGGCCCAGGCAGCCGTGCTCCTTCCTTGAGGAGCATTCGCTCGGCCAGGGCACGGAATTCGGCGCGTGCCTCGTCCTGATCGCCGCCGCGCAACAGAATCCCGGTCAGGGAGTCCAGGCTCCAGGTGACGAGCACACCGTGCCGACCGAGGTACAGCCCGACGTGGCGTATCCGATAGCGATCGGCAATGTCTAGCCAGGCATAGCCGATCAACTGCCACAGCCAGCGCACGGAGCGATCCGCTTTGTCGGTCTTCACCACCGTCTTGACGTCGATCAGCGTGGAGCCAGCCGGGCCGGGTATCAACAGGTCGCCATCGGCCCAGTGATTGACGAAAACGGGCCCGGAGATGCCTAGCGGCTGGCCCTCGGAAGGATCCCCCGCCAGCCGACGCATCTCGGCCAGGGCGCCATAGACCTCTGTCTGCCGCGCCAGCCGCGTCAGCTCGTCCACCACCGATTCGCTCGCGGCCGCGCGCATCATCTCCACGCTGGGGACGCTTGGTCGGAAGACTTGGTGCATCGACTCGTGGATAGTGCCGGACCGATAGACGTCCTCGAACATGTCCAACAGCCAGCAGACACGGGCGAGCCCAGCCTCGGCACCGCGGGTACCAAGCCGTCCGGGAGGTGCGTGCTGCGCAGAGTAAGCACGGGTACGGGCGAACAGGTCTGCCAGCACAGGCTCCGCCGGCATGTAGCGGTCGGACCGGGAGTTCGGCCGCACGATGCTGCCAACCTCCGCGCGGGGGGCGTCCATGACGCTGTGGACGAAGCCAGCGCGTTCCGCGTCGGAACTATGCCGTGACGGTACGGAACGGGCCACGGGGAGAAGGTCGAGCCACCCCGTTGCGGTCGGGCGCAGGTCGAGTGCTCTAGAGCGTTCCCGCTCGCTGAGGCCGGCGTGAGTCAGGTAGAGCGCGGCCTGCTCATTGGCCCATGCAGAGCTGGCCAGCTTGGCCGCCACCAGACCATGCAGTGCGTAGTACGGCGGTGCGGGCTGCACCAGCGTGGCCAGGCGGGTACCGAAAGCGCCGCCGATCGAGGCCCAGTGCCGCCCGTCTACCTGTCCACTCGGGAAAACTGGCCTGCGGCCGCGAGTGGCGCTCACTATCCGGCTGACAGCCTCCGCCGAACCGATGAACCGTCTGGCACACCACTTGCTCAGTTCCCCGTCATGTAATTGAGACGTCAACGACATTGGCCCACCTGCGCATTGACCCACTCCACCGACTCAGAGCTATCACATGCCCCATGGCCTCGAAGGGGTTACAAGAAGACCAGTCTGATGAACGAACACCCGCACCGTCCGCTCGGTCGTGTTCCGGGAACGGATTGGTGTCGCGAGGCAGGGGCTCCGTCTGACCAGCAAGAACCCGACGCCTGGTGGTTGCAGTTCCGGTTGCATTCACCGCTGTTCAGCACCGTCCAGGACATGCCCGTGACTCTGCTCCACCGCAGGTCAGGACGCTCCTGATCATCCCCGGACCCCCAGACGAACATTTGGAAAGCGTGTTGGGGGCAACCCCTCACGAGTTCGAATCTCGTATCCTCCGCCAGTGCCTCACCGGGCACGATGTCGAAGGGCCCCACCGCGAGGTGGGGCCCTTCGACGTTGTCCCTCAGCCCTCGTTGTCCTGGTTTTTGTCCACAGGAGCCGTTTCCGGGGTCTTGGCGCCGAAGCGGCTCGGCCCGCCTGTGACGTTTCCTGTCAGTCGAGGTGCACCCTCATGAAGTCCCGATCGACGCTTGCGACCTGGCTGGGCGAACTCGACCGTTCCCGCTTGGCACGCGTACTGGCCATGCGGAAGGACGCGGCCTCCTCTCCGGAACCACGCTCGGTGGGGGAACTGGCGGACCGTCTCCAACGTCCGGGGTCCGTGGCACTCGTCCTGCCGCACCTCACGCTGCCGTGCTTGCAGGCCGCCGAGGCGCTGGCAGCCCTGGGGGCGCGGGCGACCCGGGACAGCCTCGCGGTGTTGCTCGGCTCGACGTCCCCCGCGGCGGTACACACACTGGACGCGACCCTGGAGGCGCTGTCGGATCGGGCGCTCGTGTGGCACGACGGCAACGCGGCACTCCGCATGTCCACGCCCTTGCGACAGGCGTGGAGCACGCCCCTGGGGCTTGACGCCCCGCTGGAGGAGCTGCTGGTTGGCACCACCTCGGAGGAACTGCGCGGCATGCTGACGGTGCTGGGTATCAGGCCACCCGGCACCAAGCAGCAGCGACTCGCGGCTCTGGTGGAGCATCACGGTGACGCGGAACGGGTCGCCGCGCTGGTGGCGGGGGCACCGGCGGCCACACGGAAGTTGCTTGAGCACAGCGCCAGGTCCACGCCGCGGCAGTCACTGTTCGTCGTGTTCGGGGCCCCTGACGACGACCTCCGGCCAGGCGCCCGATGGGCACTCGACCGCGGGCTTCTGGTCCAGGACCGTCACAGGTACGGGACCGTCCGGATGCCGGTCGAGGTGGCCCTGGCTCTGCGGGGCCCCGATTGGCGTGCTCCGTTCGAACCCCTGCCGCCCGCCACACAGTTGGTGCCCATCACCTCCTCGGAGGTGGAGCGGGAGGCCGCGGTGGCCGCCACCGCGTTCGCGGCCCATGCCGCCTCCGTCCTGTCGGCGTGCGCCACCGCTCCACCGGCCCGACTGAAGTCGGGCGGGATCGGCGCGCGTGAACTGGCCCGCATCGGCAAGGCAGCCCAAGCGGACGACGCCGTCGTACGTATCGCCCTGGAGACCGCGTACGCCGCCGGGCTGCTGGCCCGCGACGGCGATCGTGTACCTCCCACCGAGGCGTACGACACCTGGGCCGAGCAGGAGCCCGCAGAACAACTCGCCGTACTGCTCCGGGCATGGCGGGACCTGCCGCTCACCCCCACCCGGGCGCGCGACGAAGACAACAAGGCGCTTCCCGCGCTCGCCGGTGCGCCTGAGTGCAGCGGCTGTCTGCAAGCCCGCCACGGGCTGCTCACCGCGGCGGCGGAGCTCCCGGCAGGACAGGGTGTGAAGGTCGCTTCGGAGCTGGGGCCGCTCGTGGCCTGGCACCGTCCGCTCGCCGACGACGCCTCGTCGGAGGACACGGCACCTTTCAGCACCGTGATCCGCGAAGGCGAACTGCTGGGCGTGCTGGCACGGGGTGCGCTGTCCCCGCTCGGTGCCCACCTGGCGGCCCACGCCGACGAGGAGCTCGACATCACGGCCCGGCGGCTGCTGCCGCCCGCGACCACGACGGCCCGGATCGGCGCCGACCTCACCGCCGTCGTCACCGGCACCCCGTCGGCGCGACTCGCGGCGCTGCTGGATTCGACGGCCGACCGGGAGACCAGTGGCACGGCGTCGGTATGGCGCTTCAGTACCGGCAGTATCCGCCGGGCCCTGGACGCCGGCCGCACCCCGGACGACATCGCAGCCGACCTGGCCGGTAGCTCCGCCACGGCCCTGCCACAGCCGCTGACCTATCTCATCGCCGACACCGCGCGAGGTCATGGACGGGTGCGCATCGCCCCCGCGGCCTGTGTCATCCACGGCGACGAGCCCGCGCTCCTGGCCGAACTCGCCGCCCACCGCGCACTGTCCAAGCTCGCCCTGCGGCAGCTCGCCCCGACGGTCCTGGTCAGCGGCAGCCCACCCACGACGACTCTCGCCGCGCTCCGTGCCGCGGGCTACGCCCCGGTCGCCGAGACCGCCGGGGGAACGGTGCGCATCGAAAAGCGCCTGCCGCAGAGGGCCGCTGCTGCCGTCCCGCCCCCGCGAAGGAACACCGGGCGGCGCGGCCCCCGGACCACCGCAGCCCACGCCGCGGATCTGCCGGCCGACGTGGGGATGGACGTCCTGGCGGACCGGCTGCTCAAGGCCCCGCCAACCGCACCGGAACCCGACCCGTTCGGCAGCGGGGCACCTTTCGCGACGGACACCGAGGAGATCGTCGCCGGATACACGAAACACCTGTCGTACAGCGACGTCCGCCAGGTCGCCCATGCCATCGACACGGGTGCGGCCATCACGGTCGAGTACATCGCCACCTCGGGCAACCGGACCGTACGGACCCTCAGCGAGCTGGAACTCGACCCGCCCTACCTCGACGCCTGGTGCCACCTGCGCGAAGCGGAACGCGTCTTCACTCTCTCCCGCATCCATGGCGTGATGCCCGCGTAGGACTCGTGTGCGCGCCCTGCGGACACCTGACGAGATATACTTCACCCCACATTTGATATCATGGAGGCACTCGTGAGTCGGACGGTTATCGACCTGGATGACGAGCTGGTCGCGGACGTGGCCAAAGCCCTCGGGACAAGCACCAAGAAGGAGACGGTCAACACCGCTCTTCGCGAGGTGCTGGAGAGTCGACGCCGTGCCCTGGCTCTCGCCCGCCTGCGGGCCGCGGCCGGGGACGGCGCGTTCGATCTGGAGCTGTTCGAGAGCAAGGGGAACTACCGCCGGTGAACGCGGCTCAGTTCCTGATCGACACCAGCGCGCTCGCCCGGTTCATGCGCGAGGACGCGGAGCAGTACGGCTGGGACCAGGCGGCAGCCGCCGGGCTCATCGCCACCTGCCCGGTCACCGAGCTCGAGTTCTTCTACAGCGCCCGGTCGGCCGCCGACAGGGCGCGCGGCATCGAGGACATGCGCCTGATCTTCGGTTGGGTTCCCGTCGACGACCGCGCCTACGACCGCGCCTGGCAGGTCCAGGAAGCACTCACCAAACAGGGAAAGCATCGCAGTGCGGGTGCGGTGGATCTCGTCGTCGCCGCGACTGCCGAGCTGCAAGGGCTCACCCTCCTGCACCGCGACCACGACTACGCCTGCATCGCCGCAGTGACCGGCCAGGCTCTCCAGTGGTACGGCCCGGAGAGCGGCAAATAGGCCGGCGATGGTTGCAGTTCTGGTTGCATTCACCTCCGTACAGCACCGTTCAGGAGCCCCACCCGCCTCCGCCAGTGCCTCACCGGGCACGATGTCGAAGGGCCCCACCGCGAGGTGGGGCCCTTCGACGTGTTGTGGGTGCGGATCAGCCGGCGGCGAGGAGTTCGAGGGTGTCGATCACCCGGTTCGAGAAGCCCCACTCGTTGTCGTACCAGGCGACGACCTTGATGTGGCGGCCCTCCACGCGCGTGAGGGCGGAGTCGAAGATCGACGACGCGGGGTTGCCCACGATGTCGGACGAGACGAGCGCGTCCTCCGAGTACTCGAGGACGCCGGCCAGCGGGCCCTCGGCGGCGGTGCGGTAGGCGGCCAGGACCTCGTCGCGGGTCACGTCGCGGGCGACGGTCGTGTTGAGCTCGACGATCGAGCCCACCGGGATCGGGACCCGGATCGAGTCGCCGGACAGCTTGCCGTCGAGGTTCGGCAGGACCAGGCCGATCGCCTTGGCGGCGCCCGTCGTGGTCGGCACGATGTTGACGCCGGCGGCGCGGGCGCGGCGGGCGTCGCGGTGCGGGCCGTCCTGGAGGTTCTGCTCCTGGGTGTAGGCGTGCACCGTCGTCATGAAGCCGTGCTCGATGCCGGCGAGCTCGTCGAGGACCGCGGCCAGCGGCGCGAGCGCGTTGGTCGTGCAGGACGCGTTGGAGACGATCGTGTGGAGTTCGGCGTCGTAGGCGTCCGTGTTCACGCCGTACGCCAGGGTGACGTCGGCACCGTCCGACGGGGCGCTGACGAGCACCTTCTTCGCGCCCGCGTCGAGGTGGGCGCGGGCCGCCTTCGCCGAGGTGAAGCGGCCGGTGGCCTCCAGGACGATGTCGACGCCGAGTTCGGCCCAGGGGAGCTGTGCGGGCTCGCGCTCGGCCAGGACCTTGATCCGGCGGCCGTCGACCACGAGCGTGTCCCCGTCGGCGGTCACCGGGCGGCCCAGGCGCCCGGCCGTGGAGTCGTACGCCAGGAGTCGGGCGAGGGTGGCGGGCTCCGTGAGGTCGTTGACGGCGACGACTTCGAGGTCGCTGTCACGTTCCAGCAGGGCGCGCAGCACATTGCGTCCGATGCGGCCGAATCCGTTGATGGCGATGCGAGTCATGACTGCCCCTTGATGTCTGTGCGGCTTCGACTCCAGCGTCGCGCGCGGCGTCCGGCCCGGACAGTGGCGACATCGCCATGGTTCAAAAGGATCGCGCCAGGCGGGGCGACCCGCTACTCGCCCTGGGTGAAGGTGCGCCGGTAGTCGCTCGGGGTCGTGCCGAGGATGTGCTGGAAGTGCAGCCGCAGATTCGCGCCGGTGCCCAGACCGACGTCGGCGGCGATCTGCTCCACGCTCCGCTGCGAGCGCTCCAGCAGTTCGCGGGCCACGTCGATGCGGGCGCGCATCACCCACTGCATCGGGGTGTAGCCGGTCTCCTCGACGAAGCGCCGCGAGAACGTACGCGCCGACACCCCGGCCTCCCTCGCCATCATGTCGAGGGTGAGGGGCTCTCCCAGCCGGTGCAGCGCCCACTCCCGGGTGCGGGCGAACCGCTCGCCGAGCGGCTCGGGCACGCTGCGCGGCACGTACTGCGCCTGGCCGCCGCTGCGGTAGGGGGCCGCGACCAGACGCCGGGCCGCGTGGTTGGAGGCGGCCACGCCGAGGTCGCCGCGCAGGATGTGCAGGCACAGGTCGATGCCGGAGGCGGCGCCCGCCGACGTGAGCACGCTGCCCTCGTCGACGAACAGGACGTTCTCGTCGACCTGGACGAGCGGGTGCTTCGCCGCGAGGGCCCGTGTGTAGTGCCAGTGCGTCGTGGCGCGGCGGCCGTCGAGCAGGCCCGTGGCGGCCAGCGCGAAGGCGCCCGTCGAGATGGCGGCGAGCCGGGTGCCCCGGGCGTGCGCGGTGATCAGCGCGTCGACGACGGCCCCCGGCGGGTCCTCGCGGTCGGGGAACCGGTAGCCGGGGATGAAGACGATGTCCGCCCACGCGAGCGCGTCGAGGCCGTGGGCGACGTGGTACGACAGTCCGTCGGCGCCGGTCACCAGGCCCGGGGCCGCCCCGCACACGCGCACCTCGTACGGCATGCTCGCGCGGGTCGTGAACACCTGCGCGGGAATGCCGACGTCGAGCGGTTTCGCCCCGACGAGCACGAGGACGGCGACGCGATGCAGGCGGGAGGAGGACGGCACGGGGACAGGCTACGAGGGACGCCCCCGGCGCCACCCCGCGCGCGTCACACCCCTCCGCGCGTCACACCGGCTCCGGCTGCGGCTCCCTCTCCGGCACCGGAGCGACCTCCCGCTCCCACGCCCGTGTGATGCGGACGTAGGCGTAGATCACCGATCCCATCGCCAGCAGCACCAGCGGCCCGTACAGCCACGGGTGGAGGGCCATCTCCATCGGGAGGTAGCGGTACGACAGCAGGAGCGCCGTGAAGACCGCCGTGCCGTAGCCGACCAGGTGGGTCGCCGTACGGTCCCAGCCGCGGGCCTGGGCGCGCAGGCCCGCCTCGATGGTGAGGGTGAAGACCACGCCGGCGACCAGGTCGGTGCCGTAGTGCCAGCCGAAGCCGAGGGTCGCCGTGAGCGTCGCGAGCAGCCAGAACGTGCCCCCGTGGCGCAGCACCGCAGGGCCCTTGCGGGAGTGGATGAAGATCGCGGTGGCCCACGCGGTGTGCAGGCTCGGCATGCAGTTGCGCGGGGTGAGCTCGTCGAACGGGATGGGCTGCGGGTCGGTGAGCGGGGGTGGAGTGTGCGGCCAGAAGTCGCCCACCATCCACTGGGCGGTGTCCGGCGTGTGGGTCCACAGGCCGTCCGGCTGCCAGTGCTCGACGCCCGTGCCGTAGGCGAAGATCGGGCCGACCACCGGGAAGATCATGTAGATGCCGGGTCCGAGCAGGCCGATGACCAGGAAGGTGCGCACCAGGTGGTGGCGGGGGAAGCGGCGTTCGGCCGCCACGTTGCGCAGCCCGTACAGGGAGACGACGACCGCGGCCACGGCTAGCTGGCCGTAGACGAGGTCGAGGAAGTGGGCGCCGACCGGGCCCGTGGCCTTGAGCATGCGGCCGACCAGCCAGGACGGGTCGCCCAGCGCGTGGTCGGCGACCGCCAGATAGGGGTCGAGGACCGTGGGGCGGGCCTTGGCGGTGATGAGCAGCCAGGTGTCGCCGGTCTTGCGGCCCGCCACCAGGAGCAGGGCCAGGCCGACGCCCTTGAGCAGCAGGACGCGTTCATGGCCGGTGCGGCGGGTGACGGCGATGACCGCGCAGCCCAGGATGACCCACAGCGCCCCGTTCCCGAACGGGTGGCCGCCGTGCAGTCCGGTGCCGGTCGCCCAGCGCAGCAACAGCAGGACCGCGTCGATGCCGAGTGCGACGCCGAGCGCGATGAATCGCTCGCGCCGGGTGAGCACCACCATCATCAGGGCCATGCTGCCGTAGAGCAGGAAGCCTGACTTGGGCGGGAAGATCACCTCTTTGACCTGAGTCGTGAGCGGGCCCGGCAGGCCGTAGTGGCGTGCGGTGATCTCCAGCGCGACAAGGAATCCGAGGGTGACCGCACCGGCCGCGGCCCACAGGAGGACCTGTGGCCGACGCCACGCGGCGGATGCCGATCTTCGTCGTATTCGCGGCAGGTCCCGCGACTCTCCAGGTATCAATTGGCTGGCCGATTCTCAGACATATGGGTGCAAGGCAGTCACTGTGCGGATGCCGGGCGGGCGTTGAGCGCACGTTGGGCGGGCGTTGGGACGCCGATCATCGTAAGTTCAAAGACCCCCCACAGTTCAGAGGGCCGAGCCAGGAATCTGGTTCGGCCCCTCAGTGCGTCCGGGGTCGCTCACGTCAGATTCAGGCCACCGTCCAGCACGACCACCTCGCCGGTGAGATAGCGGTGGGCGATCAGCGCGGCCACCAGGTCGGCCACGTCGGCGGGTTGGGCGGGGCGGTGCATCGGGGCGCGGTCGCGCCAGAGTTCGTGGGCCTGCGTCCAGTCCTTCGTCATCGGGGTGTCCACCAGGCCGGGCGCCACGGCGTTGACCCGTACGTCGGGGCCGAGCGCGGCGGCGAGCAGGCGCGTCACATGATTCAGGGCGGCCTTGCTCGCCGCGTACGGGACGGAGGAGCCCTTGGGGCGCACCCCGGCATGGCTGGTGACGTTCACCACACAGCCGCCGGGTGCCTCGCGGAGCGCCGGGAGCGCCTCCGTGCACAGCACCCAGGGTGCGATCAGGTTGACCTCCAGCAGTCGGCGCCAGTCCGCGGGGGTCGCGGCGGCGAGGTCGGCGTGCGGGACGGGCCAGCTGATGCCCGCGTTGTTCACCAGGACGTCGAGACGGCCGTAGCGGTCGAGGGTGGTGCCGACCAGGGCACGGGTCTCCTCCTCAACCTCCAGATCCGCCCGTACGTACGTTCCGCCGAGCTCCGCCGCCAGTGCCTCGCCGGCGTCGGTGCTGCGGCGCGAGTGCACGACGACCCGCGCCCCGTCCGCGGCCAGCCGCCGGGCGACGGCCTCACCGATGCCCGAGGTGGACCCGGTGACCAGGGCCACGGGACGGTCCTGCTGTTCTGTTCCCATGCCCGCGGATCCTGCCACCGCCGTGAGTCGACCTTCTTACTTCCCCTCGGCCAGCGTGTGCGCGACCGGGCGGCCGTACTTCTTCTCGATGAAGGGGAAGTAGGTGGCGGGGCCCTTCACCGGCTCGGTCATGTGAATCTCATCGGGGGTTCACCGGTCGTCTCCGCCCAGAAGTCGGCGAGTTGTCGCCACTCCCCACTGGTCCAGGGACAGCAGCCGGTCGCTGGACGCCATCAGGCCCCCGGTCGCCTCGACATGCGCCGCCCAGCGCTCGCGGGTCTCCACGGCGGGGCGGGCCATCAGACAGTCGGGGTCGTTGACCCAGAGGCGGCCGTGCTGCCACTGGCGTGCGACGCCGGTGAACTCGGCCGGATCCTGCCCGGGTTGGCTGTAGTCGCCGGCCTCGGGGCGACGGTGCGGGGCCGTGTCGGGGCTGACCCGCATGGCGTCGAAGAGGCCGACGGAGGGCAGGAGCGGGGCGCCGCAGCCCAGCAGGTAGGCGTCCGCGCCGATCGCCTCGCGGATCAGCTCGATGCCGGAGCGGTACGCCTCCAGCGCGTCGACCGGCGCGTGGCGTACGCCGTCCAGGGCGCCCGCGTACAGGAAGTCGACCTTGAAGTAGTCGTAGCCCTCGTCCCGCAGCGTCCGGAAGACGTCCGTCAGGTACGTGGCCGCCTCGGGGTGGGTCGTGTCCAGGACGCGCAGGTCGTGGCCCCAGTTGCGACCGGCGTGCGCGAAGCCGCCCGCGGCGTCCCGGACCAGCCAGTCGGGGTGTTCGGTGGCCAGGTCGCTCGCCGGGTCGACAAGGAAGGGTGCCGTCCAGATGCCGGCCCGGCGGCCCCGGGCGCGGATCGCGTCGGCGATGCCCCGGCGGGAGCGGAAGCGGCCGGAGAGGGTGAGCCAGTCGCCGAGGGCCTTCTGGTAGCCGTCGTCGATCTGGACGACGTCGATGGGCAGGTCGAGGGTGTCCATCGCGCGCAGGTTCTCGTGGATGTCGTCCTCGGTGACCTGGGTGAAGTACTCGTACCAGGAGCACCAGACGGTCGGCGCGGGACGCGGCGTCCGCACGCCGATCGACGCGGCCCACTCCCCCAGCACCGTCTGGATGTCGGCCCCCGTCCACTCCTTCACCGGGCCGTCGGCGCTCACCTCCGCGACGGTCCCGGCCAGGACGAGCCTGATGGACGGGACCTCGCGGACCGGATCCGGGGCCGCCCAGAGGCGGACCGGGGAGCCGTCGCCCGGGTCGAGGGCCAGCAACCCCTCACCCTGGAAGGCTCCTTCGGGGACGGTGACGCCGGGCCGGTAGCAGACCGTCGCCCAGTTGCCGTTCGTCGGGCGGTACGGCCTGTCGTCGAGGGCGTAGGCGCCGCTGGGGCTCCAGGACTGCCAACCCTCCTCGTGGACACGGGCGTTGGCCGGGTCCACCGGGACGGAGGCGACCGGGGTGAAGGGGAGGGACACGGTGGTTCTCTTTCAAGTACGAGGGGCTCAGCCCTTGTTGGCGCCCAGTGTCAGGCCGCTGACGAACTGGCGTTGCAGGGTGAAGTAGACGATGAGGGTGGGGATGGCGGTGAGGAGGGCGCCGGCGGCGACGAGGTTGGGGTCGGTGAAGTACTGGCCGGAGAGGTTGTTCAGGGCCGAGGTGATGGGCATGTTCTCGCCGGTGGAGATGAGGACGATGGCCCAGAAGAAGTCGTTGTAGATCCAGATGGAGAGCAGGGTCGCCAGGGCGGCCATGGCCGGTTTGCACAGGGGCAGGGTGATCTGCCAGTACAGCCGCCATACGGAGGCTCCGTCGACGAGGGCTGCTTCGGTCAGTTCGTGCGGCAGGGAGCGCATGTAGTTGCTGAGCACGAAGGCGCAGAAGCCGGACTGGAAGGCGATGTGGATGAGGACCAGGCCGAGGGCGGAGTCGTAGAGCTTGCCGCTCGTGGTGATGCCGGGCAGGTCGATCAGGAGGTAGAGCCGGTAGAGGGGGG
>NZ_JBIUCI010000025.1:0-120040 GCF_044593635.1 Streptomyces sp. NPDC051913 | reverse complement strand
CGATCGGGGCCTTGAGCTGGAGGTGCGCGCGCACCGCCAGGTCGCGGTAGTCGCGCCAGGAGAAGCTGTCGCGCCCTTTGCCTTTGTGCTTTCGGCGGCGCCGCGGCCGGTAGATCAGCCTGGAGGTTTCTCCTTGCTTGTAGCAGCACATGGCGGCGATCGACCAGCGGCGCCAGGAGCGGCCGCGCACTGCCCACCCAGTTCATCGAATCGGCCCGCACCTTTGTGCCGCAGGGCGGTCATCGTGGACCAAGCGGTGACCGCACTGGGCCCGGTGCATCGTGCACCGTGAGACCCAGCAGGCCACGGTGACTGCGGCGGCACCCAGGTCGGGGGGTGGTGAGGTTGCGCCGGACGAAGCGCAGCGCCAGCGCGGCCCCGGGATCGGTGCCGAGTATCGGCGATCTATGCCCTCAGACGGTCCTGGGCGCCGGAAGAATCGCCGGGGCGGGCACCGGCGTCCATCGGGTGCCGGTCATCCGCCCGAACGCCTGGTCACCGAAGTGGAATGCGAAACCGATGGTTCCCGGTCGTGTCAGTTCTCCCGCGATGCGTTGCCGGGCGGCAGTGACCGCGCTGTGCTCCAGGTCGGGCCGTGAGGGCCACTCCGGGTGTGTCATCTGAGCGGGTGTGTGAAACACGTCTCCGAACACGACCACCCGCTCCCGTCCCGCGGAAACGACGTACGAGGTGTGCCCCGGGGAATGACCCGGTGTCATCAGTGCCCGGACGCCGGGAAAGATCTCCTGGCCGTCGTCGAAGGGGGTGTGGGACGCTCCTATGCGCCTGAGCGTGTCCACTGCCGGTGCGCCGGGGACGTGTGTGCCACATGTGTGCGGGGCCCATTCGGCGGCCGCGACGAGGTAGCGGGCCCGGGGGAACGTCTTCTCGGGGGCGAAAGCCCAGCCGGTGTGGTCGACGTGCAGGTGGGTGAACGCGACTGCTTCGACGTCCTCGGGTGCGTGTCCGAGGGTTCGCAGCACCGCCAGGAGGCTGCCGCTGTCGCTCAGTCCCACCGTGTCGCCGGAGACCTGGATCGGTCCGCTGACCGGCCCCAGCCCGGCGTCGATCAGCAAACGGCGGCCTCCGCGTTCGACCAACAGGCCCCCCGCGGACATCGGGAGACGCCCCTGCTCATCGAGCACCTCCGGGTGATCGTTCCAGAACCGAGGATCGAAGTCAGGAAAGAAGGCCGCGGGCAGCATCGCCATGGCGCCGTCAACGACGTAGGTCAGGCGGACGTCGTCCAGTTGGAGGGACCGGACCGCGGACTGCTGGTTGAGAGCACCGATCTCCACGTCGCGCTCCTTCTACTGCCGTGGCTGCGAAGCGAGTTGGGCGAGCGCGTCGAGCAGTTCACTCAACAGCTTCTGGGCCGGTGTGCCGTCCGGGAGGCGGCCGTCGTCGAACTGCTGGTGGGCCTGGAAGAGGAGGAACTCGGGCTGCTGCACGACACGGGCGTTTATCTTGTGCAGGACCTGACGAAGGGCCAGCTGCGCTCGGACCGTGCCGAAGGGACCAGGTGAGGCCCCGATGACGCCGACCGGCTTGAGCTGCAGGACGGGCCCGCCGTCCTGGGCCGGGCGGGAGAGCCAGTCGAGGGCGTTCTTCAGCGCTCCCGGTATAGAGGCGTTGTACTCGGGTGAGGCGATCAGTACCGCGTCGGCGTTCTGGACGCGGTGGCGCAGCTCGGCCACGGCCGGCGGCGTGGGGTATTCCTCGTCCTCGTTGAAGTGGGGAAGGCTGCCGAGGCCGTCGAAGTGATCGAAGCGATCGACTGCGCTGAGGCGCTCGGCCTCCCGTAGCAGGGCGGTGTTGAACGAGTCGCGGCGCAGACTTCCGGACAGGGTGAGGATGTCGAGGCGAGTCACAGTGTCTTCCTTCAGGGTTGCGGGGCGGCCGGGCGGGACACGATGCGCGGGTCCGCCGGTTTGTCCGATATGACTCATCCTCGAAGGAGTGACGGTATGGCGCCAGGACAGCTTGAAAGAACGCAGATATCACGTCAGCAGAGCCGGTTAAAGTGACGATCATGCGCCAAAGCCTCGACGAGACGGATCGGCGGATCGCCGCGGCTCTCATCGCTTCGCCGCGTGCCACGTGGCGAAGCATCGCCCACAGTCTGGGACTGTCCGAACGCACCGTGGTGCGCAGGGCCGGTCCGCTCTTCGCCGACGGCACGTTGCGTGCCACCGCCGAGCGCAACCCGATCCGCTTCCCCCACTTGGTGCCGATGGCTCTGCGCATCCGTTGCCGCCCCGACCGCATCAGAACGGTCGCCTCCGTCCTGGCCCGCCGGGCCGACACTCTGTGGGTCGACATCCTCGGCGGCGGTGACGAGATCAGCACCCTCGTCCACTTGGAGGGCGCGGAGGAACGCAACCGGCTGCTGCTGCAGGATCTGCCGGCCACCGCCGCGGTCCACAGCTGGACGTCTCACACCCTGCTGCGAATCTTCCCCGCCTCTCTCAACTGGGGTTCGCGCCTGCTGGACGAAGAGGAGACGGAACGACTGGGGGTGCGGCCCTTCCCCCTCAGTTCACGGCCGCCGGACGAACTCTCCGCCGCCGACACGGCGCTGATCCAGGCGCTGACCGAGGACGCCCGCACGGACTACGCGACCCTCGCCCAGCGGACCGGCACCACCCCGCGCACCGCCCGTCGCCGTCTGGAGGTACTGCTCGACGACGGGACGATCCGACTGGTCACCGAGACCGACCTGGCTCTGCTCGGACTGAGCGTCAAGGCCCAACTGTGGCTGTCCGTCAAGCCGAGCGCCCTCCAGGCTGCCGGTGAACGCCTCAGCCGCGAGCCCGCCGTCCGCTTCACAGCGGCGACCACCGGGCCCGCCAACCTCCTGGTGATGGTGACCACCGCGGACCTGGACGCCCTCTACCGCTTCCTCACCGACAGCATCGGTGAAATGGAGCACGTCACCTCGATCGAGACAACTCCGGTTCTGGCGACGGCAAAACGCAGTGGACTGATCCGGCCGGGTTTCACCAACCCGGCCCGACTCTGAAAAACCCCAGGAGAGTGACGTGAGTGACGTCACTCGATGACCGCTGAACAAGATTCCTCCGCCCTTTCGTGGCTCTGACGTGGACACCAAATCGAATACTTCCGGCAGTCACACTGTCGTCATCGGCGGCAGCGTCGCCGGTCTCCTGGCCGCACGGGCACTCAGCACTTCGTTCGATCACGTCACCGTTGTGGAGCGGGATGCTTTTCCCGCGCACACGGTGCCCCGCCGTGGTGTGCCGCAGGGACGTCAGGTTCACGCACTCCTCACCCGCGGTGCCGTCGGATTGGACGGTCTCTTCCCCGGCTTCATCGACGCCATGACCACAGCCGGAATCCCGAGCGGCGACGGGCAGGCGGATTTCACCTGGTTCCTCGACGGCCACAGGATGGCGAAAGCCGAATCCGGCTTGCGTGGCTTCGGCGTGAGCAGGCCACAGATCGAGGCAATGATCCGTGCCCGGGTCCGAGAACTGCCCAACGTGTCTCTCACTGAAGGTACTCAGGTTGACGGTCTGCTCGTTGACGAAGGCCGAGCGGCAGGGGTGCGGATACGGCGTGCCGGGGAAGCAGAGGAAACCCTTGCGGCGGAACTGGTCGTGGACGCGGCCGGCCGCGGTTCCCGTGCCCGGGCCTGGCTCCGCGACTTCGGCTATCCGGTGCCCGACCGGACGGTCGTCACGACGAACGTCGTCTACGTCACGCGCCACTACAAGGCAGAGCCCGATCTGCTGGACGGGAAGCTCGGAACGACCGTGGTCCCCTATCCCGGGCAGCCCCGCGCCGGAGTGGTGATCCGTCAGGAAGCCGATGTGGTCGCGGTACTGCTGGCCGGATTGCTGGGCGAGGAACCCCCCACGGACGACGCCGGCATGCTCGCGTTCGCCTCGGGCCTGGACGGGCGGGACGCGGCCGAGGTGCTTCGCTCCGGCACTCCTTTGGACGATGCCGTCAAGATGCGCTACCCCGATAGCACGCTCCACCACTTCGACAGGATCGACCACCACCTCGAGGGATTCCTCGTCGTCGGTGACGCGTTGTGCAGTTTCAATCCGATCTACGGGCAGGGCATGACGGTGGCCGTGATGGAAGCCGAACTGCTGCGGTCCCTGCTGGAGAGCGGCGGCCGGCAGAACCTGGCGTCGAGGTTCTTCGAGGCGGCGGCGGCCATGCTGGTCGAGCCCTGGTCCCTCGCCGTCGGCGGCGACCTTCGGTTTCCCGAGGTCGAGGGTGAGCGCGGGCCTCAGGACGAAGAGGTCAACGCGTACCTCGGCAGGTTCCGGGCGGCCGCGGCGATCGACCCGGTTCTGGGCACGGCGTTCCTCAAGGTGGCCAACATGATGGCGCCCGTCAGCTCTCTGTTCAGTCCCGAACTGATGGAGCGTACGCAGCGGCTGCGCGCCGGGTAGGAAAAGTGCGGCGGGACGCCCAAGCGGAGAATTCCCTGGAACCGGCGACATCGGCAGCGGGCTCGATCCCGTTGTCTCTACGTCGACAACGGATACTCCGGGACATACCTGTGGACCGCACCGGGGTTGGCATCGCAGCTCTGCTCACCGTTCCGGAACATCAGCAGCTCCCTCGGCCCCTGCGGCGGATGACACCGGTCAGCCACCGTCGGGCCGTACTTGACGGGGAAGGCGGCGTCGAGTCCGGCAGGCAGCTCCAGACCGCGGGATGAGGAGGATCTCGCGGGTCGCGCCGCCCACCCGCTCCCGATCGGCCTAGTACCAACGGGAACGGGCTGCCGCGGTAGGTGCGGACTTAGCCTTTCCGTCGACCGCCGCCCTACCGATCCCCACGCCGTCCCGCTCACCGTCACCAGCGACCCGGATGCCTTCGTCACAGGGTACGTGTGAGGTCCATGAGGCGAGGATGCGCAGTGCGCCGTGTGAAGAGCTGCCGGACTCGGCGGTCAGGCCTCTGAGACGTCGCTCCGATCCCGTTGCGTAACGCCGCGACCGCGTCCCCGGGCGTCGTGCTCCCAGCCACGGAGCCCGGGCGAAGCGCCGGTAGATCGGTGTGGAGAGCCGCTGCCGACGTGTTCCGGGCACGGATGCCGGACGTTCACCGAGGACGAGCGCAAGTATCTCCGTGAGCTGGTCCGGCGGACGGCGTATCTGTGGCCCGATGCGCTGTGCAGGCCGGCGGCGCCATGGACATGGGTCGCTGCGGCCCGCGAGGTCGTACGAGGTCGTTGAGGTAGCGCTTCTGGTCGTCGTCGCGGCGCAGGGCACGAATGAGGGCGGAGGCACGGACGCGGCCCCGTGCAAGCCGGATGGTGGCATTCCACGCTGATCACGCCGGGGCGGGCGACGTCCTGCCCGCGCAGTCCCGCCGCCGTGCGGACGGAGTCCGTCTCGGAGGGTCCGCGCTCCCGCTGATCCAGCTGGACCCGGCGGGGCCTGGGGAGCCTCTCGAGACAGGGAGGCGGCGACGAGGTCATAGACCCCCTGGCGTCCGACCGGGGTGTCAGTGCTCGCCTGCCCATGGGGTGCCCGGGTGACGGTGATGCCCTCCACGACACGAACGTGGTGACGCGGCCGCAGGAGACGACTCCGCCGCAACCGGCGACGATCGGAACGCGTAGGAGGCCCACCTGGCCCCGGTCACCGACCGGCGGATATCAGTCCGACGATTGGGCCGAGGCTCGACCACGGAACGGACTCCGGCCTCAAGCGACCGTCGCCCTCTGCCCTTTTGGACATCACCTCGCGCTCCGAGCCGGCGGCCGGGACGAGACCGACATGGCGGACGTCCGTCCCCGAAACCGCCGGTGTTACAGTCTTTCCCGCGCTTCCGGTGTGCAGGGGACACCGCCCGCCGCGGGGCCGGCCCGAGGAGCCGGAAAGGAACACAGGTGAGCGCACGCACCGCGTCTGACGCCGCCGCGCCCGTCGGCCGGGCGGCGGAACGGCGACTGGTGACCGATCTGCTGGCCGGCCTTCCCGAAGGGAGCGCCGACGGCGACGGCAGCCACCGGGTGCTCCACATCAGCGGCGGTCCAGGGTCCGGGATGATGGGGATTCTTGAAAATCACCAGGTCCGCTCTTCGCCTCACTCGGTACGGAGTTCAACGGAGTGGGGAGTTTCAACGAGCGAGGCGCGCGTTGTCGGCCGGGGCCGCCCGCTCGTGGAGTGTGCGGGCCGTGCCGGCCGGTCAAGGGCGCCTTCGGCGTCGCTCCGCGATGGCCTTCGGCCACCCTGGACAGTCCGCCCCGTCCCTGGACCTGGCTGACTATCGGGCGGCCCCTCCCTTGTGGCGTCCGTCCGCAGGTCAGGTGCCGTATGGGTGGGGAGATCCACTGAGCAGGTGTGGGGTCACCCCCGAGCAGGGGGTGGCCGTTTTCAAATAGCGCCATCAGGAGACGACTCTCCTGCGCTTCGCCGCTCGCACGGCGGCCGGACGCGGCGTGCCGGTACTGGAGACGGCCCCCGCACTCGGCGAACGTGCCGTGCGGTACGCCGCGTTGCACGGCCTCCTCAGCTCCGTTCTGCCCCGCCTCGCCGACCTGCCGACCGTGCAGCGCGCCGCCCTGCGCGCAGCGTTCGGCGGTGGGGGACCGGCTCCCGGCCCTCTGGCCACTGCGGCCCGGGATCTGCTGACGCTGGCCCAGGGACCGGTCCTGCTGTGCGTCGAAGACATGGACCTGCTCGATCCCGCGAGCCGGGACACTCTCCGCGCCCTGGCCCGGCTCTGCGCCGGGACCGGCGTCGGCATGATCATCACTGAGCGGGCCGCCCCGGCGCCCGGGGAGCCCGCCCCCGACGCCCGGACAGCCACGCTCGGGCCCCTGCCCGCCCCCGAGGCACGCCGCCTCGTCGCCCTGGCAGGACGCGTGACGGCCTACGCCGAGGAGGAACTCGTCCTACGCGTGGCGCGCGGCAATCCCCTCGCGCTCACCGAACTCTCGCTGAGTGCCACGCTCTCACCCGACACAGCCGGCCTCGGCACGCTGCCCGCCACCCCCCGCCTTGCCCAGGCGTACGCACGGGACCTCGAAGGCATGTCACCGGCCGCGCGCGACGTGCTGCTCATCGGCGCGCTGAGCACCTCACCGGCCGTCCAGGATGTTCTGACCGCAGCCGCCCGCCTGACCGGCGACGACGACGCGGCCCGAACCGGACTGAAGGAGGCTCTCGCGCGCGGCCTCCTCACCAGGCATGACACCGCGCGGGACAGTGCGCCTGGAGGGGGAGACCGCCGCGTGGCAGAACGGCAGCTCGGGACGCGGGGGCGCCACGGATCAGGACGGTGCTCCTCGGCGCGAGGCTGACTCCGAAGAGGGCCGCGGCCTCGACCACCGTCGTGACCAGCCCCAACCGGAACACGCATTGCGGTTCCTCGACCCGCTGCTGCGCATCTCCGTACTCGCACTGGAGTCGGGGGCGCGGCGCTCGGCAGGACCGTCACCGACCCGTCCCGCGCCGCCTGGCACTCGGCCCAGTGCACGGCCCGCGCCGACGCGGCACTCGCCACACGTCTGGAAGCCCTGGCCACCGGGCCGCGCACGGGGACGGACGTGCTGCCGGCCCTGGCCGCGCTGGAGCGAGCCGCCCGCCTCTCCCCGGACGCCGAGACCGGCGCCTCCCGGCTGGCCCGCGCCGCCGAACTCGCCTGCCACCACGGACTGGAGCGGCAGGCCCGCCAGTACGCACGGGGCGTCGAAACGGCCGGGCTCGGTGCCGTCGGCCGCGCCCAGTCGCTGTGGCTGCACGACCTGATCCCGGGCGAGGCCGCGGTCGGCCGGGAGCGCGTCGCCGACCTGTGCACGGCAGCACGCGCCGTCGCCACCGCCCACCCCCTCCTTGCGCAGAAACTGCTGCACGCCGCCGCCGGCCGGTGCTGGTGGCAGCGGGCCGCACGCCGCGAACGGGAGCTGGTCGTCGATACCTTCCGGGACCTGCGCCCCCGCCCTTGGGACGCCCGGGACCTCGCCGTACTGGCCCTGACCGACCCGGCGGCCGCGAGCCTCGAGGCACCGCCCGCCGCATCCCGGCCGTCCGGCACCGAGGAGCTGATGCTGCTCGGCCAGGTCGCCCACCTCACCGGCGAACTCCAGCGGGCCGCGCCACTGTTGGCACGGGCGGAGACGACTGCCCGCGCCGAGGGACGGCACGGGCGGTTGCCGCGCCTCCTGGTGGCCCGCGCCCTGGGCGAGGTGTGGCTGGGCACTCGGTGGTCCACCGCCCTGGCCCTGGCGGAGGAGGGCCGCTTCATCGCCGACCGGACCGGACAAGCCGACTGGGCGGCACGGGCCGTCGGGGCGCAGGGCATCCTCCACGCCCTGTGCGACCGGCCCGAAGGCGCACTGCGCTGTGCCACGGAAACCGAGGAGGCGGCCCTGCGCCTCGGCCAGAGCCGCCACCTCGACCTGGCCGCCCTGACCCGGGCGGTGGCGGCGTCGGGCGCCGGACGGTACGCCGAGGCGTACGCCCAACTGCGCGCACTGCTCACCGAACGGACAGCGCCGTACGCGTTCGAACAGGTCTGGGCGCTGGCCTTCCTGGCCGAGGCCGCCTGGCCGGCCGGTGAGCGCGCCGACGCCACCACTGTCGTCGAGCAGATCTGGGCCCGGAACCCTGGCGGTCTGGCTCCGCTACCGGAACGCGTCCTCGCCTACGCCCGTGCCGTGCTCGCCGAGGACGGCGAGGCCGAGACCCGCTACGCCGGGGTGCTCGGTGAGGGAGCCGAGCAATGGCCGCTGCTGTACGCGATGACGTTGTTCGCGTTCGGCGCCCGGCTGCGGCGCCGACGCCGGCTGCTGGAGTCCCGGGAGCCCTTGGCCGCCGCCGAGCGAGTCTTCCGTTCGCTCGGAGCCGTCTCCCGCGCCGACCTGGCCGCCGCGGAGCTGAGGGCGACCGGTCTGGCGCAGACCGGATCGGAGCAGGTCGCCGACGGCCTTGACTCGGCCGCCGACTTGCTGACCCCGCAGCAGTTGACCATCGCCCGGCTGGCGGCACGGGGCCTGTCCAACAGGGCCGTCGCGGAGCAACTGCGCCTCTCGCCGCGCACGGTGGCCTCGCACCTCTACCAGATCTTCCCGAAACTGGGCATCACCTCGCGCGCCCAGCTCGCCGAGCGCGTCGCCCCCTCGTAACACCGTCCCCTGCGGACCGCGCACCCGTCAGTCGTCGCGTGCCTCCCGCAGCACCGCGCCCAGTTGAGTACGCGCGGTCACCCCCAACCGGGGGAAGATGCGGTACAGGTACGCCCCGATGGTGCGCGGTGCCAGGCCCAGCTCCTCGCCGATGGCCCGGTTGGACAGGCCGCGCGCGGCGAGCCGGGCGACCCGCAGCTCCTGCGCGCTGAGCAAGTCATGGACGCTCGCCGATCCGGCCCCGCCCGGTGTGGCGGTCTCCGTCCGCGCCCCGCCCGCGCGCAGCTCCGCGGTGATGCGCGCCACCCGCGCCCGCGCGTCCGCCACGGTGAAGGCGGCCGCCGCCTGACGCAGGGCAACCCGGGAGTCGGTGACCTCGCGCCGCCGCCGCAGCAGCCGTCCGTGGGCCAGCCGCAACGACGCGGCGAGGAACGGCCGTCGGGACAGGTCCATGGCGGACGCACACCCGTAGCGGTCGTCGGTGTCCTGCTCACCGGAGAGCACCGCCCGCGCCACCGCCAGTTCGGCCGCAACCGGCGAGAAGTGATCCACCGCGTCCGCCGACGAGGAGCGATCCACCTCCGCTTCGGTGGCGAGCCGGCTCAGCAGCGCCCGTGCCTCACGGCCCGCTCCCACCGCGTCCGCCGCCTCCGCGAAGGGCACCAGGGCGTACCGGGCGACGGCGGCGCGGTCCGGGTCCGTCAGGAGCGTGAGAAGCCCGGCGTGACCACCGGCGAAGTCACCGCCCTCCACCCGCGCCCAGGCCGTGGCGACGGCCACGACGTCGTCGACGAACCGCACCGAGCGCCGGGCAGCCGCCAGTTCCATGGCGTCGGCGACAGGCACCGTGCCTGCCTGCAGCCCCCGCACCAGGCGTCCGAGCAGGATCGCGGCGGACGTGAGCGGGTCCCGGCCGCGGGACGGCGCCGCCCCGCCGCAGCGCGCGAACGACCGCCCGGCCTGGCCCCAGTCGCCCATGAGCAGGTGCGCCAGCCCCTGCCGGAGCCACAGCTGAGGCAGCCGCTCGTCCAGGCCGCGGGAACGGCACCGGTGCTCCGCCTGCCGGAAGAGATCCAGTGCCCGCAGCGCCGCCCCGGCCAGCAGGGCAGCCTCGCCCAGCCGCTCCAGGTCGCGTACGGGGGCCAGGTGCGGGTCCGGGGCGACGGACAACCGCGCAATGACGGCCCCCGCGCGACGCGTGCCGCCCACGGTCGCCATGGCGTGCACCAGCCGGGGATCTTCCGCGCGCCGGGGCATCCTGTCGAGGAAGGCGAGCAGCGCCTCGGACCGCTCCGCGTCGCCCACGATCCCGGGCGCCGTCAGCCAGGCCAGCTCCAGCGCGTGTTCCTCCTCGCGCGGGCTGTCCGGTACGGGCCACTCCGCCGGGTCCGCCCAGGAGCGGCGCTCGTCCCTGGTGCCATCCTGCTGCCCCGTCAGGGCCCGGGCGCACAGGGTGCCGAGCGGTCCGAGCGGGTGCCGCAGCGCCCGGTGCGCCAGCATCCGTGCCATGCGCCGCGACCCGAGGTCGTGGGCGAGCAGCGCGGCCAGCAGCGCACAGCGCCCCTGGTCCTCGGGCGCCGCGTACAGGTCCGCCGCGCGCCGCAGCATGCGGACGGCCATCACCGGTTCACCCCGCTCCAGCACGTCGCCGTACACCGCCTCCAGCGCGGCAGCCAGCCCCGCGTCCGCTCCCTCCGCCGCCTGGGCCGAGTGCCACGCGCGGCGTACCCGGTCCCGTTCCATCACCTCGGCCAGAGCCGCGTGTGCGGCGCGGCAGCGGGCCGGGCCGACGCCGTGCACCACAGCTCCGGCCGCGGCGGGATGGGTGAACCGCAACCCTGCCCCCTCGCACACCACCAGCCCTTCGCGCTCAGCCCGCTCCACCGCCTCAAATCCCGGTGCGATACTCCCGATCCGGGCCGCGGCCGACATCAAAAGCGGCAGCTCGCCGTGCGGGTGGAGGGCCGCCACCAGCAGCAGGTCGCGGGTGCCCGCCGGAAGCAGCGCGGCACCCGGGGCCAGCGCGGCAGCCAGCCGGTCGGAGGACGGGGGCAGGTCGGGCACCGACTCCCAGGTCCGCGCCGGGAGTTCGAGCAGCGCCAAGGGGTTTCCGGCCGCGGTCGCCAGCAGTTCCCGCTCGGCCAGTACATCGCAGCCCGGACGCCGAAGGGCCAGCAGTTCGGCGGAGTTCGCCAGGGACAGCGGGCCGAGCGGCAGCTCGGGCAGGCCGGTCAGCAGCGCCCGGCGTCCGGCATCGGGGCGCGCGGCTATCAGCACCGCCAGCGGCCGTCCTGCCGTCCGCCGCGCCACAAAGGCCAGCACGTCCGCGCTGGCGGCGTCGAGCGCGTCGAAGTCGTCCACGGCGAGCAGCAGCGGCCGGTCGGCCGCGGCCGACTCCAGCGCGCCGAGCACCAAGAAGGGCAGGGGAGTCCCGCCGGCACCGGGTGCGTTGTCGAGCAGCAGCGCCTCCAGGTCCCGCAGCGGACCCGGCCCGCAGGCCGGGGGAGGGCCGTCCAGAAGCGGCCACATCAGTTGCAGCAGCCCCGCGCGGGGGCCCGGACCGGCGCCCCGTACACCGGCGCAGCGCAGCACGCGCAGGCCCGCGCCGGCCGCGGCCTCGACACCGGCTTCCAACAGCTCCGACTTGCCGGCACCCGCTGTCCCGTACACCGTCCGCGCGGCCCCGCCGACGAGGCCCTGCCGCAGGAACGTCTCCAAGGCCCTTAGTTCGTCGTCGCGGCCGACGAGACGGTCCGCGGCCGACCGGCCGCGGACCGCGGCGACGGCGAGCGGTGCCCGACGTGACACAGGGTGCTGCGGTGCCGATTCCCTGAGCGAGACGGCCCCGGCGGCTGCGTTCATGGTGACCCCTGTTTCACTGCGTCGAACGGCCCCCACCGGGTGGGCGGGGGCGTTCTCCTGGCCTTCCGTCATCCCACCGGACAGGGGTCCGCTCGGCCAGGCAGTTGACATGCAGTTTGGCGCTGCCCGCGGTGCGCGGCACCAAAGCGCCTCGTGAGAGGCTTGCGCGGAGATCGAACAGGGGGTGGACGGTGGAGAGGAACGTGTTCGGTCCGCTGCTGCGTGAGGCACGACAGAGAGCACTGCTCACCCTGGAGAACCTGGCCGAGGCCTCGGGCGTCAGCGTCCGGGCCATCAGCGACATGGAACGCGGCAAGAGCCTGCCGCGGCAGACCACACTCAGTGAGCTGATGGACGCCCTCGACGTGGACGAGGAGCAGCGGCGGCGCCTGGTGGCAGCGGCCCGACCGGGCACCCGGCCGGTTCCCCGGCAACTGCCGCCCGATCTCGCGGTGTTCCGAGGCCGTGAAGGCGTGCTGGCCCAGCTGCGCGCTCTCGAGGACCGCGCGGCCGCCCGGGGCGGCCACGTGGTCATATCCTCCATCGGCGGAATGGCAGGTGTCGGCAAGACCGCCCTCGCCGTGCACTGGGCGCATCAGATGTCCGAGCGGTTCGCCGACGGCCAGCTCTACGTCAATCTGCGTGGCTTCGACGACTCCGGCAAACCGCTGGGCCCGGGCGACGCCCTCGGTGTCTTCCTGCGGGGGCTCGGAGTCCCCAGTACCGACATCCCGTCGGAGACCGAGCAGCGCGGCGCCCTGTTCCGCGAGCGGGCCGCGTCGCTCAGACTCGTCGTGGTGCTCGACAACGCCCGGGACGCCGAACAGGTCAGACCGCTGCTGCCCGGGGCCCCGGGGTGCCTGACCATCGTCACGTCACGCAACCAGCTCCTCGGCCTGGCCGCCGCCGACGGCGCCACACCGGTCAGCCTCGACGTGTGGACGCCCCAGGAGTCCCTCGCCGCGCTGGCCGCCAGGATCGGCGCCGAACGGTGTGCGGCGGAGCCCGAGGCCGCAGCGGAACTGGTCCGGCTGTGCGGTCACCTGCCGCTGGCGGTGGCGGTCGTCGGCGCCCAGCTCGGTGCCGAACCCCATCTCCCACTGCGGGTCGCCGTCGCCGAACTGCGGGAGGCCCGGCCCCGGCTGGACGCGCTGTCCGCCGACGACCGCAGTGTCGATGTCCGCGCCGTCTTCTCCCGGTCCTACCGCGCACTCGGCCCGGACACGGCCCGGTTCTTCCGGTATCTGTCCCTCCACCCCGGCTCGGCCGCTTCCGCTCACGCGGCGGCCTCCCTCGCCGGCCTCCCCATGACGCAGGCGCGCGGGCACCTTCGCGAACTGGTCACGGCCAGCCTGCTCTCCCGGGACGCCGAGGGCCGTTACGTCCTGCACGACCTGGTTCGCGCCTACGGCGCCGAACTCGCGGAACGGCATGACGACGACCGTCTCGGCGCCCTGGACCGCCTGCTCAGCTACCTGCACCACAACGCCAAGAGCGCCAACCTGTACGTGATGCAGCAGTTCCGCTCCGGCCTCCCCGACGACCCGGCGGCGGGAGCGGTCCACGTGACGATCGGCAACCGGGCGGACGCCTTCGACTGGTACCGCCAGGAGGAGCAGACCGCGGCCGCCGCCCTGCGTGCCGTGGACGACTCGCGGCTGCTGCGCCGCCGGATCCACGTCGCGCTGGAGTGGGTGTCCTACAACGAGGCCACGGGACGCTGGCCGGAGGAGATCGCCGCCACGCGCATCGCCCTCGACGCGGCCCTCGAACTCGACGACCCCGTCGCCGTCGAACGCAGCAGCCACAACCTGATCCGCGCCCTCATCGAGACCGGACGCGGCGACGAGACCGGCGGGCTGCTCGAGACACGTCTCCCCTACCTGTCCCGGCTCCCCGCGGAGCACCGCACCGGCGCCGAACGGCGCGCCGCCTGGGTGTGCAGCCAACTCGGGCGCCACGGCGAGGCCCTGACCCACGCGCGCACTGCCCTGACGATCGCCCGCACCCTCGGGCAGCCGGACGAACTGGCCCGGGCCCTTCTGGAGCTCTCCTTCAAGGTGTCGGACATGGGTGAACATCAGGAGGCGGTTGCGCTGTGCGAGGAGGCGCTGCCCGTCTCGCGGGTCACCGGGGAGCGCCGCTTCGAAGCGATGGCCTGGGGCACTCTCGGCGTCGCCCGGCTCGGCCTGGACGACCTCGACGCCGCGCTGGACGACCTCAAGAAGGCGCTGTGCCTCTTCGAGGAGACCCTCGACGTCTATAACCAGGCCGAGACACTCGACAACCTAGCCATCGTCCACCAGCGGCGCGGAGCCACAGAGGAGGCCCGGACCTGCTGGCTGGCGGCCGCCGAACTCTTCACCGGCCTGCGCATCGCCCGCGCCGCGGAGATGCGGGCCAAGGCGGAGGCCCTCGGGCCGTGAGCCGGGGAAGAGCCGGGCGGAGCGCTCTCCGCCGTGGCAGTACCGGCAGGTGATCCGGCCCGGGAAAACGGTGATCTCCCGGAGCAGACACCGCGACAGCACTCGCCAGGCATGTGTCTGCAGTGTGGCACTCGGCCGGATCCAGAAGTGTCACGTGATGTTGTCTGCCATGACACCAACCTCGCGACATGTGGTTTACAGTCTTGCAGCCGTCCTCGCAGGTGTCGCGTCCGAGCAAGTCACGGCGCCGCCCCGTGAGGGCGGTGGGTGTGAGGCTGTCGGCGAGGGAGGATGTGGCGGTGGTGGAAGAAGCCCTGCACAACGGCCGTCGGCTTCCGGCGCTGTCCGCGCCGCGCTTCGTCGGCCGGGACGGCGAGCTGGACACGCTGGGAGCAGCGTTCGGAGGTGCCCCCGCTGTCGTCCTGATCGAGGGTGAGGCGGGCATCGGCAAGACCCGGTTGCTGCGTGAGTTTCTCGCGTCCGAGGCACAACGGGGGCGGCACGCCCTCGTCGGTGCCTGCCTGGATCTGCGGGTGCCTTACACGCTCGGCGCGGTGGTCGACGCGGTGCGCGAGGGCAGTGATGACATCGCGCGGTTGAAGCTGAGCGGGCTCGCGGGGGCACTCAGGCCTCTGTTTCCGGAGTGGGCCGACACGCTGCCCGCGGCCCCGGAGCCGTTGGAGGACGCCACCGCCGCCCGGCACCGGCTGTTCAGGGCGTTCGTGGAGGTCCTGGACCGGCTCGATGTCGCGATCCTCGCGCTGGAGGACGTCCACTGGGCTGATGAGGCCACTCTTGAGTTCCTGCTCTTCCTGGTCTCGCGCCGTCCACAGCCCGTCGGGGTGGTGCTGACCTACCGGCGCGACGAAGTGCCCTCGTCGTCCCTGCTGTTGCGGCTGTCTTCGCGGCTGTCCCCGGATTCCCGTGTGGTGCGGCTGACGCCGCGGCCGCTGGATGCCGAGGAGACCGCGTCGTTCGTCTCCTCGATGCTGGCCGACGGGCACGTGTCCACCGAGTTCGCGGACTTCGTGCACGCACGCACCGAGGGTGTTCCCCTGGCGGTGGAGGAATCGGTGCGGCTGATGCACGACCGGGCGGATCTGATCCACCGGGACGGCGGCTGGGCGCGCCGCCGGCTGGACCGGATCGAGGTACCGCCGACCATCCGCGACGCCATGCTGGAACGCGTGCAGCGGCTCGGCCCTGACACCCGTACCGTGCTGTACGCGACGGCGGTGCTCTCCAGCCCGGCCGATCCTGCGACGCTGCTGGCGGTCACCGGTCTGCCGGAGGAGCGGTTCGCGGCGCAGTCGGTCGAAGCGCTCGGCAGTGGTCTGCTGCGCGAGGGCCGTTCGGGGCAGTGGTCGTTCCGGCATCCGCTGGCGCGTTACGCCGTGTACGACGCCATTCCGGCCGGGGACCGGCGTGCGCTGCATCTGCGGGCGGGCCGGGCGCTGGAGCGATGGCCGGTGCCCCCGGTGGCGCAGTTGGCGCGGCACTTCCGGCTGGCGGGCGAGGTCGAGGCCGCCTGCCGGTACACGGAAGAGGCGGCCGATCTGAGCACCCAGTCCGGGGACGTGGCCACCTCGGCGCTGCTGATCCACAGTCTGGTCGCCACCGTTGCACTGCCCGCCGAGGTACTGGTGCGTCTGGTGACGAAGATTCAGTTTCAGGCGCTGTCCGGTTCTGATCCCTACTCGGCGGTCGTCGAGGCGCTCCGTTCGGCCCTCGGTGAGCAGGTCCTCACGCCGGTGGCGCAGGCGTCGGTCCGTTTCCAGATCGGCCGGGTCCTGATGGGCGCGGGTGAGATCGAGGCGGGCCGCGACGAGATTCTCACCGCGATCCCCCATCTGCCGCCCGGGTCGGCGGAGTTGGCGCGCGGCCGCATCCTGCTGGCACTGCCGCTGGGGAACGCGCGGCCGGTCGCGGAGCATCTGCGGTGGCTTGAGCAGGCGCCGCCGCTTGCGGGGTCGATGGCTTCCCTGGATCGACTGCATCTGGCCGCGGATCGCGCTTTCGCGCTGCTCACGCTGGGTGAGGAGGCCGGGTGGGCCGCGGCGCGGGAGATCCCGGACGATGTCGTCGATCCGCGGGCGGCGTCCATCGTCACCGTGGCGCATTCGAACGTCGGCGAGGAGGCGACGCGGTGGGGACGGTACGCGGAGGCCAGGGCGCGGCTCGCGAAGGCCCAGGCCCTCGCCGAACGCCACCAGCTCCTGCACTACCTGGACAGCATCGCCTCCTCCCGAGCCCATCTCGACTGGTTCACCGGCGCCTGGTCGGGGCTGGCCGAGCAGACCGCGCGTCTGATCGACGACTACGGCGGGGTGCGGCTGAAGGATCGTTGCGAGGCTGCGCTGGTGGCGGGCCTCTTGCAGGCCGCCACCGGGGACCGGGCGGCGGCCGGGGAGCGGCTGCGGTTCGCCGGACGTGACGACCAGCAGCGTATCGAGGCCACTGCCGCACTGGCTCAACTGTGCCTGGACGACGGTGACATCGAGGAGGCGGTCAGGCTGACCGACCAGCTCGCCGAGGTCGCCGTCGGGGGTGGGTTGTGGTCGCGTGCCGTGGAGTTCGCTCCCGTGCGCACCGCCGCCCTGGTCGCCGCCGGGCGGTTCGGGCCCGCCTCGGACGTGGTGAACGCCCTGCAAGGGGCGCTGGGTGACCGGGACGCACCGGCTCCGCAGGCGTCCCTGGTTCTGTGCCGGGCGATCCTGGCGGAGGCCGACGGCCGGCCGGCGGAGGCCGGCGCGCTTTTCCGCCGTGCGGCAGCCGCGTGGGAGGCGCTGCCGCGTCCGTACGACGCCTTGCTCGCCCGGGAGCGTTCCGCTCGGTGTCTGGTCGCGGCGGGGCGGCAGGAGGAGGGACTGTCGGTGCTGTCGGAGGTCGCGCGGGCACTGTCGGAGCTCGGCGCCCGCAACGACGCCGCCCGGATCGGACGCTCCCTCGCCGGGCGGGGGCGCAACGTCCTCGCGGCGCCGCGCGGTCGGGGGCGTCCGGGGTACGGCAACGAGCTTTCGCCGCGCGAGCTGGAAGTGGCCCGGCTGCTGGTCGAAGGGATGACGAACCGACAGATCGCCGATGCGCTGACGGTGTCGGCACAGACCATCGCCAGCCAGGTGAAGTCGGCGATGCGGAAGCTGGACGTGTCCTCACGCACGGCACTCGCGGTCAGGGTCGTGGAGTCGGGCCTCGTCAGCGACCTGGATCAGCGGCCGTTGAACGACGAGTGAATTCCGGCCGCCCCACCGACGACGACGAAAAGCCGAGGCCCAAAGGGCGGGATTAAATCCCGCATCTGACCGATCGTGCCGCCCTCCGGTGCGATCGCACACTCGTGCCATGCCGTCCGCTCAACTCCCGACACCCGACCCGCAGGATGACCGGTACGCGTCGCACGCCCGCCCTCAGGACGCACCCGTGCCGGCCTCAGAGGCGCCCGCCCCGGAGGGTATCGCCGCCACCCGCGAGGGGACGGCCGACGCCGACGAGGACACCGAGTACGAACCGCTCTGACGCCCACACCTGTAGCGCGCGGTTACCAACCGCTTTCACACACACGTCCACCCTTACACGCACGTCCATGACGTGTGCCATCGCATGCCCCGGCCCGCCCGAAACGGGCGTACGGCGTCCTTGCTCGCCCTTACGGCCCTGTCCCTGACGCGCCGCAACGTCGCGGCCCTGACCTGTGTTCACGTTCCGCTCATTGCTCTCAAGGGAGATCCATCGATGAGGTCAAGCGCAAGAAGGGGCGTCGGCAGACGCTGGGGCGCGGTGACCGTCGGCCTGACCGCCTTCGGCATGCTCGTGCCGGCGACGACGGCCGACGCCACCGAGCCGACGCGGCAGACGTCGTCGTCCGGTGTCGCACCGGCGAACGCCCCGAAGGCGGCCGACGACGGGCTGGCGCGGGCCGTCGCCGCGGCCGGCGGGTCCGTGCCGGTCACACTGGTCACCGGCGACACCATACGTGTGGGTGTCGACGGCGACGGCGAGCCGGTCGTCCGCGCGACCGACAGCGCGCCCCGTGCCGGCGGCCTGCCGGTCCTGTTCCACACCGTCACCCGCCAGGGCAACGTGTACGTCGTACCCGACGACGCGCTCGTCCTGGTCAGCCAGGGGCTGCTCGACTGGTCGCTCTTCGACCTGCGGGAGTTGGTGACGCTCGCAGCGGCGGGCAAGTCCGACAGCGTGCCGGTGCTCGTCACCTACACGGGCAGCTCCGAGGCCGCCAAGAAACGGAAGGTCGACGGGGCGGCCGGAGGCCGGTCGCTTCCCAGCATCAACGGGCGCTCGCTGAAGATCGCCGATGACGGGCAGTGGTGGCAGGGGGTGCGGGGCAAGAGGGCCTCCACGGCGGCCACCGCCCGGTCGTCCGGATCCCTGGCCGGGGTCAAGAAGGTCTGGCTCAACGGCCTGTCCCACATCGACCTCGATCGGTCGGTGCCCCAGATCGGTGCGCCGACCGCCTGGGAACGCGGCTACGACGGCACCGGTGTGACCGTGGCGGTGCTGGACACCGGTATCGACGCCACCCACCCGGATGTGTCCGCGGCCGTCGTCGGCAAGGCCGACTTCACGGGTACGTCCGCGGAGGCGAAGGACGGCCACGGGCACGGCACACACGTGGCCTCCACGGTCCTGGGCAGCGGCGCCGCCTCGAAGGGGCTGCGCAAGGGTGTGGCCCCCGGCGCAAAACTGCTGGTGGGAAAGGTCTGCAACGACCAGGGCGAGTGTCCGGACGACGCGATCATCGCGGGCATGGACTGGGCCGCCCACTCGGGTGCCAAGGTCGTCAACCTGAGCCTGGGCGGTGACCCCACCGACGGCACCGACCCGACGAGCCAGGCGCTGAACGAGCTGAGCCGCACCACGGGGACGCTGTTCGTGGTCGCCGCCGGCAACCACAGCTTCGGCACCCAGAAGGTGACCTCCCCCGGGTCCGCCGACGACGCCCTGACCGTGGCCGCCGTCGACGAGAACGACGAGATGGCCCTGTTCTCCAACACCGGGCCACGGTTCGGGGACGGCGCCGCCAAGCCCGACATCTCGGGACCGGGCGTCGACATCGTCGCGGCCCGCGCCGCGGGCACGTCGATGGGTTCGCCGGTGGACCAGTACTACACCGCGTCCAGCGGTACGTCGATGGCCACACCCCATGTGGCCGGAGCCGCGGCCATCGTCGCCCAGCAGCACCCGGAGATGAACGCCCAGCAGATCAAGGCCCTGCTCATGGACACCGCCACCGACCTGGGGCACGACATGTACTCCCAGGGCACGGGTCTGGTGAACCTGGCGACCGCCACCAACCCGAAGGTGCTGCCGAAGGGCACCCTCAACTTCGGCCGCCAGACCTATCCGCAGTCGGCGCAGACCAAGAAGATCGTGTACACCAACCGCACCGATCAGGCGGTCACGTTGCACCTGTCGCTGGCGGCGTCCTTCGGCGACGGCAAGCCGGCCAAGGCGGGGCTGTTCACCCTCGGCACGGACCAGGTGGTCATCCCCTCGGGCGGGACCGCGGACGTACCGGTGACGGTCGACGGCAGTGTGCTCGGGGCCGACGACCCGCACGGGAGCTACACCGCGCTGCTGACCGCCCGTGACGACTCGGGCGGGATACACCTCGACTCCCGGATCCACGCCTTCCTGGAGGCCGAGAAGTTCCCGCTCACGCTGAAGGTCATCCCTCCTGACGGCGCCACCGACGTCCGTTACGGGACGGTCGGCTTCACGCCGGTCGACGACCAGGTGTACCTCCACTCGGGCCAGACCTACCTGCCCGGCGCGGACACCACGACCGAGCCGCTTTTCCGGGGCACCTACGCCGCGGACGTGGCTGTCAGCTGGCGCGACGCGGCCGGCGACGTCCAGCAGGCCACACCGATCGCGGCGCAGGTGAGCCTCACCAAGGCCACCACGGTCACCCTGGATTTGCGCAACGCCAAGCCGCTGACCGTGCAGTACCCGGAGCCCACCGAGACGTACAGCATGACGGACGGCGTCAACCGGGTCTCGCAGACCGGGGCGTGGTCCACCGCCACGTCGATCGCCTTCGACTACCGGGCCACCGAGGCGAACCGGTGGGTGCTGCCCACCGGCAAGGTGACCATGGGCACCCTCACCCACGACCTCTACCACTCGGGTACGACGCCCGTCGTCAGCCTGCGCGCCACCGGCGGCGGCGCCCCCTCCGGCCTGTCCGCCCGTTACGTGAGCCCGGACACCGTGCTGACCCAGACGCAGATGTGGTTGCGCGACGCCGGTTCCGGCGCCACCCAGGAGGCCTCGATCAAGGTTCCCCGGCTCCCGGTGAAGGGCGAACTACCGCTCGTCTACGCCGGTTCCGGGTCTGCCGCGGAACTCGCGGCCACCGACGTCCGGGGCAAGCTCGTCCTGCTGACGCCGACCGACATCTGTGAGGGCACCTGCGACTACACCAAGCTCCAGGGTGAACGGGTGAGCACAGCCGCTTCCGCGGGCGCCCTCGGCGTACTCGTCGCGGCTCCGGGCCTCACCTCGCTGGGCCGCTCCGCCGAGGCCGACCAGTGCTGGGACGGGCCGCAGAGCTGCCCGGCGATCCAGCCGTACGCCGCAGTGCCCGTCCTGAGCCTGCCCTACGCCCAGGCCCAGGCCCTGATCGGGCGGATCACGGCCCACGGCTCGAAGGTCCGCATCGGCCTCGGCGGCACCAGCGTGCCGCGCGTGTACGCCGCCGCCTTCCACGAGGTCGGACGGGCCGACGCGAGCACCCTCCGACTCGGGACGAAGGACCTCGACCGAGTCGACCTCTCCTTCCACTCGGCCCGACCCGGTGAGGTGCACCAGCTGAACTGGACTCAGATCGCCGACGGCGTCGCGGCCTCCTCACCGGTACAGCTGACGCGGCCCTCCACCCAGCGGACGATGACGGTCTTCGTCAACCGGAAGAAGAACGCCATCACCCGGTTCTCAGCCGGCTGGGCCGAGGTCGGGGCGGGCCACCTCTTCACGCACAACCGCACCGAGGTCAACGACCTGGTCCTGACCGGCAGGGACGAGATCCACTTCAATGCGGGGCCGTCCGTACCCGGAGCCGTACCCACGGTGCGGGCAGCGTCCGGCTTCTCCGTCCAGCAAGGGCCGTGTGCGGGCTGCCGACAGGGCGACAGCTTCTATCCCACCCTCTACCTGACGAGTGCCGGCGGCGGCCGCCAGGCCCTGATCGGCATCGTCAACGACGAGACGCTCACGCACGACTTCATCGATCTGCCCTCGTGCAGCACGACTCCCTCGCCCACCATCCCGAACCTCGACTCCGTCTGCGACTTCAGGCTCAAGGACGCCTCCGGCAAGGAGATCGAGCACCAGACCGTGCACCTGCCCGACCAGATCCTGGACCTGATCCTCTGATGGCACTCGACACCGACAAGGAGACCGACACGATGAACCACATCCGCGTGCCATCGGTGCGACGCCGCAGGGGTGTCCTCATTCTGCTCGCAGCGGCGGCCACCCTGCTGCTCTCCGGCTGCAAGGGCGGGGACCTCGTCTCGTACGAACTTCCGGCGCAGTCGGCCCGGTACACGTTCGAGACGGAGACCAACGGCGTCAAGACGGTGTGGCGGTACAGCTCCGCCAAGGCGACCAAGGACGACACCTCGACGACGAGCCCGTGCATCGGCGAACTGGTCGGCAGCAACCAGGCGGCCTGCCGCCCCGAGCCGCTGATCTTCCTGCGCTACGACTTCGGCCTGGCCCTGGACAACACGGTCAGGGCCGGAGAGGCCCACGAGGTCACGGTCGTCGGCTACTACCAGGAACGGCTTTCCGACCTCCCCAAGGTGACCTCCCTGAAGGCGGAGACCACGTTCGACGGGGGCAGCACCTGGCATCCGGCCGTCAGCAAGGCGACCGGCAAGAACACCTTCACCACGACCGTCAGGAATCCACAGCGGGCCCAGGCACCCAAGGGTGTCGGCCTGAGGATCAGCGCAACCGACAGTCAGGGGAACACCGTCACACAGACGATTCCCCAGGCATACACGCTGCGCTGACCGCAGCAGGCCCGCGCCCTCCGGCGGGACGGGGTGAGACCACATCTCGTCCCGCCCCGCCGCACTGCGTGTGCCGCCCAGCCGGCCGAAAGGCGCTCACCGCTACCAGGTGTGCCCGTGAACCCGCGCCTGAGGGGCCGCTTCTTCCCGCCTCCGACCGGAAGGACCTCCGTGTCTGTTCGTTCCCTCATGGCAGTGGCTTGTGGCGCTGCCGCGGCCCTGGCTCTGGGCGTCTCCCCCGCATCGGCCGCGCCGGCCGCGACCGCCGCAAGCTGTGACGGCGCCCTCGTGCTCTGGGACAACGTCAGCTACAACGGCACCCACATCTGCTTCAGTCCGTGGGAGTCGGAGAGCGACCTGGGCAAGATCGCGGCGCTTCCCAGCGGCAGCATGCAGGACAAGACCTCGTCCGTGCAGAACTTCACCGACTCGGCTTTCTGCCTGTACGTCGACAACAACTACTCGGGTGACCGGTTCACCATCGCCGCGCACACCTCGATCGTCGACATGCGGAACCCGAACCCGTACTGGAACGACAAGATCAGTTCCCTGCGTCCCGGCAGCTGCTGACGGCCCGCCATGTTGCGGGGTGCGTGCGGCCTGAAAGCGGACGGAGGTCAGGCAGCCGGAGCGGGCGCCGGGTCGATGCGGATCGTCGCGGCCCGGGCCTCGGGGCTCGCGACAAGGGCGTCGGCGATCATGCCGTACTTGCCGCGGAAGGCGGCGTCCAGCCCGGCGGGCAGGTCGAGGCCACTGGTCGTGAGCAGCACGTCACGGCTGACGGCGCCCACCCGGATCGTTCCGTGGCCGAGTTCGCGCGCGGCCCGGTACCAGCGGGAGCGGATGCCCCGGTAGGCGCGGACGTACAGCTCGCCGTCGACGACGACCATGCCGATCTCCACGCCGGGCCGCTCGGCGTCACCGGCGGTCAGGACGAGGGAGTAGGTCTCGCCGAAAAGGGACTGGTCCTCGGCCGTCCAGGTGCTCATCGCTTCAGGTCCTCGGTGTCGGCTGTCTCCGCGGTCCAGGAGGCGAGGATGCGCAGGGTGTCGTGGGAGGGGGTGCCGGGCTCGGCGGTCAGGACCATCAGGCGCTGCCCGGAGCCGTCGGGCGCGGCCCAGGTGTCGCAGTCCAGCGTGAGGTCGCCCACCAGGGGATGGCGGTAGTGCTTGGTGCCGTAGGCGGCGCTGCGCACGCGGTGTTCGGCCCACCAGGTGCGGAAGTCGGTGTCCCGGACGGACAGTTCGCCGACCAGGCGGGCCAGTTCCGGGTCGTCCGCGTCGGCCGCGGCCTCCAGGCGCAGTGCGGCCACCGCGTCGCGGGCGTCGTGCTCCCAGTCCAGGTGCAGCTGCCGGATCGCCGGGTCGGTGAACAGCAGGCGCAGATAGTTGCGCTGGGCTGCCGGTTTCGCGGCGAAGTCGGTGTACAGGGCCGTGGCGCCCTGGTTCCAGGCCAGGATGTCGAGGCGCTTGCCGAGGACGAGGGCAGGGGTGTGGGTGAGCTGGTCCAGCAGGCGGCGCATGGCAGGGCGCGGACGCTGGGGTGCCCGGCGGCGCGGCCGGTCGGCGGTGCGGCCCGCGAGTTCGTAGAGGTAGCGCTGCTGGTCGTCGTCGAGGCGCAGGGCGCGGGCGAGGGTGGCCAGGACGGGGGCGGAGGCGCGGACGCGGCCCTGTTCGAGGCGGGTGTAGTAGTCCACGCTGATCGCGGCGAGGGCGGCGACCTCCTCACGGCGCAGTCCCGTGACCCGGCGGGCGGAGTCCGTCGCCGGCAGGCCGCACTCCTGCGGGTCGAGCTGCGCCCGCCGCGCCCGCAGAAAGGCGCCGAGGTGGGAGGCGGGTGTCGGTTTCATGTCTTCCAGTGTCCTGCGGCCACCGCGGGCGCGGCACAGGTGTGAGGGGGCAGGTTCTTGCCCAGGCAGGAACCTGACTCTCCCGCGGACGGGACGGGTGGCGGATGGTGAATGTGTGCCCGGCGGAGACCGGGCGCTCCGGACCTAGTTCGTCACCACATCTCAGGAGTGTTTCCCATGGCCAGGACTCGTGTCAGTTTCGACAGCGCCGGTATCGAGATCGCCGCGCACCTCTACCTCCCCGACAGCGAGGCCGGGGTGTCGGTTCCGCGCCCCGCGCTGGTGGTCGGTCACCCCGGGACCGGTGTGAAGGAGCAGACGTCCGGCACCTACGCGCAGCTGATGGCCGAGCGCGGCTTTGTCACTCTCGCTTTCGATGCGGCCTATCAGGGCGAGTCGGGCGGTCTGCCGCGCGGGCTTGAGGACCCCGCCCAGCGCATCGAGGACTTCAAGGCCGCGGTGTCCTACCTGAGCACCCGCGAGGAGGTCGACGCCGAACAGATCGGCCTGCTGGGCATCTGTGCCTCCGGCGGTTACTCGCTGGCGGCAACCGGTGGGGATCACCGGGTGAAGGCGGTGGCGACGGTGTCCACCGCCGAGCCGGCCCGCCAGTTCCGCTTCGGCGCCGACGGCTCCCAGGACCCGGCCGTCTTCCAGGCCCTGCTGGACGCCGCCGCACAGGCCCGTACCCGTGCCGCCCGCGGCGAGGACCCCGGAGTGCTGACGATGTTCCCCGCCACCGCCGAGGAAGCCGGCGTCCTGGGCGGTGAACACGGCATCGAGGGCTGGGAGTACTACTGCGGCGCCCGCGGCTATCACGAGCGCTCCGCGAAGTTCCTCACCTGGGACAGCGTCGACAAGATGGCCTCCAGCGACGTCTTCCGTTCCGTTCCTCTCATCGGCCCCCGCCCGATCCTGCAGATCATCGGTGAGCGGGCGGTGACCGCCTGGATGGCGGTCGAGGCCCACCAGGCCGCCACCGGCCCCAAGGAACTCCACCGCATCTCCGGCGCCAGCCACGTCGACCTCTACGACAAGCGCGAGTACATCGACCCCGCCATCGACAAGCTCACCGACTACTTCACCACCCACCTGACCAAGTGACCGCCGACAGCCGTCACTTCGCCTGGAGAAACCGCTCCTTCGGCTCGGGCACGTAGCTGGTCGAGCCACCGTCGGGGAGGAATCGGCGGAGGTGGTCGAGGATGTCGGTCTCGTTCGGGGCGGTGGTGCGCAGAGCCACGTAGCCGTCCGGGCGGATGACGAACAGGGTGTCGCCGTCGATGCCGTAGTCCTGATGAGCACTGCCCTCGCGGTCGATGAAGACGGTCCCTGGGGCGGCGTCGGGCGCCGCCCTCGGGAGCAGGGTGGCAAAGGCGAGGTGGTCCGGGAAGCGTCGGGCCAGGGCGTCTGCGCACTTCGCGCTGCGTGAGCCGAAGGCCAGTACGGTGCTGTGCGGGCCGCGGAAGAGGTCGAAGAGCCGTACCGCCGTACCGTCCGCCCGATACACCACGGAGTCGGGTGCGCGGTCGCCCGCCTGCACGTGCGGGTGCTCACTCGCCTGCTGGTTGCGGGGAGAGCCGTTGAGCTCACTGCCGGGGTAGCACACCTTGAGTTGCAGCGTGTCCCTGTCGTGGGCCCCGCCGGGCACGACGCCCCGGACGCGTTGGGCGATGAGCTCGGAGGACAGGTTCAGCACGTCGGCCGCGACCGGCAGTCGCTCCTGTTCGTAGGTGTCCAGCAGCGCCTCGGGAGCGCCCCGCAGCACGTGCGCGAGCTTCCAGACGAGGTTGTAGGCGTCCTGGATGCCGGTGTTCATGCCCAGACCGCCGGCGGGCGCGTGGACGTGGGCCGCGTCGCCGGCCAGGAACGCCCGCCCGGCGCGGTAGCGGTTCACCATCCGCACGTTGAAGCGCCAGACGGACTGCCATGCGACTCGGCGAATGCGGAGGTCGCTGCGGCCGCTGCGCTCCTCCACCAGCGCCTGGATCTGCTCGACCTGGAGTTCTCCCGCGGTGTCGGGGCCCACACCGACCTGCAACTGGAAGGTGTCGGTCGCCGCCATCGGGCACAGGGCCAGCAGCCTTCCGTCGGCGCTGGGCCACCAATGCCAGAAGTCGCGGTCGAGGCCGCTCACCTCGACATCGGCGGTGAGCATCCTGACCGTCTCATCCGTCCGTCCCAGGAAACCGATGCCCAGCAGGGTCCGTACCGTGCTGGACGCCCCGTCACAGCCCACGACATGAGAGAACCAGCCGTGCTCGGAACCGCTCGCGGACTTCAGGAGGACCTGCACTCTGTCACTGTGCTGGGTGAGGTCGGCCAGTTCCGTCCCGTACTCCACCGTCACACCCAGATCCGCGAGCCGTTCACGCAAGATCTCTTCCACCCGCCATTGCGGGAGCAGCACGGTCCGGGGGTAGGGGGTCGAGGGCGTGGGTTCCGGCACGCCGGGTACCACGTCACTGGTTCCCAGCACCGCCCTGCCCTGGTACTTGCGGATGGCCAGTCGGGAACGGCTCGCCGCCAGTACCCGCCCGGCAACCCCCAGGTCGTCGAAGACCTCGACGCTGCGGGGCTGCAACCCTTTCCCGCGAGAGCCGGCGCGGGGGGTGGCCTCTCTGTCCACCAGGCGCACGTCGACACCCCGGCGCGCCAACTCGATCCCGGCCACCAGTCCGACGGGGCCGGCCCCCACGACCAGCACCGGCCCCCACGGGCCGGTCAGGCCCCTGGCTGCGTCACCGTTGTCGACTTCACTCATCGCACCGAACCGTCCCGTTGAAGAGGTATACGCGGAGCTGAACCTACTCCCGGACGATAAGAGAAAGGTGTGAGTTGCCTGCTGCACACATGTGCAGCAGGCAACGGGGACGCGTGGTCGTCAGGGCACGAGGTCCGCCAGCTCCCGGGGGTGCGAGAGATGCGGGAAGTGACTGGTGGACGGGACAACGCTGAAGACTGTGTCCGGCAGGTGGGAGTGAACCCATGCACGATAGGGCTCGGGCAGCTCGCTCGTGCTGACATGCCGGTAGAAGACGCCCTGTTCGCGCAGCGCAGCCAGGTCCCGTTCGCGCCCCGCGCGGATCTCGTCCGCGGACCTGACCAGCACGTCGTGCCAGTAGCCGAGGAACAGGTCCTGCCGGGGGGTGGTGACGGTGCGGACCAGTTCCTGCGCCTCCGACGGGAGGCTGTCGATCCCCATGCCTGCGGTCAGCCGCTCCCACAACCGCAGATAGTCCGGGCCGCGCAGTAGTTCTTCGTTCTGGCGCAGGAGTTCGCCGAACGGGCCGGGCAGCAGGGGCTGGTCGACGTTGACGACGCCACGCACGGGTTGTTCGGCAGCGTAGACGGTGGCCAGCAGGCCGCCGACCGAGTGCCCGACCACCACGGGTGAGGCGAGCCCCGCGGCGGTGACCGCCTGGTGCACGAGCGCGGCCACGGCGTCCGGGGTGTAGGAGGTGCTCTCGGGTGAGGCGCCGTGGCCGGGCAGGTCGAGAGCCAGCACTCGGCGGCCCGCGGGTAGCTGGGCGAGGAAGGGGGCCCAGTGCCGCCGGTCGAACGTCAGCCCGTGCAGAAGAAGCAGGGGCGGCCGTACGTCGTCCGGTGTGCCGTGCAGATCACCGGCCAGACCGCCGAACACGCGTGTTTCGATGTGTGTCATTCCTACCCCGAATCGCTGATGTGTCGAATGTCGTCGCGATCATTCGAGAACCTCTGCGGACGGCCGAAAGCGAATCCCGCAAACCATGTGTGCCGGTGGCGGCAGAGGTCGGCGCTGTCACCGGCGACTCGCGCGCACGCGGCTTGCCCGCCGGATGCTGCACGCCGATCGAAGTGCTGTGCCTGTCGGGCCATTTGGCAAGCGGCGCCGGCCCCTGCCCTTACCGCACGTGCTCCCCCGCCCGAAATCCGGCTCAGCCAGGTCCTCCAGAGAGAGCTGCACCCACCTGACGACAAGCATCGCCGCCTCCATGATCCGGGACCGGCGGCGGGCCGGGTGTGCGGCGTCCTTGGCAGGGCGGCGCACACCCAGGTGTCGGCCGGCCATCCCGCGGCGGCAAGCGGTCACCTCACAGGATGTGGGGGGCCTTGCTGCCGGCAGAGAGCACGGTTCGGGGCAGCAAATCGACGAGTTCGTCGTACGACCACGGACCGTTCTGCTCGTCCCGGAAGATCGTCCGCGTCTCGACGGGGTGGCTGTAGATTCCGATCTTGCCTCCGCCGGCCCGGAAGACACAGCCCGTCACCTCGGACGACGCGTCAGAAGCCAGGTAGAGGACGATCGGCGCGACCAGTTCCGCGTCGGCCCGTGCCTCCTTGGCCTTCGCCCGGCGCGCGCTCATGGCGCCGGAGGCCACCAGCGCGGCATCACGCTGCTGGGCATCCGCGGTCATCCTGGTCAGCGCGAACGGCGCGATGGCGTTGACCGTGATGCCGTCGCCGTTGAGTTCCCACGCCAGCTCATACGTCAGGCTCACGACGCCGCCCTTGGAGGCGGCGTACTCGGGGTTGCCGATCGGCGCCGCCCACTGGTTGGAGCAGGTGTTGACGATGCGTCCACCGCCGTACTGCCGCAGCACCGGGATCGCGCTGCGGCACATCGCGAAGGTGCCCTTCAAGTTGACGTCGACGGTCAGGTCGAAGTCCTCCTCCGTCACCTCTTCGATCTTGTGCTGCCGCACGATCCCGGCGTTGTTGACCAGAATGTCGAGTCGACCGAACTGCTCGACCGCGGTCGCGACCACACGGCCCGCGCCCGCCCAGTCCGCCACGGACTCGTAGCTGGCCACCGCTTCGCCCCCCTGGGCGCGGATGAACTCGACCACCTCGTCGGCCGGGGCCTCGGCGGCCCCGTGGCCGTCGGACCGTACGCCGATGTCGTTGACGACGACCTTCGCCCCGGCGGCTGCGAGCGCGATCGCCTCGCCCCGGCCGATGCCACGTCCGGCACCGGTCACGATCGCCACACGGCCGTCCAGCGGTCCTCGTTCTGTCATGACTTCCTCCTTGCACGAAATGATCGTTCGCGCGCTCTTCGAAGGCCTCAGCGCGCAGCGCCTGGGTTCAGCACGGCGCCTTACGCGCCGGTGTGCGTGAACCGGTGCCGCAGCAGGTGGCGAGCCGGGCTCCGCACTCCGTGAGAACTGATACGCCGTCAGCAGTCCGCTGCGGCATCGGAACCCGAAGCCGTCACGGAGTCCGGTCGGGGTGTGAGGGAGGAGCAACCCGGCGGTTGAGCGACTCAGCCGCTGGAACTCGCCGTCAGCGCACCCCCCTGTAGGTGTGCGTCGTTCGCCTCATCGGTCAGACACCCCGGTCTACGTGTCGCTTCCGCGGGGGACCTCGATGAGTCGAGTCACTTTCCACACGGTCAGTGTAGTCAAGCGAACGCGACAAGTCTACAGTTGCATACATGACGGGCCGGAAGTGCCTGTGGATGACAGCCCACCCACCGGCGCGCCGCACTGCACGCACGAAAAGGATGTGAGTGAGAGATGGACAGCCTGGCACGCGCGGCGTTCCGGAGGCGCGTGGAGAACGAGGGTCCCCTGATGATCCCGCACTGCCCGGACGCGCTGACCGCCCGTCTGTGTGAGGAACTGGGCTTCGACGGTGGATACCTCGGGGGCGGTGGTGTCGGTCTGTCACTCGCTGTCTCCGAGGCGCTGCTGACGACGACGGAACTCGCCCAGACGGCGGCTGCCATCCGCCGGCGTTCGACGCTCCCCCTGGTGGTCGACGGCGGAGTCGGTTTCGGTGACGCCGTGCACGTGACCCGCATGGTGTGGGATCTGGAGTCCGCCGGTGTCCATGCCATCGAGCTGGAGGACCAGGTGGCGCCCAAACGGGCCAGCCATCACCGCCATGTGGAGCACCTGGTGCCGGTCGAGGTGATGCTGGGGAAGATCAAGGCCGCGGTGGCCGCTCGACGGGACCCGGACCTGCTGCTCATCGCCCGCACCGGTGCGGTGCAGAACGAGAGCTTCGACGCGGCCGTCGAGCGCTGCGAGGCGTACTTCGCCGCGGGCGCCGACGCCGTCATGCTGCTCCCGGCCGACGCCGAGCAGCGGGCCGCCGCGCCGCGGCGCCTGTCCGGCCCCGTGGCCCTGCTGACGTCTTTCGACCTGCACACACCACAGCAGTGGGCGGAATTCGGGTACTCCATGGTCATCGACCCGGTGACCGGGCAGACGGCCGCTTTCAGCGCGTTGCGGGACGCCTACCGGCAACAGCGCTCCGGGGGGCCGAGCGGTCGTCCCGCGGCCGAATCCTTCGCTCTCTTCGAGCAGATGCAGGATCTCGCCGGGTTCGAGGACCTGTACGACATCGAGCGGGCCACGACAGAGCCGGGCACCTGAGGTGCCCGGCGGGTGAGCGGCCGGAGGTGGTCCTGGCGACCGTGCGGGTTTCGGCGCCGGGGCCACCTGATGACGATGCCGCCCCCACCAGCGGGTCGCCCATGGGGCAAGGACCGATGCGCATGCCCGTCGCGGGCCGATGCGCCGGCGAGGCCCACAAACGGCGAGCGTGGCAAGGGTGCGCACGGAGCACCGGTGCGAGTGCCGTGGTTGCCCTTGGCGTTCGCACCGGTGTCGGTTGTGCGGGGGTGTGCGGTTCAGAAGGCGGAGCGGATGAGACCGCCGTCCACACGGATCGTGGCTCCGCTGATGTACTGCGCGTACTCGCTGCACAGGTAGGCGACGGCGCCGGCGATCTCGTCGGGGTTGCCGAAGCGCTCCTGGTCATTGGGGATCAGGGCGTTGACCGCGTTGGACTGTATCTCGTCCCAGGTGTTGCCCCAGCCGCGGGCCGGACCGATCTCCGTGACGAGTTCCTTGGTGGCCTCCACGAGGATGGCCCCCGGGGAGACGACGTTGGAGGTGACCCCGGTGCCCTTGAGGTCGCGGGCGAGGGACACGGTCAGGTTGTGGCGGGCTGCGAGGGTGGCGTTGTACTGCGGGTGGGTGTTCATCGGCTGGGAGGCGAGTCCGCCGCCGATGGTGATGACACGGCCCCAGCCGCGTTCGCGCATCGCCGGCACGAGGTGCTGGATCATGCGGACGCCGGAAACGACGTTGACGTTGTAGGTGTCGCGCCACTCGTCGGGCGTCGCCTCGGCCCAGGACAGGTGCCGGTAGAAGCCGGCGTTGTTGACGAGGATGTCGATGGGGCCGTCGGCAGCGGCCGCGCGGGCGACCTCCGCGGCAGCCGCGTCGTCCGCCAGGTCACCGAGGACCGTGGTAGCGGTACCACCGGCGTCACGGATGTCCTGGGCGACCTTCTCGGTGCGGTCCTTGTCACGGCCGTGAACCACGACCGCCGCACCCTCGGCCGCCAGCAGCTTCGCGGTGGCCTCACCGAGTCCGGCGCTCGAACCGGTGACGAGCGCGCGCCGTCCGTTCAGATTCAGGTCCATGGTTCTGTTCTCTCTCTCGGGCTTCACCGTGTCGGGGTGACCGGGAAGCATCTGAGGTCAAGTATACGTCTGTAGACTTTCAATGTCTACAGCTGAAGACTTCACTGCCCGGCCACGCCCGCCGCCTCAGTTCACGTAGCGGATGGTTCCACCGTCCACGCGCAGCGTGGCGCCGCTGACGTACCCGGCGAGAGGGCTCGCCAGGAAGACCACGGCGGCGGCGATTTCCTCCGGCCGCCCGAAGCGGTTGGCGTCGTTGGGCACCCAGCTCTCCGCCGCCGCGCGCTCGATCTCCTCCCAGGTGTCGCCCCAGCCATGGGCGGGGGCGATCCGCCACAGCAGGTCCCGGACCGAATCGGTGAGAATCGCACCGGGCGCCACCGTGTTGGAGGTGATGCCACTGCCCTTCAGCTCGCGCGCCAGGGACACGGTGAGGTTGTGGCGAGCCGCGAGGGAGGCGTTGTAGTGCGGTTGCGCCGCCATGGGCTGGGCCGCCAGGCCGCCACCGATCTGGATGACCCGGCCCCAGCCGGTCTCACGCATGTGCGGAACGAGGCTCTGGATCATCCGGACGCCCGAGAGCACGTTGGTCTGGTACGTCTGCGCCCAGATCTCAGGAGTGGCATCCGTCCAGCCGACCTGGTCGTACGCGCCGGCGTTGTTCACGAGGATGTCGATCGTGCCGCCGTGCAGCGCCGCCTCGGCCACAGCCGCGGCGCCCTCGGGCGTGCTCAGGTCGCCGATCGCCGCTTCGGCCTGACCGCCGTTGGACCGGATACGGTCGACCGTCGCCTTGGTGCGCTCCTCGTCGCGGCCGTGCACGACGACGGTGACCGCCTCACGAGCGAGTGCTTCGGCGATCGCCTGACCGAGTCCGGCGCTCGAACCGGTCACCAGGGCCCGCTTTCCGGTCAGTTGCATATCCATACGTATGTCCTTGTTGTTCGGTCACGTGATGCAAAGTGTGCACCCTGGCAGGCCGTGAGGCCGGTCGTGATGAGTGTGTCGGCGCCAGGCGCTCACACGTGCGGCGTGCATCGCGGCAGTCACGAGGACTTGGGGGCGAGGAGCGCAGAGCGCGGCTGTCGGCCGGCCATTCGGCCGCCAGCGCAAGGCCGCCAGTCAAAACGGAGGCGCATCTCCAGATTAGCGGAGGCAACCTTCCGCATCAAGTCACGCAGAGACATGCGACGGACATCTACGGCGATGATGCGAGAAGCACGCCGTGCCACGCGTCTCATGAGTGGCGCTGTGAGCGCCTTCAGGACGCCTTGAGGTTGCGTGCTCCCGACGGGGTGATGGCAAGGAGGACGGCACCCAGGCCGAGCAGGGCGTAGGTGATGGTGTGCAGGCCGCTGTCGGTGGCCCGGTCGCCGAAGGACAGGCTGATCAGGCTGGACGACAGTACGGCGCCGAGGTAGGTGAAGGTGCGCATGAGGCCGGCGGCGACTCCCACGGCCTCGGCGGGTGCCTGCTGGTACAGGGCGGCCTGGTTCCCGATCACTCCCAGGCCCGAGACGATCCCGAACACCATGGTGATCAGCACCAGGGCCCAGACGGGCGTGGTCGAGGTGAACAGGAGCAGACAGGCCGGGCCGACGACCGCCGCGGCGGCCGTGCAGTACAGGGCCGGGCGGACCAGGTTGCGGCGGGCGAAGGGCAGGGAGATGAGCGCGGCGAACACGGACATCGGCAGGATCAGCAGCCCCACACCGATCGCGGACAGGCCCCGGGTCTCCTGGAGCCACTGGGTCAGGCCGTACAGGATGCAGTAGTTGAGCAGGAAGGTGAGGCAGACGCGCAGATAGGTGGCGCTCAGTGCCTTGTTCGCGGCGAGCATGCGCACGTCGACGAACGGATCGTCCGCCTTGCGCTCGAACAGGATCAGGGCGGTGAGCAGGAGCAGCGTGAGCGCGCCCAGCGGCCAGCGCGGGTGGTGCAGGTCGTCGAGGAAGAACAGCAGCGACGCGATGGTACCGGAGAACAGCACCATGCCCGGCAGGTCCAGGGGAGCCGGGGGTGCGCTGCCCTCGGCGCGGGGAGGGTCGCGCGGCACCCAGGCGAGCGTCATCACCACGCCCAGCAGGACCAGGGGTACGTTGACGAAGAAGGTGACCCGCCATCCGGCGGCCGCCGCCAGCAGGCCGCCCAGCGGCAGCCCGAGCGCCGAGGTGACCTGGGCCGCGATCGCCAGCGCGCCCAGCGTGCCGCCGGGTTTTGCCGACGGGTGCTCGGCGGCCCACCGACGCACGATCACCATCGCCGTGGGATAGCCGGCCGAGGTGCCGATCCCGAGGATGACGCGGGCGGCCACCAGCGTCGGCAGGTTCGGCGCCACGGTTCCCAGCGCTCCGCCGATCCCGACCAGACTCAGGCCCGCCACGAACACGCGGCGCGGGCCGAGGCGTTCGGCAAGCCGCCCCATCGTGGGCTGCCCGATCGCACTGGCCAGATACAGGGCCGACACCAGCCAGATCGTCGACGCCGCCCCGGCATGGAAGGTGTTCCCGATGGCGATGAGCGACGTCGCGATGATCGAGCTGTTGATCGGGTTCAGGGACGAACCGAGCATGAGGGGAAGGGCGAACCGCCAGCCAGGGCCTGTGGCCCCGTGGCCCTCGGGTGGCCGCCCTCCTGTCTCCGCGGCCGCATGGCGGGCCGTCGTTTTATGTATCTTCATAGCGCAATAGTACAGGTAGCCTGAACAGTTTACCTTCACATGTATGAACACGAGGAGCTCGGACCTGGACAGCGGGATTTATTCAGGGTAATCATAGGAGCAATACACCGCAGCCGCGTTCCGGGAGGGCTTGAAAGTGACTGTCGAACCGATCGTCGTCCTCGACGGAGCCCGAACGCCGGTAGGCAATTTCGGTGGCTCCTTGAAGGATGTCCCGGCGCATGAACTCGGTGCGTCGGCGGTGAGCGAAGCTCTGCGACGGGCCGGTGTACAGGGGGCAGACGTCGACGAGGTCGTCATGGGCTGCATCGGTCAGGTGGGCCCGGACGCCTACAACGCCCGCCGGGTGGCGCTCGGTGCCGGACTGCCCGTGAGCACCCCTGCCTACACGGTCAACCGGCTGTGCGGCAGCGGACTGCAAGCAGTCTGGGCGGCGGCCCTGCAACTACGGGGAGGAAGCGCGGACGTCGCCGTGGCCGGTGGCGACGAGAGCATGTCCCGGATGCCCTTCCTCGATTTCGGCGCCCGGGCCGGCTACCGGTTGGGCGATCGCACGCTGGTGGACGGAACGGTGGGCATCCTCACCGACCCGTTCCAGGGAGTGCACATGGGCCGTACCGCCGAAACCGTGGCCCGCAAGTACGGCGTCAGCCGCGCCGAGCAGGACGCGTTCGCGCTGGAGAGCCAGCGGCGGGCCGCGACGGAGGCCTCCCTCTCCGCGTTCCGGGAAGAGATCGTGCCCGTCGAGGTGGCCGGCCGCCGTGGTCCCACGGTGGTGTCCGCGGACGAGCACCCACGGCCCCGGACCACACTTGAGGCGCTGGCTGGTCTGCGTCCGGCCTTCGAGGCCGAGGGAACGGTGACAGCCGGCAACTCCTCCGGCATCAACGACGGCGCGGCGGCCGTCGTACTCGCGCGTGCGTCGGTGGTACGGGACAAGGATCTGCCAGGGCTGGCGACCCTGGAGGCGGTGGCGACCGCGGCGATGGAGACTGAGCTGATGGGGTACGCCCCGGTCCTGGCACTGCGCAAGCTGTTCCGGCAGACCGGCCTGACTCCGCGCGACATCGGCATCGTCGAGCTGAACGAGGCGTTCGCCTCGCAGGCCGTCGCGGTGATCCGCGACGCGGCCCTCGACCCGGAGCGCACCAACCCCTACGGCGGAGCCATCGCCCTGGGGCATCCGGTGGGCGCCACCGGAGCCATCCTGACGCTGCGGGTCGTGAAGGACCTGGTACGGCGTGATCTCGAATTCGGCGTCGTGACCATGTGCATCGGAGGTGGGCAGGCGCTTGCCGCCCTCTTCCGCCGGTGGAAGGGCTGAGCCCAAGCCGTCGGCGGCGCCCCGGCCGACCCGGTCACCGGGAGGCCGGTTCAGGAGTGCTGATCAGGGTCGGGGCCCGCACCACCCGGTGCGGGACGTCGACCGAGTTGTCGTGGATCCACCCCGGGCGGGCCGGTGCCTGAGGCCGCCGCGCCCGGCGTGGATCCGAGAATCACCGCCCGCCCCTCGGCGGGTGATGCCTGGGAGGCCACCGTGTCCACGGACACCTCGACCGCACCGCTGCACCGCGCTCGGTATCCGGTCCGCTTCGTCACCGCGTCCAGCCTCTTCGACGGGCACGACGCGTCGATCAACATCATGCGCCGCATCCTGCAGGCACAGGGAGCCGAGGTGATCCACCTCGGGCACAACCGCTCGGTGCGCGAGGTCGTCGACGCGGCGATCGAGGAGGACGCCCAGGGCATCGCGGTCAGTTCCTACCAAGGCGGCCACGTCGAGTACTTCGAGTACCTGGTGGCCCTGCTGCGCGAGCGGGGCGCCGGCCACGTGAAGGTGTACGGCGGGGGCGGCGGCGTCATCGTGCCGGCGGAGACCGAGCGCCTCGCGGCGTCCGGCGTGCGCATCTTCACGCCCGAGGACGGCCAGCGGCTGGGACTCGCCGGGATGGTCAACACCCTGATCGCCGAGTGCGACACGGACCTGTGGCGGTCCTCCCCCGCGGCGGCGGCCGACGTGCTGGCCGGGAGCCGCACCGCACTGGCCCGTCTGATCAGCGGCCTGGAGAGCGGATCGGTTCCGACGCAGACGCTGAGTACCCTGACGGCCGCCGTCACCAGGGACGTCCCCGTGTTGGGCATCACCGGGACCGGCGGATCGGGCAAATCCTCACTCACCGACGAACTGGTGCGCAGGCTGCGCACCGACCAGCGCGACACACTGCGGGTGGCGGTGCTGGCCGTCGACCCCACTCGCCGACGCGGAGGTGGAGCGCTGCTGGGTGACCGGATCCGGATGAACTCCCTGGACGGCGACCGGATCTTCTTCCGCTCACTGGCCACCCGCGGCGCCGGTGAACTCCCCGGCGGCCTGGACGCGGCCATCACCGCCTGCAAGGCGGCCGGGTACGACCTGGTCATCGTGGAGACGCCCGGCATCGGCCAGGGCGACGCCGCGATCGTGCCGTACGCGGACGTCTCGCTGTACGTGATGACACCGGAGTTCGGGGCGGCCTCCCAGCTGGAGAAGATCGACATGCTCGACTTCGCCGACGTGGTAGCCGTCAACAAGTTCGAACGGCGCGGCGCGCAGGACGCGTTGCGGGACGTGGCCCGGCAACTGGTGCGCAACCGCGAGGCGTTCGCCTCCGGCCCCGAGGAGATGCCCGTCTTCGGCACCAGCGCGGCGACCTTCAACGACGACGGGGTCACCGCCCTCTACCAGTATCTGCGGGACGACTTGGCCAAGCGGGGGCTCCCGCTGGGGCCCGGCGCGCTGGCCGAGGTCTCGGTACGCCACTCCAGCGGTGCGGCACAGATCGTGCCGTCGGCACGGGTGCGCTATCTCGCCGAGATCGCCGAAGCCGTACGCGATTACCACCGCCGGACCGAGGCGCAGGCAGCGGCCGTCGCGGCGGTGCAGCGCGCCGCCGGCGTACGCGAGGACCTGGCGGCGGCCGGGGCGGGTACGGCGGACGTCGACGCGCTGCTGACAACTGCCCGGCAGGCGGTCGAGCCCGACTCGGTACGTCTCCTGGAGGACTGGCCCGCGACGGTGGCGGCATACAGCGCCGACGAACTCGTGGTGTCCGTGCGCGGCGGAGAACTGCGGACGGCGCTCACCCGCCTCTCGCTCGCCGGCAACCAGGTGCCCAAGGTCGCGCTGCCGCGGTACAGCGACCATGGCGACCTGCTGCGCTTCTTGCGCTCGGAGAACCTTCCCGGCCGCTTCCCCTTCACCGCCGGAGTCTTTCCCTTCAAGCGCGAAGGCGAGGACCCGGCCCGTATGTTCGCCGGAGAGGGCGACCCCCGGCGTACGAACCGCAGGTTCCACTATCTGGCGCGGGGCACCGAGGCGACCCGCCTGTCGACCGCGTTCGACTCGGTCACGCTGTACGGACGCGACCCCGACCTCCGGCCGGACATCTACGGCAAGATCGGCACCTCAGGGGTCTCGGTGGCCACGCCGGCGGACATGAAGGAGCTGTACGAGGGTTTCGACCTGGTCGCTCCGACCACGTCCGTGTCGATGACCATCAACGGACCGGCCCCGACGATCCTGGCCTTCTACCTCAACACGGCGCTGGACCAGCAGCTGGACCTCTTCCGCTCCCGACACGGCAGGGAGCCGTCAGCCGACGAGGCCGCGGCGGTCCGGGCCCGCACCCTCGCGTCGGTTCGCGGCACCGTGCAGGCCGACATCCTCAAGGAGGACCAGGGTCAGAACACCTGCCTGTTCTCCACGGAGTTCTCACTGCGGATGATGGCGGACATCCAGGAGTGGTTCATCGAGCACGGGGTGCGCAACTTCTACTCGGTGTCGATCTCCGGCTACCACATCGCCGAGGCCGGTGCGAATCCCCTCACCCAGCTCGCCTTCACCCTCGCCAACGGGTTCACCTACGTGGAGGCGTACCTCGCCCGCGGGATGGACATCGACGATTTCGCCCCCAACCTGTCGTTCTTCTTCTCCAACGGGATGGACCCCGAGTACGCGGTACTGGGCCGGGTGGCCCGCCGGATCTGGGCGGTGGCGATGCGCGACCGCTACGGCGCCGACGAGCGCAGTCAGAAGCTGAAGTACCACGTGCAGACGTCGGGCCGGTCACTGCACGCGCAGGAGATGGACTTCAACGACATCCGCACCACGCTTCAGGCGCTGATCGCGCTCTACGACAACTGCAACAGCCTGCACACCAACGCCTACGACGAGGCGGTCACGACCCCCAGCGAGGACTCCGTGCGCCGCGCGCTGGCCATCCAGCTGATCATCAACCGCGAGTGGGGCCTGGCCATGAACGAGAACCCGCTCCAGGGGTCGTTCGTGATCGACCACCTCACGGACCTGGTGGAGGAGGCCGTGCTCGCCGAGTTCGACCGGATCAGCGAGCGCGGAGGCGTCCTCGGTGCCATGGAGACCGGCTACCAGCGTGGGCGCATCCAGGACGAGTCGATGCTGTACGAGCAGCGCAAGCACGACGGCACACTGCCCGTCATCGGGGTCAACACCTTCCGCAAACCGCAGGACACCGCCGTACCGGCCGTCGTGGAGCTCGCCCGGGCCACCGAGGAGGAGAAGCGGTCGCAACTGCGCCGGGGCCAGGAGTTCCGCGAGCGGCACCAGGACGCCGCCCGTGACGCGCTGGCCCGGCTGAAGTCCGCCGCCACCAACGGCCACAACGTCTTCGCCGTTCTGATGGAGGCCGCCCGGGTGTGCTCGCTGCAGCAGATCACCGAGGCCTTCTTCGAAGTGGGCGGTGCCTACCGCCGCAATGTCTGAACATCCCCTCGACCCAAGGATTGCCATGGAAAGCGTGTCCCGCCTCGGCGTTGTCGGCTGCGGCCTGATGGGGTCCGGCATCGCGGAAGTCGCCGCTCTGCGCGGACTCGACGTCCTCGTCGCCGAGGCGACGCCGCAGGCCGTGGAGGACGGCCGCCGCCGCGTCACCGGCTCGCTCCGGCGCGGCGTGCAGCGCGGCAAGCTGTCCGAGGAGCAGCTGTCGGCCGCGCTCGGGCGTATCTCCTTCACCCCTGATCTCGCCGACCTGCGGGACCGTCAGTTCGTCATCGAGGCGGTCGCCGAGCAACGTGAGCTCAAGGCCGAGGTCCTGGCGACGCTCGGCAAGGTCGTGCAGGACGAGAACGCGGTCATCGCCACGAACACGTCGTCGCTTCCCGTCATCGACCTGGCCGTGGCCTCGCCGTGCCCGGAGCGGGTCGTCGGTCTGCACTTCTTCAATCCGGTACCGGTGCAGCGTCTGGTCGAGGTCATTCCGTCCCTCGTCACCGGCCAGGAGACCTTCGCCCGGGCCCAGGCCTTCGCCACCGAACAGCTGGGCAAGCAGACGGTGACCGCCACGGACCGGTCCGGGTTCGTGGTCAACGCGCTCCTGGTGCCCTATCTCCTGTCGGCGGTGCGCATGCTGGAGTCGGGCCAGGCCGGCGCCGACGACATCGACCGCGGTATGGAGCTGGGCTGCGCCCACCCGATGGGCCCGTTGCGGCTGCTCGATCTCATCGGCCTCGACACCGCGCAGTCGGTGGCGGAGTCGATGTACGCCGAGTTCAAGGAACCGCTGCACGCACCGCCCGCGCTGCTGCGGCGCATGGTCGCGGCCGGGCGACTGGGTCGTAAGAGCGGGCGGGGCTTCTACGTCTACGCCGGCTGACCGGCGGTACTGGTGAAGCGAGGGGCTGCGCGGGCCTCAGCTCGGCTCGGGGTCGAGCAGCACCCGCAGCACCGCCTCCACCCGGTGGGTGAGCTCCTCGGCGTCGGCCTCGACCAGTGCGGTGTTGCCCAGGACCTTGCGCATCAGCCACACGCCGGCGATCACCGAGAGTGCCAGGGCGGCCCTCTCCCCCGGATGCTCGCCCGTGAGCATGTCCGCCAGTTCCCGCTCCACATGGCGCTCGATACCGGCCCGGGCGATCTCGGCGGTGCGCGGGTTGGGTGCCGAGCGCAGCATCAGCAGGAAAGGGCTGAGGTGATCGGCTTCCGGGGCGGTGCGCTCCACGAGCGACGCGGCGATGTCGTGGCTGAGGGTCTCGGGGTCCTCGGTGACGACGGTGCGCGGGGTGAAGGCGGCGTCCACCGCCTCGGCGAAGAGCTGTTCCTTGGAGCCGAAGTAGCGGTTGACCAGCATCGCGGTCACGCCGGCGTCCTTGGCGATCTCCCGCACACCCGCTCCGTCGTAGCCGATGCGCGTGAAGCCCTCCACGGCCGATCTGAGGATCGCCGCACGGGTCGCTGCCGCGTTGCGCGGCCGCTTGGCCGCGGGCGGACCGGAGGACGGCCGGGGATGTTCACTTTCCATGGCCCGCAGTGTAGCCAAACCGAAAATTGGAGTCTACGGTCGTAGACGTGCCGGGTTCCAAGGCGGTCCCGGCTGGTCCGGTGCCGAGTGACGGCCCCCCGACCCACCCCATCGGACGCCTTCGGCCTCCACATGACCAGCCCCTTCCCCGCCTTCTCCGCGAACATCTGCAACACCTCGCCGGATTCGAGGAGTTCCACGGCATCGGACGTGCCGCAGCCGGGCCCGGACCCGAGGCGATCGGCACACCCCTCCGAGCATGCGGGTTGACACCCCCTCTATTGCTCCTATGATTAACCTAGTAGCGATCCACGTAGTGAGTGAGCCGCTGCCCCAGGCCATGAAGGCGCAGGGGCGTCAAGAGATACGAGGACGCAATGTTGCGCTCTGACGTAAACGAACGATTCAGCCGCGTCGGCGCCGGAACCCCCGCGGGCGAGCTCTATCGCCGCCACTGGCTTCCCGTCGCGACCGCATCAGAACTGTCCGACAACCCCGTCAAGCGGGTGCGGATTCTCGGCGAGGACCTCGTGCTGTACCGGTCGGACGCCGGGGAGCTGGGTCTGGTGAGCGAGAGGTGCCCGCACCGCGGCGCCTCCCTCGGCTACGGCTTCCCCGACGGCGGCGGACTGCGCTGCCCTTACCACGGCTGGCTGTTCTCGCCCCGGGGCGAATGCCTGGAACAGCCCAATCAGACACCCGACTCCCCCCAGCTCAAGTCCCGCGCGAAGATCACCAGTTACCCCGTCCAGGCCCTGGGCGGACTGGTCTTCGCCTACCTGGGCCAGGGGCCGGCACCCGCCCTCCCCCGCCTGGACCTGTTCACCAAGGAGGAAGGTCCGACCCGCTTCCGGGACATCGGATACGCGGTCATCCCGTGCAACTGGCTCCAGATCATGGAGAACTCCTTCGACCCCACCCACGTCGAATGGCTGCACGGCCGCCTCTTCAACTACCACCTGGAGCGTGAGGGCAAGGAACCCACCGTCCTGGCCGGGCACCACATCAAGATCGGTTTCGATCTCGTCGACTACGGCATCATCAAACGGCGCCTGCGCGAGGGACAGACCGAGGACGACGAGGACTGGCGGATCGGCCACCCCGTGGTCTTCCCCCACGTCCTCAAGGTCGGCGGCTACGGCCTGAGTTCCTTCCAGATCCGGGTGCCCATGGACGACACCCACACACTGCACTTCTGGTACTGCTGGTACGACGTGCCCGATCAGTACGCCAATCTCGTCGAGGACGTCCAGCAGCTTCCGGACACCTACGAAGTCACCCTTCAGGCACCGGACGGCTCCTTCCTGATGGACACCATCGACTCCCAGGACGCCATGGTGTGGGTGACACAGGGCCCCCTGACCACACGCGACGACGAACACCTCAGCTCCTCCGACCAGGGCATCGCGCTCTACCGCAACCTGCTGCGCAGTCAGCTGGAAGCCGTGGAGTCCGGCGGACCGCTGATGAACGTCGTGCCCGCCGAGGAAGCCAAGGACGTCATCGAGCTTCCCCAGGAACAGAAGGAACTCGGTATCGGCGGTGGCGGAGGCAACCCGATGGCCTCCTTCCTCAGGACCCAGGCGCTCTACAGCCGACGTCTGACCACCCTGTCCGACCGCATCGAGTCCACGCTGCACAAGGCCGGTTGAGCCGGTCGTGGAACGGCACCTCGACCTGAGCTCCCTCCCGGACGGCGCTCTCTCCTGCGGCAGCGGCCGGCACGAGGACGTCGGCGGCATCTGCCGCGCCTGCGGGGAGTGGCTGCCCCACGCCACCTGCCGGGCACCGGGCTGCGGCTGGACCGCCGCGCTCGGCGAGCGGACCCACCAGGAAGCCGTCCGGCACCTGTGCGCCACCGGCCACGCCATCAGGGTCCTCGTCAACTGAAGCAGCCGTGACCGCGCCCCCACACCACGCGGTCCGCCAAGCCCTCGTTCCTGGAATGAGAACGCACCATGCCGCAGTCAGACACACCCAACCCGGCCGCCGGTGTCTCCTTCGGCCTGTTCACCCCCATCGTTCAGCCCATCAACATCCAGGCCTGGGAAGACACCGCGGGCCCCGACGAACTGACCGGCGTGGTCCTCGCAGCCGAGGAACTCGGTTTCGACTTCGTCACCGTCGGCGACCACGCGGCCCTGTCCGAGGACGAGAGCGCCTACTACGGCAGCGCCCGCTTCTTCGACCCGGTCGCCACCATCGGCTTCCTGGCCGCGCGCACCCGGCGGATCCGGTTCGCCACCCATGTCTACCAACTCCCCCTGCGCAGCCCGCTGATCACCGCGAAGGCCTTCGCCACCCTCGATGTACTCTCCGGCGGCCGGATCGTCGTCGGCCTCGGTGTCGGCCGGCGCCCCTACGAGGCGCAGGCCGCGCGAGTCCCGTTCGCCGAGCGGGGAGCGGTCGCCGACGAATACCTCCAAGCGGTGCTCAAGCTGTGGAGCGGACAACCCGCGAGCCAGCAGAGCCGCTTCGTCGAGATGGACGGGCTCGTCTGCCGGCCCCGGCCGGTCCAGCAGCCCCGCCCGCCCGTATGGGTGGGCGGTGACCGCTTCGTCGGCCTGCGGCGGGCCCTGGACCTGGGCGACGCCTGGACGCCCTGGTCGCTCGGCCCGGACCAGGTCGGCGAACTCCTGCAACGGGCGGCCGATGAGCGCGACGGCCTGCCGCCGGGCTTCCGGGTCGTCGTGCCCATCGCCCCGCTCGGCGGCCGCGCTCCGCGTGGCGAACCCGCTCCACCGCGCGACACCCCCGGGGCGCGGGCCGTACAGGCCTGCCTCGACCTGACGGAACGCTGGCGCCGCGCCGGCGCCACCGACTTCATCGTGGACCTGCCCAGCCCGAGCCAGGCCGCCCTGACCGAGGCGATGGCGTGGTTCAGCTCCGATGTCCTGCCGCACACGGGACACACCGTCCCGCCGGACCTCGCCGGCCCACCTCACACCTGACCGACCCCCTACACCGCCCGCAAGGAGCACCTGTCATGCCGCGCAAGATCGTCGACGTACACGGCCACATCGTGGCCCCGTCCGAGCTCTACAGCTACCGCGAGTTCCTCATTGGCACCCGCGGCCACTACGGCCGCCGGCTGAAGGGCTTCTCCGAGGAACGCGAGGGCATGAGCCACGGCCGCACCGGCGTCATCCCCCCCGAGGAGCTCAAGCACTTCGCCGAGGAGCACATCGCCTGGCTCGACCGGGTCGGCACCGACGTCCAGCTCGTCTCGGCCAGGCCCTACAGCCTCATGCACTCCGAGAAGCCGGCCCGCATCGTCCACTGGTGGGCCGAGACCGTCAACGACGCCATCGCCACCCAGGTGCAGTTCTACCCGAACCGGCTGCAGGGCATGGCCAACCTGCCGGTGGTGTGGAACGAGCCCATCGACGTCGTCTTCGACGAACTGGACCGCTGCGCCAACGAACTCGGTTTCGTCGGCGTCCTGCTCAACCCCGACCCCAGCGAGGGCCGGGCCCCCATGGACGTGCCCGGCCTGGGCGACGAGTACTGGTACCCGCTCTACGAGAAGCTCGTGGCCTACGAGATGCCCCTGCTGGTGCACTCCGCCGGCTGTGTGTCGATCCGCGAGAACCAGAGCCTGCACTTCATCAACGAGGAATCCATCGCGGTGATGTCGCTGGTGCAGTCGGACGTCTTCGAGACCTTCCCCGACCTCAAGGTCATCGTCCCGCACGGCGGCGGCTCCATCCCCTACCAGGTCGGCCGCTTCCGCGGCACCTACTGGGAGGGCACCGGCCGCGGCGGCACCTTCGACGAGGCCATCCGCAAGCTGTACTACGACACCTGCCTGTACACCGAGGAAGCCCTGGACCTGCTCGTCAAGGCCGTGGGCAGCGACCGCGTGGTGCTGGGCACCGAACGCCCCGGCGACGGCTCCCACAAGAAGACCCCCGCAGAGGGCTGGGCCGACGACATCGCGGCCGTCCTGCGCGCCAACGCCGCCAACCAGCCCGCGGACCTCGACCTGATGCTGGGCGACACCGCGCTCGACCTCTTCCCCCGTCTGCGCAAGAACCTCGAGGCCGCGGAGACCGCGCGATGACCGGCGACCTGCTCGACGCGGCCCCCGCCCCGGCGGAACGGGAGGAGTTCCTCCGCCTGGTCCGCACCTTCGCCCAGGAACGCGTCGCCCCGCGCATCCAGGAGTACGACGCCGCGGAGAGGATCCCGGACGACCTGCTGGCCGAGATGGCCCAACTGGGCTTCTTCGGCGGGGTGGTGCCACTGGAGTGGGGCGGACTGGGCCTGGACCACCTCACCTTCGCCCGGATGATCGAGGAGATATCCCGGGTCGACCACTGCCTGGGCGTGCTGATGAGCATGCCCTCGGCCCTGGTCGGCAGCGGACTGCTGGCCTTCGGAACCGACGAGCAGAAGAAGCGCTGGCTGATCCCCCTCGCCGAAGGCAGGATCTTCGGCGGCGCCGGTGTCACCGAACCACGCTCCGGCAGCGACGTCGCCGGCACCCGGACCCGCTACGAACGCACCGGCACGGGCTTCGTGCTGCGCGGCGCGAAAGCCTGGATCACCAACCTCGACCGGGCGTCCTTCTTCGTCACCTTCGCGACGAAGGACCCTGCACTGGGCCGGGCCGGCCTGTCGGCCTTCATCGTCCCGGCGGACGCCCCGGGCGTCCTGAAGAACCCGGTCCACAACAAGCTCGGCTTCCGCCCCCTGTGCTCCGGCGACCTCACCTTCGACGATGTCGAGCTGGAGGCGGACGCCCTGCTGGGCGAGGAGGGGCAGGGCTACTCCGTCGCCATGAACGCCGTGGAACGGGGCCGGCTGTCGGTCGCCGCCCGCGCGGTGGGGCTGGCCCAGTCGTGCCTGGATGCCTCCGTGCGCTACGCCGGGGAGCGCGTCGTCTTCGGCCAGCCGATCGGCGACTTCCAGATGGTCCAACGCAAGATCGCCGACATGGCGGTGTCCGTCCAGGCGGCGCGGCTGCTGACCGAGCAGTGCGCGATGGCCATGCAGCGGGGCGAGCGAGCCCGCATCGAGGCGAGCATGGCCAAGCTGTACGCCAGCGACACCGCACAGACGGCCGCCACCGAGGCCGTGCAGATCCACGGGGCGTACGGCGTCTCGGAGGAGTACGGCGTGGCCCGTGCGTACCGCGACGCGAAGGTGTTCCAGATCGTCGAGGGCGTCAACGACATCCACCGCCTGCTGATCGCCCGCAACACCCTCGCCGCTGGAGGGCGGGAGAGCCGGCCATGACCGACACCTCCCAGGCCGGCCCGGGCAACGCGGTGGTCAACGCCGCGTGCCCCGTCACGGCCACCGGCACCGAGGCCATCTCCGAGGTACGGCGTGCCCTGACCGCGTACCGGCCGGGCGAGGCGCTGGGCGAGGCGACCAGCCGGGCCCTGCTCGCGCCGCTCGGCCTGCCCTTCGTACCCTCACACGTCGCCGGATCGGCCGAGGAAGCCGCGGCCGTCGCCGCCGGCCTCGACGGCCCGGTCGTCCTCAAGGCGCTGTCGGACGAAGTGATCCACAAGAGCGACGCCGGACTGGTGGAACTGGGGCTCGGTACCGCCGCGCAAGTCCGGGACGCCTACGGGCGCCTGACGGAACGGACCCGGGAACTGGGGCTGGCCCGGGCGGACATCGTCGTGCAGCCCATGGCGGGCGACGGCACCGACATGTTCCTGGGCTGGGTCCACGACGAGACGTTCGGCCCGGTCGTCCTGCTCGGCATGGGCGGCGTGACGGTGGAGCTGTTCCGCGACGTGGCCCACGCGGTGCCACCGCTCACGGCCAACGACGCCGCCCGCCTGCTGGGGACGCTGGACAGCGCCCCGCTGCTCGCGGGCTACCGGGGCCGGCCGGCCGTGGACACCACGCAGTTCTGCCGGCTCGTCGCAGCCGTCGGCGACCTGGCGCTGTCCCTGCCCGAGATCGCCGACGTCGATCTCAACCCGGTGCGGATCCTGGCGGACGGCACCTGCCTCGCCCTCGACGCCAGTGCCGTCCTGGCCGCCGCTGCGCCCACCGGGTCCGCCCGGCATCCCCGGCCCCCGCTGGATCTGCGCCCGCTGGCCCGGCCCGGCAGTGTGGCCGTCGTCGGCGCCTCACGGGACACGGGCAAACCCGGTGGACGCGTGCTGCGTTCCCTGCGGCAGCACGGATTCGCCGGCGCCATACACCCCGTCAATCCGGCAGGCGGCGAGGTGGGCGGGCTGCCCGCCGTCACCTCGCTGGGCGCCCTGCCCGCCGTACCCGACCTCGCCTGTGTCGCGCTCCCGGCCGCCGCCAGTGTCGAGGCGGTGCGTGAGTGCGCACGGCTGGGAGTACCCGCCGTCATCGTCTACGCCTCCGGCTTCGGCGAGAGCGGCCCCGAGGGCAGCGTGCTGGACCGGGCGCTGCGCGACGCCGTCGCCGATTCCGGCACCCTGCTGTGCGGGCCCAACACGATCGGGGTGGTCAGCGCCCATCACCGCATGGCCGCCACGTTCAGCCAGGCCGTCGACTCCTTCCAGCTCCATCCCTCGGGAACCTGTGTCATCGCCCAGAGCGGCGCCGTCGCCGGCAGCCTCGTCTCCCACGAACTGGCCCACGGCTACGGCATCGGCGACTGGGTGACCGTAGGCAACCAGTCACAACTCGACGTCGCCGACTACGTGTCGTACTACGCCGGTCTGCCCACCACCACCTGTATCGCGCTGTTTCTGGAAGGGGTGACCGACGGTCCCCACTTCCGGCGCGCCCTGGAGACGGCCCGGGACGCCCAGGTGCCGGTGGTCGTGTACAAGACCGGGGTGACCGCCGCGGGGCAGCGCGCCGTCGCGTCCCACTCCGGCGCGCTGGCCGGCAGCGAGTCCGCCTACCGCGCCGTGCTGGAGCGGACGGGCGCCGTGGAGGTGCCCGAGATGACGGCGCTGCTGGAAGTCGCCTGGACCCTCGGCCACATGCCGCGCCCCACGGGCAGGCAAGTCGCCGTGGTGACCACGTCCGGCGGAGCGGGCAGCGCCACCGCCGACGAGATCAGCGTGCGGGACCTGGACGTCGCGGCGTTCGGCGAGACGACGCGGACCACTCTCGCGGCCGTGCTCCCCTCGTTCGCGACCGTGGACAACCCGCTCGACGTGACCGCCGAAGGCGCCTTCACACCGGGCACTCTGCGCAAGGTGCTCGACGCGGTCGCCGAGGACCCCGGCGTGGACGTCGTCTGCGTGGTCCTCACCAGCATCGTCGGTGAGGACGCGGTCCGCGTGGCCCAGGAGATCGCCGACGCGGGCGGCCCTGGCAGACCGCCGCTGCTCGTCTCCTGGCTCGTCTCCCGGACTCTCGCCGAAGACGGCATGCGGCTGCTCGCCCGGCACGGCATCCGGGTCTTCACCGAACCTGCCCGCATGGCCGCCGCGGCGGCCCACCTCGCGAAGGAGGCGTCCGCATGACCGGACGGAGCTCCTCCTTCGCCTGCCCCGCCCCCCGGAAAGGAACCACCCCTTGAGCACCACCACAGACGTGGACGAGCTGCGCACACTGGTCGCCCAGTCCTGCCGGATCCTGGCGTCGACGGGCTGCGTCCGTGAGATCACCGGTCACGTCAGTGCCCGGGTGCCGGGCACCGACCGCTTCCTCGTCCGCTGCCGCCCCCCGCAGGACCCCGGGGTCGAGTTCACCGTCGTCGACGACATCAAGCTCGTCGATCTCGAGACGACCAACGCCGACCTGGACGGCGGCTACGCCCTGCCCGGTGAATGGGCCATCCACACCGAGCTGTACCGGGCCCGCCCGGACATCGGTGCCGTGGTGCACGGCCACCCGCGCGCCTCACTGCTGTGCGGCGTCCTGGACCTGCCGCTGCAGCCGGTGATCGGGGCCTACGACCCGGGGGCGATGGAACTCGCCGTACGCGGTGTGCCGGTGTACCCGCGGGCGGTGCTGATCAGCGACCGCGAACTGGGCGGCGCCCTGGCCGCCGCGATGGGCGAGGCGGACGCCTGTCTGCTGCGCGGGCACGGTGTCGTCGCCGTCGGCGAGGACGTCCAACAGGCCACCGTCCGGGCGATCAAGCTCGAAACCCTGGCCGATCTCACCCTCGGTCTGCACAGCGTCGCGGGCGCCGAGCCGATCCTGCTGAGCCCAGAGGACCGCGCCGAGGTGGCCGAGTTCGTCAGCAGCCGCAACGCGGCGCGGACCTACGCGCAGTGGACCTGGGACTTCTACCTGCGCTCGCTCAGTGCGGCCGACGTCACGAGGAGGGACTGACATGGCAGTTCTGGTAGGCGGTGCGGGTGTCTCCCACAGCCCGCAGCTGTCGATCGAACCGGGCGGCTGGCGTGCCCACGGCGACCTGGAGCAGGGCCGGCTCACGGAGTTGGGCCTGCCGCCCACCACCCGGACGTCCGGCGAGTTGGCGGGCGAGCTGGACGAGCGGGTCATCAACGCGCGCCACGAGGCATGCCAGCGGGCCCTGGAGAAGACACGGCAGGAACTGCTGGCGATGCGGCCGGACGTCCTCGTGGTGATCGGCGACGACCAGCGTGAGCTGTTCCTCGACGACATCATGCCCGCGCTGTCGATCTTCTGGGGCACTTCCCTCGACGACCGGCCGCCGGGTGCGGCGGCCTATCCGGCCACGATGGAGTCGGCCTACCGCTACTACCACGCGGCCGAGGTGGACACGTATCGCACCGAGCCCGGGCTCGGACTGCACCTGGTGGAGCGGCTCGTGGAGTCGGGCATCGACGCCGCGCAGTTCACCGAGCAGCCGGCCGGACGGACGCTGGGCCACGCCTTCACCTTCATCTACCGGCGGCTGTTCGAGGGCCTGCCCCGGCTGCCCCTCGTACCGATCATGCTCAACACCTACTACCCGCCCAACCAGCCCACCCCGTGGCGCTGTGTGGAGATCGGCCGGGAGCTGCGGGCGGCGATCGACAGCTGGCCCTCCGACCAGCGGGTCGCTCTGATCGCCTCCGGCGGACTGACCCATCCCATCATCGACGAGAAGCTCGACCGCGGGCTGTTGGAAGCGCTGGAACGGCACGACGACGACGCGCTGGCGCAGCTGCCGGTGGAAGGGCTGATGGAGGGCAGCTCGGAGATCCGCAACTGGATCACCGTGGGCGCCGCCCTGCACGACATGCCGGGCAGGACCGTCGACTACATCCCTGCCTACCGCTCCACCGCCGGTTCGGGCTGCGGCATGGGGTTCTTCACGTGGAACGGGGAGGCCTCATGAGCGACCACGCGAAGCGGCTGGCCGCGCTCGACGTGTGCGTGGTCTCCGACGCGCTGGACGCCCTCGGGCTGCCGGGCGCGGTCGCGGGCGTGCTGCCGGTGTGGGAGAGCAGCCGGATGTCCGGCCGTGTCGTCACGATGCGGACGGTACCGGCGCAGGGCCGCACCAGTGCGCGGCACCTGGGCACCGCGGCCATCGAACGGGCCCGTCCCGGCGACGTCATCGTGGTGGAACAGGCCGATGCCGGTGCCGTCCCGGTCTCCGCCACCTGGGGCGGTCTGCTCGCCCGGGCGGCCCGGCTGCTCGGCATCGGCGGCATCGTCATCGACGGCGCGTGCCGTGACGTCGACGAGATCCGCGAGCTGGGACTGCCGGTGTCGGCCCGTACGGCCGTCCCCTTCACCGCGCGCGGCCGCTACGTCGAGGACAGCGTCGGCGAGCCGGTGCTGATCGGCGGCGTGACGGTGGCGGACGGCGACTGGGTCATCGCGGACGCCAGCGGGGCGGCCTTCGTCTCGGCCGCAGCGATCGACGAGGTGCTGCGGCATGCGGAGCGGCTGGTGGCCAAGGAACGACTGATGGCCGAGGGGCTGCGGCGCGGTGATCCGCCGTCGACGGTGCTGGGCCGTGACTACGAGGAGATGCTCCATGGGCACTGACGACATCGTCGAGCGACTGCGGGAGATCGGCACGTCCACCCTGTCCGACGCCCTGGACCGGATCGGTCTGCCGGGTGCGGTGCCGGGCATTGTGCCGTTCGACACCCGACTGCGGCTGTGCGGGCGGGCGTTCACCGGGCAGTACGAGCCCGTCGACGACAGCGGAGGGACGGTCGGCGACTACATCGACGACGTCGCCCCGGGCGAGATCGTCGTACTGAACAACGAGGGCCGGCTGGACTGCACGGTGTGGGGCGACATCCTCACCTACGTCTCCGCCGCACGTGGCATCGGCGGCACGGTGATCGACGGTGTCTGCCGCGACGTGCGGCCCAGTCTGGAACTCGACTACCCCGTCTTCGCGCGGGGGCGGTCCATGCAGACCGGTAAGGACCGGGTCCGCCTCGCCCACACCGGCCGCCCGGTACTGCTGGGCGGGGTGACGGTCGCGCCGGGCGACATCGTCGTGGGCGACGCGGACGGTGTCGTCGTCCTCGCCTCCGACGAGGCCGAGCGGATCTTCGCCGTCGCCGCCGAGATCGACGAGGCCGAGGCCCGTATCCGGCAGTCCGTCACCGCCGGATCCCGCCTGGACGCGGCCCGCGCCGCCATGGGCTACCACCGGCTCCAGACCCCGGCCGGCCGGCCATGACCGGGACCGAGCTCGATCTGCACGGCTTCGGTACGGCCACCCTGCACGAGGCGGGGGCAGCCCCGCTGCCCCCGCAGATCCGCCCGCTCGACCGGAGCTGGTGGGTGTGCGGGCGGGTCTTCACCGTGGACCTGGCGCCCGGCCACAACATCTGGCTGCACCGCGCCATCTACGCGGCACAGCCCGGCGACATCCTCGTGGCCCGCGCCAACGGCGGTTTCGAGTACGGCTACTGGGGCGACATCATGACCCACGCCGCACTGGAGCGCCGGCTGGGCGGCCTCGTCATCGACGGGTGTGTCCGGGACTCGGCCGACCTGTTGCGGCTGCGCCTGCCGGTCTTCGCCCGCGGCCTGTGCGTGCGCGGTACGGGCAAGGACGCCTCGCGGGGCGGACTGCAAGGCACGCTGATCATCGGCGGCACGACGGTGCGGCCCGGGGACATCGTCGTCGGGGACGCCGACGGAGTCGTGGTCGTCCCACCCGCAGACCTGGCAGAGGTCACCGCGCGCGCCGAGCAGCGCGAGCAGAAGGAGGAATCCGTCAGGGCCCGCCTGCTGGCCGGGGAGTCCACGCTCGACATCTACGGACTGGCATGAGTACCGCTCTGGGGCTGGGCATCGTGGGCTGGGGTGCGGCAGGCCGGCTGATGGCCGCCGCTACCGAGCGCACCGACCGCTTCCGGCTGGCCGGCATCGCCGACATCAGCGAGGACGTCAGGGCCGCTGCGGCCCGGGACGCGGGCTGCCCGGTCCGGGCGAGTGTCGAGGAACTGGCCGCGGCACGCGACGTCGACGTCCTCTACGTCGCGTCCCCGACGGCCCATCACCGTGTGGCCGTCGAGACCGCCGCGGCCTACGGCAAACACGTCATCAGCGAGAAGCCCCTGGCGGTGACGCTGGAGGAGGCGCAGCAGACGGTCGAGGCCGCGCGGCGGGCCGGTGTGGTGCTGTTGGTCGGGGCCACCCACAGCAGCGACGCGCCGGTGCGGGCCCTGCGCCACCTGGTGGAGCAGGGTCGGCTCGGTACGTTGCTGTCCGTGGCGTCCGTCTGCCACACGGACTGGCACCGCAGACCACGCTCGGCAGCCGACCTGGACGCGGCGCAGGGCAACGGGCTGGTGCTGCGTCAGGGGGCCCACCAGTTCGACATCCTGCGCTATGTGTGCGGCGGCCTCGCGGACCAGGTCTTCGCCATGACCTTCGGCGGGTCGGCGGGTCGGGAGCGTGGCTTCTCCGCCTGCGTCGGTTTCGCCGACGGTGCGCAGGCGAGCGCCTATTACAGCGGTACGGGCGGTTTCGACAGCCGGCTGCTGACCTGGGGGGTGGGAGAGCTCGGCACCGTCGACATCGAGCCGGGCCCGCCGCTGGACCGCTACTTCGCCCTGCCGGGCCGGGACACCGTCCCACAGGTGTCCCCCGTGTTCGGCACCCTGGTGGCCACCTTCAGTGACGGCACGGCCTGGCTGACCCCGGCGGGACTGGTGATCCACGAGGCGACCGGAGTGCGGGAGCAGTCCGTCGCCGGTCGGCTCTCGGGCTGGGACGCGGTGCTGGAGGAGATGAGTTCGGCGCTCCAAGGGCGTCAGCCGGTCCATGACGGAGCGTGGGGTGTGGCCACGTTGGAGACCTGTCTGGCGGTCCACACGTCCGCACGCTCCGGTGCGCCGGTCCCCCTGAAGCACCAAGTGGCCCTGCCGACCGCCTCGTACGTCACTGCTTCGAAGGAGAAATGATGATCATCGATGCCCATGCCCACCTGAACGCTCCGGCCGAGCTGTACGCCTACCAGGCTTCCCTGCTGTCCTCCCGAGGGGCGCACGGCAAGTTCGGTGCCGGGGTGAGTGACACACAGCTCCGGGAGTACGGGGAGCACACGCTGTCGGTGATGGACAGCGTCGGCACCGACCTTCAGCTGATATCTCCGCGTCCCTTCTCCTGCGCGCACTCCGCGCAGCCGGCCCGCATCGTGCATTGGTGGACGGATGCCGTCAACGACGCGATCGCCCGGCAGGTTGCCCAGTTCCCCGGCCGGCTGGCGGGTGTGGCGGGGCTGCCGCAGGCATACGGCGAGTCGCCCGAGCAGTGGGCGTCGGCGCTGGAGCGGGCCGTCACGGAGTTCGGCATGGTGGGGTGCGTCCTCAATCCGGATCCGTCCGAGGGCACCGGGTACGTCGCGCCGCTGGGCGACGAGTGGTGGTACCCGCTCTACGACAAGCTGGTCGAACTGGATGTGCCCGCGCTCATCCACTCAGGGGGCTGCCAGAACGGCAGAGAGACCTACAGCGAGCACTTCATCACGGAGGAGAGCATCGCGATCCTGTCGCTGCTGAACTCGGAGGTGTTCCTGCGCTACCCCACACTGAAGATCATCGTCGCTCACGGCGGCGGGTCCGTGCCTTACCAGATCGGCAGGTGGCGGGCGGCGCGGGCGCACAAGCGTCTGCGTCAGGGGCAGGTGTTGCAGGAGTCCTTCGACGACAGCCTGCGCCGTCTGTGGTTCGACACCGTCCTGCACCATCCGCCGGCCCTGGAACTGCTGTTGCGGACGGTGGGACACGACCGTGTGCTCTTCGGGACGGAGAAGCCGGGCAGCGGCAGTGCTCCCGATCCGCGGACCGGCCGCGACTTCGACGACATCCGCCCGGTGATCGAGGGCTTCGACTTCCTCGACGACAAGCAGAAGCAGGCTGTTCTGTCCGAGAACGCTCTCTCGGTCTTCCGTCTTCTCGGCGTGGGCCGGGACAGCTGAGAAACACCCGACGACGAGGTGCCGGCCCCCGAAAGTGTTCGGGGGCCGGCACCTCGTCGTCGCTCATGGACGCCTGCTCACCCGTCGGAACCCCGCGCGGCGCCGCGGCGTGCCACCGAGGGGACATCCGAGTCGGCCAGGCGCTCCAGGATCTTCACCAGCGCGGTCAGGCCCTCGCGCTCCTCACCGGTCAGGGTCTGGTCGATCGCGGCCGTCAGCCATGCCTCACGCGCCTCGAGCCAGCGCTCCGATTCCTGCCGACCGCGCGGGGTGGCCACGATCAGCACGCGGCGGCCGTCGTCAGGATCGGGCCTGCGGGCGACCAGGCCGTGCTTCTCCAGCCCGGCAAGGGTCTGGGACATGGACTGCGGGCGCATGTACTCGGCGGCGGCGAGGTCGCTGGTCGTGGCGGGTGGTCCGTGGACCACCCGGTGCAGAGCCGCCAGTTGGCTACGACTCCAGGGGCCGGCGCCCATGCCGGTCTCCGAGCGGATGCGCCCGCGCAGACGGTCCATGGAGCGGACGAGCTCCAGGGCTTGGTTTGCCGACGGGTTGTCATTCAGCGCCACCCGAAAAATCATACAGGTTACCTGCACATTACCGAAGCGGGAACTGGGTGACCAGCGAGCGGGTGGCGGCCCACTCAGCGCCTCACAAAGCCTTGGATGGCGCTCCGCGCGTGACCGGAGGATGCCAGGGAGGAGATGAGCTCGCTCTCACGCGAGAGCTGGTCACGCAGGCTTGCCGCCGCGCCCTCGGGGTGCCGGAAGAGGCGTTTGGTGACGGCAAGGGCCTCTGCCGGTGCCTCGGCCAGCGCGCTCACGATGTCGCGGGCGTGTGCGCTCAGGTCGGCGTCGTCGACGACATGGCTGGCCATCCCCCAGGCGACGGCTTCCTCGGCGCCCAGCACCCGGTTGGTCAGGGCCAGTTCAAGGGCGCGTCGGGGCCCCAGCAGCCGCGGCAGGATCCAGCTGCTGCCCATGTCCGGGCTGAGCCCCACCGCGGTGTAGGCCAGCCGGATCCTGGTGGAGCGTGCCACCACGACGACGTCGGCGCAGAAGGCGAGCCCCACGCCGGCGCCTGCCACGGCGCCCTGGACGGCGCTCACCACGGGGACGGTCAGGGCACTGAGATGTTCCAGCGCCTCGTGGGCGGTCTCCGCCACGGCCGCGACGTAGTCGCCGAGCCGCTCGCCCTGGGCGGCGAACGAGCGCAGGTCTCCGCCGACGCAGAAGTTCTTGCCCTCGGCGCGCAGCAGGACCGTGCGCAGTCCCGGTATGCGGCCGAGTTCGGCGGTCGCGTCGCGCAGTTGTCGCGCCAGGTCGAGATCGAGGGCGTTGGAGCGCTCGGGTGCGTTGAGCACCAACTCCGCCAGACCGGCGTGGTGATGGAGGTGCACCAGGGAGCTGGTCACGGGTTTGCCTTTCTGCGGCCGCGGCGGTTCACAGGTCGAGGACCAGTTCGTCGGAGGCGCAGCTTCCGACGCAGATCATCATGGAGCTGCCGGAGGCACGGTCGGCCTCGGTGAGTACGGTGTCCCGGTGGACGGGCCTGCCGTCGAGGACCTTGGTGTCGCAGGTGCCGCAGAAGCCCTCCTCGCAGGAGAAGGGGACTTCCGGGCGCAGCGGACGTACCGCCTCCAGGATGGTGGTGCCGTCGCTGACGCCGACCGTCTCGCCGGTCCGCGCCAGGACCACGGTGAACTCCCGCTCATGCCGGTCGGGTGCGTCCTCCTGGGCGGTACCCGGGGTGGTGGCGGGCGCGGTGAACAGCTCGGTGTGCAGGGAGATGCCGGGCCGGTGGTGTGCGACGGCCTCGTCCAGGGCCGCCAGCATCGGAGAGGGACCGCAGGCGTAGACCGCCGCGCCGGTGTCGGCGGCCACGACGATGTCGTTCAGCGGCAGCAGTCCGTGGTGCTCCTCGGGCAGCACGGCGACCGGGGCGCCGGCCTCGCGGGCGAGCGCGCCGATGTCGCCGGTGAAGGCCATGGACCGGGCACTCCGGCCGCCGTAGTGCAGCGTCCAGGGCACACGGCGCACGGTCGCCTCGCGTGCCATGGCGAGGATCGGGGTGATGCCGATGCCGCCGGCGATGAACACGTAGGACGGTGCCGGCTGGAGGGGGAAGTGGTTGCGCGGGCCGCGGACGGACAGTTGCCGCCCGACCAGAGCGGTGTCGTGGATCTCCCCCGAGCCGCCCCGGCCGGGCTGGGCGCGCAGGACGGCGATGGTGTAGCTGCGCCGGTCCCGCGGGTCGCCGCACAGGGAGTACTGCCGGAGCAGCCCGGAAGGCAGTCGCACCTCCAGATGAGCCCCGGGCTGCCAGGGGGGCAGCTCCGCACCGTCCTCGCGGCTGAGCTGAAGTGAGATGACGTCATCGGCTTCCCAGCGGATCTGCCTGACGTGGAGACGCAGTTCCTGGTGGTCCGGGGAAGTGGTCATGACACCCCCTGGTGTGCGGTGCTGTGCATGGGTCGCTGCCTTCCTGCGTGCAGTCCGTGGTGAGAGGGCACGGCGTCCCGAAAAGGGCCCGCCCCGCTCTGGCTGGTACGGGCCGGCCTCGGGGGTCCGGTGTCCCTCAGCGGCCTACCTAACTAGGATAATCAATCGCCTAATCCTTGGCTACACTTGGAGCCGAACCGCTGCCGCGAGCAGACCGCCCGGCCGCGGGCCCGTTCGCGCCGTCTTGCAGGCCTGCGCGGACGCCGGGGATCATCGCCCTGGCATAGGATGAATCGCATTTTTGGAGCAGTACGGGAGGGGCGAAAGGGTGGACGACATGGCCGAGGATGTGTCCGGCACGAGCGGAGCCGCGGAAGGGAATCGAACCCCTCGCCGTCGGCCCCAGAGCCGTAAGGCACAGAAGGCGGCCCTGCTGATCGCCCAGCAGATCGTCGATGACATCACCCTGGACGGCCTCACGCCCGGAACGAAGATGGCCAGCGAACGCGACATGCTCGCGCGTTTCGAGGCCGGACGCGGCACCCTGCGTGAGTCGCTGCGCTTCCTGGAGATGAACGGCGTGATCACGGTGAAGGCCGGCCCTCAGGGCGGCCCCATCGTCTCCGAGCCCGACGCCCAGGACCTCGCGGGCGTGCTGGGCCTCTTCCTCCAGCTGCGCGGTCTGCCGTTCCGGGAACTGGTGTCGGCGCGCGAGATCCTGGAGCCGGAGCTGGCCGCCCTGGCCGCCGGCGCCTCCGGGGGTGACGTCGCCGACGAGATCACGGACTCGATCGAGGGGATGCGGGCGTTCCTCGACGACGAGCAGAACTTCCTGGCAGAGAACGACCGGTTCCACGCCGCCGTGGCGACCGCCGCCGGAAACGGCCTCTTCGCCCTGCTCATCTCCTCGCTGCACTCCATCACCGACGGCATGCCGCTGGGCGTGAGCTACCCCCGGGAGCGGCGCGAGGCCGTACTGCGGGCCCATGAAGCCGTGGGCGAGGCCATCGTGGCGGGCGATCCGGAAGGGGCCCGCTGGGCCATGCGCCGCCACATGCGCGAGTTCCGCCGCTATGTGGAGGAGAAGTTCCCCACGGTCTACGAGCGGACCGTGCGCTGGCGCGACATCGCCCCCTGAACACCGTTCGGTGCCCGCCGCGGACGTTCGCGGCGGGCACCGAACGGTGCACGGCAGGGGCTATGTCGAATGAACCAGCTCCCAGACCGTGTTGCGCAGGGCCATGAACTCGTCCGACACCTGGTAGGCCAACGGACGAGGCCGCGGCGTGGGGCAGGTGAGCACTTCTCGGACCCGGCCCGGCCGCCCGGTGAGGACGACGACCCGGTCCGCGAGGTAGACCGCCTCGCCGATGTCGTGCGTGACGAAGACAGTGGTGGTGTTCGTCTGCACGGCGATGCGCTGCAGCTCGATCTGCAGTTCTTCCCTGGTCTGCGCGTCCAGGGCACTGAACGGCTCGTCCATGAGGAGGAGTTCGGGGGCGATGGCCAGGGCGCGGGCCAGGTTGGCACGCTGTTGCATGCCTCCCGAGATCTGGTGCGGGTAGTAGTCCTCGAACCCCTCGAGGCCGACGAGCCGGATCAGGTCCTGCGCGTGGCGACGCACCGCGCGCCGGGACCGTTGGCGCCGGTCCGGTGTGCGGGCGCGCAGTTCCATCCCGAAGGCCACATTGCGCAGCACCGTCCGCCAGGGGTAGAGGCTGGCCTGTTGGAAGACGAAACCGGTACGGGCGCTGGCCGCCGCACTGTCGCCGACCGCGATCGCTCCGGCCGTGGGCACCGTCATCCCGGCGATGAGCCGCAGCAAAGTGGTCTTCCCGCACCCGGACGGGCCGACTATCGCGATGAACTCCCCGGGGCGGACCTCCAGGTCGATGCCTTCGAGTGCGGTCAGCTTCTGTCCCGAGGCGGGCTGGGTGAAGTCCATCCCCACATCGGACAGCAGCAGGCGTGCTCCTCCCTGACCGGCGGCGCCGGTATCGGTGCGCGCGGCCTCGGCGGTCATGTCAGCTCGCATCTGTCCTCCAGGGGCAGGCCTTGCGTTCCACGGTGCGCAGGAAGGCGGTCAGGACGACGCCGAGAGCCGCCAGCAGGATGGTGCCCACGAAGACATCGGCGGTACGGAACTGCTGCGCGCCCTGCAGGATGAGAAAACCCAGGCCCTTCTGCGCGCCGAAGAAGTCCGCGACCACGATGCCGACCAGGCCACGGCCGACGGCCAGCCGAAGACCGGTGAAGATGTACGGCAGGGCGCCGGGCAGGGCGACCTTGACGAACCGTTCGAAGGCGTTGGCCTTGTACGACGCGGCGACGTCCTTCCACTCACGGGCCAGACTCTCCACCCCGGAGAGGGTGTTGATGGCCACCGGGAAGAAGGCCATCAACACCACGATGAAGGCCTTGGCCGCGAAGCCGAACCCGAGCCAGATGATGAACAGCGGCGCCAGACCGATGCTCGGTGTGGCGTAGAGGGCCAGGACCCAGGGCTCGGTGGCATAACGGACGTAGCGGAACTGCCCCATCAACAGGCCGGCCAGCACGCCCAGAACGCCGGCGATGACAAAGCCGGCCGCGAACTGCCGCAGGCTGGTGGTCAGATGCCCGGTGAGTTCACCTCCGGAGCTCATCTCGGCGAAGGCGTGGGCGATCTGAGTGGGTGAGGCGAGCACCAGCGGGTTCACCTCGAACACCCTTGTGGCGGCTTCCCACAGGAGAAGTCCGCCGAGGACGGAGGCGGAGCCCACCCAGAACCCGGCACGGCTGCCGCCTCGGCGGCCGGACAGACGCAGCTTGCGGGTTCTGCGGGCGACCGCGGGTAGTGGTGTGGCGGCGGGTCGGCTGACGGTCATAGCGACTCCGTGGCTCGGTCCAGGTAGGTGTCGACGACGAACCCGTCGACACTGGTGCCCTTGTCCATGGCTCCGTGGTCGACGAAGGCCTTGATCGCGCCGTCCAGCGCGGTGCGATCGATCCTGCCGTCCGCCGGGAACAGCCCCTGGGCCCGCTTTCCGGTGAGCCAGTAGCCGTACGCCTGCTGGATCACGGGCTGCGGCGTCTTGAGGATCTTGGAAACGCGTTGCACGAGCTCCTGTTTGTTGGCCGGGTCGTGCATCCAGCGCAGCGTGCGCAGCCACCCCCGGGAGAAGGCGACCAGTGCGGCGTCGTGCTGGCTTGCGAAGGGTTTCGTCGTGACGACGAAACCGGAGACGAAGTGCGGCATGTCGTCGTAGAGGGAGCCGAGGTTGCGCAAGCCCTGTGCGGTCGCCTGGAATTCCAGCGGCGAGGTGACCACGGTGGCGTCGGCCTGGCCGTTGCGCACGGCGGTGAAACGTTCCGCCGTACCACCCGCCGTGATCTGCCGGTAGGAATCGGGGGACAGGCCCTGCCGCTTCAGGGTGGCGACCAGTGCGACGGTCGACACCGTGCTCGGCCCGGACGTGGCGATGGTCCGGCCCCGCAACTGCCCGAGCCCGGTGATACCGGGCTTGGTCACCACGCTCCAGATCGGGCTGTTGCACATCCCGTCGATGGCGATGAGGGGTGCGCCCTGTTGACGCGCCACCACCAGTTCCGAACCGCCGATCTGCAGGTCGAAGGAGCCTCCCATCAGGCCCGCCGTCATGGCGCTGGTGCTGCGCCCGATCGTGACCGCGACCTCTGTTCCCTCCTGCCGCATGAAGCCGAGATCCTGGCTCAGCGTGAGGGGGATGGTCGCAAAGTTCTGTTCCTGTACAGCGAGGCGGATCGTCTTCCTGCCGGAGCCTCCACCGGCCGATCCGCTGCCGCCGGCCGCGGAACCGCAGCCTGTCGCAACCGCCGAGGCAAGGAGGAATTGCAGGGTCTGCCTTCTCGAACACGCGCCGAGCATCGTTGCTCCTGTCTGTGCCAGAACGCTCATCACCCGGGGAACCCACTCGGTGGGCTCTTTCAGGTTGCTCCTATGATTAGCCTGAAAGCGGGAGTGGGTCTAGCCACGTGCGTGAAGTCGTCTCTCGGCTCTGTTCGGCCCGGATCGTCTTCCCCCTGCCGCTCTGCCGCGTGCCCCAACGCCGAGTGAGCTGGGCGACCAGCAGCAGTCCCCGTCCGCCCTCGTCGAACATGCGGGCCCGGCGCAGGTGCGGAGCGGCGCGCGTACGGGCCACCAGAAGGGCGACATCCGGCCTCGGGGAACATCGGTACAGCGATTGGCGCTGAGAACGATCATGGTCAGGGTGTGAGCGCGCTGACCCGGTATCTCGTACTCGCGGCGGGCCTTGCGCTGGGCCGGGACTGCGGGGATGCCCTGGGCGCCGTCGAGCGGCTGGCAGCACGCAAGGAGCTGGCGGTGCACAGCGGGGACGGCCGTCACGCGCAGGGTGTAGCCCTGGCCGCGTCGTACGGCCACCCCCTGGTTGAGCGCGGCCCGATCGGCGGGCTTCAGCTCGGTGGTGCGGAGGTAGTCGGCGACCTTGCCCGGCATGTCGAGCGCGACCGGTAGCTCTGGGGCGGGGGCGTCCTCCTCGCTGGCGGTGTGCTCGGGCAGGAGGTCGGCGACGGCGGTGCGGATCGCGCCGCGGCTGACCCGGTGGTCGCGGGTGAGGGCGGCGATGGAGCGGCCTTCGAGGTACGCGGTGCGCACGTCGGCGGCTGTCGCGGCCGCGACGGCGGGGTGGCGCCCGCCCTTGGCGCCCTTGGCCTCGGCGGCGCGCAGTCCGTCGTAGGTCAGCTCGCGCTGGAGGTCGCGCTGGAGTTCGCCGGCGGCGAGGGTCTGCACCATGAACTTCACGGTGGACAGCAGCTCGCCGGTGCGCGGGTGGCGGGCGGTGAGGTCCATGGCGGAGAACGCGCCGTCGTGGATGCGCAGGGCGAGACGGTCGCGGTGCAGGACGTCGAGCACGTCGAGGATGTGCTGGTTGCCGCGCACGAGGCGGAACATCTCGGAGATGTGCACGGTGTCGCCCGGCCGCGCGTACGTCAGCAGCTCGCCGAACTTCGGACGCTGGAGCGGGTGGAGGCGGCTGGAGGTGCCCGGGTCCTCGGTTCGCCACCGTGGGGCCCTTTCCGTACGGAGGATCGGACCCTGTCTGTCGTCAAACCCTGTCAGTAATCACCATCGGATCTGATGGGATTCGAGCCGCTGCGAACCCTTGGATTGCACGGGTTCATTGGACGCCCCGGCTGCCTGTCGTCAAACGATCGTTTGGTGACAGGACGGGTGTGCGCGTAACGGCAGATGCGGTACAACCCCGGTGCCGCGGTCGTTGCAGGACCGCGGCACCGGAGTTGTTCAACGCAAGGTGTGCGCTCAGCCGGCGTCGTGCTGGCTGGGGTCGAAGGTTTCGTTCGACAGTAGTCCGGTGGCGGCGCCGTCGAGGGCAGCCTGCATCTCGTGGGAGCGGGGCACCATGGTCTTCTCGTAGGCGCGGATGGCGTCGGCGATGGTGTCGTGGCCCGCGATGGCGAGGGCGAGTTCGCTGGCGTCGAGCATGGCGAGGTTGACGCCGACTCCGAGCGGGGGCATGAGGTGGGCGGCGTCGCCGAGCAGGGTGACGGTGGGGTTGGTCTCCCAGGTGTGCGGGACCGGCAGGGCATGGAGGGGACGGTGGATGTACGGGCCGTCGTTGTCGGTGATGAGGCGGCGCAGGCTGGGTGCCCAGTCGCGGTAGCGGTCCAGGAGCAGGGCGCGGATCTGTGCGGTGTCCTGGTCGTCCAGTCCGGCCTGGGTGGGCCAGTCGGCGGGGTCGGTCTGGATGATGTAGACGCGGATGTGGCCGCCGCTGTTGCGCTGGGCGAACAGGCAGCGCTCGCCGTCGGCCGCCATGGCGCTGCCCTGGCCGACGAAGTCGGCGATGAAGTGGTGCTTCGTCTCGACGTCGTTGAACCAGGCTTCGAGGTAGTTGATGCCGACGTGCTCGGGGGTTGCGGAAGAGAGCACGCGGCGGACCTTGGACCAGGCGCCGTCGGCGCCGATGACGAGGTCGGCCTTGATGACGCTGCCGTCGGCGAAGTGCAGCTGCCGCGGGCCGTCATCGGGGCCTTCGATGCTCTGGAGGGCACAGCCCCAGTGGACGGTTCCGGGGGTGAGGGAGTTCAGCAGGAGATCGCGCAGCTGGCCGCGGTCGATCTCGGGGGCGGAGAACTGGTCCTCGGTGGGGCGGTGGTGGAAGCGGATGGTTGCGTCGGCGGCGTCGAACTGCCGCATCTCCTGGCCCTCGGGGCGGGCGAGGCGGGTGAACTCCTCCAGCAGTCCGGCTTCCTTCAGCGCGGCCTGGCCGTCTTCCTCGTGAAGGTCAAGGGTGCCGCCCTGGTTGCGGTCCTCGGGGCCGGAGGCGAGGTCGTAGATGGTGGCGTCGATGCCGTTGCGCTGGAGGATGCGGGCGCAGGTCAGTCCGCCGGGGCCGGCGCCGATGATGGCGATGCGGGGGGTGGGGGTGGTGGTCATGGTGATGCTCCGTTCCTGTGGTCCGGCACAGGCCGGACGGCGATACGTGGCAGTGAGGGGTCAGGCGGTGGCGGCAGCCCTGTCGGCGGCGGGCGTTGGCCCGGTCTTCTTCAGCGGCACTTCGATCACGAAGAGCGCGGCGAGGACGGAGAGAGCGCACAGGATCGCGGCGGTCAGGAAGACGTGGCTGGTACCGGTGGAGACCGCCTGGAGGTAGGCGTCGCCCGCGGTGGGGGCGGTGCCCTGGAGGGCGCGGGTGAACAGTGAGCCGAAGACGGCGACGCCGAGCGAGCCGCCCAGGGTGCGGAAGAGGCTGATGGAGCTGCTGGCGGCGCCCATGTCCCGTAGGGAGACGCTGTTCTGGGCGATGGTGCCTGCCATCTGCATGGCGAAGCCCAGGCCGATGCCGACCAGGACCATGTAGGCGCTGGTGACCAGGCGTGAGGTGTCAGCGTCCTTGCCGGCGATGGTCGAGACGATCAGGACCGGCACCATCATGGGCAGCATCAGCAGGCCCGAGTTGGTCGCCGAGGCACCCTGCACCGTCTGCTGGAAGAGCGGCAGGTACAGGCCCGCCCCGAAGGTGACCACGCCGACGGCAAGAAGGATGGTCATCGCCAGCGGGAAGTTGCGGTGGTTCGTGAACACCGTCAGGGGCACCAGCGGTTCGGCGGCCCGCTTCTCCGCGAGGACGAACAGCACCAGGCCGAGCACGGCCGCGGCGCCGAGGCCGAGGATCTGCCAGGAGGCCCAGGCGTAGGTGGTGCCTGCCCAGCTCGCGGCCAGCACCAGCGCGCAGATGGAGACGGTGAGCGTGGCGATGCCGGGCCAGTCGAAGACGACCTTGCGGCGCTGGACGGGCACGTGCAGCTTCCAGCCCAGCCACACCAGGGCGAGCAGGCCGATGGGCAGGTTGATGTAGAAGGCCCAGCGCCAGTCGAAGTGGCCGGTGACGAACCCGCCGAACAGCGGGCCGCCGACGGTGCCGATCGCCATGACGGCGGCCGTCATGCCCTGGTACTTGCCGCGCTCGCGCGGGGGGACGAGTGCGCCGATCAGGGCGAACGCCCCGGCTCCGATGCCGCCGGCTCCGACGGCCTGGATCACGCGGAAGGCGATCAGCTGGCCCATGGACTCGGCCGCGCCGCACAGGGCGGACCCGGCGATGAAGACGGCTATCGAGGTCAGGTAGGTGGACTTGCGGCCGACGAGGTCGCCGAGCTTGCCCCAGATCGGTGTGGTGACTGCGGTGACGAGGGTGTACGCGGTGACGACCCAGGAGATGTGCTCCAGGCCGCCGAGCTCGGCCACGACGGTCGGCATGGCGGTGCTGACGACCATGTTGTCGAGCATCGACAGCAGCATCGCGAGCATGACGCCGAGCATCACCCAGCGCACGTTCTTGGGCGTCGCGGACGGCTCGGCGGCCGTCGCCGGGACGGTTGCGGGCATGACGGATCACTCCTTCCGGAGGCAAGGGGGGCGCTCAGAGGGGCGGGGCAGGACGAGGAGCCCGCCACACCAGAGAAGCACAACCGATCCATAAGTGCAACGGTTCAACTTTTTTGACCGTGCCACTAAAGGTGTAGATTGGGTGCATGCCCGACGACCGAGAAGCAGCGCCCGCACCGATGGGCCGCCGTGAGCGCAAAAAGGCCGCCACTCGACAGGCGATCGCCGACGCAGCCCTGCGCCTGTTCCTGGAGCGCGGCTACGACGATGTCGGCATCCGCGAGATCGCCGACGCCGCGGACGTGTCCACCACCACGCTCTTCAAGCACTTCTCGGGCAAGGAAGCGCTCGTCTTCGACCAGCAGGACGAGATGAAGGCCCACCAGCTCGACGCCGTACGCAACCGCCCGGAAGGGCAGTCCGTCCCCGCAGCCCTGCGCGAGCACGCCCTGAGCTACCGCCTGCTCACCCACGGAGACGACGCCGACATCAACGCCTTCCTCAACCTGGTGACCAGCACCCCGGTACTGCTCGACTATCAGCACCACACCTGGCTGGAGAACACCGCCCCCCTGGCCCAGGTCATCGCCGAGGAGAGCGGCCTTCCCGCCGACGACCCCGCCAGCACTGCCCTCGCCCGCTTCGCCCTCGAAGCACCCCGTATCGCCCGCACCCACCCCGACAGTGCCGCGGCCCTCAACGCCGCCTTCGACCTCCTCGAACACGGCTGGCAGAACACCGCCCCGGCCTGACCAGCGCAGCAGCCGAGCAGTCGCCGCACCGCCCCGCCCTGCACCGGTTCGCCGGCACGACCCAGTCCCAGCCACGGCTGGGACTCACTCCTCCCCGTTGTCGTCCTCGTCCAGCTCCGGCGTGTCCGGGTCGCGCAGCGGCCGCAGGGCGCCGGGGGCCGGGGTCGAGGCGGTGGAGCTGTAGCGGCCGAGCCGGTTGAGGTTGCGGTGCTTGAGCGGGGACAAGCGGGCGATGTCCTCGTCCCGGATCTCGTGGCCTTCGGCGCGGAGCTGGGCGACGGCGGCGTCGATGTACTTCGTGGTCCAGAGCACGATGGCGTTGAGGACCAAGCCGAGCGCACCGGGCTGGTCCTCCATTCCGTCCCGGTACGCCTGGTGGATGGTTCCGCGCTTGCCGTGGCACACGTCCCGGGCGAGCTTGTGGCGGGACTCCTGCACGGTGAGCTGCCGGTTCATCTGCCGCCGGTAGGTGTCGTCCACCGGGTCGACCACCCGCAGCAGGTCGTAGGCGCGGACCTGCCAACGCCGCACTCAACATCAAAACGGCCGCCGGACTGGCGGTGTCAGCCTGCGGAGCGCCGGTAAGACCAGAACCCGTTCCGGCACAGCGTGCAGAAACAGGAAGCCACGGATTCCCGACCGGACACCGTGCCGCGCAGCGGCACAGCAACCGGTGGAGAAGGCCGGAATCCTCGGGCTTCAGCCCGAGGTGCAAGTCACTTGGCGAGGAACTCCAGCAGCGCCCGGTTCACGTCGTCCGCGTGGGTCCACAGGAGGCCGTGCGGCGCGCCCTCGATCTCCACGTAGTCGGCGGAGGGCAGGGCCTGGTGGAAGAGGCGGGCGGTGGATTCGACCGGGAGGATCCGGTCGCCCGTGCCGTGCAGGATGAGCGTCGGTACGTCGATCTTGGGGATGTCCTGGCGGAAGTCGGTGCCCCAGGTGAGGGGCGCGGCGGCGGCCGCGTGGGCGCCGCCGCTCGCGGCCACGTTCCAGCTGTTGCGTACGGCTTCGTCGCTGATGCGTGTGCCCAGGTTCTCGTCGAGGTTGAAGAAGTCCTGGAAGAACGAGGTGTAGTAGGCGTACCGGTCGGCCTTGACCGCGTCGGAGACGCCCTGGAAGAACTCCGCGGGTGCCGCACCGCCCGGGTTGTCGTCGCTCTTGACCAGGCACGGTTCGAGGGAGCCGAGGAAGGCCGCCTTGGCGATGCGCGCGGATCCGTAGGTGCCGAGGTAGCGGCCCACCTCGCCGGTACCCATGGAGAAGCCGACGAGAACGGCGTCGCGCAGGTCCAGCTTCTCCAGCACGGTGTTGAGGTCGGCGGCGAAGGTGTCGTAGTCGTAGCCGACGGTGGGCTGGCTGGAGCGGCCGAAGCCGCGGCGGTCGTAGGTGATGACGCGGTGGCCGGCGGCCAGGAGCGCTGCGGACTGTTTCTCCCACGAGTGTCCGTCGAGCGGGAAACCGTGGATGAGGACGACGGGCTGTCCGGTCCCGTGGTCCTCGTAGTACAGCTCGATGTCTGTCGTGTTCTCCTGGCCCACGGTGATGAACGGCATTGGGTGTCCCTCTCGGATGGGTTGTGGGGCGACGGGTGGCGCCCCCGAACTGGGTTTCGCGCCTACAGATTTGTATCGGGGCATGCGCCCTCGTAACCGTCAAATGACTCAAGTTCGTACGTCAGCGGGCAGGAGGCTCATCCGGTCGTCCGTGAACCTGAGGTGGAGTCGCCGCCGTTTCAGTGCTGGAGGCTGCCTGTCGACCGGGCCGGTCCGACATGCCTGCCTCTCTTCGTCCCCTTCGACACAGACAGGTCGTGTATCCGATGCCACTGGACTCGGCGTTCGCCAAGATTGTCGACGCCTATCGGACCTGTGAGTTCGCCACCCTCGCGCGGGACGGCACGCCGATCGTCTGGCCGACGGCGACGCTTCGTCTCGAGGACGACACGTTTCTCGTCACCACGTCGATCGCCTTCGCCCAGAAGGCCCTCAACGTGCGTCGCGACGGCAGGGTCGCCCTGCTCTTCTCCGATCCCACCGGCAGCGGCTTGGACGGTGCTGAGCAGGTGTTCCTCTCCGGTACGGCGGTCTGCCCGGAGGAGATCGTCACCTCACCGTCCGGCAATGAGGCGTACTGGTCGATGCTCTTCGACCGCCAGCCCGACAGCCGACGGTATGTGGACCTGCCCGCACGTTGGCTCATGGACTGGTACTACCTGCGGCTGCTGATCACCGTCACCCCCACGGCCGTGACCGTCCGCCCGCCCCTGTCCGCCGGCCTGCGCGCCGCCGCGGACACGGGGTCTTCCCTGCCCGGCGCCGACATTCTCGCGCGCTTTTCCACCGCCGTCCTCGGTGCCCGGGACGCTTCTGGTGCTCCCTTGCTCATGCGGACGCCGGTCCGGGCGACGCCGGAGGGGTTCGTGGTGGAGACCGCCGGTGACTGCGAAGTGGTGGCCGGTCCGGCGTCTTTGCTCGTGCACCGCCACGACGACCGGCTCGCCGGTCTGTACAACGCGCTGGTGCGGGGCGAGTTGCGGCGGTCCGGCGATGGCGGCTGGCTGCTGGTGCCGCACCGTGTCGTCGAGCCGTCAGGAGGCGGCGGCGCTCGCACACTGCGTAATGCCCGTCGTGCGACGAACGCCTATCTCAGCAAGCGCGACCTGCGTCAGCCACGGGTGGACTGGCCCGCGTTGAAGGCTCTCGCCGCCGCGTCCGCGGCCCGGGCCGGCGAATCCTGACTCGGGCTGCCGATCCCTGGTCAGGACGCGGCATCCGGGGCGGGCGCTAGGTCGTGTCAGGCGTCATACCTCGCGGTCCGAGCGCCAGCCGCATCCCTCGTGCGGGCACTGCATCGTGAGAATGCCCGGATGGGCGCTGGGGCCTCGGTGGATGCCCGGGGATCCGCAGCGGGGGCATGCACGGTCGGGGAGGGCGGACGGGACCGTACGATCCCCGGGGTCTGCGGGCGCCGTCCGACAGGCGGGCGCTGACGCGTTGTTCTGGGGGTGCAGGAGAACCTCGCAGGAGGGGAACGGCCGAGCTTCTTCGCCGGGCGGCGGATGTGCCCTACATCGACGACAACGAGGCAGAGGCGACGCGGGGTTCACCCGGTGGTGAACAGTGCCGGGCACCGGAAGACATGTGTGTGATGGCGATCACACAGGTTTTTCTCCCGCGCCTGTAAGAACCGGGCCGCTGCACACATTTCCAGGTATGAAAGCCGAGATGAGGGGGTGCTCGTGACGCCTGCCGAGCGCTTCCACGACGTCTACGAGGAGTGCTACCCGCGGGTCCTCGCCTACGCCACCAGTCTGGTGGGACGTCAGGTGGGCGAGGACATCACCAGCGAGACGTTCACCGTTGCCTGGCGCCGCATCCACGACGACGTCCCTCACCCGGGCCTGCCGTGGCTCCTGGGGGTGGCCCGCAATCTGGTGCGGGAGATGCGCCGCCGGGACGCTCTGCGGTACCTCCTCGCCGCCGAGGAAGCACAGCGCGTCGCCCAGGGCGCCCAGGACCGGGCCGGGGACGTTGCGGCGATGGTCACCGACCGGCATGTCGCGCTCCAGGCCCTCGCGGGTCTGTCGGAGAGCGACCGGGAGTTGCTGACCCTGGTCGCCTGGCACGGCCTGAGCACGAAGGAGGCCGCCCAGGTCCTCAAGTGCACCGGCGCAGCACTCGCCGTCCGTCTCTACCGTGCGCGCCGGCGCCTGGAGAAGGCCCTGGAGGCGGCACAGACGGCTGACCCCTGCGAGGCGGCGCCCGCGCGCGCCGTAGGCATCACCCGACCGCACAGCGAAGGAGCACCCGCGTGAAGAACCCACAGGATCGATCGAAGCGAGCCGACGTCATGCAGGTGCTCGCGGACGCGCGGCCCGATGAGCTGGACCCGGCGCGGTTGACCGACCCGGCGCGGCAGCGGCGGGACCTCGTACGTATCGTCGCCGAGCCGGTGGACGGTCGTGCGGCGCGTCGGTCGATGCGTTTCCGTCCGCTGGGGACGGTTGCGCTGGTGGCGGTGGCGGCGTCCGTGGTGGTGTCCGTGGGCACCTTCGACCGGCAGGCACCGGCCGCTCCGCCTGCGGCGCAGGCGCCCAGCGGCACGGCCGAGACTCCGGTCGATGGTCATGTCGAACTGCTCAGCGCGGCGAGGAAGGCGGAGGCCGCGCCCGCCGAGGGGACGTACTGGCAGACCACCACGCTGGCGCGGTACGTGGATGTCGCCGAGGTGAGCGGGCGGTTCTTCGCCGTGCGCAGCGCGTCGACCGAGGACTGGTCGGTGGGGGTGCGGCCGGGGACGAAGAGCCTGATGGTGTCCGGTCTGGATTCCGAGGTCGAGCCCCGGACCGCGGCGGACGAGGCGGTGTGGAAGGCCGTGGGCTCGCCGCACACGGTCCAGGTCGAGGTCGGGCAGCAGAGCGGGACGCACCAGGTCGCCTTCACCATGGGGGCCGGGCGGCCGACGGTCATGCGCACCGACCTCGGTGGCAAGATCTATGCCGTCGGCCCGGACAACGTCACGTACAAGGACCTGCGGGCACTGCCCTCCACCAGCGGTGAACTGCGCCGTTGTCTGGAGGAGTTGTACGCACAGGACAACGGCGCCGACGGCGGCACCTCGGGCCGCAGTACCTGGATGCTGCGTCAGGCGGGCAACCTCGTCACGATGCCCGTGAAGCCCGAGGTCCGGGCAGCGGCATACCGGGTGATGGCCGGCCTTCCCGGCGTCCGGGTGGTCGGTCATGTCGCCGACCCGCTGGGGCGTGCAGGGGTGGCCGTCGAGTTTCCCGGTACGTACCGGACGGCACTCGGGACGACGAAGCAGCGCCTGGTCATCGACCCGTCCACCGGGGACATGCTCAGTGACGAACTCCTGCTCGTCGAGCCCTCGGCCAGGGCGAAGGCGGCGGGTCTCAAGACGGGTACGGCGGTCAACTACCAGGCGACCAGCCGTATGGGCTGGGGCGAACGCCAGATCACCGTGCCGAAGGACGCCCGGAACTGATCCGGCGCACCGTACAACTCGTGGCGTCCGCCAGCACTCCAAGCCCCGCCCCGGGGCAGCTCGAACCTCCCGGGAAGGCCGATACCCATGCGCCTGCACAGGCCCTACCTTTCAACGACCGCGGTCCTCGTCGTCTCCGCACTGGGGATCACCACCTACCACCACCTGGCCGAGGGCGACTCCCACGCGGCTCGTGTCCGGGCCACGAGCACCGAGCAGGCGGCCGAGGAGCCAGTGCCCGCGTCCGCTGCTCCGTCGGCGACGGTTCAATCGCGCCCGCAGCTCCCCGCCCGGCTGCCGGGGCTCGGCCCGAAGACGCTGGCGCGCGTCCCGGCTGCCGCCCGGCAGGTCGTCGTCGTGACGGGTGCCGACAAGAAGTCGTCGTCCTCGCAGGTCGTGCTCTGGCGGCGGGTCGACGGCGGCTGGCGTCGCGGGGAGGTGTGGGCCGCGCACAACGGCTACGAGGGCTGGACGGACAAGCACTACGTGGGTGATCTGCACAGTCCCATAGGGGTGTTCGGACTCACCGACGCCGGCGGTCGGCTGGCCGATCCCGGCACCAGGCTTCCCTATCACCGGTCCGCTGCCTTCTCGGTCAGCGGCACCGGCTTCGAAGGGGAACCGTTGGCCGGCTCCTTCGACTATGTCATCGCCCTCAACTACAACCGGCAGCCCGGAACGTCACCGATGGACGGCACCAAGCCGCTGGGAGAAGGCCGCGGTGGGGGGATATGGATCCACGTCGACCACGGCGGCCCCACCCATGCCTGCATCAGCCTCTCCAAGGCCCATATGAAGGAGTTGCTGCGCGCACTCGATCCCGGGGATCATCCCGTCGCCGTCCTGGGCGACGCCGCCTCGCTCGCCCGCTGACCGCCTGGCCGAGCCGGGCGGGGTCACCCGGTGCGCAGCAGTCCGGTGACGAGGAGGTGCAGGGTACGGCCGAGCATCGCGGCGAAGTCGACCTTCGTGTCGGTGAGTTCGGGGTGCCGCTGGGCCTCGGCGACGGCTTCGGAGGGGTGGGCGAACGGCCAGAGCCCGGCCGTGCAGACGACAGTCAGGGAGACCAGTTCGCGGGCGGCGTCCGGGGTCAGCGCGGTGATGTGCCGGCGCAGCAGGTCGGCCAGGGCGCGCAGGAGTCGGACGTGGGCGAGCTTGAACTCGCGCGCCGAGTCGGCGGAGATGTTCCGTTCGAGTTCCGAGCCCAGAGCGCTGAACAGGTCGCACAGCAGGGGACGTCGGGCCAGCGAGTGGGCCAGGGTGTCCGTGACCGCGGTCACGGACCCTTCGCTCGTGGCCAGCTCGGCAGTCAGGTCGTCGATCCACTGGGCCAGGGAGCGGTTGAGGAGTTCGAAGAAGACCGCTTCCCTGGTCTCGAAGTAGCGCACGACGTTGGTCTTCGACAGCCCGACGCGGCGGCTCAGCTCGCGCAGGCTGACCTCGCTGACCGGCATCTCGGTCAGCAGCTGTGTCGCGGCGTCGAGGATGGCCTGCTTGCGGATCTCGCGCTGTTCGGCGCTGCGCGCGCGTTGAAAGCCGGCGGTCTGGTCGTCTGCTGTCATCGTCGCTTCCCGGGAACATCTTGCTCGCGGCCCGTGTGGCGCCGCCTGCGGCAACCCTAAGCCCCGTCGGCGCCGGTCCTCGGGGCGGCACCGGCGGCGGGTCCGGGGCCGGTTCCCAAGGCGGCGCCGGGGGTGAGGCCGGGACGGTTCCCGGCTTGGGGGCCCGGTGCCGGAACGGGCCGACGGGTCATACGGATTCGCTCACCTGGCGCCACTCGGCGTCCCCGGCGGCGAGGTTCTCGGCGAAGGTCCGCGCCACCTGAACGGCGTCCTTGCCGAGCAGCAGGCGCAGCGGCGGCCGCTCGGCCGCCACGATGTCGAGGAGGACCTGCGCGATGCGGTCCGGGTCGCCGGGCTGCTTGCCGTCCTGGCTGCGGATGGCGGCGACGGCACCGCCGACGACCTGCTGGTACGGCTCGCTGACGGGCGGGGTGGCCATGGAGGTGCCGGCCCAGTCGGTGCGCATGCCGCCCGGCTCGGCGACGGTGACCTTGATGCCGAGGGGGGCCACCTCCTGGGCCAGGACCTCGGAGAAGCCGCCCACCGCCCACTTGGCCGTCTGGTAGGCACCCAGGCCCGGGACGGCCACCCGGCCGCCGACGGAGGAGATCTGGATGATGTGGCCCGAGCGCTGCCTGCGCAGGACGGGGAGGGCGGCGCGGGTGACGTTCACGACGCCGAAGAGGTTGGCCTCGATCTGGTCCCGGAAGACCTGGTCGGACATGTCCTCCAGGGCGGCCATGTCGGCGTAGCCGGCGTTGTTCACCACGACGTCCAGGCGGCCGAAGGCGTCCACCGCGGCCTGCACGGCCCGCCGGGAGGCCTCGGCGTCGGTCACGTCCAGGGTGACCAGCCGGACCTGGTCGCCGTACTTCCCGACGAGGTCGTTCAGGGGCTCGGTGCGCCGGGCGGTGGCGACCAGGTTGTCGCCTGCCTCCAGCACGGCCTCGGCGACGGCGCGGCCCAGGCCGCGGGAGCTGCCGGTGATCAGCCAGGTCTTGCTCATGGGGTGCCTCTGTTTCTGTTCTCGTCGAGACGCGATCTCATAAGAGGCCGCTGGACCTTTATGTGTCTTCGACTTTAAGAGGCCAGTGGCCTCTTGTCCACTCCCGGGGCTCTTCTCACACGAGAACGGGCCCGCACCGAGGTGCGGGCCCGCGCCGTTCACGGGGTGGCCGGACGGATCAGAAGGTGAGGCTCCAGCGGTCGAGATAGCCGCCCTCGCTCAGCGGGATGCCGGGGGCGGCCGGGGTGTAGTCGGTGACGCGGAGTTTCCAGATGCCGTTGGCGGGCAGGGCGGAGGCGTCCACGGTGAAGGTGTCGTGGAGTTCCGTGCCGGTGTCCCACTTGAAGTCCTTGACCATCAGCACCGTGCCGTCCGGACCGACCAGTTGGACCACCTGGGCGCCGATGAAGGTGTGGACGAGGTCGACCGAGACCTTGAGGTCGGCGGGCGCGTTGCCGGTGCGGCCGGTGACCGTCAGGGGGGTCTCGACGCTCTTCCAGGGGGCGTAGTCGTGGCGGTCGGGGTCGACGAAGAAGTCGCCGCCGGAGGCCACCACGGTCCAGTCGAAGGAGTAACGGCGCTTCTCGGCGGCCGAGTTGGTGAAGGTGAGGGTGGTCGGGTAGGTGCCCGCCGTCGTGGGGGTGCCGGAGATCAGGCCGGTGCGGGAGTCGATGGCCAGCCCGGCCGGCAGACCCTTGGCCGCGTAGGTCACGGGGCCGGGGCGGGTGGAGACGGCGGAGACGGTCCGGGCGACCGGCTGGCCGACGGCCGCGTCACGGGTGTTCAGGGCCGTGATGGCGATGTGCTTGACGTAGCGGGGGCCCACGTTGACCGCGGCCCAGGCGTTCGCGACGGACTCGTAGGCGTCGCTGGTGGTGCCGAACAGGTCGGCGGCGGCCTGGAGGGTTGCGGTGCGGGCGCCGGCGTAGTCGGTGGTGCTGGTCATGTAGTGGGTCAGGGCGCGGTACCAGACGTTGGTGGCGTTGCGCAGACCGATGCCGGAGACCGGGAGACCGTCGTAGGTGGGGCTGTCGTAGTGGACGCCGTTGATGGTCTTGTGGCCGCTGCCCTCGGAGATCAGGTAGAAGAAGTGGTTGGCGACTCCGGCGCCGAAGTGCGGGTCGAGCAGGTGTGTGCCGGAGGTCCAGTAGTCCTGTGAAGTGCCTTTCTCCGAGGCGTCCTTGGACGGCTGGTCCAGGTAGCGCAGGGGCTTGCCGGTACCGCGGACGTCGGCGAGTTCGCCGATCGTGAAGTCGGGCACGTCCTCGGGGTTGTTCGCGAAGAACTCGACGGCGGTGCCCATGATGTCGCTGGTGGCCTCGTTGAGGGCGCCGGACTCGCCGGTCTCCAGCAGGCCGGCGGTGGCGGAGGTGACGCCATGGGTCATCTCGTGGGCGGCTATGTCGAGTTCGGTGAGCGGGTGCCGGTTGTCGAGGCCGTCGCCGTAGGTCATGCAGAAGCAGCTGTCGAGCCAGTAGGCGTTGGCCAGGCCCGCGACGTGCACGTTGGACACGGCTCCCACGCCGTCGTCGGCTATGCCGTTGCGGCCGAACACGTCGTGGTAGAAGTTCCAGGTCGTACGCGAGCCGTAGGCGGCGTCGACGGCGGCGGTCGCCCGGTCGTCGGCGGTGCCGTCGCCCCAGACGTCGTCGGCGTCGGTGTACAGGACGCCCAGGCCCCCGCTGGTGACGTCACGGACGCTGTTGCCGCCGCGCTGGGGGTCGACCAACTGGTAGGTGTCGCCCACCCGTTGGGTGTCGAGCTGGACGGTGCCGCTGTACTGACTGTTGCCGACGCCGGCGGTCACCTCGTCGTAGGCGGCGAGCCGGCTACCGGTGGCGGCGTCGAGGACGACGTGCAGACGGCTGGGCGTGCCGTCCTCCCGTACGCCGACGATAACGTTGTCGAGGGCCAGACGCGGAGTGCCGGAACCGGCCCAGACAATGCGGCGCGCGGCTCCTTCGACGGCGGCGTGCTCGACATGCTCCTTCCTGGCCTCGGCCAGCGCCCCGCTCCTCGCGCGTTTCGCCGTCACGCCGTCCCTGACGGCGGCCACGGACAGCGGTGTGCGCAGGGAGTCGTCGAGGCTGCGGCCGTGCGGGCCGTCGTGCACGATCAGGTCGCCGCCGCCCTCGACGGGCAGTCCCTGATAGGTGCGCGCGTAGCGGGTGTGGACCGTGCCGTCGGCGTCCTTCAGGACGTCCTTGGCCACCAGGTTCTCTTGGCTCCCTGCGTGCAGTGCCTTTCTGACGTCGGGGCGGTCGGCGGCGGCCCGGTCGAGCAGCGAGGCGCGTTCGGCGCGGCTGAGGGGCACGGTTTCGGCGCCGGCCCTGGCCTTGGCCGCGAGGAGCGGGGGCGCCGGGGTGTGTGCGGCGTCGCGGGCGGTGCCGGTGCCCACGGGGGCGGGGGCCGCGGCGGCGTGCGGGGTCGTCAGGGCGAGGGTGCCCAGGGCCACGGCGAGGGACACCGCGAGCGGGCCCACGGGTCTCAGGCGCGACATCGGCCGGTCCGCGCGCGAAACACGTGCGGCGGGGTTGAAGCGGGACATGACTCTCCTGGCTCGGAGGGGCAGGCGGCACAGGTGCCACGACGTCGGGGCTGCCTGTGGAGCTCAGAGGCGACTGCGACAGAGGGACGAGGCAGTCGGAAGCGACGGGATCGTTGCAGGTAATGGGCCTGCTGTCAGCACTCCGGTGATCATTGTTCGAAATCCGGCCACCCCTGGGCTCCGACGCGTCGGGACCGACCGACCCCCGACGGGCACCTTTACGCTGCGGCAACATTCGGCCACTTCGGAACTTTGGCCAGTTCTCGCTGGCGTATGTGTGCCGCACCGGCGGAAACATGTGCGTCCCGCGCCACCCCTGGACGGCCGCATTCCGCCGCGAACCGGGCAGGGACATGTGTAGACGGGTGTTCTGCGGCTAGTTTGACCTCATTGACGGCAACAGCCCGAGGACCAACATGCAGGTGCACCTGAACCCCCCGCTCGAACCCGGCAGTGCGCCCGAGCTCGCCGCCGCCATCGTGGCGGCAGCGGCCGACATCAGTGACGCGGCGCTGGACTACAGTCCCGAGAGCATCGACGTCGTGGAGGACATCGTCGACGGCTTCCGGGCCGAGGGTGTGAGCGGCGAGGACATGGCCGAGTCGCTGGTCGCCTTCGGTTGCTACCTCGGCGAGATCGTGACGCGCCGCATCGGGGGTGCCTGGCAGCCCGCCCCGGCCGCTCATCCCACAACCGCCCCGTTCGTCGTGGTGCTGCCCGACGCTCGGGAGTGCCATCCCATCGACTGGGTCTTCAGCCGTCTGGAGTCCGGGGCCGCCGTCAGCATCCGTGACCTCTACGCCACGGCGGCGGCCGCCGGGGCGGACGGCCGGTCCGTGGAAGAAGCGGAGCACGCGGCAGCAGCGGGAGTGAAGGAAGTCGAGGGAGTCGAGGAAGAAGGGGCGCACGGGTGAGCGTGTGCCGCGGCCTGTCCGGCCTGGAACGATAGAGGCGGCCAGGTACAGGGGCAGACAGGTCTGCGGACGGCGGGGAAGCGGAGGAGACGTGATCAGCGCGCACGTCGGCACGGCGGAGGGAACCGGCTCGGACGCCACCGGCCCGGACGTCTCCGGCCTGGTCGGTCGGGAGCGGGAACGGGAGCTGGTGGCCTCGTTCCTGACGGGCCTGCCCGCAGGCGGCGGCGTGCTCCAGCTCAGCGGCGCACCCGGTACGGGCAAGTCCGCCCTCCTGCGCCTCGCCGCGGCCGAAGCAGCAAGGCAGGGCATACGTGTGCTGTCGGCGGCGTGGGCACCCGGCGAGGAAGACGTGACGTATGCCGCTCTGCACGGACTCCTACGACCCGCCCTGACGCGTGTCGACGACCTGCCGGATCGTGAACGTGCCCTCGTGCGCGCCGCCTTCACCGGCAGCACCGTGCCGGGCCCCGCGGAGCTGGCCGTGGCAGTGCTGCGGCTGCTGGCCACGCTGTCGGAGCCGGTGCTGCTGTGCGTGGACGACCTGGAACGGCTGGACGCCGCCAGCCGCGAGGCCCTGCTCGCCCTGGCGGGGCTCTGCGGTTCGACGCCAACCGGGTCGGGGCCGGGGGCGGGGTCGCGGTCGCGGTCAGGGCCGGTGGGCATGATCGTCGCCGAGCGCACCGGCGGCGACTCACCCTCGTATCCGCACGGCGCCGCTGTCACGCTCGGGCCGCTGCCCGACGCGCACGCCGGCTCGCTCGTCGCCCGTGCCGGGCGGGTCACCGGGTACGGCGAGGAGCAGCTCGTCCTCGCCGTGGCGCGCGGCAATCCGCTCGCCCTCACCGAGCTCTCCCTGGGCGGCGGTCCGCTCGGGGACGCGGCCGGTTTCGGCATGCTGCCCGCGACACCACGCCTGGCCGAGGCGTACGCGTTTGACTGGGCGACGCTGTCGGCGCCCGCCCGCGAGGTGCTGCTCACCGCCGCGCTGAGCGCCTCACCGCGCACGCGGGACATCCTGCGCGCGAGCGGCATCCTGTTCGGCGGCGACGACACGGCCCGCGCCGGGCTCTCGGAGCTCGTCGCTCGCGGGCTGGTCGTGGAGGCGGTCGACGAGGAGGTTGAGGGTCCTCGGGTTCTGTTCCGCGAGCCGCTGATGCGGCCGGCCGTGCTGCGGCTGGCGTCGGCCGCCCGACGTATGGCCGTGCACGCCGCGCTCGGGCGGAGCCTCGGCAGTCCTGCCCACGCCGCCTGGCACACGGCGCAGTGCGTGGCGGGTCCGGACGAGGAGCTCGCGGAGCGGCTGGACCGGCTGGCGGACGGTTCACGCTCGATCACCGAGGTGCTGGTGGCGCTCGCCGCTCTGGAGGGTTCGGCGCGGCTCTCCCCGGATCCTGAACGCCGGGCGGTACGGCTGCTGCGGGCCGCCGAGCTGGCCGGTGACCACGGTCTGGTGGACCAGGCCCTGAGGCTGGTGCGCCAGATCGATCCGACCGAGTTGGGGACGTTCGGGCGGGCCCTGCTGCTGCGGGTGCACGATCTGCTGCCGGGCAGCAGCGCGGCCGGCCGCGAGCGGATCGTCGAGCTGTGCGAGGCGGCGCGCGCGGTCGCCGCGCAGGATCCGGTGCTCCCCCGGAAACTGCTGCTCGCGGCGGCCCGCAGATGCCGGTGGCAGCAAGTCGGGCCGTGGGAAAGGGACTTGGTCCTGCGCACGGCGGAGGAGCTGCGGGCCGGGCCCCGGGACGGGTGGTATCTCGTCGTGCTGTCGCTGATCGACCCTTTGCGAGTGCCCCGGCCGCCGGTCCCCCAGCCCGTTCCCCGGCCCGCCGAGGTCGAGGGGCGGAGTCTGTTCAGTCAGGTGACCACCCTCACCGTCGACTTCGAACTGGCCGAGCCGCTCCTCAAGGAGGTGGAGGGCGCCTTCCGCACCGCCGGCCGGTACGGGCAGCTGCCGCTGATGCTCGTACCGCGGACGATGTGCCAGATCTGGCTCGGCACCCAGTGGGACACGGCTCTGGCGCTGGCCGAGGAGAGCCGGATGATCGCCGAGCGGACGGGACAGCAGGACTGGGCGGCGCGGGCCACGGGGATGCTGGCCATCGTCGCCGCCTTGCGCGAAGAGCACGACAGGGCCTCGGAGAGCGCCGCCGAGGTCGAGGAGTCCTCCCTGCGGCTCGGCCAGAGCAGGCAGCTCAGCCTGGCCGTCCTGGCCCGCGCGCTCACCGCGTCCGGCACGGGCCGCTATGCCGAGGCCTACGTCCGGTTGCGCTCTCTGTTCGCGGACCCGACGACGCCGTACGCCTTCGAGCAGTTCTGGGGCCTCGCCTTCCTGGCGGAGGCGGCGCTGCCCGCCGGGGAGCTGGCCGATGCCAGGACCGTCGTCGACCATGTCGCGGCGCTGACGCAGGCCGGGTGTTCGCCCTTGCTGGAGCGGATCGTGGCCTACGCGGAGGCGGTGCTCGCCCCGGACGGCGAGGCGGAGGAGCGCTACCGCCGCGTGCTGCGGCCGGGGATCGAGGTGTGGCCGCTGCTGCACGGGATGAGCCAGTTCGGGTACGGCGCCTGGCTCAGGCGTCGGCGGCGCGTCACGGAGTCCCGTACGCCGCTGTCGGCGGCCGAGTCGGTCTTCCGGGCCCTGGGCGCCCCCTCGCGCGCCGAACAGGCCGCCTCGGAGCTCCGGGCGACGGGCTGGGCGGCGGAGGAGCAGCCTGCCGAGGACGACGTGGACGACTTCTCCCGGCTGCTGTCCCCGCAGCAGCTCACCATCGCCCGCCTGGCCGCCCGCGGTCTGTCCAACCGGGCCATCGGGGAACAGCTGCGACTGTCACCCCGTACGGTCGCCTCGCACCTGTACCAGATCTTCCCGAAGCTGGGCGTCTCCTCGCGGGCGCAGTTGGCCGCGAGGTTCGGGTCCGCCGACTGACGCGAGGCCAGTCAGGTGGCGGGAGGGTCCGCCGGTCCCTTCAAGTCACGCAGTATCTCGGCCAGTTGGGCCCGGGACGTCACTCCCAGGCGGGGGAAGACGCGGTACAGGTACGCGCCGATGGTCCGTGGTGCGAGGCCGAGTTGTTCGCCGATCTCCCGGTTGGACAGGCCGCGGGCGGCGAGTTCGGCGATCCGCAGTTCCCGGGCGGTGAGCAGATCGCGCGCCGCGGCGGGCCGGGACGCGCCCGGGGTCGCGCCGTCCGCCCGTTCCCCGGAGGCCCGTAGCTCCTCGGCGATCCGCGGGGCGCGGGCCTCGGCCCCCAGCATGGTGAAGGCCGCCGCCGCCTGGCGCAGAGTGGCCTGGGAGTCGGCGAACTGCCGCCGCAGTCGCAGCCATCGGCCCTCGGCCAGCCGCAGCGGCGCCTCCAGGTAGGGCCAGCGGATCAGGTCTTCGCTGAAGGCCCGCTTGAACATTTCCTGAGCGTCATGCTCGTCCGCGAGCACGGCCCGGGCCACCGTGAACCGGAGGGCGACCGCTGGGGGACATTGTTCGCCCAACTCCGTCTCCAGGCGGTCGAGCATCGCGAGCGCTTCCGGGGATGCCTGTTCGGCCTTGGCGGCCTCGGCGAAGGCCACCAGGGCGAACAGGGCGATCGAGCGGGTATGCGGGGCGTCGAGCAGCGACGACAGCGCGGGAAAGGCCGACGCGTGGTCGCCGCCCTCCACCAGGGCCCAGGCGGTGCAGACGGCGAGCACCGAGTCGATCGCCGGCATCGAGCGCCTGGCCGCCGCCAGGTCACGCGTGCTGCGGGGAGCCGCCGGAGTGCCGGTGCGCAGAGCCCGTACGACATCCAGCAGAAGGCGGGCCGCCGCCGCGTGGTGGCCCTGGCGGTACGCGCTGTCGGCCAGCTTCGCGCATCTCCGGAAGGCGTGCTCGGCCTGGGCCCAGCTGCCCATGCCGGCATGCGCCAGTCCCTGCCGCAGCAGCGCCCAGGGCAGCTGGTCCGGCTGGGCGTGGAAGCGGCGGCGCTCCGCCTGTCGGAACAGGTCCATGGCCCGGACGGGGTCACCGGCCAGCATGGCGGCCTGCCCGAGGCGCTCGATGTCGCGCACGGGCAGGTCGGTCAGGTGCCGGCCGGCGGGCATGCCCACGAGGACGGTGCCTGCCCGGTCCAGCGGGCGGACCATCGCCGTGGCGTGCAGCCACCGGGAGTCGTGCGCACGCTCCGGCAGCGCGTCGAGGAAGGCCAGCAGCGCATCACATCGTCGGTCGTCGCCCACGAGGACGGGCGCCGTGATCCGAGCCAGCTCCAGGGCGTTCTCCTGCTCGTCGGCACCGACGGGGGTGGGCCAGCAGGCCGGGTCGGTGGGGTCCGGGACGGCGGCGGAGTCGGGGTTGCCGGCGGCGGGGCCGGGGGCGGCGGGGCCGGGACGGTCCGGGGCGGGACCAGAGGCGGCGGAGTCGGGACGGTCCGGGGCGGGACCAGAGGCGGCCGACGGGTCGACGAGGGCAGCGGAGGCGGAGGCGACGGAGGCCGCGGCGGGACCGGGGGCGGCGGAGTCGGGACGGTCCGGGGCGGGACCGGAGGCGGACGACGGGTCGACGAGGGCAGCGGAGGCGACGGAGGCCGCGGCGGGACCGGGGGCGGCGGAGTCGGGACGGTCCGGGGCGGGACCGGAGGCGGTCGACGGGTCGACGGGGGCCGCGGAGGCGGGGGCCGCGGCGGGACCGGAAGCGGACGACGAGTCGGCGAAGGCCCCGGAGGCGGGGGCGGCGGAGGCCGCGGCGGGACCGGAGGCGGACGACGGGTCGACGGGGGCCGCGGGGGCGGACGATCGGTGAGTTGGGGTGGACGCCGCCCTGGGGGCTGCCTTGGAAGCTGTCGCGTGGACGTTCAGCGGCATGGGCGGCGGCTGGCCGTCAGTGGTGTGCTCGACGAAGGTCAGGGCCCGGGCGCACAGGGTGCCCAAGGGGCCCAGCGGGTGGCGCAGGGCGCGGTGCGCCAGCGTGCGTGTCATGCGCTCCAGCCCGAGGAGCTGGGCGAGTTGGGCGGCCCGCAGGGCGCAGCGGCCCTGATCGGCGGGGCTCGGGTGGAGGTCGGCGGCGCGCCGCAGCAGTCGTACGGCCATGGCCGGCTCGTACTGCTCCAGCGCGTCGCCGTGCATCGCCTCCAGGCGGGCGGCCAGCTCCGGGTCGTGCCCCTCCACCGCCTGGGACCGGTGCCACAGCATCCGTACCGAGCCGGCCGGCAGGACAGCCGACAGCGCGGCGTGCGCGGCCCGGCACCGGCGCGGGTCGGTGCCATGGACGACCGCCCCCGCCGTCGCGGGGTGGCCGAAGCGCGCCCGCAGGCCGTCGAACGCCACGAGGCCCGCGCGCTCCGCGGGGGCCAGTACCGCGAAGTCGAGTTCCGCGCCGCCGAGCCGGGACGCGGCCGCCAAGAGCAGCGGTAGGTCCGCCTCCGGGTGCAGCGCGGCGACCAGCAGCAGGTCCCGGGTCCCGGCGGGCAGACCCGCGGCGCCGGGCGCCATGGCGGCGGCCAGTCGGTCGGAGGAGGCGGGTATGGCGGGTCGTGCGTCCTCGGACGGGACGGGCAGTTCCAACAGGGCCAGGGGGTTGCCCGCCGCGGTCGCCAGGAGTTCGCGCGCGGTCTCCGCGCCGAGGTGCGGACGTCGCGAGGCAAGGAGCAGAGCGGACTCGGCAGGAGACAGCGGGCCGAGCGGGAGTGCGGGGAGGCCTGTCGCGGGGTCGGGCAGGGTGGGAAGACCGGTCGCGGGACGGGGCAGGGGGCGGTGCGGACGGGTGGTCATCAGCAGGGCCAGCGGATGGCCCTGGACCCGTCGAGCGACGAAGGCGAGCACCTGCCTGCTGGGTTCGTCCAGCGCGTCCCAGTCGTCCACGGCGACCAGGAGGGGCTGTGCGGGGTGGCTGACGGCTGTCAGCACTTCCAGAACGGTGAAGGCCAGCCAGGAGTGTCCACCGCCCGGTGTCGGGGCGCCGTCGACCAGCACGCTGAATAGTGCGTCGAGGTCCGCCGCGTCGAGGTCCGTGGCGCCGCGCACCGGCCAGATGATCTGGAGCAGGCCGGACAGGTCGGGCGGGTGGCCGCCGCGGATGCCGGAACACCGTAGGACCCGCATGCCATCGGCCCTCGCCGCCTCGACCGCGGCTTCCAGCAGTGCCGACTTGCCGGCGCCGGCCTGCCCGGGCACCACCAGGGCCGCGCCGCGGTCCGTCGCCTCGATCAGGAAGTCCCGCAGCGCTCGAAGTTCAGCGGCCCGGCCGACGAAGCCGGGATCGCCGGGCCCGGTGCGGTGGCGGAAGGAGGGGAGCGCCGGTGGGGGCTGTCCGTTCTCCATCGGGGTGAGAGAGGAGAACCTGTCTTGCGCGTTCATCGGTTCTCCCTGCTTGGTGCGCACGGTCCCGTCGTCGCCAGGAGCGCTCTCGTGCATGCTGCCATCCCTCCGGAAGGGAAGGCGAATGACCTGGGCGGTTAGGGTCGGCGGCATGCGTCTTGCTCTCTTCGACCTGGACGGCACCCTGGTCGACCGCCGTGCCGCGTTCGCCGATGCCATAGCCGACCTCGTCCACGACCACGCCTACGGTCCGGAGATCGAGGGCTGGCTGCGTGCCGAGCTGGCCGACAGCGCGGATCGCGGTGACTTCGAGCGGTTGCGTGCCGCGTTCCCGGTCCGGGAGTCTCCCGAGCATCTGTGGCGGGTGTACGTCGACCGCATGGCGTCCGCCGTGCACTGCCGCCCCGTCGTGCTCGACAGTCTGGCGCGGCTGAAGGACGCGGGCTGGAGCATCGGGGTCGCGACCAACGGGGCCAGTGACATCCAGCGCGCCAAGGTGAGGGCCACCGGTCTCGCCGATCTGATCGACGGGATCGCCGCGTCCGGTGACATCGACGTGCGCAAGCCCGATGCGCGGCTGTTCGAGCTCGCCGCGGCTCGGTGCGGCACGCAGTTGACTCCCGGGGACTGGATGACCGGTGACAACCCCGAGTCGGACATCGCCGGTGGTGCGGCGGCGGGGCTGCGCACGATCTGGGTGCGGGGCCGTGACTGGCCGGACGGGCTCACGGTTGCGCATCACACGGCTGACGACGTCGTCGAGGCCGTCGACTATCTGCTGGCTCACTCCATGCCGTAGCCCGGCCGGTCACGCCATGCGCCTGCGCAGGCGGTGCAGCAGCGCGTGGAGAGCGGGGGCGTCGTTGGCGCGGCGCCAGACCAGGTCCAGTTCCACCGTGGCCGGTACGGGGAGTTCGAGGGGTTTGAAGACGACGTCGGGGTGGCGCAGTTGTGCGGCGGTCTCGGGGACGAGTGCCACGCCGAGGCCCACGTTGACCAGGGCGAGGATGCTGTGGACCTGGCTGAGGTACTGGGAGTAGACAGGGGTGACCTGGGCGGAGCGGAAGACGCTGATGAGCAGTTCGTGGAAGTAGCGGGCCTCCACGGGTGAGTACATCAGCAGTTCCTGGCCCTCGAAGTCCTTGATGTGCAGCGCTCCTTCACCCTTCGCGAGTTCGTGGGTCGCGGGCAGCGCGGCGACCAGTTGTTCCTTCACGGCGGGTGTGGAGACAAGGTCGGGGCCGATGGCCGAGGGGCGGACCAGGGCGAGGTCGAGGCTGTTGTCGGCGAGCGCGGCGAGCTGGTCCCGGGTGACCATCTCGCGCAGGACGATCTCGGCGCGGGGCATCGCCTCGTGGGCGGTGCTCAGCAGGGTGCCGAGCACGGAGTGGGCGCTGGCGGCGGTGAAACCGACGGTGATGCTGCCCGCCTCCCCCGACGACACCTGCCGTACGGCGAGAGTGGCGTGCTCGGACTGGCGCAGGATGGTGCGGGCCTCGGCGAGGAAGGCCCGGCCCGCGGGGGTGAGTTGGACCGATTTGTTGGTGCGGTTGAGGAGTTGGGCGCCGAGGTCGTGCTCCAGCTGCCGTATCTGCCGGCTCAGCGGGGGCTGGGTCATGCGGAGGCGCTGTGCCGCGCGGGTGAAGTGCAGTTCCTCGGCGACGGCCACGAAGCTGGTCAGTTGCGTGAGTGTGAACAACGATGCTCTCCCGGTATCAACGTATGCAAATTTTGAGTTAGACGTGCATTCTCCGGAGCCCTAGCTTCAGGGGGCAACCAACCCCTGCAAGGCACCGGAGCTGCACGTGGTGAGCACGATGAACTCGACGCCGTACGGCACACGCCAGGGCGAGGCGACGCTGGACCGGATCTCCTGGCTCAAGCTGTCCTCGGTCGTCCTTCCGCTGGCCACGCCGGTGAGTGACGCCAAGGTGTTGACGGGTCGACAGACACCTATGACCGAGGTCGCCTTCCTCTTCGTGGAGGTCGGCACCGAGCAGGGGTACGAGGGTGTCGGCTTCAGTTACTCCAAGCGTGCGGGCGGGCCCGGTCAGTTCGCACACGCCAAGGAGATAGCGCCCGCACTGATCGGGGAGGACCCCAGCGACATCGCCCGGATCTGGACGAAGCTGGTGTGGGCGGGGGCCTCGGTCGGGCGCAGTGGTCTTGCCACGCAGGCCGTCGCCGCCTTCGACATCGCGCTGTGGGACCTGAAGGCCAAGCGGGCCGGTCTGCCGCTCGCGAAGCTGCTGGGCGCCCACCGGGATTCGGTGCGCTGCTACAACACCTCCGGGGGCTTCCTGCACGCTCCGACCGAGCAGGTCCTCGAGAACGCCACCGCCTCGCTGGCCGGCGGCATCGGCGGTATCAAGATCAAGGTCGGTCAGCCGGACGGCCGGGCGGACCTGCGCCGTGTGACCGCCGTACGCGAGCACCTCGGGGACGACGTGCCGCTGATGGTCGACGCGAACCAGCAGTGGGACCGGCCGACCGCGCAGCGGATGGGGCGGGCGCTGGAGGAGTTCGGTCTGGTCTGGATCGAGGAGCCGCTCGACGCGTACGACGCCCAGGGGCACGCCGCGCTCGCCGCGTCGCTGGACACGCCCGTCGCGTCGGGCGAGATGCTCGCGAGCGTGGCCGAGCACCAGGAGCTGCTGCGGCACCACGCGGTGGACGTCATCCAGCCGGACGCGCCGCGCATCGGCGGCATCACGCAGTTCCTGCGGCTGGCCGCGCTCGCCGAGATCCAGCATGTGCACCTCGCACCTCACTTCGCCATGGAGATCCATCTGCATCTGGCCGCGGCCTATCCGCACGAGCCGTGGGTGGAGCACTTCGACTGGCTGGAGCCGCTGTTCAACGAGCGGCTGCGGATCAGCGACGGCCGGATGCATCTGTCGTCGCGGCCCGGCCTCGGCATCACCCTCAGCGAGCAGGCCCGCGCCTGGACACAGGCCGTGCACGAGGTGGGCGTGCGGCCCTGAGCCGACGTACCGGGTGATTTCCGGCGGTCGGCCGCATCGGGTGTGCTCCGGCCATTGACCAAGCGCGGTCATCACCCTAACCTCCATCCTCATATGTAGATAGAGTCCATATACATGGAGTGAGTTCATGATTCTGAACAGGGCGGCTCAGGACGCTGCTCGGCGCCTGCAGGACGGCATGGCGCGCGGTGTGCTGTCCTTCCCGCTGACCAGCTTCGCGGCGGACGGCAGCCTTGATCTGGACGCCTACCGCACCTATGTGGCGGGGCAGTTGGCCACCGAGCCGGGCGCGGTCTTCCCCGCCTGCGGCACGGGGGAGTTCAGCGCGCTGGACGAGGACGAGTACCGGCAGGTCGTCACCGCGGCCGTGGAGGTGGCCGACGGCCGGATACCCGTCGTCGCCGGTATCGGGTACGGCTGGGCGCAGGCCGTGCGGTTCGCGCGGATCGCGGAGGAGGCGGGGGCGGACGCCGCGCTCGTACTCCCCCACTACCTGGTCAAGGGCCCGCAGGAGGGGCTGGTCGAGCAGGTCCGCCGGATCGCCGCGGGCACCGGCATCCCGCTCATCGTCTACCAGCGCGACCATGTCGCCTTCAGCATCGAGAGCCTGCGCCGCATCGCCGAACTGCCCACGGTCATCGGCCTCAAGGACGGCCACAGCGACCTGGACCGGCTCCAGCGCCTCACCCTCGCCGCCCCGGACCATCTGCTCTTCTTCAACGGGGCCGCCACCGCGGAGATCCAGGCCCGCGCCTACGCCACGGTCGGTGTGCCCGCGTACTCCTCGGCGGTGCACGCCTTCGCGCCCGAGATCGCGGACGCGTTCTTCGCCGCGCTCCGTGACGGTGACGACAGCACCGTCGACCGGCTGCTGCGGGACTTCTACGTGCCGCTGGTCGAGCTGCGGGACCGGGTGCCGGGTTACGCGGTCTCGCTCGTCAAGGCCGCGGCGCGGCTGCGCGGGAGGCCGGTCGGGCCGGTACGCGCGCCGCTGACCGATCCCGGTCCGCAGGACCTCGCCGAGCTGGAGAAGCTTCTGGAGACCGGCCTGGGGCTGGTCGGAGCAGCCGGCTGAGACATCGGCCGAGGCCCTGAGCGAGCCATCGGCTCAGGCCTCACGGGCGTCAGCTGAACCATCGGTTGAGCCACCTTTCAGCGGAGCGCCCACCACCGGCTCCGCCCACCTCCACGCTCCTCCGTACCCCTGGCGGAGCGCCCGTCGGCACCCACGCCTGCCGTTGCCCCACCCCCACCTCGCCCCACCTCACCACGACAGACGGCCGCCGCCCCTGGGCGGGTGGCGGTCGTCATCTGCGCACAGTTCAAAGGGGAACTGATCCATGCCTCTTGTCGTCGTCGGAATCAGCGTGCTGGTCCTGCTGTTCCTCATGACCAAGCTCAAGCTCAACGGCCTCATCGCCCTCCTCCTCGTGGCCGTCGGGGTCGCGCTCGTGCAGGGAATCCCGGCCGCGGAGATCGGTGACGTCCTCGGCGAGGGCGTCGGTGACCAGATCGGCGACACCCTGCTCGTCGTCGGCCTCGGTGCCATGCTCGGCCGGGTCATGGGCGACTCCGGTGCCGCGCAACGCATAGCCGGCCGGCTCGTCGACGCCTTCGGACCGCGGCACGTCCAGATCGCCATGGTGATCACCGCCATGCTCATCGGCGTGACCATGTTCTACGAGGTCGCCTTCGTCATCATCGTGCCGGTCGCCTTCACCATCGTCCGGGTCACCCGCAAGAACCTGCTGTGGGTCGGCCTTCCGATGTCGATCGCCCTGTCCACGATGCACAGCTTCCTGCCGCCCCACCCCGGCCCCACCGCCGTCGCCGCGACCTTCGACGCGTCCGTGGGTCACACCCTGCTCTACGGTCTCTTCTTCGCCGTGCCGATCGGTGCGGGCATCGCGCTGGTGTGGCCGCGGCTGCCGTTCGTCCGGCGGATGGACCCCTCGATCCCCCAAGGGCTCGTCACGGAGCGGGTGTTCGAGGAGGACGAGATGCCGGGCATGGGCTGGTCGCTGTTCGTCGCACTGGTCCCGATCGTGCTGATCGCGGGGGCCGCCGTGGCCGACATGGCGGTGGACGACGACAAGAACGAGGTCCTGCACGCCGTCGACTTCATCGGCTCGGCCCCGGTCGCCCTGCTCCTCACTCTGTGCCTGGCCATCTGGGCGTTCGGCCCGCGCATCGGCCGCAGCCTGGACGAGGTCAGCGCCTCCTGCGTCTCGGCGGCCAAGTCGATGGCGATGATCCTGCTGGTCATCGGCGCCGGCGGCGCCTACAAGGGCGTCCTTGTCGAGGGCGGGATCGCCGACTACATCAAGGACTTCACCGAAGGCTGGGACATCTCGCCGATCATCCTGGCCTGGCTCATCGCCGCGATCCTGCGCATCGCGCTCGGCTCCGCGACGGTCGCCGTCGTCACGGCCGCCGGTGTGGTGGCCCCGCTCGTCGCGGGCAGCGGTGTCCACCCCGAGCTGATGGTGCTGGCCGTGTCCTGCGGCTCGATCGCCTTCAGCCATGTCAACGACCCCGGCTTCTGGATGTTCAAGGAGTACTTCAACCTGTCGGTCCTCGACGCGATCAAGGCACGTACGACGTACACGACCGTGCTGGCGATCCTCGGCCTGGGCGGCGTACTCGCCGTCGAACGTGTCCTGGACGCCCTGAGCATCTGACCTGCCCTCCCTTGGCCTTAAGGATTTCCGATGACCAGCCGAAACCAGCCCACCGTCACCGCGTTCGCCGTCTATCCCGTCGCGGGCCGTGACTCGATGGAACTGAATCTCTCCGGCGCCCACGGCCCCTACTTCACCCGCAACGTGGTGGTGCTGACGGACTCCGAGGGCCGCACGGGTCTGGGCGAGGTGCCCGGCGGCGAGAAGATCACGCAGACGCTGCGGGACGCCGAGTCCCTGGTCGTGGGCGCGCGGGTGGGCGACTACAAGCGAGTTCTGCGCGAGATCGGGGACCGGTTCGGCGACCGCGACTCCGGCGGTCGTGGCTTGCAGACCTTCGATCTGCGGACGACCGTCCACGCGGTCACCGCCGTCGAGTCCGCGCTCCTCGACCTGCTCGGCCAGCATCTCGACGTCCCCGTCGCGGCCCTGCTCGGCGACGGGCAGCAGCGTGAGTCCGTACGGGTCCTCGGTTATCTCTTCTACGTCGGTGACCCCGACCGCACGGATCTGGAGTACGTCCGCGAGCCCGACGCCAAGGTGGAGTGGCATCGCGTCCGGCACGAGGAGGCGCTCACCCCCGAGGCGATCGTCCGCCAGGCCGAGGCGGCCTACGACCACTACGGCTTCCGGGACTTCAAGCTGAAGGGCGGCGTGCTGGCGGGTACGGAGGAGGTCAAGGCGATCCAAGCGCTGAAGGACCGCTTCCCCGACGCACGGATCACCCTGGACCCCAACGGGGCGTGGTCCCTGCGGGAGGCGATCGAGCTGTGCGCGCCGCTCGTCGGCACCCTCGCCTACGCCGAGGACCCGTGCGGCGCGGAGGACGGCTACTCGGGCCGGGAGATTCTCGCGGAGTTCCGCCGGGCCACCGGCCTGCCCACGGCGACCAACATGATCGCCACCGACTGGCGGCAGCTGACCCACGCACTGGCACTGCAATCCGTGTCCATCCCGCTGGCGGACCCGCACTTCTGGACCATGCAGGGCTCGGTGCGGGTGGCCCAGCTGTGCAACGCCATGGGTCTGACCTGGGGTTGCCACTCCAACAACCACTTCGACATCAGCCTGGCCATGGTCGCGCACTGCGGAGCCGCGGCGCCCGGCGAGTACAACGCCCTCGACACCCACTGGATCTGGCAGGAGGGCCTGGAACGCCTCACCGTCTCGCCGCCCCGCATCGTCGACGGCGAGATCGCGATCCCCCGCGCGCCCGGTCTCGGCGTCCAGCTCGACACCGACCGGCTGCTCGCCGCGCACGAGCTCTACCAGGAGAAGGCCCTCGGCGCCCGGGACGACGCGATCGGCATGCGCTACCTCGTGCCCGACTGGACCTTCGACAGCAAGCGGCCGTGTCTGGTGCGTTGACGCATGTGTGCCGGGGCGCCGGAATGTCAGAATCCTGTTGGGTTCCCGTTGTCCTCCGGTGCCCGCTCGCCCAATTCCGCGGCGGCGGCGAGGTGTGGGCCGCCGCGGTTCCTACGATGACCGCATGTGTGCGTATGTGGTGCTCGCCGACGACGATCCCAAGCAGGCCGAACTCATCCGGCGCTATCTGGAGCGGGAAGGCCACACGGTCTCGGTCGTCCACGACGGGCGGGCCGCCCTGGACGAGCTCCGGCGGCGCATGCCGGATCTCGTGGTGCTGGACTGGATGATGCCCCGCGTCGACGGGCTCGACGTGTGCCGGGTGCTGCGCGCGGAGTCCGAGGTGCCGGTCCTGATGCTCACCGCGCGCGCCGAGGAGGACGACCTGCTCCTGGCGCTCGATCTCGGCGCGGACGACTACATGACCAAGCCCTTCAGCCCGCGCGAGTTGGTCGCCCGCGTACGCACCCTGCTGCGGCGAGCCGGGCGGGGGGCCGCTTCGAGTACCGGGCAGGACGAGCCCGTGTTCGTCGTGGGGTCGCTCGTGGTCGATCCCGGCCGGTTCGAAGTGCGGGTGGACGGGCGGCTGACCGAGTGCACTCCTGGGGAGTTCCGGGTGCTGGAGGTGCTGGCAGCGGCTCCGGGGCGGGTGTTCACGAGGAAGCAGATACTTGAGCGTCTCCACGGGATCGACCGGTATGTGACGACCCGTACGGTCGACGGACACGTCATGAACCTGCGGCGGAAGATCGAGCGCGATCCCGCCCGGCCGGCGTTGCTGCTCACGGTGTACGGAGTGGGCTACAAGATCGCCGAAATCCGCTCCCCCGCTGACGAGGGCGGTCTTCGTGCCCCGTGACCTGCCGTTGCGCAGAAGTCTGCGGTCGCGGCTGCTGGGGCTGTCCGCGCTGGTCTCACTGTGCTCGATCGTGGCGACGGCCTGGCTGGTCGTCAGCCTCACCGCGGTGGCCATCGGCCGCGAGCGGGGGCAGGCTCTCGCCGACGACGCACGGATCTACGACACACTCGTGGGGTACGCGGCCACCCATCCGGACTGGAGTGGCGTCGGGCCCACGCTGCGCGCCCTGTCGGAACGGACCGGCCGACGCGTCACGTTGACCGACGAGGCCCGTCATCCGCTGGCGGACTCCGGGGGCGAGGGTTCGGCGGGGACACTGCCCTCGAAGGCGTCGGCGACGGTCGACGCACTGGCCGTGGACACCACGCTCGCCCGCTCTGCCACCGGCTCCTCCATCGACCGTATCGACCCCCGCGCGGTCGGGCCCTTCCGGTTGACCGGCCGGGAACGGGACGACCTTGCGGCGCGCGCCTCCCGGACAGCGGCCTGCCTGCGCGATGCCGGTCCCGCGCAGGAGGTCGAGGTGTCGCGGGCACCGAACGGGCGGGCGCAGATCGAGGTCGACGGCCATGTCCTCGACACGGGGGACCGTTGCGGCGCCGATGGCCTTCAGCGCCGTACGCGTACGGAGACCCGGGCTCTCGCCCAGCTGGGCGGGCTCGTCAACGACTGCCTCGGTGACCGGCATGCCGCGCAGGTGCGGCTGGCCGACGATCTGACCTGGGTTCCCGCCGACGTGCGCGGTGCCCCCGACACCCGGGCGGTGACGTCCTGTCTCTCCACCGCCCGGCGCGAGCAGCTCGACCCCTATGTGGCGCCGCCCGCGCTGCTCTTCGCCACCGCGCCCGACCGGAAGATCGCCACGTTCTTCGACCTGTCCGGCGTCAACCGGATGCGGATCGTCGGCGTGACCCTCGCGGTGCTCCTGACCACCGTGACGGTCACGTTCGTCGCGGGCACCCGTATGGTGCGGCCGCTGCGGGCGCTGACCGGGGCGGCGCAGCGGATGGCGGACGGCGACCAGAGCGCGCGGGTCGAGGTGGCCGGTGACGACGAGTTCGGCAGGCTCGCCGCGGCGTTCAACCTGATGGCGAGCAGACGGCAGGAACTGGAGTGGCTGCGGCGGGCGTTGGTGAGCGACGTCGCCCATGAGCTGCGGGCGCCGGTCAGCAATGTCCGGGGCTGGCTGGAGGCCGTCGAGGACGGTGTCGTACCCGCCGACGAGAGCCTCGTCTCCTCGCTGCTGGAGGAGGCGATGCTGCTCCAGCACATCATCGACGACCTGCGCGACCTGTCGGCGGCCGACGCCGGTGCGCTGGAGCTGCACCCGGAGGACGTCGATGCCGCCTCTCTGCTCGGCCAGGTAGCCCGCGCCCATCACGGCCACGCCGGGTCCGCGGGGGTGGAGCTGCGGGTACGGGCCGAGGAGGGGCTCGTGCTGTGCGCCGATCCGATGCGGCTGCGGCAGGCGATCGGGAACCTCGTGTCCAACGCCGTACGGCACACGCCGGCCGGTGGCACGGTCGCCCTCTCCGCGCAGCGGGAGGGCGACGACGTGGTGTTCCGCGTCGCGGACACCGGGTCCGGCATCAGCGGTGAGGATCTGCCCAAGGTCTTCGACCGGTTCTGGCGGGCGGAGAAGTCCCGGAGCCGGCAGAGCGGGGGAAGCGGGCTGGGATTGTCGATCGTCCGCAAGCTGGCCGAGGCGCACGGCGGCAGCGCGCAGGTGTCGAGCGTGGTCGGGGAAGGGTCGGTCTTCTCGCTGCGGTTGCCTGGCTGAGGGCTCCGGTGCCGGTCAGTCGGCGTGCTGGGCGGCCGCGTAGAGCGGGCGGGTGATCGCGGAGGTGAACTGCGGGCCGACCAGGTGGCGCTCGCAGGCCGGGGCGTCCGTGTCGTCGCAGACCTCGCCGGAAGGGGTGAGGAAGGCGCTGTGGGTGTTGACGCCGACGACCGTGCCGAGGCCGCTCACCGGGTCGAAGCCGGTCATGCGGGGCCCGCCGCTGGCGCCACCGCCCATCACACAGGCAGTGCCCCACTCACCCCTGGGCTCCGGGAAGTCGGGCGTGCCGGGGTCCTCGCGGGCCGGACCCGTGCAGTGGGCGAGGCGGGCGCCGGTGTACTCGGGCAGGCCCTGTCGCGCCGGGTCGGACGCGGAGCGCGGATAGCCGAACTCGTGCACCGTCCGGTCGCCGGGCCGGTCGAAGGCGATGCGCTGGGCGGCACCGACCACGTCCTGTACGGCGCGGCCCCGGGGGTCGGTGCCGAGGACGACGAACGCCTGGTCGTGGCCGTCGTACGTGCGCGAGTCGATCGCGTCGTACCGCAGCCAGGTCGTGTCGGCCACGCCCAGCCGGCCGACGAACTTCCCGTACGGCGCACGGCCGTCGCGGTAGCCGGGGACGAACATCACGTTCGTCGTCCACTGGTTGTCCTCGCCGAGGAGGTTCGGGCTGTTCACGCAGTGTCCGCCCGTCACCACCGTGCTGCGGTTGGCGCTCGTGACGACGGTCGCGGTGCAACTGGCGTCCTCGCCGTGGTCGGTGAAGAAGAGTCTGCCCACGGTCCGGCCGAGGGTGTCGGCTCCGGTCCAGGGCGCCCCGTCCGGGCCGCTCTTCGGCGGCTGGTCGGGGGATGACGGTTCGGTGAGGGCGGCGATGCGGTCCGGGGTCCAGTAGTTCAGTACGGCTTGTTGCTGAGCCGCGGTGACTGCTTGGGGGTGGAGGGCGACGCCGTCGGCGTGTGGGGTTGTCGCAGCGGCAGGGGCGGACAGGGCGATGCCCGCGGCGAGCGCGGTTGTGGCGAGGGCGAGCGTGCGGCGCGGGTGGTTGCGTGTCCGGTTCCGGCAGCCGTCTGTGCGGCGGGAAGTCTTCGGCATGGGCGGGAGCGTAGGAAGGCGGCGTCGTGATGCTGTCGGCAACCGGTCGGGAAGTTGTGCCTTCGCGACAGCCGGGCGTGGGGCGGACAGTCGCAACAGACGGGCAAGGAATCCTGACGGCTTCCCGACACATGGCGCGGACCATGGCGCCCATGACCCACCCCACCCTTCCCCTCCTCCGCCGCCGCGTGCTCGGCACGGCCGTCCTGCTGTCCGGCGCTCTCCTGCTCACCGGCTGCGGCGGTTCGGACGACGGCAGCTCCACGCGGCAGGACGTGGCGTCCCTGCACAGCGATGCCCCGTCCGGCAAAGCGAGTGCGAGCACCGCACCGGACACCGACGCCGACCGCCCCCAACTGCGCCTGGACAGTTCGGACGCAGAACGCGACCACTACTGGCACATCTACGCGACCTGTCTGAAGGACCACGGGCACAAGATGCTCCCGCAGCGCGGCCCGGACTCCATCGACGACACCGACCAAAGTCCCACGGCCAAAGCCGCCACCAAAGCCTGCGTCAACAAACTGCCTTTGCAGCCACCCGAGTTGGAGCGGTCGACGAATCCGCACTACGACGACGACTACCGGGCCTATGTGAAGTGCCTGAACCGCGAAGGGCTCAAGGTCACCGCGCTGCCCGACAACTCGGGCTGGACGTACGACGGTCAGACCACGATGAGTGAGGCCCGGCAGACCGAGGTCGACAAGAGCTGCACCATGGAGGCCTTCGGTGGCAAGACGCGCTAAGACCGCCGCCGCGCTGAGCGCCCTGCTGGTCGTGGGTGTCTCGGGCGCCGGGGCGGTGGTGTGGAGCGGCGCGCACTCGGGCCGGGACACCGAGGCCGCCGCCCCGTTGCGGGTTCGGACGGTGACGGTGACCAGGACCGACCTCTCCGACAGCCGCACGCTGCCGGGCACCCTGGGCTTCGGCAGGTCACATGTGGCGAAGGGCACCGGGCAGGGTGTGGTCACCGCGCTGCCGAAGCCGGGTGCGCGTGCGGTCAGGGGCCAGGCCCTGTACCGGGTCGACGACCGGCCTGTGCCGGTCTTCTTCGGCGCCACCCCGTTCTTCCGTACTCTGAGCAAGACGGGGGTGCGCGGCCATGATGTGGGCGTGCTCGGGGACAACCTGCGGGCGCTCGGGTACGACACCGGTCCGGCGGGGACCGCCCGGAACGCAGGCGAGGGCGAGGAGTTCACCCCCGGGCTCGCCGCGGCACTCAAGCGGTGGCAGCACGACACCGGACAGGACGCCACCGGCACCCTCGTCCCGGGCCGTGCCGTCGTGCTGCCCGGTGCGGTGCGGGTCGACACCGTCCAGGCACAGGTCGGCGACCCGGCCGACGCCGCTCTGCTCACCTACACCTCCGCCGCCAAGTCCGTCACCGTGCCGGTGGAAGCCACCGACGTGGGGACCATCAAGGTCGGCGACACGGCGCAGATCACGCTGCCCGACGGCAGGACCGTGCGGGCCACCGTCAAGGCACTCGGGCGCACCGTGCAGGGCGGTGGTGCCCAGGACGCGGCGGCGCAGAACGGGCCGGCCACCGTGGACGTGAGCGTCGTCCCCAACCGGGCCGCGGACGTGGGCGGTCTGGACGCGGCGGCGGTACAGGTCAGGTTCGACACGACCGCCCGCAAGGGGGTGCTCACCGTCCCGGTGGGGGCGCTGCTCGCCCTGCGCGAGGGCGGGTACGCCCTGCAACACCCGGACGGCACGCTGGTCGCGGTGCGGACGGGCATGTTCGCGGGCGGCCTCGTCGAGGTGAGCGGCAAGGGACTGGCCGAGGGCAGCAAGGTGGTGACGGCCCCATGACCACTCCCGCCGCTGCTGCCCCTGCCGCCCCTGTCGCCCCTGCCGCCCCTGTTGCGGAGCCCGTTCTCCTCCTCGACGAAGTCACCAAATGCCACCCCGGCGGCGTCACCGCGCTGGACCGGGTGTCGCTGCGGGTCGACGCGGGCGAACTCCTCGCCATCGTCGGCCCGTCCGGGTCCGGCAAGTCGACGCTGCTGCACATCATGGGCACGCTGGACCGGCCGACGACCGGTACCGTCCGCGTGAGCGGGCACGATGTCCGCACACTGCGCGACCGTCACCTCTCCGCACTGCGGGCACGGTCGCTGGGCTTCGTCTTCCAGCACTTCCACCTCACCGACGGGCTGGATGCCACGGAGAACGTGGCAACCGGTCTGCTGTACGCCGGTGTCCCGCGTCGCGAACGCCGGCCGCTGGCGCAGGCGGCACTGGACCGGGTGGGACTCGCGCACCGCCACGCGCACCTCCCCCAGGAGCTGTCCGGGGGCGAGCGCCAGCGGGTCGCCATCGCGCGGGCGCTGGCCACCCGTCCCGCTCTGGTGCTGGCGGACGAGCCGACCGGAGCGCTGGACGCGGCCAACGGCGAAGCCGTACTCGATCTGCTCGTCGAGTTGAACGCGCAGGGCACGACCATCGCCGTCATCACCCACGACCGTGACATCGCGGCCAGGCTGCCGCGCAGGGTGGAGTTGCGTGACGGCCGTATCACCGACGACGTGTGTGAGGTGAGTGCCGTATGACGCGTACGACTGCTGCGCACGGTCCGCGCCCGGTCCGGCCGGCGTTCTCCGACATCCTGCGCCTCGGTCTGCTGGGGATCAGAACCCGTGGTCCGCGGGCCGCGTTGTCCGCTCTCGGCATCTCCATCGGCATCGCCACGCTGGTCGTCGTGACCGCCGTACCCGCCTCCAGCCAGCGGGCGCTGATGGACCGGTTGTCCGCGCTCGGCACGAACATGCTGCGGGTGGCGCCGCAGGCGAACAGCGATCCCCCGGTGGTGCTGCCCTCCGACGCGGACGCCATGGCAGCCCGCATCGGTCCGGTGACGGGCGCGAGCGCGGTCGCCAACACCCATACGACGGTGCTGCGTTCGGACCGGGCCGACCCGGCGGACGCCTCCGGCATCAGCGTCCTGGCCGCCCGCACGAACCTCCTCGGGGCGGTGCACGGCACGGTCCGGTCCGGGACGTTCCTCACCCCGACGACGGCTCGTTTCCCGACCGTGGTGCTGGGCTTCCGGGCCGCGTCCCGGCTCGGCTTCGACCGGGTCCGGCCCGCCCCGGGCGGTCCGTATGCCGGGCAGGTCTACATCGGCGGGCGCTGGTTCACGGTCATAGGCATCCTCGACCCGCTGCCGCTCGCCCCCGACCTCGACAGCGCCGTTCTGGTCGGCTGGAAGGCGGCCCGGGACCGACTCGGCTTCGACGGCCACCCGACGGTCGTCTACGTCACGGCTCGCGAGGCGCGGATCGAGGCAGTGCGTGCCGTGCTGCCGGCCACCGTTCACCCCCAACTGCCGGGCCTGGTCCAGGTCAGCCGCCCGTCGGACGCGCTGGCCGCCAAGCGCGCCACCGAGCAGACGCTGTCGGTGCTCCTGTTGGGGCTCGCGGGGGTCGCCGTGCTCGTGGGAGGTGTGGGCGTGGCCAACACCATGGTCGTCTCGGTGCTGGAACGACGGCGCGAGATCGGCCTGCGCCGGGCGTTGGGCGCCAGTCGCGGGCAGATCCGGGGGCAGTTCCTGGCGGAGTCGGTGGTGTTGTCCGCGCTGGGCGGCGGTGCCGGGACCGTGTTCGGTGCGGCGGGGGCGGCGGGGTACGCCGTGTCGCAGTCCTGGCCCGTGGTGATCCCGACGCTCGCGCTGGTCGCGGGCGGGGCGGGGGCGGTCGTCGTCGGGATGGTGGCGGGTGTGTATCCCGCCGTCCGGGCGTCCTTGCTGCCGCCGACGGAGGCGTTGGCCGCGGTGTGAGGTGTACGGTCGGGACATATATGAAAGGTGTGTCTCGACCGAGCGCCAGGTCGACGGATACCCCGATGCTATTTCGGAACCGGGTCCCTTCAGTCCCTGCGCTCGGCCCGGTCCGTTCTCACACCTACCTTGATCGCCACGCTGCGGCCATGCGATGGTTCTGGCTCGGGCAGGCGCCACCCGGGTACGGCCGGGCCGGTTCCTCCTGGTGTGCGCCTGGTCCGACCTCGGTGTGGCCGTCGTCTATGCGGGCGTGGGCGCGTGGTCGCTGTCCGTGAGCTCCTTCGCGCTGGCGTTCCTCGCCGCGACGGCCTTCCCGGGGCTCGCGTCGGCGGTGCCCCGTAGGCGGGCGGGCCGGACTCGGGCGGTCCGGACGCGAGCGGAGGAACTGAAGGCGGAGGGTGGGGGCCTCTGACGGGGCCTCATGGCCGGTCGACGCGGCACGTGTCACGGGCGGACCCTCAGGCCCACGTATGCTCCCTCGCATGAGTTCCGAGCAGCCTGCCCGTAAGCGTGACGGTGCCGCGACCCGCGAGGCGATCCTGGCCTCGGCCGTCACCGAGTTCACCGAGCACGGCTACGCCCGGGCCGGGGTGCGGCAGATCGCCGAGCGGGCGGGTGTCACGGCGATGATGATCAATCGCTACTTCGGCTCGAAGGAACGGCTGTTCGCCGAGGTCGTCGACCGCGTCTTCGCGCCGCCGACCATCGTCGGCGACCGGCTTCCCGGTCTGGCGGACTCGGTCGCCCGCACGCTCGCCGAGCGCACGGCGCCCGACGCCGAACAGCTCGACCCGTTCCTGCTGTTGCTGCGGTCGGCCGCGGACCCGGAGGCGGCGGACATCGTCCGGCGGGGCATCGAGACCCATGTGGGCGCCCGACTCGCCGGACTGCTCGAAGGCTCGGAAACGGACGTCCGGGCGCAGTTGGGACTCGCGTTGCTCGCCGGTACGTGGTTGCTGCGCAGCATCATCGGCACGACTGCGCTGGCCACGGCCGACAACGACCGACTCACGGGCCTGATCGCGGACATGCTCCGCCCCGTCACCGAGGAGACCGGCATCGCACACCGCTCCGTCGGCGGCCCGGACGACACCGGCGCATAGCCGCCGACCGTTCGGAACCGTGGCGCTGAGAAGGCGGAGCGGATGAGCCCGCCGTCCAGCGGATCGTGGCCCCGCTGACGTACGGGGCGTAGTCGCTGCACAGGCAGGCCAACGACGCCGCGATCTCGTCCGGCACCCCGAGGCGTTCCTGGTCGTCGGGGATGAGGACCTGCACGGCGTGCGGCTGGATCTCCTCCAGGTGTCGCCCCAGCCGCGGGAGGGGCCGATCCCCGTGGCGAATTCCTTCGTCGCCTCGACGAGAATCGCGTGGTCGGTGTCCTGCGCGCGTCATGGCCGTCGTGCCCTCTCAAGTGGCCGTGGGCCAGGTCCGCAGTTGGGCGGCGATCCTCGCGGAGGTGCAGGTCGAGTCGCGGAGCAGGTCGCGCAGGGCGGTGGCATCGTCGCGGGTGGGCTTGACGGGGATGCCGGAGGCTTCCAGGTACATGACGCCCGTCGCCGCGGCCACCGCCATGTTGGAGCGCTCCAGCCAGCGGCAGCGGCCGAGGATGTGGACGAGGGCGGCGGCGCGGGCGTAGGGGCCGTCGTAGACCGGCTGGTCGAGGAGTTCGGCGCGGTGGGCGGCGACGGCGGCGACCGGAATGCCGTAGTCGTCGGGGGCGGGGTCGCGGGCGCCGGCGAGTTCGGCGACCTGCAGGATCCAGGGGACGTCGATGTGCAGGTCCATCAGGCGGCGTGCGCTCCCGGGGCGGTGTGGTCGGCGTCCTCGGCCTCGTCGAAGAGGGCCTGGTGTTCGTCGAGGAAGCGGCGGGCGGCCTCCAGGCCGCGGGCGCGCAGGCCGTCGGTGTCCTCGCGGACCAGGGCGGCGATGTAGTCACCGACGCTCAGGCCACGGTCCTTGGCACGGGCTTTCGCGAGTTCGGCGACCTCGTCGTCCACGCGGGCGCCCAGTTGTGTCTTTGCCATACAGGCATGGTAACAGCTGTTACCAGATCCGTGGCGGGCTGTGTCGCGACCTGAGTCACTTCGGTCGCTGCGGTGACTGAGGGCAGCATCAAAACACGTGTCCTGCGACGGCGTGATTCAACACATGTTTGTCATTTCCCTAATTTGGATAGAGGCACACTTCATCGAATGCCCTACACTCCTCGCCATGCGAATCCTCTTCTCCAGCACTCCGCAACACGGACACCTTCTGCCGGAACTCCCCCTGGCCCGCGCCTTCCGCGACCGCGGCGACGAGGTCGCCGTGATCACCTCGGCTTCCTTCGGGCCCCTGTTCGCCGCCGAGGGCATCACCCTGTTCCCGGTCGGCCCCGAGATTCCCGAGTTGCTCGCGGAAGCCGCGCGGCTGGCGGGAGTGGACGACCCGACGGTGCCCGACCCCGCCGTCGCCGCGGAACTGTTCGCCGGTGCCCGCATCGACCTCACCGCGGACGCTGCGATCGCCGCGGCACGGGACTTCGCGCCGGATCTGATCGTCGCCGAGGCCACCGACTACGTGGGTCCGCTCGTCGCCGCCGCTCTGGAAGTCCCCTACGCCAAGCTCGCCTTCGGCCCGCTGATCCCCGCCCAGTTCACCGACGTCTTCGACACGGTGGCCGAGCGCCGCTACCAGCAGCGCGGGCTGACCGTGCCCCAGCCCGACTGGTACCTGGACCCGTGCCCCGAAGCGCTCCAGGGCCCGGACTGGCAGGCGCCGCACGGCCGTCTGCCGCTGCGCCCGGAACCCCACCGCGGCCTCAACACCCCGCAGCCGCCCGCCGCAGTGCCCACCGGCAACGGCACCCGTCCCAAGGTGCTGCTCTCCTTCGGTACGCACTTCGCCGAGCCGGGGTTGCTGCGCCCGGTCATCGACGCGCTCTCCACGCGGGCCGACCTGGTGGTGACGCTGGGGCTGACCGCGACAGCGGCCGACTACGGCGACGGGCTCGACCATGTCGAGTTCGTCGGCTTCACCCCGCTGGCCGAACTGCTCAGCGGCATCGACCTGGTCGTCACCCACGGTGGCGCGGGCACGACGCTGGCCGCTCTCTCGCGCGGTCTGCCGATGGTCGTCGTACCGCAGGGCGCGGACCAGTTCCTCCAGGCGGGTGCGGTCGCCGCTTCCCGGACCGGTGTCGCTGTCATGCCCCCCGCCGGCACGGACGCGATCGCGAACGCGACGGCGGAGGTCCTCGACAGCGAGGAGTACCGGACGAACGCGCAGCGGATCTCCAAGGAGATCGCGGCGATGCCCTCGCCCCGTGAGGTCGCCGACACCCTGGCCGGCCTCGTGGGCTGACGCGGCGCGGAGGTCAGCCGTCCCTCGGCTCCGCAACGAGGGCGGCGACCGCCTGCTCGGCGAGCCACTGCTCGGTCTCGTCCCAGGACCAACCGTGTTCCGCGACGAACAGGCGCCAGGACGGCAACCCGAACAGGAACCACAGCATGTCGGTGGCGCGCTCGGTGCTCAGGCCGGGACGCAGCGCACCCAGTTCCGCCAGGCGTTCGGCGAGGACTCCCAGCGCCTGGCGGTAGGCGGCGGAGACGTGACGGAGATGCTCCTCGACTTGCTCCTCCACGGCGGCGGCCGTGATCATCACCTGGACGATGTCCAGATGACGCTCGTTGTCCAGGCGCACCCCGTGGGCCATGGTCGCGACCGCCGCGCTGGCGTCGGTCGCGGTACGGACGGCTTCCAGCGTCCGTTCGACGACCGGGTCGTCCACTCCCCGGTTCACCAGGATGTTCAGAATGGCCGACTTGCCGCCGGTGCTCGCGTAGACCGTGGGCACCGCGGTCCCGGCTTTCCGGGCGATGTCGCCGATCGTGACCTTCGCATACCCGTGTGCGACGAAGAGCCGCAGGGCGGCGTCGAGGATGGCGGCCCGGGTTCCCGCGGCGGCTTCGGCCCGCCGGTCGTTACGGTAGGGGCGCCGCCCGCCGCCGGTGTGCGCACTCATGCTTTCCTCTCCTGCGCCGGCGGACGCGTCCTCTGCTTTCGTCGGCCGTCCCTCCATGATGCCCTGCCCAGCCGCAGGTCCTGAGCGGTTGCCGGGGCCGGCCCGCGGCTGGCCGGCGTGGGTCGCTCGGCGCCGACAAGCAGGGGGTGTGGCCTGCTTCTCTGCCGGTCTTCTCACACGTGTGTGGGGTGGCCGGTATTGATCTCTCCCTCACATGGTTGAACGTGCAAGAGTTTGCGCCGAGCACATTTGACGCACAGGAGAGGGTGGATCACATGTTCGCCTCCATGACGGGATTCCGTGCCGGAGTCGCCGGCGCGACCTTGGCCGGCGCGCTGGTCGTCGGCGCCGGTGCCGGCACAGCGGTCGCGGCCGGCTGGCCCGCGTTGCAGCAGGGCGCGTATCTCTACCCGGGCACCACCGGGACGGGTACGGCGACCGAGGCCGACCTCACTGACCTGGGAACCTGCCACACCCTGTCGAAGCCGGCTCTGTCGGTTCAGGTCGTCTCGGGCTCCGCGTCCCTGGAGCTGCACCCCGGGGCCGGCTGCACCGGCGCCGTTGCCTGGCGCAGCGGCTCTCTGGCCCAAACCGACCTTCCCTGGGCGGCGTTGAGCTACCGGGTGGTCACGGCCTGATCGTGCACGGATGCCCCCGCCTGGTGTGGGCGTTCTTGGGGTCCTGCCGCCGCAGGACCCCAGGTGACGCGGGCCGTCAGAACCTCGGTCCGGTGCCCTTCGCCAGCGGGGTGATGTCGATGCGGCCCTTCTGGAGGACCTCGCCCAGCTTCCACGTCGTGTTGAGGTGGTGGCGGGAGTCGGGCGGAGTGACCTCCAGCCGGGTGGGGTTCTTCTCCGCCTTGGTCGGTTCACCCGCGGCCGGTACCGCTCCCCAGTGCAGCCGGGTGTAGGCGCTCTGCCCCGGCTTGAGAGTGATCAGTGGGGTCCGGCCCTCGTCGCGGACCACGTGCGTGGGCACGTCCTTGCCGCGGGAGCCGAGGAGTTGCAGCCCCACGTAGCCCTCGGTCCGGACGGTCCTGTGGGTCTTGTTGGTGAGAATCACCGTCGCGTAGCGCTGTCCCGCACCCGAGTCCAGCGCGTGCACACGTACGGACAGCGAGGACGTGTCCGCCCAGCCCGGCCGGGTCGCGGCCTGCGACGGAGCGGCGGTGATGCCGACCAGAGCCGCTGCGGCGAGAGCCGAGAGAGCGGCAGGTGTGACGAGGCGGTGGATGCGCCCGTTGGAGAACATGGTGTGTTCCTTTCCGGATGCCCTGTTTTGAGGCCTTCCGATATGCATGAGGCTTTCGGGAGACGGGCGGTTCGCGCACCTTCCGGTTCTTTACGTCCCGGTGGACCTTGTTGAATCGCCTTTGGGTGTTTCGTGACCACCGAGTCGCGACCGCACGTTGTGCGATCATCGCCTCTCACACGTGTGCGGAGTGTTCGAGGAGGCGTCGAGTGATTTCCGAGCCTGAGATGACGGAAGGCGTCGACCCGCCGGAGTCCCGCGAGGTCGTGGCCGACCTCGTGCAGCGGTCCCCCGCACGCTCCCTGCGCCGAAGGCCGTGGCTGTGGCCGGCTCTGGGCGGCGCGTCGGCGGCGTCCGCACTGTGGGCCGTGGCGGTTCTCGTTCTCAACGTGGGTGACCAGAGCCCTGATCTCCGCGGATACCGGCTGGACCGGGACTCCTGCAAATCGGCGCGGTTGGCATCGCTTCAGGAGGAGCTCGCGCTGAAGAGCGTGCCGAACAGCGTCGATGAGGAGCTGTTGAAGCACTCGGCGCTCGACCAGGTTCACTGCTCCCTGGGGTTCCAGAAGAGGGCTGAGACCAAGCCGGGCGGCCATTGGCAGGTGAGCACCACCGTCGGTGTCGCTGTGGCACTTCACAAGGCGACCGATCCGCGCGACGAGTTCGACGCCGACCGGCGGGTGACGGACCTGGGCGTCGTGGCGGCGGACAATGTCAAGCCAGTGCCCGATCTCGGTGACGAGGCGTTCCTGATCGTCGAGGACTTCGGCCACACCGAACTCAGGGTGCTCGACGGAGCGGCGGTCGTGACCCTGAGTCTGTCCACCACCACCTACTACGAGGGAGAAATGGACACCGCCGAGGAGAGTCCCGAACTCCCTGATGTGTCGACCTACTGGCCCGCCATGATCAGCGACATGCGTGAGCTGATGGCGGACTTCAGGCGGGCGTGAATGAGCCCCGAGAGCCAGTTCCTCAGCGCAGGAAACCCTCGTAGTGGCGCTGTTGGAGCTGGCTCTCGATCTGCCGGACGGTTTCCAGGCCGACACCGACGACGATCAGGATGCTGGTCCCGCCGAACGGGAAGTTGTTCGTCGCCCCGAACCCGATCAGGGCGATGGTGGGCACGAGGGCGATCAGCCCCAGATACAGGGAGCCCGGCCAGGTGATCCGGGTGAGGACGTACGACAGGTACTGCGCGGTCGGCCGGCCCGCCCGGATGCCGGGGACGAAGCCGCCGTACTGCTTCATGTTGTCCGCGACCTCGTCCGGGTTGAAGGAGATGGAGACGTAGAAGAACGCGAAGAACACGATCAGCAGGAAGTACAGGCTGATGTAGATCGGGTGGTCGCCCTTGGTCAGGTTCTGTTCGATCCAGGTCTTCCAGCCGGGCGTGCCGTCGGCGAACTGCGCGACGAGGGCCGGTATGTAGAGCAGTGACGACGCGAAGATGACCGGGATGACGCCGGCCTGGTTGACCTTCAGCGGGATGTAGGTGGACGTACCGCCGTAGGCGCGGCGGCCGATCATCCGCTTCGCGTACTGCACGGGGATGCGGCGTTGGGCCTGCTCGACGAAGACCACCAGGCCGACCATGACCAGGCCGACGAGGATGACGGTGCCGAACTCGATCCAGCCGTCGGCCAGGGTGCCGGACTTCTTGATGGCCCACAGGGCGGACGGGAAGGTGGCGGCGATCGAGACGAACATGAGGATCGACATGCCGTTGCCGATGCCGCGGTCGGTGATGAGCTCACCGAGCCACATCACGAGGGCGGTGCCCGCCGTCATCGTCACGACCATCACGACCGTCGTGAAGATCGAGCGGTCCGGGACGATGGACGAGGCGGTCGTGCAGCCGGAGAAGAGCGCGCCGCTGCGGGCGGTGGCGACGAGGCCCGTGCCTTGAAGGATGGCGAGCGCGACGGTCAGGTAGCGGGTGTACTGCGTGATCTTCGCCGTACCGGCCTGGCCCTCCTTCTTGAGGGCTTCCAGACGCGGGATCACGACGGTCAGCAGCTGGAGGATGATGCTCGCCGTGATGTACGGGAGGATGCCCAGCGCGAAGATCGTGATCTGGAGCAGCGCGCCACCACTGAAGAGGTTGACCAGGCCGAACAGCCCTTGGTTGCCGGAAGCCTGTGAGACGCATTCCTGGACGGCTCTGTAGTCGACACCCGGGATCGGGACATGCGTGCCGACCCGGTACACCACGATGACGGCCAGTGTGAAGAGCAGCTTCCTACGCAGGTCAGGTGTCCTGAACGCCTGGATGAACGCGATGAGCACGGGGCCTCCTGCGATGAAGCGGCACGGCCAAGAGATCGCATGTCTCTCCGGCGGGATGGGTGTGGGTGTGAACTTCGGGCAGTCACCCGTCCATTGGAGGAGGGGAGATGCCGCCGGGCCTGAGAACGCCCGCGAGCGTGAGTCCGGGGCTCATCGACTATGAGCAGGAGGGCAATGTGCAGCCCGCGGCCGATGCGTTGACGGTCGATGGACGGGCCTGGTGTTGCGGCGGTCAGTAGTAGATCGAGCCTTTGTGGCCGCCGCTCGGGACGATCGTGTCGCCGTTGAGTGCCACGCTGAGCGGGCTGGCCAGGAAGGCGATGACCGCGGCCACCTCGTGCGGTTCCACGATCCTTCCGATCGCGACGGACTCGGCCCACTGCCGCTCGATGTCCGCTGGGCTGCATCCCCTGGCCTCGGCCTGGCGGTCGAGGTTGGTGACGAAGGTGTCGGTCCGGGTGGGGCCCGGCTGGACCGAGACGACGTTGACGCCGCTGGGCCCGAGTTCGTCCGCCAGGTTCTTGGACAGGGCGACCACGGCGGCGTTGCGGACGGAGCCGGTCACCGAGCCGGACAGGCGTGCCGCCAGTCCGCCGATGTTGATGATCCGTCCCCAGCCCCGCTCCGTCATCCCCGGCGCGAAGGCACGGGCACACCGGAGATATCCGCGGACCTTGACGTTGATCTCGGCTTCGAGGTCGTCCTCGGAGATGTGGCCGGGGTTGGTGATGGCGGCGTTGTTCACCAGGATGTCCACCCCGCCGAGCCGCTCTGTCACCCTGCCGGCCATGGCCCTCACCGCGGCGTCGTCCCCGGTGTCGGCCGCGACCCCGATGACCTCGGCGCCGGTCTCCTCACGCAGCAGCGCCGCCTGCTCCTCGGCGTGCGGGGCGGACCTGGAGACCAGGGCGACGGAGGCGCCTTCCGTGGCCAGGGCACGGGCGACGGCGAAGCCGATGCCGCGGGTGCCGCCGGTGACCACGGCCCGACGGCCCTTGAGTTGGAGATCCATGTCCCATCCCTGTTCGGTGAGGGGTTACTGGCGGGTGGAGGGGGTGCTGGGTTGCTGGACGTTCGTTCACTCAGGCGGTGAAGGCGACCCAGGTCTCTTCCGTGCGGAAGCCGGCCTGCTCGAAGAGCGGAAGGGCCTCGTCGCTCGAGTGCAGGTAGGCCGTGTGGGCCCCGGCGGCCCGGGCGTCCCGGAGGATCGCTTCGACAACCGCCCGGCCGATCCCGCGCCGCCGGTGCTCGGGCAGGGTGCCGATGTTGGCGAGGCCGACATGCCGTTCGGTGACGATCGCCAGGCCGGCCGCGACGGGGGTGCCGTCCGCTTCGGCCAGGTAGGCCTTGACGAAGGGCTGGCCGAGGACGTGCGGGGTGTAGAGGCTGCTGATGATGGCCGCAGGGGCGCCGAACGCCGTGCCGAGGACCGCGGCGAAGGTCTCGTACTCGTCGCCGCCCAGCGGGCGGACGGTCACGGACTCGGGGCCGGAATGCCCCTGCTCCCGGCCGACTTCGGGTCCTCCCGCCCGTCGGTCCACACGGCCGTCCGCACGTCCGTCCTCCAGCGAGAGCAGCATGAACGGCTGCCGCAGCTGCGTGGGCAGGCCGCGACGGGCGGCCAGCTCGGTGATCTCCTCACCGGCGTCACCCCGCAGCCGGATGCTCCAGGGCAGGTGCTGGACATACGGCTCTGCCTTCTCGCACAGCAGCCTGATCTCGTCCAGGTCCGGGGCGTCGGACACGCTCATGATGCCGTTCAGCACGGGGATCATGGAGCCGGTGACGGCCAGGAGGGCGCCGTTGGGGCCACGCTCGTGCAAGCCGTTCGGAAGGATGCCGGCGAGCTGTTCGGTGGCCGTCTGAAAAGCCTCAGCCGCCTCGTGAACCACATGTCTACTGGTCATACGTGTGAGTATATCCGCGCCGGTTTGTCATCGCACACAACACACTTACTTGCCGGTAGGTATCTCTGGTGTACAGGACCTCTGTAGTCTGCGGCCGGTCCAGAGGTTGCCCGGGGCACATATCCCGCCGTCCGGAGCAGCCCTCGGCAACCATGTCTCCCGGTCTAAGGATCCATGCCTTGCACAAACGAAAAAGAGCCGGCGCACCCGTCACGATCGCCGCGAGCGTGCTGGCCACGAGCGGCCTGCTCATATCGCCGCTCACCGCTTCGGCTGCCACCTCACACGGTTCCGCGAGCGAGGCGTCCACGTCGCGGCAACAGGCGTTCCGGTCCGCCGCAGCCGAGTACCACGTCCCGCCCGGCGTCCTGCTGGCTCTGTCCTACCAGGAGTCGCGCTGGGACTCGCACGGTACGCAGGCCAGCACGGACGGCGGCTACGGGGTCATGCACCTCACCGACGTCACTCCCGACATGCTGGCGGGCGGCGCCGCGGGCGCCGTGGGCCGCGCCGACCTGAAGTCGCTGGCCGCGGACCCCGCCCTGCACACCCTCCAGAAGGCCGCCGAACTGACGGGGCTGTCCACGCGCGAGCTGCGTGCGGACGACGTGGCGAACATCCGTGGCGGTGCGGCGCTGCTCGCCTCGTACGAGAAGCAACTGGTCGGTGGTACGCCCTCGGACGCCGCCCAGTGGTACGGCGCCGTGGCCCGCTACAGCCAGTCCCAGCAGGAGGCGGGAGCGGCGGCCTTCGGCGACCGCGTCTTCGCCACGCTGCGCAGCGGCGCCTCCGTCACCACACAAGACGGTCAGCGGGTCCGGCTGGACGCCGACCGGGCCATCGTCGCGGCGCCTTCGCAGCGTGCCGCGCTGCGTGAGAAGGCGACGACGGCCGGCACCGACCCCGAGTGCCCGCCCGCCGTCCGCTGCACCTTCGTCGCCGGTTCCCCCGCGGGGGGCCAGGTCTCCAGCCGTCCTGCCAACGGCATCAGGATCGACACCATCGTCATCCACGACCTGGAGAGCACCTACGACGCCGGTGTGGCGGGGCTGGCCAATCCCACCAACACCGCCTCGACGCACTACGTGATGTCCTCGGACGGCGCGGTCACCCAGATGGTGCACACCAAGAACATCGCCTTCCACGCGGGCAACTACTCGACGAACCTGCACTCGATCGGCATCGAGCACGAGGGCTTCGCCGTCCAGGGCGCGGCCTGGTACACCGAGGCGCAGTACGAGGCGACGGCCTCCTTGGTCCAGTACCTCGCCGCGCGGTTCGACATCCCGGTGGACCGGCAGCACATCATCGGTCATGACAACGTCGCCGGGCCCAACTCGGCCCTCGTCTCCGGTATGCACTGGGATCCGGGCCCCTCATGGGACTGGGCGCACTTCATGACCCTGCTGGGCGCTCCGGCGAACGGGATGGCCGGTGTGCCGCAGCCCGGTGACGTCGTGACGATCAACCCGCCCTTCGCCCAGAACGTGCAGACCGTCCAGGTGTGCCCGTCCGACGACCCGACCGGCCAGACGACGGCCTGCACGGAGCGGCAACAGCCTGCCGACTTCGTCTTCCTGCGCACCGCTCCGAGTGAGACGGCACCGCTCTTCGGCGACCAGGCGATCCACGGCACGGCCGCCGGCACCGACCGGATCAACGACTGGGGCAGCACCGCCCAGTCGGGGCAGCAGTTCGTCGTCGCGGACACGCAGGACGGCTGGACCGCCATCTGGTACGGCGGCGCCAAGGTCTGGTTCCACAACCCCGACGGCGCCAACACCAAGATCAGCTACGGCGTGCAGGTCGTCCGGCCCGCCGGCACCGGTCCGGTGTCCCTGTACGGTTCGAGCTACCCGGACAAGGCCGAGTACCCGGCCGGTCTGGGCGCCTCCACACAGGCGCCGCTGAACATGTACGCCATCCCCGCGGGCCAGGCGTACGTCGCCACCGCCGAACCCGCCGCCACCGACGACTACTTCCCCTCCAGCGGGGCGGTCGTGATCGGCGGCAAGCAGATGTACACCATCCAGTTCAACCATCGCGTGGCGCTCGTCTACGCCGGTGATGTCACCGCGGCCAAGGCGGTCCGCCACTGGGAAGACTGACGTCGCCGACGGCCTCCGCGCGTGGGACCTGTCCGGTCCGTGGCGTGCGGAGGCCGTCGTGTGTCCGCGGTGATGCTCCCCACGCCCCCATAAGAAGAGCTCGGGTCCTCGCGTCTGCAAGCGCCCTGCTCCTGCCAGTGGGTGGTGACTGACCGCAGTTCTCGGTGCATCTGGCGCTCGATACCTTGACTTCAGCCCGTGGGGCGGCGGAAGGCCCCGTGCCACCAGATCTGGGCGAGTTCGTGAGCGAAGACGGCGTCGCCGGTTCCGTCGTCGACCGCGATGTGATGGGCGATCGCCTGTGCTCCGCCCCAGATGATGATCCGGCTGGCGGAGGGGGCGTCGACGTCGGCCGGAGTCGCCCCGGCGGCCTGCTCCGAGCGCAGGAGCCGCAGCATGGTCTCGTCGAACCCTTCGAGGTTCGCGGTGTAGAAGTCACCCACGGAGGCGTCGTAGGACGCCGCCTCTCGTACAGCGGTGAGCACGCCCTGGTGAGCCCGGTGAACGGTGAGCACGTCCTCGAAGAACCGGGCGAGCCGGTCGGCCGCGCCCTCCCCCGTCCCCAGGTCCCACTGCTGGGCGAGTGCCAGCAGTGACTGCCTCAACTCGTCGGTGAGCTGTACCAACAGGTCGGACTTGCTCTGGAAGTGCGAGTAGAACGTGGCCCGGGAAACGCCCGCTTCCTCCAGGATCCGCTGGACGCTGATCTCGGAGAACGGCTCACCGGCACCGAGCAGGCGCTCCAGGGTGCGTATCACCTGGGCCCGGGTCGCGGCGGAACGCGCGGCATGGTGGCCCGCCTGGCGCCGGGTCACCGGCCTCATCGGACGTCGCTGTGCGCGATCCCTGCGAGGATGTCGGCCAGCTCGCCGGGCATGGAAAGCAGCGGAGTGTGGCCGCTGGGCAGGTGGTACGTGGTGCCCGTTCGCTCGGCGAACGGCTTCTGGTAGTCGGGCGGCAGGCTCTGGTCGTTGTCGCAGAAGACGTAGCTGGAGGGGATGGTGGACCAGGCGGGCCGGGTCACCGTCACCGGCTCGGCGAAGGAGAGCGCGCTCTGCGGCAGAAGCCGCGCCACGACCGCGTCCCGCTCCTCCTCGGACACGTCGTTGTACAGCGTCGCCTCCGGGTCGTCGCGGACCGGGATGATCCCCTCCACCGCGGCGAGGTCCGGAGCCTCGGCGCCGAAACACGTCATCAGGCTCTCGCCCACGTCCAGGGCGAAGCCGGAGATGTACACCAGGTGGGAGACGTTGGCCGCTCCGTCGGCGGCCTGGGTGACCGGGGCTCCGCCGTAGGAGTGCCCGACGACCACCAGGGGTGCGCCGATGGCGTCGATCTTCTCGCGGACGGCGCGGGCGTCGTCGTACATCCCGGGCAGCCGCCCTTCGGACCCGGAGGGCACGAGGCTGGGCAGGTCGACGGTGTGGCTGACGAAGCCTCGCTCTGTAAGGGCGGTCTGCACCTTGCTCCAGCACCACGAGCCGTGCCACGCACCGGGGACGAGGAGGAATTGGGGGGCGGTTGTGCGGTCGTTCATCTCGATCCTCAGTTCACGAAGGGGGAGGCGTGGTCCCACAGCCGGTCGGCGGCCGTGGGGTCGATCGCCCACTTCGCGACGCCGGCCATCGGTTCGGGGCCGCCGTCCACGATCTCGGCCTGCTGGTTGTCCTCGAAGTACTGTCCGGTCACCCCCTCGACCAACGGCGAGGCGGCCAGCAGCACGGTGGTGGCGGCGCCCTGGGCCGGGGTCTTGTAGTAGTCGGGGGTGAGGAGGTTGCCGTCCGCGTCCATGGCCCCCAGGGCCTGCATGGTTGCCCGGTCGATGTGTCGCGTCAGGTTGGTGTGGATCCATCCCGGCGCGCAGGCGTTGGCGGTGATGCCGTCCTCGGCCCAGCGACGGCTGATGCCGACGGCGAGCAGCACGTCGGCGGTCTTCGACTGCGCGTAGGCCAGGAAGGGGTCATAGGGGCGCTGGTCGAACTGGGGGTCGTCGAAGTCGAACCCGGCTCGCAGCTGGGCACCGGAGCTGACGAGGACGACGCGGGGCCGCTCGGCGGCTCGGAGTGCCGAGCGCAGGCCCCGGACCAGGGCGAAGTGGCCGAGGTAGTTGGTGGCGAGCTGCATTTCCCAGCCCTGGGCGTTGACCTCCCGCGTGGGGAGCATCATCACGCCCGCGTTGGCGACCAGTGCGTCGACCGGCCCGCTCCAGTCGGCACAGAAGGCGCGCACGGAGGCCAGGTCCGACAGATCGAGCGCGACTGCCTGCGTGCCGGGCAGTTCTTCGAGCAGCGGCTGGGCGATGGCGGGGTTACGGGTGGCGATGGTCACCTGCGCGCCCGCACCGGCGAGCGCCCGCACCGTCTCGGCACCGAGTCCCGAGGCTCCCCCGGTGACGATCATCCGGCGCCCGGTCAGATCGAGTCCTTCGATCACTTCGGCAGCGGTGGCGCGCGTGCCGTACGGGGTGGTCGTCAGCTTCATACCTGTGCCATGCCTTCAGAGGGGAGGGTTATCGGCGAGCGACACGTCCACGCTGGCCGCGTCCGCGAGGACAACCATACAACGTGTTCAAACATGTTAGTCGCCCGAGGTGAGCCGCGGGATGAGATGCACATGTGAACATGACACATGTCTGGACTCGCGTTCTGGATTCCATGAGTAGGTTGACCTAGGAAACACAGGAGGAGACCGGCACCCTGACCGGTGCCGGCGGCCTGGCCGCCCCGGTGAACGGCTGCTGGGCGTGGCGCCCGACCACAGCATGGGCGGATAAGCTCAGCCCTCAACTGCCCTTCCGACGCGCCGCTTTGAGTCGGCGCCCGCAGACCGGTATGAGTCACAGGGTCAGATGTGACAGGGCCGGGCTGTCCAGGAAAGCCGGTCGTACACCCCCCGCACACCGCCACGCATGTCTCGGCTCTGCCGGAAAGGAACCCATGAAGCCTCCTCACCCGCCCCGGTCCGCGGGGGACCTCCCCAAGAGAGTCCCGGGCAGCGGCAAGTCGGTCAGTTCCGGTTCCGGACCGGTTCAGGACGGCTCCACCGCGTCGGGCCCGGCCGAAACGCGGCGAGGTACCCCGGGACCGCGGCAAGCTTCCGCCGTACCGCGGCTCTCGCAGATCTCCTCGCTGGGCTCACCGCGGAACTCCGGCCGCCCTCAGGCCGCTGACCGCCGGACCGGTGACGATCCGGTGGTGGCGCTCGAACCGGCCACCGGGCGCAAGGGCAGGCGTGAGGGGCTGCGCGGTGCGCTGGGCGTCGTAGGGGTCGTGGGGCTGCTCGCGGTGGCTGCCGTCGCGCTGACCCTGGGCCTGGTGCGCGGCGGCGACGACAGCCCGCGCGACGATGCGTCGGTGTCCGTGGACTCCGATGGTCATGGCTCGGACGTGACCGACGCGCTCGGGGACCTGTCCGGTCCCTCGGCGCATGCCTCGGCAACCGAGTCCGGCAAGGAGCCCGACTCAGCGAAGAAGCCCAGCAGGGCCGCCTCGCCCAGTGGCAGCGGGGAGGGCGAGGCGTCCGCGAAACCGGACGCCGGTTCCCCCGACTCGGCTGAGAACAAGGCCGGTTCGGACTCGACCGCTTCGGCCACGGCGCCCGGGGTGAGCGTGTCCAGCCACGCCTCGGGGCGCTGCATCGATGTCGTGGGCGGCAAGGCCGTACAGGGGGCGGCGCTGATGATCTGGGACTGCAACGGATCCGCCGCGCAGCACTGGACGTTCACGGGCGGGACCATGCGGACCCTCGGCATGTGCGTCCAGCTCGCGGGAGGGTCCACCGATGACGGGACGGACCTCCAACTCGCCTCCTGCAACGGCAGCGCGGTCCAGCAGTTCGACCTGAACGTCCGCAGCGACCTGGTCAATCCGCTCGCCGACAAGTGCACGGACGTGCGGGACAACCAGACGGCCAACGGCAGCAGGTTGCAGCTGTGGTCCTGCTCCGGTGGCGAGAACCAGAAGTGGTCGTCGTCCTGAGGGACCGGTAGGTCCGGCGGGCCGCGGTGCGGCCCGCCGGAGGGTGGGGTCGCGCGAGACCGCGGCACGATTGCCGGGCTTCAGGCTCGCCATGCTGACGCGTGCCTGGTGTTCGGGCATGGACCCGTTGAGCGGTCCGCCCGGACCCTTGGCGGCGGGGTCGTCCGCCGGTCGCCTCGAGGAGTTCCCCGGGCACCGGAACACCCGCGACCGGGGCGTAGGCGGTGAGGGTCAGCTTCTCGGTACCTGGGGTCACGGAGTAGCTGACGCTGCCGTCTCTTCCGCTGCCGGAGACCTGGCTGGGGGACCGGACACTCTTCGGGGTCACCGCGATCGGGCTGCGCACCGACACCCGTCCGCCGCCGGTCCAGGTGAGCGAGCCCGTGACCGCGACATCGGCCCGCGGTGAGATCGACCGGATCGCCGAGCGCTACCGGGAGGGAAGACTGCGCTCCGATCCGCGCAACCTGGTGGAGGTGCTGTCGGACCGTGAGCTGATCCTGGAGCGGGTCGCGGAGCTGAGCCATGACGACGACCTGGTCGTCATCCATCCGTCCGGCATGCTCGACGCGCTGACGGAGCTGTACGAGGCCTACTGGGCCCGTGCCGAACCGATCACCGGCACGGTTCCGGCCGAGGACGACACGTTCGGCGCGGACGACGTCGCTCTCCTCGGCATGCTCAAGGCCGGGCTCAAGGACCAGGCCATCGCCCGCCAGTTGGGATGCAGCACCCGGACCGCCACCCGTCGGGTCGCCGCCGTGCTGACCAAGCTGGGGGCCGACACCCGGTTCCAGGCGGGCATCAAGGCCGCCGCACGCGGACTGATCTGAGCCCGCCGGGGCCGGACAGGGTACTCAGATCAGTCCAATGACTTACATGTCCGTGTTCTGGAGCTGTCCCAGGTGTGTCGATCGGCAGCAAATCGACGGAGGTCCGATGCCGGTCCGGTGAGGAGAGTGAGAGAGGACTCCTCGGCCTTCACTTCGGTGAGGCAAGAAACAGGAAGGCACTCTCATGGCTACGACATGGTTGATCACCGGCGCGTCCCGAGGTTTCGGGCGGGCCCTGGCGGAAGCGGTGCTGGCGGCCGGTGACCAACTGGTCGCCACCGCCCGTCGTCCCGAGCAGTTGGCGGAACTGGTCGCCCGGTACGGCGACCGGGTGCGGGCCGTCGCCCTGGACGTCACCGACCCTGCCGCCGCCCGGGCCGCGGTACAGGCGGGAGTCGAGGCCTTCGGCCGGCTGGACGTGGTGGTGAACAACGCCGGCTACGCCAACAGCGCGCCCGTCGAGGAGATGGCGGAGGACGACTTCCGCGGGCAGTTCGAGGCCAACTTCTTCGGGGTCGTCAACGTCACCAGGGCGGCCCTGCCGGTGCTGCGCGGTCAGCGCTCGGGCATGTTCGTGCAGTTCTCCTCGCTCGGCGGCCGTGTGGGCGGTACGCCCGGCATGGGCGCCTACCAGAGTGCCAAGTTCGCCGTGGAGGGCTTCTCGGAGGTCCTGGCCAACGAGGTCGCGCCCTTCGGACTGGAGGTGGTCATCGTCGAGCCGGGTGCCTTCCGCACGGACTGGCAGGGCTCGTCGATGGAGCTGCACGCGGTCGGCCCCGACTACGAGGAGACCGTCGGCGCCATGAACAAGTACCGGGCGGAGAACAACGGCAACCAGCCCGGCGACCCGGTCCGCGCCGCCCAGGTCCTCATCGACGTCGTGCGCGACGACGATCCGCCGCGCCGGATCCTGCTCGGTGCCCAGGCCGTGACCATGGCGCTGGAGGCCGGCGAGGCCCGCGCCGCGGAGACCCGCAAGTGGGCCGCGGCCAGCGCCGCCGCGGACTTCCCGGCCGGCGAGTAGCCGCCACCCGCCGGGCCGCACTCCTCGGCCGCCCGGCGTCCCGCTCACACGTGTCTTTCGCTACGACACCTCTCTTTCACCCCTTTCAAAGGAGAACACTCCATGTCTCGCAAGACCTGGCTCATCACCGGCGCCTCCAGTGGCCTGGGCAAGGCCCTGGCCGAACACGTCCTCGCCCACGGCGACCAGGTGGTGGCGACGGCCAGCTCCACGAAGGCCACCACCGAGCTCGCGGCGCGCTACCCGGAGACCGCGCTCGCGGTGAAGCTCGACGTCACCGACGCCGAGGACCGGGTGGCGGCCGTGCGTGCCACCGAGGAACGCTTCGGCGGTATCGACGTCCTCGTCAACAACGCCGCCATCGATTTCATCGGCGCCCTGGAGGAGCAGGAGGAGAGCGACTACCGCCGCCTGTTCGAGGTCAACTTCTTCGGTGCGGTCGAACTGACCCGGCAGGTGCTGCCCGGGATGCGTGCCCGTCGCAGCGGCACCGTCGTCAACGTCTCTTCCATGGACGGCCTGGCCAGCCTGCCCGCCAACGGCTACTACTCCTCCAGCAAGTTCGCGCTGGAGGGCTTCACCGAGGCGCTGTGGCAGGAGATCGAGCCGATCGGCCTGCGTGCCATGATCATCCAGCCCGGTTCCTTCCGTACCGGCATCGAGAACCGGACGAAGGTGTCCGGCGAGGCCATCGACGACTACGCCGCCACGGCCGGTGCCTTCCGCGCCATGATGGGCAGCCTGACGCCGGAGATGTTCCCCGGGGACCCGGAGCGGGCCGCCGAGGCGATCTTCCAGGCCGTGGGTGCGCCGGAGCCGGCTCACTGGGTCGTGCTGGGCAGCGACGCCCAGCGCCGGATCGGGGTCAAGCTGGAGCAGCTGCGCGCCGAGTTCGAGGCGGGCCGCGACCTGGCCTTCAGCACGGACTTCCCGGGCGCCGCCGAGAACGCGGTGCTCTGACTCTCACGACGGGCACGCGGCCTCCGAAGACCGGCAGCCGGTGGAAGGAAACCTTCCCCGCTGGTCCCGGTCCTTGGCGGCCGCGTGCCCGTTTCCCCTATGCCGAGGGCGAGGGTCCACCGTGCTGGTGGAGGCGGGTACGGGGTTCGGCCGGCGCGGCTGGGTCGGTGCCGCGGCAAAAGACGGTGTGCACTGGGCTTCGCGGCTTCGGCGTGACGCGGCTTCGGCGTGTTCGTGCGTGCCTGATGCGCGTGTCCGAAACCGCCGTGCCGGCCCCCGGACACGACGCCGGCGGCAGGCGGTCGGAGGCCACCTGCCGCCGTGGGCGGATCGTGCTGTGCGGAGGGTGTCGTACGAGGTCAGACGGTGATGGTCTGGTACTCGGTGTAGGTGCCGAGGCCGACCGCGCCGTACTCGCGGCCGATGCCGCTGGCCTTGAAGCCGCCGAACGGGCCGTCGAAGGCGACGGAGGCGCCGTTGATCGTGACGGTGCCGGTACGGACGCGGCGGGCGACGGCGAGAGCGTGCTCCTCGTCGGTGGACCAGACGCCACCGGAGAGGCCGTACTCGGAGTCGTTGGCGATGCGGACGGCGTCGTCCTCGCCGTCGTAGGCGATGACCACCAGGACCGGGCCGAAGACCTCCTCCTGCGCGATGCGCATGGAGTTGTCGACGTCGGCGAAGACGGTGGGCGTGACGTAGTTGCCCTTCTCCAGGCCCTCGGGGATCTGCGGGCCGCCGGTGACCAGGCGGGCGCCCTCCTCGATGCCGAGCTGGATGTAGTTGCGCACGCGTTCCTGCTGGTCGGGGCGGATCATCGGGCCGATGAAGGTGTCGGGGTCGTTCGGGTCGCCGACCTTCAGCGACTCCACCAGCTCCTTGAGCGCCGCCACGACCTCCTCGTACTTCTCGCGCGGGGCGAGGATGCGGGTCTGGGCGATGCAGGACTCGCCGTTGTTGAGCAGGGAACCGAACTTCAGGCCCGCGACCGCCTTCGCGACGTCCGCGTCGGGAAGGATGATCGCGGCGGACTTGCCGCCCAGCTCCAGGCTGACCCGCTTGAGCTGCTCGCCCGCGATGGCGGCGATCCGCCGGCCCGCTCGCGTGGAACCGGTGAAGGCGATCTTGTCGACGTCCTTGTGCGAGATCAGGTACTCGCTGGTCTCCCGGTCGGCGGGCAGGACGCTGATGACGCCCTCGGGCAGGCCCACCTGCTCCAGCAGCTCGGCCAGGAAGCCCATGCTCAGCGAGTTCTCCGGGGACACCTTGAGGACCACGGAGTTACCCGCCAGCAGGGCCGGAATGATCTTTGAAGTGGCTGAGGAGAACGGGGAGTTCCACGGGATCACCGCGGCCACCACGCCGACCGCCTCACGTCGGACCACGCTGCGGGTCGGTGCCGTCGGGTCGGAGGGGACGAGGGTCTCCTCCCAGCCGAACTCCTCGGCCGCCTTGAGGTAGGCGTTCGCCTGCCGGGTCAGGCCGGGCTGTCCGGCACGGGTGAACCAGCCGGCCGAGCCGTTCTCCAGCGAGATCAGGTGGGCGATCTTCTCGGCGTTCTCCTCGCGCAGGGCGTTGAACCGGCGCAGGACCGCGATCCGCTCGGCGGGCGGGGTCAGCCGCCACTCGCCGGAGTCGAAGGAGGCCCGGGCCGCGGCGACCGCGCGGTCGATGTCCGCGGGCTGTGCCTGGGCGACGCGGCCGACCACCGACTGGTCGTGCGGCGAGGCGATGTCGAGCAACTGCGCGTCGCTCGGCTCGACCCAGGAACCTCCGATGAAAAGCCGGCCGTAGGTGATCATGTGCTTTCTCTCTTCCGGTGCTCAGGTGCAGTTCTTTTGGACTGTCATCCAACTGCCACTTCAATGTAGCACTTCTATCTTCTAGATGCACACAGCAGTAGCTCTATGCGTCTTGAAGGTGCACATGCGAGGTACTCTTGACCTATGAGAGCCGACGCAGCACGCAACCTGGAAGCCGTCCTGACCACCGGGGCGCGGATGCTCGCCGCCGATCCCGGCGCGAGCATCGCAAGCATCGCCGCGGAGGCGGGCGTGGACCGGCGCACCGTCTACCGGCGCTTCGCCTGCCGTGAGGACCTGCTCGCGGCGATCTACGAGTCCCGGGTCACGGCCATCGAGAAGGCCATCAGGGAGGCTCGGCTGCGTGAGGCACCGGTCGCCGTGGCGCTGCATCGCTACGTCGAGAGCATCATCGCCGTGAACCGCACCTGGCCCGTCGACCTCGCCCGCATGCTCGCCGACGACGAGATCCGCCGTCGCCGGGACGCCTGCATCGCCGAGGTGGACCTCTTTCTGGAGCGAGCCACTGCCGAAGGACTGCTGCGCCGGGACCAACCGGAGCGCTGGGCAGGGCCGCTGCTCCCCGAGCTGGTGCATCTGGCGGCGCACCAGCAGACACACCTCAGCCCCGCACAGGCGGCCGACGTGGTGGTCGACATGTTTCTTTACGGGGTCGGCGTCCCCCGCCAACGGACTCAGGAACCGATGGAGGAGAACATCTCCGGTCCATGACATGTATGCATGACTCCCTTCGGCGCGAAAGAATTCCCACGCACACCTACGCTCAGAGTGGTACACACGTAGGTCGTCCTGTGGTGAAGGGGAGTGGGGCGCCGTGGAGTCGCTCATGACGATGGTCGGCCGGGACGGCGAGCGAGGGCGGCTGGCTGCGTTCGTGACGGCCACCGAGGGTCAGGCCCTGGTCCTCAGGGGAGAGACCGGGACGGGCAAGAGCGCGTTGCTCGACCATGCCGCCGAGCTGTCGACGCGGGCCGGGCACGAGGTGATCCGGTCCGCCGGGGTGGAGGCGGAGTCAGGGCTGCCGTTCGCCGGCCTGCACCAGATGCTGCACACCCTGCTGCCGTGGGTGGATCGTCTCGACGCGGTGCACCGCACCGTGTTCGACACGGCCTTCGGGCAGGGCGACGGGCGCCCGCCGTCGGTCATGGCGCTCGGCATCGCTGTCCTGGACCTGTTGGAGCAGGCGTCAGCGGCGAGGCCGCTGCTGCTGGTTCTGGACGACGGGCAGTGGCTGGACGCCTCCAGCACCGCGGTGATCGGTTTCGTCGGGCGTCGCCTCACCGGCAGTTCGGTGCGGCTGGCCGTCGGACTGCGCTGCGAGGTCGCGTCCGGCTGGGACACGGCCGCGCTTCCGGAGCTGCCGGTCCCGGCCCTGTCGGACGCCGCCGCGCGGGAGCTGCTGGATCTGCGGCACCCGGTGCTGACCGCGCCGGTGCGTCGGCTGGTGCTGGACCAGGCGCAGGGAAACCCGCTGGCCCTGCTCGAACTGCCCACCCACCTTCACCGGATCGGCCGGGCGGTCACCGATGAGCAGGTGAGCGCCGAACTCGGATCGCACGCCTCGCTGCCGGTGCCGCGGCGACTGCAGCACGTCTACGGCGCCCAGATCAAGACGCTCGGCGACCGGGTCCGTGGGGAGCTGCTGCGGGGCGCACTCGACGGTGTCGCGGCGATGTCCGGGGCAGCCGGGCTCGCCTCTGGCGTGGGCCGCCGCTATCGCATGCGGGACGTCGAGGAGGCGGTGACGGCCGGGCTGCTGGGGGTCGATCCGCTGAGCGGTGACTTCGTCTTCCGGCATCCGCTGGTGCGGTCGTCGGTGGTGCGGACGGCGACTCCCAACGAGCGGCGCGCGGCGCATGCCGTACTCGCGGACGTGCATCGTGACGACGTCGAGCGGCGGGCGACACATCTGGCGGCGTCGACCGTCGACCCGGACGAGGAGGTCGCCGCCGCCCTGGAGGCGGCGGCCGAGTCGGCCACCCGGCGCGGCGGCGCGGTCGCCGCCGTGGCCTGGCTGACCCGCGCCGCCGAACTGAGCGAAAGCCACGAGACGCGGTCCCGCAGACTGGGTGACGCGGCCTTCGCCGCCGGGCAGGCGGGCCACTTCGATCAGGCGCAGCGGCTGGTGCGTTCCGCCCAGGCGCCCGGCGCCGCCGAGTCCTCCGCCTCCGTAGTGACCTCGGCCTATGTGGCGCTCTTCGAGGACGGCGACGTACGGCACACGCACCGTCAGGTGTCGGCGGCGATCGAGACTCTGCGCGACCGCGGGATCCGGGAGCCGGACGAGGTGCTCACGCGGCTGATCGATCTGCTGCTGGCCATCAGCCAGTACGCCGGTGCGCCGGCGCGCTGGGCGGAGACGCGGACGCTGCTCGGCACGCTGGGTGAGCTGGCCCCGTCACGCTCGCTGGTCTACCAGGACGCGTGGGGGGACGTGGTGCGGCACGGGGCCGGGGTGCGGGAGCGGGTGGAGCGTGAGTTCGCCGGCCTCGCGGACCTGGAGCCGTGGGATGTGACGCGGCTGGCGGTCGCCGCCTATCACGTGGACACGCTCAGCCGGTACCGGCCGCATCTGCAGCGCAGCGCGGATCACGAGACCGAGACGGGCTTCGTCCGCAACGGGATGACCACCCAACATCTGATCATGCTGGACCAGATGGCGGTGGGTGAGTGGGACGAGGCCGAACGGACCGGGCAGCGCTGCCTGGCGCTGACCCTGTCGCACGGGTATCACCTGCTCGCCCAGCACACTCGCGCGTATCTGGGGTTGCTGGCGGCGTTGCGGGGCCAGGTCGAGCACGCCCGCGAGCTCCAGGCCACCGTCGACACCTGGGCCCGACCCCGCGGCATCGGCTTCCTCACCCAGATCACCGACACCATCGGCACCACCGCCGCCCTCGCCGAAGGCGACTACGAAGCCGCC
>NZ_JBIUCI010000024.1:0-124949 GCF_044593635.1 Streptomyces sp. NPDC051913 | reverse complement strand
CTTCGGTCTTGCGTTTCCGACTCTATCAGACCGTTTCCGGTTCCGATTTCCTCGGTGCTTTCCAGGTTCTCGCTTTCGCGTTTCCCTTTCCGGCGACTCCGACTTTATCAGAGATTCTGAGTCGGAATTCCCACCCGCTTCGGGAGGTGTTCCGGCGCACGAAGCGGCCGGGTTCCCGTTGAGGTGGAGCCGTAAACGTACTGGAGCGGGGCGCCTCGATGCAAATCGAGGCGCCCCGCTCCAGGTTCACACGTACGAGGTCCGACGGACCGTCAGACCTCCACCACCACCGGGAGGATCATCGGCCTGCGGCGATACGTGTCGGAGACCCACTTGCCGAGGGTTCGCCGCACCAGCTGCTGGAGCTGATGGGGCTCGACCACACCGTCCTGGGCAGAGCGCTCCAGGACCTCCTTGACCTTCGGGATGACGTCGGCGAACGCCGAGTCCTCGATACCCGAGCCACGGGCGTGGACATGCGGGCCACCCGTGATCTTGCCGCTCGACGAGTCGATGACCACGAAGACCGAGATGATGCCTTCGTCGCCGAGGATCTTGCGGTCCTTCAGGGCCGGCTCGCCCACATCGCCGACCGAGAGGCCGTCGACGTACACATAGCCCGCCTGGACCTTGCCGGAGATCTTGGCCTTGCCCGCGACCAGGTCGACGACGACGCCGTCCTCGGCGATGACGATCCGGTCGTGCGGGACGCCGGTCATGGCGCCCAGCTCGGCGTTGGCGCGCAGATGGCGCCATTCGCCGTGGACCGGCATCAGGTTCTTCGGGCGGCAGATGTTGTAGAAGTACAGCAGTTCGCCGGCCGAGGCATGGCCCGAGACGTGGACCTTGGCGTTGCCCTTGTGGACGACGTTGGCTCCCCAGCGGGTCAGGCCGTTGATCACGCGGTAGACCGCGTTCTCGTTGCCGGGGATCAGGGACGACGCCAGGATCACCGTGTCGCCGGAGACGATGCGGATCTGGTGGTCGCGGTTGGCCATGCGGGACAGGGCCGCCATCGGCTCACCCTGCGAACCCGTGCAGACCAGGACGACCTCGCGGTCGGGCAGGTCGTCGAGCGTCTTGACGTCGACCACCAGGCCCGGCGGGACCTTCAGATAGCCCAGGTCCCTCGCGATGCCCATGTTGCGGACCATCGAGCGACCGACGAACGCGACCCTGCGGCCGTACTCGTTGGCCGCGTCGAGGATCTGCTGGATGCGGTGGATGTGGCTGGCGAAGCTCGCCACGATGATCCGCTTGCGGGCGTTCCCGAAGACCTGGTGCAGGACGTTGGAGATGTCCCGCTCGGGCGGGACGAACCCGGGGACCTCGGCGTTCGTCGAGTCGGAGAGAAGGAGGTCGATACCTTCCTCGCTCAGACGTGCGAACGCGTGTAGATCTGTCAGACGGTTGTCCAGCGGGAGCTGGTCCATCTTGAAGTCGCCGGTGTGGACCACCATGCCGGCGGGGGTGCGGATGGCGACCGCCAGGGCGTCCGGGATGGAGTGGTTGACCGCGACGAACTCACAGTCGAAGGGGCCGATGCGTTCGCGGTTCCCCTCCACCACCTCAAGGGTGTACGGACGGATGCGGTGCTCCTGGAGCTTCGCCTCGATCAGCGCGAGGGTCAGCTTGGAGCCGATCAGCGGGATGTCCGGCTTCTCGCGGAGCAGGAAGGGGACGGCACCGATGTGGTCCTCGTGACCGTGCGTGAGCACGATGCCCTCGATGTCGTCGAGCCGGTCCCTGATGGACGAGAAGTCCGGCAGGATCAGGTCGATTCCGGGCTGCTCCTCCTCGGGGAAGAGCACGCCGCAGTCGACGATCAGCAGACGGCCGCCGTACTCGAAGACCGTCATGTTTCGGCCGATCTCACCGAGACCGCCGAGCGGGGTGACGCGCAGGCCGCCTTCGGGCAGCGGCGGGGGCGGGCCGAGTTCAGGATGCGGATGACTCAAAAGACTCTCCTCACCACGCACGCCACGTACCGGTAGGGCACGTGGCGCGCATGACGTTCGTGCGTGTAGCAGTTGTTGTTGTGGGTTGCGGGCACCGGTGGCCCGCTTATTCAGTTGTGAAGTCTGTTGCGCGCCGGGGGCGCGCGAAGTCTGTTGTCAGAGCTGTACCCCGCCGGCAGCAAGATCGATCTTGAGCTGCTCGATCTCTTCTGGAGTGAGCTCCACCATGGGCGCGCGCAGCGGTCCGGCGGGCAGGCCCTGGAGGGCGAGCGCGGCCTTCGTCGTCATGACGCCCTGGGTGCGGAACATGCCGGTGTAGACGGGGAGCAGCTTCTGGTGGATCTCCGTGGCCTTCTGTACGTCGCCCGAGACGAAGGCCTCCACGAGGGCGCGCAGGTCCGGCGTGACCACATGGCCGACGACCGAGACGAAGCCGACCGCGCCCACGGAGAGCAGCGGCAGGTTCAGCATGTCGTCGCCGGAGTACCAGGCGAGGCCGGAACGGGCGATGGCCCAGCTGGCGCGGCCGAGGTCGCCCTTGGCGTCCTTGTTGGCGACGATGCGCGGGTGCTCGGCGAGCCGGACCAGCGTCTCGGTGTTGATCGGGACGCCGCTGCGACCGGGGATGTCGTAGAGCATGACCGGCAGCTCGGTGGCGTCGGCGATGGCCTTGAAGTGCCGGTACAGGCCCTCCTGCGGGGGCTTGTTGTAGTACGGCGTGACCATCAGGAGGCCGTGCGCGCCGGTCTGTTCGGCGGCCTTGGCGAGTTCCAGGCTGTGGTGGGTGTCGTTGGTGCCGACGCCCGCGATGACGTGGGCGCGGTCGCCGACCGCCTCCAGTACCGCTCGTACGAGGTCCGTTTTCTCCGCGTCGCTGGTGGTGGGGGACTCACCGGTGGTGCCGTTGATGATCAGGCCGTCGTTGCCTGCGTCCACCAGGTGGGTAGCGAGCCGCTGCGCGCCGTCGAGGTCGAGTGCGCCGTCCGCCGTGAAGGGCGTGACCATGGCGGTGAGGACCCTCCCGAAGGGGGTCTGCGGAGTGGAGGTCGGAGCCATGGGTAACACGCTACTCGCTGCTCAAGACGTGGTCTGCCCTCGGGGGGCGCGAAAAGTCATGACAAAGATGGAGCCCGGCACTGCCTGCTCGGGGGTTCAAGCAGTGCCGGGTCCGTTTGATCAGGCTAGATGAACTTCTCCAAATGCCGCAATACGGACACCTCGCGCGGCCGATCCGTACATCTGTCCCTGATCGGGGAACGCGGGTGCGTTACGGGGCCACACGGCCGTTCGCATTGAAGGCGGCGTACGTGAGCGGCATGAGCTTGGCCCACTCGGCCTCCATCTTCTCGCCGACCATCTCGATCTCCCGCTGCGGGAAGGACGGAACCTTCGCCAGTTCGTGCTGGGTGCGCAGGCCGAGGAAGTGCATCAGCGAGCGGGCGTTGCAGGTGGCGTACATAGAGGAGAAGAGGCCGACGGGGAGGACCGCGCGGGCGACCTCGCGGGCGACGCCGGCGGCGAGCATCTCCTGGTAGGCCTCGTACGCCTGACGGTAGGAGTCCTCCATCGTGCGGGTCACCAGCTCCTGCTGGGCCTCGGTGCCCTCGACGAAGACGTACTTGCCGGGGCGGCCCTCCTGGACGAGCTTGCGGTCCGCGCCGGGGACGTAGAACACCGGCTCGAGCTCCCGGTAGCGGCCCGACTCCTCGTTGTACGACCAGCCCACGCGGTGCCGCATGAACTCGCGGAAGACGAAGATGGGGGCGCTGATGAAGAAGGTCATCGAGTTGTGCTCGAACGGGCTGCCGTGCCGGTCGCGCATCAAGTAGTTGATGAGGCCCTTGGACCGCTCGGGGTCCTTCTTCAGCTCGTCCAGGGACTGCTCGCCGGCGGTCGAGACACGGGCGGCCCACAGCACATCGGAATCGGCCGCGCTGTGCTTCACCAGCTCGACACTGACATCGCTGCGGAAGCTGGGCTTGAGGTCGTCGACGGGGGTGTCGGTCACGGCTCGGAGGGTCCTTCCATCACTTCGCTCGGGCGGCGCCCACTCTACGGCCCGGCACTGACATCGGGGCGTTCGGTGCCGGGACGCGACATCTTCGGTGAAGTTCTGTGAATTCGGGGCATCAGGGCACCTTTTCGGGCACTCGTGCGTCTGTATCAACAACAGCCACTCGTTCGAGTTTGAGAGGAGCGTCTCCCCGATGTTCCGTCGGCGTGAGCCCGTCCCGTTCGCCTTCGTCGCCGAGGCCGACAGGTTCCGCAGTAATGTCGCTCCCCCACCCCCGGAGAAGTCCTCCGCGACGGAGATAGCGGGACGCTGGCTCCTGGGCGTCACCATCATCGCCGCGCTGGTGGGTTCCCTGGTGCTCGGGATGCCGGCGCTGACCCTCGATCACTCATCCACGTCCACCCAGGAGTCACAGGCGTCCCAGGGACACTGACTCATCCGGGCCCCCCAAGGTGGCCCGTGACGGCGGTGGCGGATAGCCTCACCGGGCACAGCCCACGCAGGCATTGAGTGAGGACCCGCCGTGCCCCTGCCCTTCCTGACGGCCGACCGCGCCTTCGAGACAGCCGACGACATCGCGCTGCCCTTCGACGACCGCGACCACTGGCGGCGCCCCTACCGCCCCGGCCCCTGGCGGGTGGGATCGGCGGCGCTTCTGCTGCTGCTCGCGTCGTACGTGCTGTTCGCGGCGGTCATCATCGCTCTCACCGGCTCCGCCTCCGAGGGCGGTGTGGTCTTCGGTGGCGCGCTGGTCATCATCGCCGTCGCGCTGCGGCTGCTCCGCATGGGTGTGTGGGTGAGCGCCCAAGGGGTGCGGCATGTGGGCTTCTTCCTGACGCGTACGGCGCGCTGGGAGAAGATCGTCGCGGTGCGGACGGTGCAGCAGCCGGTGCGCTGGCTGGGGCTGCCGCGCACGGTGCAGGGGCAGGCCCTGACCCTCGTACGCAGCGACCGCGCGGCCGAGGACGCCTCGCCGTTGCTGAGCACGCATGGTGCGGACTTCCTGGGCCGGCCCGACGCGTTCGACCGGGCCGCGGACTCCGTGGAGGCCTGGGGCGCGGAGTACCAGCGGGGCTGACCTGCCCAGGGACCTCACGAGTGACATCGAAAGGGGCCGGCCGCCGTGAAGGCGGCCGACCCCTTTCGCGTCGCTCAGGCCTGGACGGGCTTGCCGTCGTGCAGGGCGATCGCCCGTTGCATCGCCTTGCGGGCGCGCGGGGTGTCCCGGGCGTCGTGGTAGGCGACGGCGAGGCGGAACCAGCTGCGCCAGTCGTGCGGCGCGTCCTCCGTCTCGGCCTTGCGTCTGGCGAAGACCTCGTCGGCCGAGTCGCGGTCGATACGGCCGCTCGGCAGACGCCTCAGCTCGTCGACGGGCAGGCCGCCCTCGGCCTCCAGTTCGGCGGCGAGCCGGTTCGCCTTGCGGACGAACTCGGTGTTCTTCCACAGGAACCACAGACCGATGACCGGCAGGATCAGCACCGCCACGCCGAAGGTGACGGTGATGAGGGTGCCGGACTGGATGAGCATGACGCCGCGGCTGCCGACCAGGACGAAGTAGAAGACCAGGACGGCGGCCGTTACGGCGTAGGACAGCTTGGCGCGCATGGTGTCGTCAGCCCAGGTCCAGGAAGTTTTCCAGGCCGAAGGTCAGGCCCGGGGTCGTGACCACCTTGCGGGCGCCCAGCAGGATGCCCGGCATGAAGCTGCTGTGGTGGAGCGAGTCGTGGCGGATCGTCAGGGTCTCGCCCTCGCCGCCCAGCAGGACCTCCTGGTGGGCCAGCAGGCCGCGGAGGCGGACCGAGTGGACGGGGACGCCGTCGACGTCGGCGCCGCGCGCGCCGTCCAGGGCCGTCTCCGTGGCGTCCGGTGCCGGGGCCGTGCCCGCCGCGGCGCGGGCCGAGGCGATGAGCTGGGCCGTGCGGGTCGCCGTACCACTGGGGGCGTCGACCTTCTTCGGGTGGTGGAGCTCGACGACCTCCACCGACTCGAAGTAGGGGGCCGCGATCTGCGCGAACTTCATGTTCAGGACCGCCCCGATGGAGAAGTTGGGCGCGATGAGGACGCCCGTCTCCGGGGAGGCGGCCAGCCAGCCGTTCAGCTGCGCGAGGCGCTCGTCGGTCCAGCCCGTCGTACCGACGACGGCGTGGATGCCGTGGCCGACGCAGTACTCGAGGTTGTCCATCACCGAGGCCGGCGTGGTCAGTTCGACGGCGACCTGGGCGCCCGTCTCGGCGAGCGTCTCCAGTGTGTCGCCCCGGCTCAGGGCGGCGACCAGCTCCATGTCCTCGGCGGCCTCGACGGCCCTGACCGCCTCGGAGCCGATCCGGCCCTTGGCACCGAGGACCGCCACGCGCAGCTTGCTCATCTTCTTGGTTTCCTTCGGGAGGGTGCTTACGCGACCGCGTCGTGCAGTCGGGACGCCTGCTTGTCCTTCAGCGGGCCGATGACCGACAGCGAGGGCCGCTGTCCCAGGATCTCGCGGGCGACCGCGCGGACGTCGTCCGGGGTGACCGAAGCTATCCGGGTCAGCATGTCGTCGACGGACATCTGCTCGCCCCAGCACAGCTCGCTCTTGCCGATGCGGTTCATCAGCGCACCGGTGTCCTCCAGACCGAGGACGGTGGAACCGCGGAGCTGGCCGACGGCGCGGGCGATCTCGTCGTCGGTCAGGCCGTGCTCGGCGACGTGGTCGAGTTCGTCGCGGCAGATCTTCAGCACGTCGTGGACCTGCGAGGGCCGGCAGCCGGCGTAGACGCCGAAGAGGCCGCAGTCGGCGAAGCCCGAGGTGTACGAGTACACGCTGTAGGCCAGGCCGCGCTTCTCGCGGACCTCCTGGAACAGGCGGGAGGACATCCCGCCGCCCAGGGCCGTGTTCAGCACGCCCAGCGCCCAGCGGCGCTCGTCGGTGCGGGCCAGGCCCGGCATGCCGAGGACGACATGGGCCTGCTCGGTCTTGCGGCCGAGCAGTTCGACGCGGCCCGAGGTACGGATGGTGCGGCGGCCGTCGCGCGGGGCGATGGGGGTCGCCTCGGCGTTCCTGAAGGCGCCCGCCTTCTCGAAGGCCGCGCGGACCTGTCGTACGACCTTGTTGTGGTCGATGTTGCCCGCGGCCGCCACGACCAGGTGGGTCGGGTCGTAGTGCTTCTTGTAGAAGCGGCGGATGCGGTCGGCGGTGAGGGCGTTGACCGTGTCGACCGTGCCGAGGACCGGGCGGCCGAGGGGGTTGTCGCCGAACATGGTGTGCGCGAACAGGTCGTGCACGCAGTCACCCGGGTCGTCCTCGGTCATGGCGATCTCTTCGAGGATCGCGCCCCGCTCGACGTTGACGTCCTCTTCCAGGATCAGCGAGCCCGTGAGCATGTCGCAGACGACGTCTATGGCGAGCGGCAGGTCGGTGTCGAGCACGCGCGCGTAGTAGCACGTGTACTCCTTCGCCGTGAACGCGTTCATCTCGCCGCCGACCGCGTCGAGCGCCGAGGAGATGTCCAGGGCGGAGCGCCGCGTCGTGCCCTTGAAGAGCAGGTGCTCCAGGTAGTGCGTGGCGCCGTTCAGTGACGGCGTCTCGTCGCGGGAGCCGACGTGGGCCCAGATGCCGAAGGTCGCGGAGCGGACCGAGGGCAGTGTCTCGGTGACGATGCGCAGGCCGCCCGGGAGGGTGGTCTTGCGGACCGTGCCGATGCCGTTGGTGCCCTTGATGAGTGTTTGGGTACGGGCGACGGCCCGCGCCTCCGAGGAGGTGCGGGCCGTCGCCGTGGAGCTGCTCGACGTCACTTGTCGGTGTCGTCCTTCTTTTCGTCGCCCTCTTCGCCCTCGATCACGGGGATGAGGGAGAGCTTGCCGCGGGAGTCGATCTCGGCGATCTCGACCTGGACCTTGGCGCCCACGCCGAGCACGTCCTCGACGTTCTCCACGCGCTTGCCGCCGGCGAGCTTACGGATCTGCGAGATGTGCAGCAGACCGTCCTTGCCCGGGAGCAGCGACACGAACGCACCGAAGGTGGTGGTCTTGACGACCGTACCCAGGTAGCGCTCGCCGACCTCCGGCATGGTCGGGTTGGCGATCGAGTTGATCGTGGTGCGGGCGGCCTCGGCGGAGGGGCCGTCGACAGCACCGATGTAGATGGTGCCGTCGTCCTCGATCGTGATGTCGGCGCCGGTGTCCTCCTGGATCTGGTTGATCATCTTGCCCTTGGGGCCGATGACCTCGCCGATCTTGTCCACGGGGATCTTGACGGTGATGATCCGCGGGGCGTTCGGGGACATCTCGTCCGGCGTGTCGATCGCTTCCATCATCACGTCGAGGATGTGGAGGCGGGCGTCACGGGCCTGCTTCAGAGCGGCGGCCAGGACGGAGGCCGGGATGCCGTCCAGCTTGGTGTCGAGCTGGAGGGCGGTCACGAACTCCTTGGTGCCGGCGACCTTGAAGTCCATGTCGCCGAAGGCGTCCTCCGCACCGAGGATGTCGGTGAGGGTGACGTAGTGCGTCTCGCCCTCGATCTCCTGGGAGATGAGGCCCATGGCGATACCGGCGACGGGGGCCTTCAGGGGCACACCGGCGTTCAGCAGCGACATGGTGGAGGCGCAGACCGAGCCCATGGACGTCGAGCCGTTGGAGCTCAGCGCCTCGGAGACCTGGCGGATCGCGTAGGGGAACTCCTCGCGCGTCGGCAGGACCGGGACGAGGGCGCGCTCGGCGAGGGCGCCGTGGCCGATCTCGCGCCGCTTCGGGGAGCCGACGCGGCCGGTCTCGCCGGTGGAGTACGGCGGGAAGTTGTAGTTGTGCATGTAGCGCTTGCGGGTCACCGGGGAGAGGGTGTCCAGCTGCTGCTCCATGCGGAGCATGTTGAGGGTGGTGACGCCCAGGATCTGGGTCTCGCCACGCTCGAACACCGCGGAGCCGTGCACGCGCGGGATGGCCTCGACCTCGGCGGCCAGCGTGCGGATGTCGGTGACACCGCGGCCGTCGATGCGCTTCTTCTCCTTGATCACGCGCTCGCGGACGAGCTGCTTGGTCAGGGAGCGGTACGCGGCGGAGATCTCCTTCTCGCGACCCTCGAACTCCGGGAGGAGCTTCTCGGCGGCGAGCGCCTTGACGCGGTCCAGCTCGGACTCGCGCTCCTGCTTGCCGGCGATGGTCAGCGCGGAGGCGAGCTCCGGGCGGACGGCGGCGGAGAGCGCCTCCAGGATGTCGTCCTGGTAGTCGAGGAAGATCGGGAACTCGCCGGTCGGCTTGGCGGCCTTGGAGGCGAGGTCGGCCTGGGCCTTGCAGAGGACCTTGATGAAGGGCTTCGCGGCTTCCAGACCGGCGGCCACGACCTCTTCGGTCGGGGCCTCGGCGCCGCCCTTGACCAGCTGGATGGTCTTCTCGGTGGCCTCGGCCTCGACCATCATGATCGCGACGTCGCCGTCCTCCAGGGTGCGGCCCGCGACGACCATGTCGAAGACGGCGTCCTCGAGCTCGGAGTGCGTCGGGAAGGCGACCCACTGGCCGTTGATCAGCGCGACGCGGACGCCGCCGATCGGGCCGGAGAAGGGCAGACCGGCCAGCTGGGTGGACGCGGAGGCGGCGTTGATCGCCACGACGTCGTACAGGTGGTCGGGGTTGAGCGCCATGATGGTGGCGACGACCTGGATCTCGTTGCGCAGGCCCTTCTTGAAGGACGGGCGCAGCGGGCGGTCGATCAGGCGGCAGGTGAGGATCGCGTCCTCGGAGGGCCGGCCCTCACGGCGGAAGAAGCTGCCGGGGATCTTGCCGGCGGCGTACATCCGCTCCTCGACGTCCACCGTGAGGGGGAAGAAGTCGAGCTGGTCCTTGGGGTTCTTGGAGGCGGTGGTGGCCGACAGCACCATGGTGTCGTCGTCCAGGTACGCCACGGCGGAGCCGGCGGCCTGCTTGGCGAGGCGGCCCGTCTCGAAGCGGATGGTGCGGGTGCCGAAGGTGCCGTTGTCGATGACGGCCTCGGCGTAGTGGGTCTCGTTCTCCACTAGCGGTTTCTCCGTTACTTTCGTCTGCGTTCGTCTTTTGTCCCATCCACCCGTGTGGTGGGGGGACGTGGGCGGAGAAGCGCTCCGTCTGGTGCGGGCCGGTCTTCGATCGAAGCACCCGGGTTCGCAATGCCCGGGGGCCACTACCGAGGACCGGCGGCGGCGAGGTGCGCTCCTCCTCGTGATACTGCGTGGTGTTGCGTCGTGCTACCACACTACAAAGCGGGTGTGACACTCCGCACGTTTCCATACATACGCAAAGGGAGCGGCCCCCGATCGTTTCGGGAACCGCCCCCTTCACAGCGTCTTACTTGGCGCCCGCCGCACCACGGCGGATGCCGAGGCGGTCGACCAGCGCACGGAAGCGCTGGATGTCCTTCTTCGCCAGGTACTGGAGAAGGCGGCGACGCTGACCCACCAGGATCAGCAGACCACGACGGGAGTGGTGGTCGTGCTTGTGGGTCTTGAGGTGCTCGGTCAGGTCCGAGATCCGGCGCGACAGCATGGCGACCTGGACCTCGGGGGAGCCGGTGTCGCCCTCCTTCTGACCGAACTCGCTGATGATCTGCTTCTTCGTAGCGGCGTCGAGCGGCACGCGTACTCCTCGTAGTCTTTGAATGGCCACCGAGTGCCCCCGGTCTTTGTCTCGGGGGAGCTTCCGTTACTCGGGAGGCGGGGATCCGCTGGGCGCGGCCTCCAGGGTCCTTCGAAGGACTCCGGGGGTGCGTACACAAACGGCCGTCACTCAGGGTACCAGGCCCAGGTGGGCACCTTCGCCCGCTTTCCGAACCACCCCGTCGGGACGGATGGGGCCACTAGGGTGAGCTCGGATCGTAGGCACGTCGGGAAGGGGTCGCCGGGACATGGCGGAGACGGCAGAGGAGATCAAGGCGCGCAAGGAGCGGGAGCGGGACGAGCTCTACGCCCTCGACATCTCCGGCGTCGAGTGGCACTGCGCGCCGGGCACGGAGGAGCACGAGGAGCGGGTCGAGATCGCCTACCTGCCCGAGGGCGCCGTGGCCATGCGGTCCTCGCTCGACCCGGACACCGTGCTGCGCTACACGGAGGCGGAGTGGACGGCCTTCGTGCTCGGCGCGCGGGACGGGGAGTTCGATCTTCAGCCGGCGCCGGAGGAATCCGCGGAGTGAGCGCGACGTAGACGATGAGTGAGGGCGGCACGCGCGCGTGCCGCCCTCACTCATCGTCTACGGACGTCTCTCAGTGCTTCAGTCCCGCGCTCCCGATCGCCACGGCCATCAGCACGGGGTCGGTGGGGTACTTGTCGTCGTGGACCAGTTCCCGCTTGCCGAAGAAGGCGCGGCCGTGCTGGTAGAGGATGTCGGACTGTTCCGGGTCACTGAGCTCGGAGTCGTCGTCCTCGGGGAGCGTGAAGAGCAGGAGCGGGGTCTCCCGGTCCGTGCGCGGGTTCCAGCGGACCACCGCCGCCGGGGCCACCGCACCCGCGCCGCGGCGGTAGATCAGCAGGTCGTCGCCGCTCATCCGGAGGGGGTAGACCTTCTGGAGCTCGCGGCCCTCGAACTTGCCCGCGGTCTTGCCGGTCGCGAGGTCGAACGCCACGATCCAGTCGGAGGGCTCGCCGGTGGCGATGTTCTCCTTGCTCAGGATGTACGCCTGGGTGCGGCCCACGACGATGCCGTCGCAGTTCTCGTACTCGCCGAAGAAGGACATCCCGAAGTAGCGCTCACCGCACTTCGCGTCGTAGTCGTCGAGAGGGATGGTGGTGCGGTACTTGCCCTGGTCGTCGAGGGTGATCACGTCGGTGACCGTGCTGTCGCCCGCCGCGAGGGCGAGGACCGGCGGGTCGGCGGAGGGCAGGTAGACGGTCTGGATGCCGCTGGAGACGCGGTACGTCCACAAGGGCTTGCCTGTGCGCGGGTCGACCTTCTGCACCTGGAACCTGACGTCGGGCAGCGAACCGCAGCTGCGCAGGGCCAGCAGGGCGCGGCCACCGGCGAAGGCCTTGTCCTGGCACTCGTCGCCGAGCGCGCTGTTCCACAGCTTCGCGCCGGTCGGCATGTCGTACGCCACCGAGCCCTGTCCCCAGGCAACGGCGACGACGCCCTTGGTCAGGGTGAGGTTGGTGTTGGTGACGAAGGCGGAGGTCGCGGCCGGCATCTGCTTCTGCCACAGCTTCTTGCCGGTGTTCAGGTCGACGAACACCACCTGGTCGCAGACGCCGTCCTGCTCCGAGCCCTTGGGCCGCGGGGGCTGGATGACGACGGCGGTACGGCCGTCCGCGGTGACGTGCCGGCTGGTCGCGCAGAGGTGGCCGTCCAGCTTCAGCGTCCAGGCCTTTTCATCGGCGTCGAGGGCGATGTTGTAGCCCTCCAGCCGGCTGGCGACGCCCTTGACCATGACCTTGTCGGTGGCCCAGGTGCCGGGCGCGTAGCGGGGGCTGGCGTCGTTGGTCTTGGCGAGGTTCTCCTCGTCGTGCTCGATCATCAGCTGCCCCTCGGGCGAGCCGGGGACCCTCTCGGTCGTCTCCCTGATCGCGTCGGGGCTCTGCGCGACCGGCCCCTTGGCGTCGACGGGGGCGGCGTCGTCGCCGGACGCCAGGAACCAGCCGCCTCCGGCCAGCACGAGGAGGGCCACGACGACCGCCACCGCGCCCAGCAGTTTCGTCCGGCGGCGCCTGCGCGCGGTGTCCGCCGCGAGTGCGGATTGGGTGTAGATCGAGGGAGGCGGGCCGAAGCTCACGCGGAAGCGCCCTTTCTGTTCGTGACCTGAGAAGGGCCCACTATGCCCGTCGGGCGGCCACGGCCCGGGAGCGGGGTGGATCACCGTTCCCGTCAACGGCCTTGCGGGGCAAGGCGCTTCGGGAGGGCGCGGACTCGTCCGCCGTCACCTTCCGTTTATGTTCGGGGTATTCACGAACATCGCCCCTTTTCCTCACGGATGCGAAAGCTGTGTACGGCACTTCTGGGCAGGTTGTGACGCAGTGGACCCTCGCTCAGTGGTGGACGGGCCTGCCGGGGTGGGGCTTGTGGTGATTAGGCTGGTACCGGGCGCGACGCCAGAACCCGTGGACCGGGCGTCGGTGTCCCAGGGGGAGAGTCCGGTGGAGCGGACGACCTCGAACGACTTCGGACGACTAGAAGACGACAAGAACAGGTCGCCCCTAGCACGGTATGAGGGTGCTCGACCACACCAGGAGGAATTGTGAGCAGCGATCGGGACGGGATCCGCGGGGGCTGGGCCACACCCGGCGATGACCAGCCCGACGCGGAGTCCGCCAGCGAGATGACGGGCGAGTTCACCATCGACTACGCACCGCCTGCCTGGTACACGCAGAACGCGTCGGGGGGATCCAACGACGGAGGGAATTCGGGGGGTTCGGGGGATTCAGGCGGCTCGACCGGTTCAGCCGGTTCAGCCGGTTCAGCCGGTTCGGGGGGTCCGGGTTCTACGGGTTCTTCTTCGAGTACGGCGGGGTCGGCGGCCGGCGGTGCGCCTGCGGGCGTTCCCTCTCCCACCGACTGGTCCGCTTCCTCGCTTCCGGGGCTGACTCCGCCGGCGCACTCACGTCCCCAGGGGGCGTCTTCGGGACCGGCTTCCGTCCCGGCTCCGGCGCCCGGCGCTCCGTTCACACCGCCGACGGCAGGTCCGGCGGCGGGTCCGGGGGCGCCCTTCACTCCCCCGGCACCGCCCTCTTCCGGGCCCGGGGCTCCGTTCACGCCGCCCGCACCGCCGGCCTCGGGGCCCGGTGCGCCGTTCACTCCGCCCAGCGCTGGGCCAGTGGCGGTGCCGAGGCTTCCGGTGGGGAGTGGCTTCGAGCCGCAGCCTCCGCAGACTTCGCAGCCGACGCAGGACGAGGCCCGGGCTGAGGCTCCTGCCGCGGACCCCGCCTCGCCTGCGGCCGGGCCGTGGGGTGCTCCGGCTCCGGCTCCCTCCTCGTCTCCGGCGAGTTTCACCCTGCCCGCGCCCGCACCGGCGCCCGCCCCTGCTCCGGCGCCTGCTTCTGAGGTGGCCGCTGCCGCGCCGGACGTCGAGGAGCCGGAGGAGTCCGGGAGCGGTGACCTGGAGAGCGGCGCCACGATGCGGTTCTCCGCTGTCGCCCTCAAGCGGGAGATCGCGGAGCGCGCCGCGGCGGTCGAGGAGACCGACAAGGCTGAGGAGGAGGACGCCGCCGCCGAGGAGGCTTTCGACACGGATGCCGAGGCCCCGGAGACCGAGTTGGCCGCGGAGAGTGACGCGGATGCCGACGGTACGGCCCACGCGGGCGACGACACCGACGAGGACAACGGTCTCGACGCGGACTCCTTCAGCGACGTTCCGCTGTCCGACGACGCCGACGACGAAGACGAAGACGAAGACGCCGAAGCTGCTGCGGCAGACGAGGAGTTGGCGGACGCGGACCTGACGGAGGCGGCCGACGCCGAGGCCGACGCCGACGCGACGGTGGAGCCGGAGCTTGCCGAAGTAGAGCCCGTGGACGCGGAGTCGACGGACGCGGAGCCGGTACACGCCGTTGCCGCCGGCGTGGAGCCCGCGGACGCGGACCTCTCCGACTCCGCACCCGCGGACGCCGTACCGGACGACGTAGAGGCTGACGCGGAACCCGCGGACGTCGCACCGTCGGACACCACCGAGGAAGCCGCGCCTCAGGACACCGCACCCGAAGACGCCGCCCCGCAGGACGCACCCCCGGCCGACGGGCCCCCCGCCTGGGCTCCCGCACCGGCGCCACAGCCCGGGATGCCGCCCCTGCCGCCGTCGTACCAGCCCGCCGCGCCCGCATCCGCGGCGCAGTGGCCCGCGCAGCCGCAGCCTCAGCCCGCGCCTCCGCAGCCGACCCCGGTAGCACCCGCGGAGCCGCAGCCCGCGGTCGCTCAGGACCTGCCGCCCGTGCCGCCGCAGCAGCCGCAGCAGCAGCCCTTCCAGCCGCAGGCACCGCAGCCCGCGCCCGCCTCCTGGACGCCGCAGGCCGCGCAGCCGCCCGCCGGCCCGGCCCCCACCCCGGCGGCCCCGGGCCCGCAAGGCGCGTACGGCTTCCCGCACCCCGGCGCCCCGACTCCGGCGCCCAACGCCCAGAGCGGCTACGGCTTCCCCCAACCGGGCGGAGCCCCCACGCCCAACCCTGAGGGCGGCTACGGCTTCCCGCAGCCCGGCGCCCCGGCCACCCCCACGCCCAACGCCCAGCCCTCCCCCGACCAGCAGGCCGGCTACGGCTTCCCCCACCCCGGCGCCCCCGCCACCCCGCAGGGCCACCCGGGCATCCCCCAGCCGCACCCGCAGGCCGACGCTCAGCCCCCGGCCCCCCCGGCACCTGCCCCCGCGCCCCAGGCCGCGCAGCCCCCCACTCCCCCGACCCCCCAGAGCGGATACGGCTTCCCCCAGCCCGGCGCCCCGGCCGCCCCCGCGCCCGATGCCCAAGGCGGTTACGGCTTCCCCCACCCCGGTGGAATCCCCGCACCCGCCCCCCAGCCCGGCGCCCCGACCCCCACCCCCAACGCCCAGGCCGGCTACGGCTTCCCGCACCCCGGCGCCCCCGCTGCCCCGAACGCCCAGCCCTCCCCCGACCCGCAGGGCGGTCACGGCTTCCCCCAACCCCCCGCCCAGCAAGGCCAGCCAGCCCACCCGGGCCACCCGGGCCACCCGCAGCCGGGCGCACCCCAACCGCACCCCCAAACCGACGCACAGCCCCCGGCCTCAGCCCCGGCCCCCTCAGCCCAGGCGCCGCAGGCCCCCGCCGACCCCCGCACCGGCACCGCCTGGCCCCAGCCCATCCAGCATGACCAGCGGCAGATGACCAACCCCGGTGCCGCGCCGCTCGGTTACACGGCTGCCGTGGAGCTGTCGTCCGACCGGCTGCTCAACAACAAGCGGCAGAAGGCGAAGAGCAGCCGTCCGGCCGCCCAGCCCTCCCGTTTCAAGATCGGCAGCAAGAAGGAAGAGGCCGAGCGGCAGCGGAAGTTGGAGCTGATCCGTACGCCGGTGCTGTCCTGCTACCGGATCGCCGTCATCAGCCTGAAGGGCGGCGTCGGTAAGACCACGACCACCACCGCCCTCGGGTCCACCCTCGCCACCGAGCGGCAGGACAAGATCCTCGCCATCGACGCCAACCCGGACGCCGGTACGCTCGGCCGCCGCGTCCGGCGCGAGACCGGGGCCACCATCCGTGACCTCGTCCAGGCGATCCCGTACCTCAACTCGTACATGGACATCCGGCGGTTCACCTCCCAGGCGCCGTCGGGCCTGGAGATCATCGCCAACGACGTCGACCCGGCCGTGTCCACGACCTTCAACGACGAGGACTACCGGCGCGCCATCGACGTGCTGGGCAAGCAGTACCCGGTGATCCTCACGGACTCCGGTACCGGTCTGCTCTACTCCGCGATGCGCGGCGTGCTCGACCTCGCCGACCAGCTCATCATCATCTCCACCCCGTCCGTCGACGGTGCGAGCAGCGCCAGTACGACACTGGACTGGCTGTCCGCGCACGGGTACGCGGATCTCGTGTCCCGTTCGCTCACCGTCATCTCCGGTGTCCGCGAGACCGGCAAGACGATCAAGGTGGAGGACATCGTCAGCCACTTCGAGACGCGCTGCCGTGGCGTGGTCGTCGTGCCCTTCGACGAGCATCTCGCCGCTGGTGCCGAGGTGGACCTGGACATGATGCGGCCGAAGGTCCGGGAGGCGTACTTCAACCTCGCGGCGATGGTCGCCGAGGACTTCGTACGCCACCAGCAGTCCCACGGCCTGTGGACCAGCGACGGCAACCCGCCCCCGGTGGCGGCCCCGCCGATGCCGGGCCAGCAGTACGCCCCCGGACAGCAGTACGCCCCGGGACAGCCGGTGCCCGGCCAACCCGCTCCCGGCCAGCCGTACCCGCCGCAGGGCTACCCCCAGCCCGGCCAGCCGTACGCCCCCGCCCCGCAGCCGGGTCAGCCGTACCCGCCGCAGCAGCCGTATCCCCAGCAGGGGCAGCCGCCGCAGCAGCCGTATCCGCAGCAGCCTCCGCAGCAGTAGCCCGTACGACCGAAGGGCGGCCGGTGCCCATCAGCACCGGCCGCCCTTCGGCGTCGTGGACGAAGAAGCGGCTACTCGGCCGCCGCGATCAGCTCACGGCATCGCTTGACGTCCTCGGCGATCTGCTCCAGCAGTGCCTCCAGCGACTCGAACTTCGCCTGGCCGCGGACGAAGGCCAGGAAGTCGACGGCCACGTGCAGGCCGTAGAGGTCGAGGCCCACGCGGTCGATGGCGTACGCCTCCACTGTGCGCTCGGTGCCGTCGAACTGCGGGTTGGTGCCGACGGAGATCGCGGCCGGCATCGCCTCGCCCTGCACGTGCAGCCAGCCGGCGTACACGCCGTCGGCGGGGATGGCGGTGTGCGGGAGGGTCTCGACGTTGGCCGTCGGGAAGCCCATCTCGCGGCCCCGCTGGGCGCCTCGGACGACCACGCCCTCCACCCGGTGCGGACGGCCCAGGATCTCGCCGGCGCCTTCGAGGTCGCCCTCGGCGATCAGTCGGCGGGTGAGGGTGGACGAGAACGGCTCGCCGCCGCCGGCGTCCCCGCAGACGAACAGGTCGACGACCTCGACCTCGAAGTCGTACACCTTGCCCTGCTCGGCGAGGAACTCCACGTTCCCCGCGGCCTTGTGGCCGAAGCGGAAGTTGGGGCCCTCGACGACCGCCTTGGCGTGCAGCTTGTCGACCAGGACCTTGACGACGAACTCGGCCGGCGAGAGCTTCGAGAACTCCGTGGTGAACGGGAGGATCAGGACCGCGTCCACGCCCAGGTCCGCCATCAGTTCGGCGCGGCGGTGGTGCGGAGCGAGCAGCGGCGGGTGGCTGCCGGGGCGGACGACCTCGCTGGGGTGCGGGTCGAAGGTGACGACGACCGCGGGAACTCCCAGCTCACGGGCGCGATCCACGGCATGCCGGATGATCAGCTGGTGTCCGCGGTGGACTCCGTCGTAGGAGCCGATGGTGACGACGCTGCGCCCCCAGTCCTGGGGGATGTCCTCCAAGCCACGCCAGCGCTGCACTGTGACCGCTCCTCGTCGAACCCGTGTCCGTATGTACGGCTTACCTCTTACGCAGGTCTAAGGGTGCCATGCCGCGTCCCTCCGGCCCGCATCGGCATGGACGCTGTGACTCGACCCACGTGGGTCAGGCGGGCACCCCGACCCCGGCCAGGTTCTCGATCATGCGGCGGGTGCTGGGGCCGACGACGGCCGCCCACGGCTGCGGGGTGTCGGTCAGCCAGCCCGCCACGCGCGCGGCGAAGCCCGGGATCCGACGGCCCAGATCGACGAGCGCGCGGTCGAAGCGAGCCGCTCCGTCCGGGGTGCGGACGAGGAGGAGACCGATGCGATGGACGAGGTCGCGCAGACTGTCGCCGTCCTCTCCGTGGGAGGCAGTGGCGCGCAGCAGCGTGTCCAGTACGGCCGGCGCCCGCTCATGGCCCAGCAGGTGGGCGAGCAGTTCCCGCCGCAGGGGGCGCGAGTCCGGGGCTCCGGGGGTGGCCAGTACGGCGGCCAGCGCCGACCGCACCTCCTCGGGGCCGTCCTCCAGCAACCCTGTGACCAGCGGGAACAGCACGGCTCGGGTGCCCGGCCCCTGGTCCAGGCGCCGGTCGACGTACGCGGCCACGTCCGCCGCGGTCTCCGGGCGCTGCTCCACGGCCTCCCGCACGAGTGCGGCGATCCGACGGGCCGGCGTGGGCAGCGTGACGTCGGCGAGCGTGCGCAGCGCCTCTCCGGCGCCGGGACGGCGCAGCCGGGCGCGGAAGGCGTCGAGCACCGGCTCCGGGTGGGTGGTGAGGGCGGCGGCCAGGGCGCTCGGCGGGAACTGCGGGTCGCCGGCCGCGAAGTGGCCCAGGGCCTGCGGGAGATGACGGGCACGCGTGCGTGGATCGCGGACGAGGAGTGCGAGCGCTCCGCCGTGCAGGGTGCAGTCGGCGGGGCGGGCGAGGAGGGTGAGGGCGGCGTAGCGGAGCAGTTCGCGGTCGGCCTCGGTGGTCACGTGCGGAGCGGCGCGCAGGCCGTACGCCACCGCCGCGACCCGCCGGTCGGGCCGTTCGTCGTGCGCCCATCGGTCCACCGCCCGGCACACCGCCGACGGCTCGTCCTCCGCGAGCCCCGCCAGCAGTTCGTCGGCCCGCCGGTGCGCGCTGTCGACCAGCACCTCCGTCAGATCGTCCAGGGCCAGGCGCCGGTGGGTGTGCAGCAGGGCCTGCGCCGCCTTGGCGACGGTCGCGTGCGGGGTCGCGGGCAACGGGCGCTCGTCGTCGAACCAGCGGGTGAGATGCGGCTGTACGGCGGTGGGGGTGTCGGCGAGGAGTTGTGAGGCCGCGTCCAGGTAGCGGGGGGCGGTGTCCTGCGGGGGGCCGTCGGCCAGGACGAGTCGTCGCAGGAGGTCGAGGAGGGTCACCGGCGGGAGGGGGAGGGCCAGCCAGAAGGTGGGCGGGAAGTGGGAGGTGGTGGGGCGTTCACCCTCTTGTTCCTGGTCTTGTCGCTGTTCCCGCTCGCGGCCCCGCCAGTCGACCACCCGGTCCGCCAGCAGCCGCAGCACCCCCGTGTACGGGGTCGCGTCGGGCACCCGTAGCAGGGACTCGGTGAGGAGACGGGCCGCCCACCAGGAGTGCGGGTCGGCGTCCAGTGCCTGGATCAGCTCCTCCAGGCGGAGGGCGAGGCTCGGCGTGCCCTGCTGGCGGGCGAGGAGGAGCAGGGCCTGGACGACCGGGCCGATGCGGTGGTGCGGGACGGGGAGCGGGTGGTGGTCGGTCGGGTGGGTACGGCGGCGGTGGACGAGGGCGCGCAGCGCCTCGTCGAGGTCGAGGTGGACGCCTTGGATCCAGTCGGCGAGTTCCTCGTGGGCGAAGCGGTAGCCGCTGCCGGCGGGGACGAGGAGTCCCTCGGTGAGGACGGCGGAGGCCCAGCCGGTGCCGCCGCCGAGCCGGGTCGGGGCGGGACCCCAGGGGAACACCGCCTCGAACGACTCCCGGTCCAGTTCGCCCTGGCCGGGGCCGAGGCTGCGGCGGGCGGCCTCGTGCACCTGGCCGGAGACCCTGGCCGCGAGGCGGCGTACGGCGGTGCCGCGCAGGCCGTTCTCGGCGGCCAGGCGCACGGCGATACGGAGACACATCAGGTCGAGGTAGGCCGAGAAGACGTCGTCGCGGTCCACGCGCGCGTGCGGGGCGTCGGCGCCGGGGCGGGCGGCACGGACCTCGGCGAGGAGACGGAGGGTGAGGGGGTGGCGGGCGTCGGGGTCGCGCAGGGTGCCGTCCGGGATGCGGTAGCGCGCGCGTGCGGTGCGGGCCTCGTCCTCCTGGAGGTCGGTGAGGCGGACGCAGGGAGTCTCGGTCCTGCCCGTACCTCCATCGGGAGGCTCGCTCGCCCTGTCGACGCCATCGCCGTCAGCACCCCCGAACCGAGTACCCCCGTACAGCATCTCCCCCGGAAACGCCGCCCCCGCCGCCTCCCAGTACTCCGCCCGGCACGCCACCACCAACCGTGCGCCCGACTCGCGCAGCCACCGCGCGGTGCCGTCGGTCCAGCCGGGGAGGCGGTGGGCCAGCACGGGCGGCATCTCCTCGGGGCCGTCGAGGAGCAGGAGCAGGGGGCGGCCCGCGTCCCGGGACAGACGGGCGAGCCGGGTGGGGGTGAGGTCACCCAGGTCGCTGACGTGCGCGGAGCGGGCGGCGGCGACGATCCTCGCCGCGCGGGCCAGCGCCCGGCTCGCGGCGTCCGCGACCGAGGTGTCCTCGTCCCTCAGGTCGGCGCCGCGCAGCCAGAGGGTCGGCGCAGGGCAGGCGCCCCGGTCACGGCGGGCGGCGAGGGAGGCCAGTTCCGTCGTACGACCACTGCCGGGCGGCCCGACGAGCGCGAGGACGGCGGCCTCGCTCTCGGCGAAGGCGTCGAACTCCGCTGCGGTGGACGCCCGTTGGACCGGTTCCACCGCGCCGGTGCCGAGGGGGCCGACGGGGTCCGCCGCCGCCCCGCCGACATGTCCGGCGAGCGTCCCGGGTGGCCCGTCCTGGCCCACCGACGTGGCCGTCAGCTCCAGGACACCCGCCAGGTTGAGGTCGGTGCCGTACGCCGGGACGGTCGCCGCGTTCTCGGCGAGCAGGGCGGCGAGGGGGCCGTCCGGGGGCGGGAACAGGGGGACCGCGAAGCCCGCCTCGCGTCGACCGCTCTGCAGGGCGGTGCCCAGCACACCGAGCACCGCACCGGTCGCGGCGTCCAGCACGGGCCCCCCGGCCGCCCCGCCCCCGAGCCGCAGGGCGTCCTGCCCCGCCGTGCCGATCGCCAACTCCAGTACGCCGTGCAGGAGATGGAAGCGATCCGTCGCCGTGTACGTCACGGAGGCCGTCCCGAGCACCCGCGCCTCACGCCAGCGGCCGGCGGCGATCCGTACGTAGGCGCCGGTCTCCACCCCGTCCCGCCCGCCGACCGGCAGCGGGTCGACGCCCAGTCCCTCGGTGCGCACGAGCGCCAGGTTCAGCTCGGGCAGGGCGGTCACCGCGTCGGCGGTGACCACGCAGTGACGGTCCTCGGCGGCTTGGAGCAGCAGCCTCGGCAGTCCGTCGACGGTCTCGTGGCTGGTGATCACCGTGCCGTGGTGGTCGGCGACGAAGCCGGTGCCGCGCGGGCGTCCGGCGAGGTCGTGCACACGGACGAGCGCGTGGACCGGAGGGCAGTCCCCCTCACGGTCCGCCCCTGAGTCACGGAGGGTGTCCGGCGTTGGGTTGCCTGCCCGGTCCCAGCCGAGGGGCGGACCGGGCGTACCGCTCGGGGTCGGACGTGTGCGGGCGCCTGCGGCCCGCGAGCCCCGTCCCGCCATGGTCGAACCTCCCCGCCGTGCCCCTGCCCGTGCCGCGGGACCGCCTCTCGGCCGGCCGGACGACTCCGTCCGGTCCGTGGGACAGGCCCGTCTTCGACGGTAGGCACCGGCTGATCGGCGGGACAGATCGCGCGATGAACGCGCCCCCTTCCGCTCCCCCGGTTCACTCCGAGCGCCTGCCCGGACGGGTGAATGGACGGGGTCGGTTGGATACACCCTAGGGGTGGGGGAACCGAGGGGGGACCGTGGAGCGGCGGAGTACTCCGTGACCGCCGCTCCACGGGTGGACCGCCACTCGGCGGCTCAGCCGAACACGGCCAGGCTCTTGGCCTTGCCCTTCTGTTCCTCGACGAGGGCGAGAAAGCGGCCCTCGGGGTCGAAGACGGCGACCGCGCCGCGGCCCGCGTACTCGTCGGGCATCTCCAGGCGTACGCCGTTCAGCAGCAGCCGGGCTCGCTTGGCGTCCACGTTCCAGCGGGGGAACGCGGCCGTGGCGGCCTCGGCGATCGGCATGACCGTCAGCTCCTGCTGGTGCTGGTCCAGGGTCTTGGCCGCGTCCAGCTTGTACGGGCCGACGCGGGTGCGGCGCAGCGCGGTGAGGTGGCCGCCCACGCCCAGGTCCGCGCCCAGGTCACGGGCGAGCGCCCGGATGTAGGTGCCGGACGAGCAGACCACCGACACGACCAGGTCGAGGACGGGGGTGCCGTCCTCCGCGACCGCGTCCCGGACGTCGTACACCGCGAAGGACGAGATCCTGACCGGCCGCGCGGGGATCTCGAACTCCTCGCCCTCGCGCGCCCGCTTGTAGGAGCGCACGCCGTCGATCTTGATGGCGCTGACCTTGGACGGCACCTGCATGATGTCGCCGCTCAGCTTGGCGATCCCGGCGTCGACGGCGTCCCGGGTGACCTTCGAGGCGTCGACCGACCCCGTGATCTCGCCCTCTGCGTCGTCGGTCAGGGTCGTCTGGCCGAGCCGGATCGTGCCCAGGTACTCCTTCTCGGTGAGGGCGAGATGCCCCAGGAGCTTCGTCGCCTTCTCGACGCCGAGGACGAGCACGCCCGTCGCCATGGGGTCGAGGGTGCCGGCGTGGCCGACGCGGCGGGTCCTGGCGATCCCGCGCATCTTGGCGACCACGTCGTGCGAAGTGAAGCCCGACGGCTTGTCGACGATGACAAGCCCGTCGGGCGTGGTGCTCTTCCGGTTCATTCGGAGGTGTCGTCCTCGTCCTCGTCCGGCTTGCGGTACGGGTCGGCCTCACCGGCGTAGGTGGCGCCGGCCGAGACCTCGCGCACCTTCTCGTCGGACTGGCGGGCCTTGTCGAGGAGGTCCTCGATGGTCCTGGCGTTGTCCGGCAGGGCGTCGGCCACGAAGGTGAGCGTCGGGGTGAACTTCACGCCCGCCGCCGCGCCGACCGCGGAACGGAGCACGCCCTTGGCGCTCTCCAGTCCGGCCGCCGCCGCCGCTCGCTCCTCGTCGTCCCCGTACACCGTGTAGAAGACGGTCGCCTCCCGGAGGTCGCCCGTGACCCTGGTGTCCGTGATGGTGACGTGGGTGCCGAGCCGCGGGTCCTTGATCCCCCGCTGCAGCTTCTGGGCCACCACCTCCCGGATGAGGTCCGCCAGCCTCTTCGCCCGCGCGTTGTCGGCCACTGGTCCGTCTCCTTAAGTACTTATCTCTTGCTTCTGCTTCAGTCTTCGTCGCTGTGGAGCCTGCGTCGAACCGAGAGCAGTTCCACCTCGGGCCGCCCGGCGACCAGCCGCTCGCAGCGGTCCAGTACGTCGGTGAGGTGGCCCGTGTCCCCGGAGACCACCGCGAGCCCGATCTCGGCCCGGCGATGGAGGTCCTGATTGCCCGTCTCCGCCGCGCTCACCGCGTACTTGCGCTGGAGTTCGGCCACGATCGGACGGACGAGTGAGCGTTTCTCCTTCAGCGAGTGAACGTCGCCGAGGAGCAGATCGAAGGACAGAGTCCCCACATACATGTGTGTCCGGATACCCGCCGGTTCGGGGTACGGGCGCCGCTCTTGGACGCCGATACGGGAACCGTACACGCAACGGCCGGGGCCGATCGACGGATATTACGTCCGCCGATCGGCCCCGATCGCGTGCTACGACGATCAGCCGCGCGGCTTCTCGCGCATCTCGTACGTCGCGATGACGTCGTCGATCTTGATGTCGTTGAAGTTGCCGAGGTTGATACCGCCCTCGAACCCTTCGCGGATCTCGGTGACGTCGTCCTTGAAGCGACGCAGACCGGAGATGTTGAGGCTCTCCGCGATGACCTTGCCGTCGCGGATGAGGCGCGCCTTGGTGTTGCGCTTGACCTCTCCGGAGCGGACCAGGACACCGGCGATGTTGCCCAGCTTGGACGACTTGAAGACCTCGCGGATCTCCGCCGTGCCGAGCTCGACCTCCTCGTACTCCGGCTTGAGCATGCCCTTGAGGGCCGCCTCGATCTCCTCGATGGCCTGGTAGATCACCGAGTAGTACCGGACGTCGACGCCCTCGCGCTCCGCCATCTGCGCCGCGCGGCCCGCGGCGCGGACGTTGAAGCCGATGACGATGGCGTCGGAGCCGGTCGCCAGGTTGATGTCCGACTCGGTGACCGCACCCACGCCGCGGTGCAGGATGCGGATGTCGACCTCGTCGCCGACGTCGAGCTGGAGCAGCGAGGACTCAAGAGCCTCCACCGAACCGGACGCGTCGCCCTTGATGATGAGGTTGAGTTCCTGCACCAGACCGGCCTTGAGGGCCTCGTCCAGGTTCTCCAGGGAGAACCGGACACCCCGGCGGGCGAAGTTGGCGTTGCGCTCACGCGCCGCGCGCTTCTCGGCGATCTGGCGGGCCGTGCGGTCCTCGTCGACGACGAGGAAGTTGTCGCCGGCGCCCGGGACGTTGGTGAGACCGAGGACGAGGACCGGGGTCGAGGGACCCGCCTCTTCCACGTTCTCGCCCTTGTCGTCGAGCATCGCGCGGACACGGCCGTACGCGTCGCCGACGACCATGGTGTCGCCGACCCGCAGGGTGCCTCGCTGGACCAGGACGGTCGCGACGGCGCCGCGGCCACGGTCGAGGTGGGACTCGATCGCGATGCCCTGCGCGTCCTGATCCGGGTTGGCCCGCAGGTCGAGCGAGGCGTCCGCGGTCAGGACCACGGCCTCCAGCAGGCTCTCGATGTTGAGGCCCTGCTTGGCGGAGATGTCGACGAACATGGTGTCGCCGCCGTACTCCTCGGCCACCAGGCCGTACTCGGTCAGCTGACCGCGCACCTTGGTCGGGTCCGCGCCCTCGACGTCGATCTTGTTGACCGCGACGACGATCGGCACGTCGGCCGCCTTGGCGTGGTTGAGCGCCTCGACCGTCTGCGGCATGACGCCGTCGTTGGCCGCGACGACCAGGATCGCGATGTCGGTCGACTTCGCACCACGGGCACGCATGGCGGTGAACGCCTCGTGACCCGGGGTGTCGATGAAGGTGATCTTGCGCTCTTCGTCGTTGACCGAGGTCGTGACCTGGTAGGCACCGATGTGCTGGGTGATGCCGCCGGCCTCGCCCGCGACGACGTTCGTCTTGCGGATGGTGTCCAGCAGGCGGGTCTTACCGTGGTCGACGTGACCCATGACGGTCACGACCGGCGGACGCGCGACGAGGAACTCCTCGCCACCCTCGTCCTCGCCGAACTCGATGTCGAAGGACTCGAGCAGCTCGCGGTCCTCCTCCTCCGGGCTGACGATCTCGACGACGTAGTTCATCTCGCCGGCGAGCAGCTGGAGGGTCTCGTCGGAGACGGACTGCGTGGCAGTGACCATCTCGCCGAGGTTCATCATCACGGCGACGAGCGAGGCCGGGTTGGCGCCGATCTTCTCCGCGAAGTCGGTGAGGGACGCACCGCGCGACAGGCGGACGGTCTGTCCGTTGCCGCGAGGCAGCATCACGCCGCCGACCGACGGGGCCTGCATGGCCTCGTACTCCTGGCGCCTCTGCCGCTTCGACTTGCGACCACGACGCGCCGGACCGCCGGGACGGCCGAACGCACCCTGCGTGCCACCGCGGCCACCGGGACCACCCGGACGACCGCCGAAGCCGGGACGGCCACCGCCGCCGGGACCACCGGGACCGCCGGGACGACCGGCGAAGCCGCCGCCACCGCCACCGGGACCACCGGGACGACCGGCGAAGCCGCCGCCGCCACCGCCACCGGGACGACCGGCGAAGCCGCCGCCGCCACCCGGACGACCGCCGCCGCCACCGGGACGACCGCCGCCGCCACCGGGACCACGGCCACCGGGGCCACCGCCGCCGGGACGCGGGCCGGCAGCAGGACGCTGCGGCATCATGCCGGGGTTGGGACGCGGGCCGCCGGGGCCGCCGCCGGGACGGGGACCGCCCTGCGGACGAGGCATGCCGCCCGGGGTCGGACGCGAGCCACCCGGGGCCTGCGGACGGGGACCGCCCGCCGCACCCTGGGGACGGGGACCGCCCTGGCCCTGCGGACGCGGGGCGCCGCCGGGACGCTCACCGGGGGCACCGGGGCCGCCGGGACGCGGGGCGCCGCCCGGACGGGGCGCCTGCGGGCGCGCCATGCCGGTGGAGCCACCAGAGGTGAAGGGGTTGTTGCCCGGACGGGGACCGGCCGGACGGGCGCCGGGACGCGGGGCCTGGCCACCCGGACGCGGAGCGCCGGGACGGTCGCCACGGTCACCACGGCCCTGGCCGCCCTGACCGGGACCGCCGGCGGGACGCTGGCCACCCGGACGCGGAGCCTGCTGGCCGGCCGGACGCGGGGCGCCCGGACGCGGGGCGGAGCCCTGCGCGGGAGCCGGCGCGGCGGGAGCCGACGGAGGCGCCGTGAACTCGGGCGTGGTCGGAGCCGGGGACGCCGGCGCGGGGCGCGGCGCGGGCTTCGGGCCCGGGGTGGGACGGGGGCCGGAAGGCGCCGGCGCGGCGGGAGCCGCGGGCGTCTCGGCGGCGGCCGGCTTGGGAGCCGGCGGGCGCGGGGCGGCCGGACGGGCAGCCTGCGCCGGAGAGGGGGCGCCCGGCTTCGCCGGGGCAGCCTTGCGCGGGGCGGGCTTGCCGCCTCCGTTGCCCTGCTGGAGGGCGTCCGTCAGTTTGCGGACGACGGGCGCTTCGATGGTCGAAGACGCCGAACGGACGAATTCACCGAGTTCCTGGAGCTTGGCCATGACGACCTTGCTCTCAACCCCGAACTCCTTGGCGAGTTCGTATACCCGGACCTTAGCCACTTCGCTCCTTTTAGGTCCGGGTTGCGTCCGGACCGTCGCTACTTCATGGGCGTACTCATCGCGTGCTCATCGAGTGCTCATCGCAATCTCGACCTACTTCCAACTCGCGGGGTACCAGGGCCGCACGGGGGTTCCGTACGACGCTCCTTGCGGTGTTGCCTGCTCAGCAACTGTCTGTCTGCTCGACGTACTGGCGCAACGCCTTTACGTCGAGCGCTCCCGGGGCGCGAAGCGCCCGCGTGAACGCCCGGCGGCGTACCGCCTGGTCGAGACAGACCAGGGCGGGGTGCACATAGGCGCCCCGGCCGGGCAGCGTACCGCTTGGATCGGGGACGCATGCGTCCTTGATCGCCACGGTACGCAGCAGATCGGTCTTGGCCGCTCGCTGCCTGCACCCCACACAGGTGCGTTCAGGGCATGCGCGGGCGCGCGTCCGGCCAGACACTGCTAAGTCTACCTCCCCGTACCGACCTCACCCCTTTGGGGCAGGAATCGAACGGTTGTTGTCGTGATCTAAGCCAAGCTCGGCTTGGATCTATTCCCCGGCTTATTCCCCGGGCTGCTCGGTGTCGGGCCGGATGTCGATGCGCCAGCCGGTCAGACGGGCCGCGAGGCGGGCGTTCTGCCCTTCCTTGCCGATCGCCAGGGACAGCTGGTAGTCCGGCACGGTCACGCGCGCGGAGCGGGCCGCGAGGTCCACGACCTCCACCTTGGAGACCCGGGCCGGGGACAGCGCGTTCGCCACCATCTCGGCCGGGTCGTCCGACCAGTCGACGATGTCGATCTTCTCGCCGTTCAGCTCACCCATGACGTTGCGCACCCGGCCGCCCATGGGGCCGATGCAGGCGCCCTTGGCGTTGAGTCCGGAACGGGTGGACCGCACCGCGATCTTCGTACGGTGACCGGCCTCGCGCGCGATGGCGGCGATCTCCACCGAGCCGTCGGCGATCTCCGGCACTTCGAGGGCGAACAGCTTCTTCACCAGATTGGGGTGCGTGCGCGAGAGGGTGACGGACGGACCGCGCACGCCCTTCGCCACCCGTACGACGTACGACCGCAGCCGCATGCCGTGCTGGTAGGTCTCGCCGGGGACCTGCTCCTGCACCGGCAGGATGGCCTCCAGCTTGCCGATGTCGACGAGCACGTTCTTCGGGTCGCGGCCCTGCTGCACCACACCGGTGACGATGTCGCCCTCACGCCCGGCGTACTCACCGAGCGTCGCGTCGTCCTCGGCGTCGCGCAGCCGCTGCAGGATGACCTGCTTGGCGGTGGTGGCGGCGATACGGCCGAAGTCGGACGGGGTGTCGTCGAACTCGCGGGGCTCCTGGCCCTCTTCGAGGTCCTCGGGGTCTTCCTTCGCCCACACGACCACATGGCCGGATTCCCGGTCGAGGCGCACGCGCGCGTGGCGGTGGCTTCCCTCGGTGCGGTGGTAGGCGATGAGGAGGGCCGACTCGATCGCCTCGACCAACAGGTCGAAGGAGATCTCCTTCTCCCGTACCAAGCCCCGCAGGGCGCTCATGTCGATGTCCACGGCTACGCCTCCTCTTCCTTCTTGTCCTTGCGGTTGAACTCGACCTGGACGCGCGCCTTGTCGATCTCGGCGAAGCCGAGTCTGCGGCCGGTGGCCTTGCGGCCCTTCACTCCGGGCACCTCGACGTCCAGGCCGTCGTCGTCGACCGTGAGGATCCGGGCCACCAGTTCCCCGCCCTCGGCCAGCTGGAACTTCACCAGCCGGTCGACGGCACGGACGTAGTGCCGGTGCTCGGTGAGGAGGCGCTCCGCGCCCGGGGTGCCGACCTCGAGGGTGTACTCGCCCTCGCCCATCGCGTCCGTCTCGTCGAGCTTCGCCGAGAGCGCGCGGCTCACATCGGCGATGGCGTCCAGATCGGCGCCCTGGTCGGAGTCGACGACGACACGCAGCACACGCTTTCGTCCGACGGAGTCCAGTTCGATCTCTTCGAGATCCAGTCCCTGGGAGGTGACGAGCGGTTCCAGGAGCTCTCGCAGCCTCTCGCTCTGGGTGGTGCTCATCCGGGTGACTCCTCGGCCGCGTGTGCTGTTGTGGGAAGGTCGCGTGTCTGGTCAAAGGGTATCCGGTCCGAGGGACTGTTGCCGTCCATCGTGCGCCCCTCGGGGCCCGCGGGCGGTGCCGATGAGTGGCTCCGGACCGGCGCGCGGGTACCGTGATCACCGGCGGGGCCGCCCTCCCCGCCCGTGTGTTCGTACGAGCCCCCGAGGACGTCTGCCGTGCCGTACCCCCCGCCGCCGCGCACCCCCTCGGGGCCGCGCAGAAGAACCCTCCTCGCCTCGGCCGCCGGAGCCGCCCTCCTGGTGGGCTGCACCTCCGGATCCGGCGACTCCGACTCCGAGGAGAGCACCGGAGGCAGCCCGTCGGTCGCCGAGCGGGCACGCACGCGTGCGGCGCGGGACAGCCGCGGGATCGTCGAGCACTACGACGCCGTCCTCGCCGCCCATCCCACGCTCACGGACCGCCTGTCACCGCTGCGGGCGGAGGCCGTACGGCACGTGGAGGCGTTCGGCGCAACGGGGACGGCGGGCGCGACGCCTTCGGCATCGGAGTCCGCGTCGGCGAGCGGGACGGGGGCGCCGACGTCGGCCGTCGCCGTGCCGGTGAGCGAGAAGGACGCCCTGGTCGAGCTCGCCACCGCGGAGCGGGTGCTCGCGGACGCGCGGGCGAAGGCGCTGCTCGACATGCCGGGCGAACTGGCCCGGCTGCTGGCCTCGGTGGCCGCGGCCGGGGCGGCGCACGCCTATCTGCTGACGGAGGGGGCCAAGTGAGCGACAAGGAGGAGAAGCGGGCACTGACCGCGCTCCAGGCGGCCCTGGCGGCCGAGCACGCCGCCGTGTACGGCTACGGCGTCGTCGGCGGCCGGATCCGCGAGGGCCGGCGCACCGAGGCGCGTTCCGCCTACGACGCCCATCGCGCCCGGCGCGACGTACTGGTACGCGAGGTGCGGGACCTGGGCGGCAAGCCGGTCGCCGCGGCGGCCGGATACGCGCTGCCGTTCCCGGTGCCGGACTCGGAGGCGGCCGTACGGCTGGCAGCCGAGCTGGAGGACCGGGTCGCCGGGGTGTACTCCGACCTGGTGCGGGCAGCCGTGGGCGAGCGGCGCACGCTGGCCACGGAGGCGCTGCGGGAGGCTGCGGTGCGGGCGGTGCGCTGGCGCGGGGAGAGCGTAGCCTTCCCTGGTCTCGCCGAGCGGGCGGCGACGGCCACGGCCTCGGCTTCAGCCACGACCACGGCCGCGCCGGCTCCTACGGCGTAACGCGTACGGGAAGGGAAGATCTCGGGTATGGCTTTCGAACCGCCGCGGCGTCTGGTCAGGGCGCTCGGTGAGACGGCACCTGATGGTGACGACTGGTTGGAGAAGCTGCCCGAGGCGGCTCAGCAGGCCGTCGCGCTACGCGAGTTGAGCGTGGAGCGGGTGCAGGTGCCCGGCGGTCGCAGCAGCCTGGTGGTCCTGGTCCGGCGCGCCGACGGCACGCCCGCCGTGCTGAAGCTGGCCCCGCCGCGGTTCCGGCCGGAGGCGGAGCGGGCGGCACTGGCGCACTGGGACGGGCTGGGTGCCGTACAGCTGCTGGAGCCGTTCGCGGGGGAAGGCGTGCTGCTGCTGGAGCGGTTGCATCCCGATGTGTCGGTGCGGTCGCTCCCCGAGGCGAAGGCCTTGCTGGAGGCGGCCGGTACCTTGCGGCGGCTCTGGGTCGAGCCCCCTGTCGGCCACGCGTTCGAGACGGTGGCCGAGCGGACGGGGCGGCAGGCCGAGGCGATGCGGGCGACCGCGTCGGGCCTGGCCGAGGTCGGTCCGCTGGTCTCCGCCGCGGTGGCCGCGCGGGCGGAGCTGCTGGCCGAGCCGCCCGAGGAGCGGTTGCTGCACGGGACGTTCCGGCAGAGCAAGGTGCTGGCCGGGGAGCGGATGCCGTGGCTGGCGGTGGGGCCGGATCCGGTGGTGGGTGAGTGTGCGTTCGATCTCGCGCGGCTGGTGCGGGACCGGGTGGAGGACCTGATCGCCTCGCCGTCGGGGGCCTCGATCACTCGGCGGCGGGTCAAGCGGCTCGCGGAGTCGTTGGATGTGGATCAGGAGCGGTTGCGGGGGTGGACGCTGTTCCGGGCGGTGGAGTCCGGGGTGCGGGCGCTCAGGGTCGGCCGGGCCCAGGACGCGGAGCTGTTGCTGGAGTTCGCGGGCTGGTTGTAGCCGGGCCGCCGTGGGAACGGGAGCACGCCCCCCTGCCGAGAGCCTTCGCAGGGGGGCGTGGCGGGTCCGGCCGACGTGCCTCCCGAGCCTGCCGACCGGAGTCTCACGGGGGCGGTGCCTTCTCGCCGGGGCGCGGGGGCCGTGCCGGGGGTCGTGCCAGAGGTCGGGCCTCGGCGGGCCTGGTGAGCAGCATCCCCTCCAGCGCCAGCAGGCGGGTGTGCCGGCGCAGATGGGCCGCCTGTTCGGTGGCCGGGGGGCTGTCCGCGGCCAGGGGGTGGGGCGCGTACGGGGTGTGGACGAACAGCGGCAGGTCGGTCGGGTGCAGCCGCCAGGACAGCTGCCGCCCGCCCGCCTCGATGCGCAGCCGGTGGACGCCGTCGGGGCCCGCCTCGCTGTCGGGGGTGAGGACGGCGCTCGCGGGGTGCAGCGCGGCCAGCCAGGCCAGCAGGTGTGCGTGGTCGAGCCGGACGCGGGTCAGTTCCCGCTCGTAGGAGTCGGCGTGGCGCTGCCAGCGGTCGCGTTCCCGACGGCAGTCGTCCAGGTCGTGCCGGTCGGGGCGCGGCACGCGGCCGGACCGCAGGGCTCGGCACAGGGCGGCGGCCGTCCGTCCCAGCGGGCCGGGCGCCCCTGAAACGCGGGGGTCCTTCTCCTGGGACGGGGTGAGGGGAGGGGGCGTGGACATGAGGTACTCCGGTGACGGTGAACGGTTCTCAGCTCGGGGTGTCGGCCGTGGCGGCGCGGGCGGCCGCACGCGGGCGGGTTTCGTCGGTGCGGTCGCGGGTGGATCCGGTGCGCCGGTACCGACCGGCACCGCGGGCATTGGCGTCCCGGCAGGCCTCGTCGACGAACTCGCCCCGCCGCAGGTGCCGTTGGTACGCGGCCCGAGTACCGCAGGGCGCGAGCCGGGGGCCCGGATTCCGGGCGCCCCGCTCCTGCCGGCCGTCGCCGGACCGCCCCGGTGGCGGGTGCCGCGCGTCCGTGGGGTCGCCGGGTCGGCCGGAGGGTGGGTCGCCGACCGTCCGGTGAGAAGGGGCGGCGGGCCGTTCGCTCCGGCCGCTGCCGGTCGGCCCGGCTATCGACCGGGCGGACCCGTGGCGGGACAGCACCGCTTGCGGAGCCTCGTCCACGCACCCGGCGGATCCCCTCGGGGACGTTCCGGCGGAGCCCGCGCCCCGGTCACCGCGGTGCCACCCGGCGCCCGACGCGGTGGCGGCCCGGGCCTCCCCGGGCGCCGCCCCCTCGATCTCCCCTCGCGGTGAGCCGGCCGGTCCCCCGCTCGACCGTGCCCGGCGTCTCCCCGGCTCCGTGCCGCCCGCAGGCCCGACCGACCGCGGTGTGGCGGTACCGCTCTTCCTCCCGACCACGGCAGCCCCGGCCTCCCCCGGCGGCGCCCCCTCGATCCCCCCGCACGGCGAGCCGGCCGGTCCCCCGCTCGACCCTGCCCGGCGTCTCCCCGGCTCCGGCCGGTGGGAAGGCACCGTCGGGCGCTCGGGTGGTGGGGTTGACGCGTCGTCGTCCGAAGGCCCGCTCAGCGGAGGGGTGGTGGGCCCAGGTAGGTGGTCCGTCGACTGTTCCAGGGCGTGGCGCTGGGCGCCGGTGAGGCCGGCGACGATGCCCTGGCGGTCGCAGCGCGGCAGGTTCCGCTCCCTGTGCAGCACGGCGGCCCGGCAGGAGTCGAGCACCGGGCACGCCGCACAGATGGCCAGCGCCGTCGACGTGTACCGCCGGGTGAACCACAGGTCGGCGTTCCTCGCCCGGCAGGCCGCGCTCGCCTCCCAGGCCCGCGAGCCCGCGTCCGCGGCGGGTGCGCCGGGGCTCATCGGACCGGTCCCGCCGGACCATGGGCCGGTACCGGGGTGAGCGGCGGCGCGGACGGGTCGACGTCGTCCGGGAGCGGGACCGCCACCGGTGTCAGGGGTCCCACATGGGCCGCCACGTTGGCCAGGGAGCAGCGCTCGGGCCGGCCGTCGACGGACATCAGCGGCATGCCGTCCTGGCGTCTGCACCCCTGGAAGTACCAGACGTCCCCGTGCACGTCGCGCAGCGGGAGGGCCAGGTCGTAGACGGTGTCGCCGAGACGGAAGGGGCGTGTCGGTGCGGTGGGCGCGGCGGAGGGCAGCGTCGCCGCGGCGCCGTGGGCCACCACCGTGACGCGCACGCCGTCGCGCACTCCCTCTCCGATCACGGTGTGCGGGCGGGCGCCCTCGCCGACGATCGTGATGCCGAAGTAGGCGCGCCAGCGGGTCCAGCGCTCGGGCCCGTCGACCCGGAGCACGACCTTCACCCGGTCGCCGTCGACGCGGATGTCGGCGGGGCCGACCTGGCCGGCGAGATGGCGCGCGACGGCCTGGGCGACGTACCGCGCCCGTGCGCAGGCGGCGTCCCAGTCCAGCGCCTTGCGCTCCAGCTCGGTCAGTGGGCGCGGGATGCGGGACCAGCCTCCGCCGGGCGTCCTGAGCAGTACGGTGCCCGGCGGGCGATGGGGGTCGACGAGGAGCCGGGCGGTGTCGAGCGCGTGGGCGACGGCCGCCGCCTGTTCGAACGGAACGGACCCCAGAACCGCGCGGATCACACCGGCGGCGTGGGTGAGGTTGCTGTTCACACGGACACCGCCCCGATGGACCAGCGCAGCTTCCGCAGCGACCGATAGGTGAGCGTGCGCACGGCTCCGACGGTCTGCCCCATCACCAACGCGGTTTCCTGCGGGGTGAGTTCGTCGAGGTAGCGCAGCTCCACGCAGTGCCGCTGACGGGCGCTGAGAACGTCCAGGGCGCAGCGCACCGTCTCCTGGGCCTCGACGGCTTCCAGTTCTCGTGGGACCAGGCCCTCGGCACCGGTGCCTGTCCCCCGGGGGTCGTCGAACTCGCCGACCGGGGTCTCCCAGCGGGTCCGGCCGCGGCCGAGTTCGTCGAGCCAGAGGTTCTTGGCGATGGTGGTGAGCCAGCCGGCGAAGGCCGTGCCCTGCCAGGTGAAGCCGTCGATCCGGCGCAGGGCACGGACGAACGCCTCCTGGGTCAGGTCCTCCGCGAGATGTCTGTTGCGGGTCCGGACGAGCAGGAAGCCGTACACGATGCGGTAGTGCTGGTGGTACAGCGCGGCGAACGCCTCACGGTCCCCGGCGCGCGCACGCGTGACCAGTTCGGGTTCGGGGGCGGGCTGGACGATGGGGTGGGCCGGTAACGGCATGGATCGCTCCCGTCGGCATCGATGCGGAGGTGCGGGGCGGCATGCCCCATATCTTCGATATCCATGTAGATGTAGATTGCCGAAGGACACGGCACGGGTCACCGCGGCACACACACGGGGGCCGCGACCCACATCCGGATACGCTCTGCAGTCTTCATGTAGATGTAGATCGTGTCAAGGTGCCACCGTGACAGGAGAGTTACACCCTGCACACCGGACCCCCACAGGCCCGATCTGCGATCTACTTGCGCTTGTAGATAACGATGACCGATCCTCGGACATGTGACGAACGAGGCGAGCCGCCCAGCATCCCCGGAGACCGGCCAGGATCCGCCGCGCCGTGACGAGGACCTGGCTGCCCTGCTCGAACGTCTGCTGGCACAGGTGCCGGGCAGGACCCAGAAGGACCTGGCGGCGGAAACCGGCATCTCCTACCCGACGCTCAACGCCTGGATGAACCGCACCCGCGGCACCTCGCGCATCGACCCGGAGAAGCTCCGCGTCATGGTCGAGGCGTTTCGGCGCTGGGGCGTCCGGACGACGCCGAAGGAGTTCTTCGAGGCGGTCGGCCGCCCCGTGCCGGGCCCCAGCGGGGACGAGCGCGAGGCCCGGCTGCTGAAGCTCTACCGGCAATTGCCGGAGGCACGTCAGCGCGCACTACTGAAGGACGCCGAGGCGATGCTTCAGGTCAGTCGCATCGGGTGAGGCCAGCGCCGCGCGACCGGCTGTCCGGCCGGTCGCGCCGACATCCGCCGGTTGTGACGCACGGTTCGGATGCGTCGGGTGAATATGCCGAAACAGTGCATGCGTCCGCCCGCCATCGGTACCATCAGTCAGCCGCTGGCCTCCCGGAGCGGAACGCTCATGCCGTAGCGCTTTCCTGGGGAGACAGTTGTGTGCGTCCACATTGCCGTAGCCGACGGTCTGGCGAGCATCGCGGTCTGGGACTCGGACGAGGTCAGCATCCGAGTCGCCCGAGGTGCACCGACGGGTGATGCGCTGCGGGAGGTGGCGGACATCCTCATGGTCGATCTCGGCGCCCCCGCTTCCCGCGGCGGCCCGCTGCGCTGCTTCTGCGGGATGCGCGTGGAGCTTCCCCAAGAACTCCTCCCCTGCGTCCACGGAGCGGAAGCCGGCTGACCCGGGCGCGGGCACACGTCGGCCCGCCCCCTGTCCGGCGGAGTGCCGGGCGGGGAACGGGCCAGGTGGCAGACGGGTCAGGCGGACAGGCGGGCGATCGCCTCGTCCACCGTCAGCTCCTCGCGCTCACCGGTCCTGCGGTCCTTCAGCTCCAGGACGCCCTCGGCGGAGCGGCGGCCCGCGACGAGGATCTTCGGTACGCCGATGAGCTCGGCGTCCGTGAACTTCACGCCCGGGGAGACGCCCGCGCGGTCGTCGACGAGGACACGAAGGCCGGCCGCGCGCAGCTTCTCGGAGACGTCGAGGGCCAGCTCGGTCTGGAGGGCCTTGCCCGCGGCGACCACGTGGACGTCGGCCGGGGCGACCTCGGCCGGCCAGCACAGGCCCTGCTCGTCGGCGGTCTGCTCGGCGAGGGCGGCGACGGCGCGGGAGACGCCGATGCCGTAGGAGCCCATGGTCACGCGGACCGGCTTGCCGTGCTGGCCGAGGACGTCGAGCTTGAGGGCGTCCGCGTACTTGCGGCCCAGCTGGAAGATGTGGCCGATCTCGATGGCGCGGTCGAGGACGAGGCCGGTGCCGCACTTGGGGCACGGGTCGCCGTCCTGGACGACCACGACGTCGACGTACTCGCCGACCTCGAAGTCCCGCCCGGCGACGACGTTCTTGGCGTGCGTGTCGGGCTTGTTGGCGCCGGTGATCCAGGCGGTGCCGGGGGCCACGCGCGGGTCGGCGATGTACTTGACCTTCTCCCCCAGGCCCTGCGGACCGACATAGCCGCGGACCAGGTCCGGGCGGCCCGCGAAGTCGGCCTCGGTGACCATCTCGACGACCGCCGGGGCGAAGTGCGCCTCGACCTTGTCCATGTCGACCTCACGGTCACCGGGCACGCCTACGGCGACGATCTCACCGTCCACCTTCACCAGCAGGTTCTTCAAGGTGTCGGAGGCCTGGACACCCAGCGAGGCCGCGAGGGTCTCGATGGTGGGGGTGTCGGGAGTGGGGATGTCCTCGGCGGCCGGGACGGCGGAGGCGTCCCGCTCCTTCAGCTCGTACGTGATCGCCTCGGTGTTGGCCGCGAAGTCGCAGTTGGGGCAGTCGGCGAAGGTGTCCTCGCCGGCGCCGGCCGGGGCGAGGAACTCCTCCGACTTCGAGCCGCCCATGGCGCCGGCGGTCGCGGCGCAGATGCGGTAGTCGAGGCCGAGACGCTCGAAGACGCGCTGGTAGGCCTGGCGGTGCAGGGCGTAGGACTGGGCCAGGCCCTCGTCCTCGGTGTCGAAGGAGTAGGAGTCCTTCATGAGGAACTCACGGCCGCGCAGGATGCCGGCGCGGGGGCGGGCCTCGTCACGGTACTTGTGCTGGATCTGGTAGAGGATGACCGGCAGGTCCTTGTAGGAGGACGCCTGGTCCTTCACCAGCAGGGTGAAGATCTCTTCATGGGTCGGACCGAGCAGATAGTCGCCGCCCTTGCGGTCCTGGAGACGGAAGAGTTCGGCGCCGTACTCGTCCCAGCGGCCCGTCGCCTCGTACGGCTCACGCGGCAGCAGGGCGGGGAGCAGCACCTCCTGGGCGCCGATCGCGTCCATCTCCTCACGGACGATGCGCTCCACGTTGGCCAGCACCTTCTTGCCGAGGGGCAGCCAGGACCAGATGCCGGCCGCGGTGCGACGGACGTAGCCGGCGCGGACGAGGAGCTTGTGGCTGAGGACCTCGGCGTCCGCCGGGTCGTCGCGCAGCGTCTTCGCCATCAACTGGGACATGCGCTGGACCGGTGCGTTGGCCATGGTTCTCGTACTCCTGCCGGGAAAACGGTGATGGCAAGGAGGTTAGCCGGGGGTCCGGTGGTGGCGGAAATCGGTTATCGGCGGCGCAGTGGCAAGGGGGCGCCCATCACGGCGTACGGCTTCGGGGCGCTGGGGAAGAGGACCTGGCGGGCCAGGTCCTGGTAGCCGAGGGAGTGATAGAGGCCGCGGGCCGGGCTGTCCGAGTCGATCGCGGAGAGGATCGAGCGGGGTTCGGTGGCGCCGTCGGTGATCGTGGTGATCAGGGAGCGGCCGACTCCGCGGTTCTGGTAGTGCGGGTGGACGTGCAGCTCCGTGATCACGAACGAGTCGTCCAGCCAGGTCTCGTGGCCCTGAGCGCGGAGATAGGGCTCCACGACCGTGGACCACCAGTGGGCGCGGTCGTTGGGCATGCCGTAGACGAAGCCGACGAGACGCTCCGCCGAGGTGGCGCCGAGGGCCCTCGCGCCGGGGTATGTCATGTGGCGGAGAACGATCTGACGGCGGACGGCGACCTCGTCCGCGCCGAGCCCGAAAGCGATGGCCTGGACGGCGAGGGCCTCGTCGACGCGGGCGGAGAGGTCCAGGGGGCCGATCACGATGTCGTCGTCGGGGTGGCGGCGGTGTCCGTGACCGGGGAATCGCATGTGGGGAGCGTACAGGGCGCTTCGCCGGATGACGCGGGGTACTTCACGGCCTTCAGAACAGGACGCTCATGAACGCGCCGACCTCTTCGAAGCCCACGCGTCGGTACGTTCGCCGGGCCGCCGTGTTGAAGTCGTTGACGTAGAGGCTGACCACGGGGGCGACGTCCGCGAGGGCGTAGCGCAGGACCGCCGACATGCCGGGGGCCGCGTAGCCCTGGCCGCGGTACTCGGGGGCAACCCAGACGCCCTGGATCTGGCAGGCACGGTCGGTCGCGGCGCCGATCTCCGCCTTGAAGACGACCTTGCCGTCGGCGTCGAGACGCGCGAACGAGCGGCCGGAGCCCACGAGTTCGGCGACCCTGGCCTGGTAGAGGAGGCCGCCGTCGCCGGCCATCGGGGAGACGCCCACCTCCTCCGTGAACATCGCCACGCACGCCGGCATGATCGTCTCCATCTCGTCCTTGCGGATGCGGCGGACGTAGGGATCCGGGGCGATGTCGGTGGACAGCCGGTCGGTGACCATCAGCGGCTGATGGGCGCGGATCTCACGGGCGGGGCCCCAGCTGGGTTCGAGGAGGCGCCACAGCTCCGCGGTGGGTTCGACGGGTCCGACGATGGAGGAGCAGCGGCGCCCCGCCCGGCGGGCCCGGTCGGCGAAGGCGCGGACGGCTCTCGGGGTGGCGCAGATGGGGACGAGGTTGGCGCCGGCGTAGCAGAGGGAGGTCAGCAGGCCGTCCTCGTACCAGCCCCACATCTCGCCGCCGAGCCGCCAGGGGTCGAGTCCGGCGACCTGAACGCGGGACGTCACGAAGGCGTTCGCGACCGGCTCGCGGTCGAGGACGGCGAGCGCAGCGTCCAGGTCGCTCGGTTCGAGGACCCGGGAGGTCGTCTGGGTCAACACGGGCGGGGCGCCTCACACTGGGGACGGCTGATCTCCGCACTGTACCTGCGGAAGCTGAGCAGCGTCGCCCTGTGGTGGGGCCGCTGGATTTGAGGTGCCCGGGCTTTCGGTGCCGTCGCCTACGAGCTCGGGTGGCTGTGGCTTGGTCGCGGGTGCGGGCGGGTGGGGGCTGGTCGCGCCCGCGCGGCGGTAGCCGCAAGTTGATACAGCCCCGCGCCCCTGGAGGGGGGCCTTCGGCCCCCAACCAGAGAACCTCAGCCCGCCACCGCCACCGACGGCTCGCCCGAGGCCACTCCGTCCGCCTCCATCTGTTCGGCCAGCTTCATGGCCTCCTCGATGAGGGTTTCCACGATCTTGGACTCCGGGACCGTCTTGATGACCTCGCCCTTGACGAAGATCTGGCCCTTGCCGTTGCCGGAGGCGACGCCGAGGTCGGCCTCGCGGGCCTCGCCGGGGCCGTTCACGACGCAGCCCATCACCGCGACGCGGAGGGGGACCTCCATGCCGGTGAGGCCTGCGGTGACTTCCTCGGCCAGCTTGTAGACGTCGACCTGGGCGCGGCCGCAGGACGGGCAGGAGACGATCTCCAGGCCGCGCTGCTTGAGGTTGAGGGACTCCAGGATCTGGTTGCCGACCTTGACCTCCTCGACCGGCGGGGCCGAGAGGGAGACGCGGATGGTGTCGCCGATGCCCTGGGAGAGGAGGGCGCCGAAGGCGACCGCGGACTTGATCGTGCCCTGGAACGCCGGGCCGGCCTCGGTGACGCCGAGGTGGAGGGGGTAGTCGCACTGGGCGGCGAGCTGCTTGTACGCCTCGATCATGACGACCGGGTCGTTGTGCTTGACCGAGATCTTGATGTCCCGGAAGTCGTGCTCCTCGAAGAGCGACGCCTCCCAGAGCGCGGACTCGACGAGGGCTTCGGGGGTCGCCTTGCCGTACTTCTGGAGCAGGCGGCGGTCCAGGGAGCCGGCGTTGACGCCGATGCGGATCGGGGTGCCGTGGTCCTTGGCGGCCCGCGCGATCTCCTTGACCTTGTCGTCGAACTGCTTGATGTTGCCGGGGTTCACCCGGACCGCGGCGCAGCCGGCCTCGATGGCGGCGAAGACGTACTTCGGCTGGAAGTGGATGTCCGCGATGACGGGGATCTGGGACTTCCTGGCGATCGTCGAAAGGGCGTCCGCGTCGTCCTGGGTGGGGCACGCCACGCGCACGATCTGGCAGCCGGACGCCGTCAGCTCGGCGATCTGCTGGAGGGTCGCGCCGATGTCGGACGTACGGGTCGTGGTCATCGACTGGACGGAGACCGGGGCGTCGCCGCCGACCGCGACGGTGCCTACCTGGATCTGCCGGCTCTTGCGGCGCTCGGCAACCCTGGTCGGAACGGACGGCATGCCGAGAGAAATCGCAGTCATCTGCTGTGCAACCCCAAGTCGTGGATCAAGGTCCGGCGCCAACGGAACAGTGGGCTCCAGGCTTCGAGATTACGGCACGGGCCCGGGCTCGGGCACATCCGTCCCGCGGACCCACTCGAACGATGACGGCCCGGCACAGAGCGTGCCGGGCCGAGACCAACGCCGTACGGCTAGGAGATTCTCACCGGGTTAACCACGTCCGCGATGAGGACCAGGATCGTGAAGCAGACGAAGATTCCCGCCACGACGTAGGCGACCGGCATCAGCTTCGCCACGTCGAACGGGCCCGGGTCCGGGCGGCGGAAGAGCCTGGCCAGGTTGCGGCGCAGCGACTCCCACAGGGCGCCCGCGATGTGGCCGCCGTCCAGCGGCAGCAGCGGGAGCATGTTGAAGAGGAACAGGGAGAGGTTGAAGCCCGCGAGGAGCATGACGAACATCGCCAGTTGCTGGGACGCCGGGATGTCGAGGGTGGCGATCTCGCCGCCGACCCTGGCCGCGCCGACCACGCCCATCGGGGAGTCCGGTTCACGGGGGCCGTCGCCGAAGGCCGCGTCCCACAGGGCCGGGATCTTGGAGGGCAGGGCGGCGAGGGAGTCGACCGCGTCGCCGACGCGGTCCGTCATCCAGGTCACGGAGTCGCCGAAGTCCTGTTTGACGACGCCGGTGGCGGCGCTGAAGCCGAGGAAGCCGGCCTTGACGTACTCGCCCTGGACGTAGGCCCCGCTGGAGTCCTTCTTCGCCACGAGGTTGGTGGCGATCCTGGCCGAGAGGGAGACCTGCGTGCCGTCGCGGTCGACGACGATCGGGACCGTCTTGCCGGCGCTGTCGCGGATGAGGTCGGAGAGGGTGTTCCAGTCGTCGGTCCTCACCCCGGCGAAGGAGACGATCTTGTCGCCCTTCTTCATGCCGGCCGCCGCTGCCGGTGAGGGCTTGTCGGTCTTCTTGCAGGTGTCGCGGTTCTCGCTCTGGGAGATCACGCACGGGGAGACCGAGGCGACGTCGGTGGTCTGCTGCTGGATGCCGAAGCCCATCAGGACCGTCAGGAACAGGCCGATCGCGAGGATCAGGTTCATGAACGGGCCCGCGAACATCACGATGACCCGCTTCCACGGCTTGCGCGTGTAGAAGAGGCGGTCCTCGTCGCCGGGCTGGAGCTCCTCGAAGGCGGCCGAGCGGGCGTCCTCGATCATGCCGCGCCACGGCGAGGTGGAGCGGGCCTCCAGGCGGCCGTCCGGGCCCGGCGGGAACATGCCGATCATGCGGATGTAGCCGCCGAACGGGATGGCCTTGAAGCCGTACTCGGTGTCGCCCTTCTTCTTCGAGAAGATGGTCGGGCCGAAGCCGACCATGTACTGGGGCACGCGGATGCCGAAGAGCTTGGCCGTGGAGAGGTGGCCCAGCTCGTGCCACGCGATCGAGACGAGGAGTCCGAGCGCGAAGACCGCTATGCCGAGGATGAACATCAGGGTCGTCATGCACGGGCCTCCGCCGTCTGTGCCGCCAGTTCCCGGGCCCGGGTGCGGGCCCAGGTCTCCGCTTCGAGGACGTCCGACACCGTGAGTGGGGTTCCCGTGGCCGGCGTGCCGTGTTCCTCCACCACGCGCGTCACGGTCTCCATGATCCCGTTGAAGGGCAGCGCGCCGACCCGAAACGCCTCCACGCACTCCTCGTTGGCGGCATTGAACACCGCCGGGGCCGTGCCCGCGAGCTCTCCCACGTGCCTCGCAAGGTTGACCGAAGGAAACGCGTCGTTGTCGAGCGGGAAGAACTCCCACGTCGACGCCGTGCTCCAGTCGAAGGCGGGGGCCGCGTCGGGGACGCGCTCGGGCCAGCCGAGGCCGATGGCGATGGGCCCGCGCATGTCGGGGGGCGTCGCCTGGGCGATTGTCGATCCGTCCGTGAACTCAACCATCGAGTGGACATACGACTGGGGATGCACGACGACCTCAATGCGGTCGAAGGGAATGTCGTAGAGGAGGTGTGCCTCGATGACTTCCAGGCCCTTGTTGACGAGGGTCGCGGAGTTGATGGTGATGACCGGGCCCATGGCCCAGGTGGGGTGGGCGAGGGCGTCCTCGACGCCGACGTCCGCCAGTTCCTCCTTGGTACGGCCGCGGAACGGGCCGCCGGAGGCGGTGACGACGAGTTTCCGTACGTCGGCCCGCGTCCCGGACGCGAGGGCCTGGAACAGCGCCGCGTGCTCGGAGTCGACCGGGATGATCTGCCCGGGCTCGGCGAGCGCCTTGACCAGCGGGCCGCCGACGATGAGCGACTCCTTGTTGGCGAGCGCGAGGGTGCGGCCCGCCTCCAGGGCGGCGAGGGTCGGGGCGAGGCCGATCGAGCCGGTGATGCCGTTGAGGACGGTGTGGCAGTCCGAGGCGGCGACCTGGGCGGCCGCGTCGGGGCCGGCGAGGATCTCCGGGAGCGGCTCGCCGGTGCCGTACCGGGCCTGGAGGGACTCCCGCAGCGCCGGTACGACGTCCTCGCGGGCGACCGCGACGGTCCGCACCCCGAGCCGGTGGGCCTGCTCGGCGAGCAGGGAGACCCGGCCGCCGTTGGCGGACAGCGCGGTGACCCGGAAGCGGTCCGGGTTGCGCAGCACGAGATCGATGGCCTGCGTGCCGATCGAGCCGGTGGAGCCGAGGATCACCACGTCCTTGGGGCCGTCGCCCGCCACGGGGTCGTAGACGAGGTGGGGGTCGGCGAGGGCGCGGGCCGCAGACGGGGCTTTCGCCCCGTGCCCTCGGAGGGCTGGACTGTCACTCATCCCCCCATTGTTGCCGTAAGGACGGTGTGTGAGGACAGCGCGTCCCCCGAAGGAGGTCCCCCCGGGAAAGCGCGCTGTCATGGGCCGGTCAGCTGATCGGGCGGTGGACGTTCTCCTTCTCGCTCGGACCCGGTGTCGCGTCGGCGATCCAGGGGCCCTCGCCCGAGGCGTCGACGATGCCGTCCTCCAGCCATACGTAGGTGCCGGACATGACGCCCTTGACGACCTTGCGGTCCAGGTCGTCGGTGTTGGTCCACAGGCGGCCGAAGAGTTCCTCGATCCGGATGCGGGACTGGTGGCAGAAGGCGTCCGCGAGTTGGTAGGCCTCGCGGCCGTGGTCCTCGGTGGTGCGCAGGAGTTCGGCCCGGACACAGACGGCGCTCATCGCGAACAGTTCCGCGCCGATGTCGACGATCCGGCCGAGGAAGCCCTGCTTGGTCTCCATGCGGCCCTGCCAGCGGGACATGGCGTAGAAGGTGGAGCGGGCGAGCTTGCGCGCCGTGCGTTCGACGTAGCGCAGGTGCGCGGAGAGGTCGATCTCGTGTTTGAACTCGCGGTAGGAGTAAGGAAGTTGCCCCTGTCCCGCGACCAGTTTCGGGAGCCACTTGGCGTAAAACACGCCCGCGCCCGCGCCGGCCTTCGCCTTGTCGGTCAGGGACTTCTCCGGGTCGATCAGGTCGCCGGCGACCGAGAGGTGGGCGTCCACCGCCTCGCGGGCGATCAGCAGGTGCATGATCTCGGTCGAGCCCTCGAAGATGCGGTTGATGCGGAGGTCGCGCAGGACCTGTTCCGCGGGGACTGCTCGTTCGCCGCGGGCGGCCAGGGAGGCGGCCGTCTCGAAGCCCCGGCCGCCGCGGATCTGGACGAGTTCGTCGGCCATGAGCCACGCCTGCTCCGAGGCGAAGAGCTTGGCCAGGGCGCCCTCGATGCGGATGTCGTTGCGGTCCTCGTCGGCCATCTGGCTGGCGAGGTCGGTGACCGCCTCCAGCGCGAAGGTGGTGGCCGCGATGAAGCTGATCTTCGAGCCGACGGCCTCGTGGTGGGCGAGGGGCTTGCCCCACTGCTCGCGGGCCGCCGACCACTCGCGGGCGATCTTCAGGCACCACTTGCCGGCCGCCACACAGGAGGCGGGCAGGGAGAGTCGGCCGGTGTTGAGGGTGGTGAGCGCGATCTTCAGCCCCGCGCCCTCGGGGCCGATGCGGTTGGCCGCCGGGACGCGGACCTGGTGGAAGCGGGTGACGCCGTTCTCGATGCCGCGCAGGCCCATGAAGGCGTTGCGGTTCTCGACCGTGATGCCGGGCGAGTTGGTCTCGACGACGAACGCGGTGATGCCGCCCCTGTGGTCCTCGGACTTCGGTACCCGGGCCATGACGACGAGGAGGTCGGCGACCACACCGTTGGTGGTCCACAGCTTCACTCCGTCGAGGACGTAGTCGTCCCCGTCCGGCACCGCGGACGTGGCCAGCCGGGCCGGGTCGGAGCCGACGTCCGGCTCGGTCAACAAGAACGCGCTGATGTCGGTGCGGGCGCACCGGGGCAGGAACGTCTCCTTCTGCTCGGCCGTGCCGAACAGCTTCAGCGGCTGCGGTACGCCGATCGACTGATGGGCGGAGAGGAGCACGCCGATCGCCGGGGAGGCGGAGCCGGCCAGCGCGAGCGCCTTGTTGTAGTACACCTGGGTGAGGCCGAGCCCGCCGTACTTGGTGTCGATCTTCATGCCGAGCGCGCCGAGCTCCTTGAGGCCGTTGATGACCTCGTCGGGGATGCGGGCCTCGCGCTCGATGAGGGCGCCGTCCACCTTGGTCTCGCAGAAGTCGCGGAGTTTGGCGAGGAACTCCTCGCCGCGCTGGGCGGCCTCCGTGGAGGGCATGGGGTGCGGATGGACCAGGTCGAGCCGGAAGCGGCCGAGGAACAGTTCCTTGGCGAAGCTGGGCTTGCGCCACTCCTGTTCCCGGGCCGCCTCCGCGACCTCGCGGGCCTCACGTTCGGAGACGGTGGGTTTGCTGGATGGGGCGGACATGAGGGTCACCTCGCCGCGAATCGGGATCTTGGACCGTTATCGTTACCGACCGGTGCTACTCGATCGTATGTACCCGATCCCGGGCGACCCCACCACCCCTGGGACGCGCCCGTTCAGCCGATGTTGACGGAGTAGGACTTGGTGTCCAGGCGCCCGGTGCCCTTGAAGACCTCCGTGCCGGACTCGATGCCGGAGACGTACTTGTCGTTGCTGAGCAGCTTGCGCCGAACGAGGGCCTGGGTGAAGTCGTCCAGGTTGAGAGAGGCCTTGGTGGTGTTGGTCTGCCGGACGAAGGAGTACACCTTCCAGCCGATGTCGCCCTGGTAGATGTCCCACATCGCGCCGCCGAGGCTGACGCTGCCGTACTTGGTGCCGAGCGGTCCGGCGCCGCCCTGGCGGTTGAGCCAGATCATGATCTCGTCGGTGGGCTGGTCCTGCCAGTCGGCGGTGCTCTTGTTGTGCAGCCACAGGTCGTACGCGACGTTCATGGTGCCGGGGGCGGCGCTGACCGTGAACTCCCAGCTGGTCCTCACCGGCTTGCGGTCGCCGACCCGGATGGGCAGCTGGGTGGCGGCCTTGTCGGTCTTCCAGCCCCAGTGCCAGCCGAGCACGGTGGAGGCGTACGACTTCACGTCGTAGTCCCGGCCGGTGGCGCTGTTGGCGAGGCTGTAGTCGGTGCCCCATGAAATGGTCGACCCCGACTGGGAGTTGGACCACACGCACTGGGTGCCGGTGTACTTCCCCTCGTTCCAGAGGTTGTTGTTCACGTAGTACTTGCCGAGCGTGATCGTGTCGAACGCCGTGCACTTCTTGCTCGACTCGTCGGCCTGCGCGACGGTGACGCCGACGGCGGCGGCCAGCGCGACCGTGCCGGAGAGCAGGGTCTTCGCCTTCTTGGAGAAGCGGGGGCGGCGGTGCTGCATGGGGGTCCTTCCGGGGGGTCCTGTTACACCTCTTCAGTGGCCGCCGCCGTTCGAAAGGTTGCCGTCGCTCCGGTCCGTCATGATGGGAGCCGGAGGGCCATGTGGCACCCCGTCCCGAACTCCTTATCGAAGCGCTTCGACAGCCTATGGACACCCACCCCGGGTGAAGCTACTGTCGAACCACCCTCACCCGCCCTTGTTCGCACTGCGCACTGTCGAAGCGCTTCACAAAGCTTGGAGAGCTGGATGGTCACCCTCGCCGAGGTCGCCCAGCACGCCGGAGTGTCGGCGAGCACGGTGAGCTATGTCCTCAGTGGCAAGCGGTCCATCTCCACGACCACCCGGCAGCGGGTCGAGCAGAGCATCCGCGAACTCGGCTACCACCCGAACGCGGGCGCCCGCGCCCTGGCCAGCAGCAGGTCCAACATCATCGCGCTGATGGTGCCGCTGCGCACGGACATGTACGTGCCGGTGATGATGGAGATCGCCATCGCCGTCGCCACCACCGCCCGGACGCACGGGTACGACGTCCTGCTGCTGACCGGCGAGGAGGGTCCGGACGCGGTGCGCCGCGTCACCGGCAGCGGGCTCGCCGACGCCATGATCCTGATGGACGTCGAACTCGACGACGAGCGGCTGCCGTTGCTGCGCGGCACCGACCAGCCCTCCGTGCTCATCGGCCTCCCCGCCGACACCTCCGGGCTGACCTGCGTCGACCTCGACTTCCGGGCGACCGGCGCGCTCTGTGTCGAGCACCTCGCGATGCTCGGCCACCGCGACATCGCTGTCATCGGCGAGGCCCCCGCGGTCTATGAACGGCACACGGGTTTCGCCGAGCGCACCCTGGACGGACTGCGCACCCGGGCCCAGGAGTTGGGCGTACGACTGCTGCACCGGCCGTGCGAGGGCGGGTACGACGCGATGGCCGTCACGCTCGCCCGCATCCTCGACGAGCGCCCCGCCACCACGGGGTTCGTCGTACAGAACGAGTCGGCGGTCGAACCGCTGCTCGCCCTGCTGCGCCAGCAGGGGCGTGCCGTCCCCGAGGACGTCTCGGTGGTCGCGGTCTGCCCCGACCAGGTGGCGACCCAGGCCTCGGTACGGCTGACCTCGGTCGCCATCCCCGCCCAGGAGATGGGCCGCCATGCGGTGGAGCGTCTGGTGGCCAAGCTGGACGGCCGCGGCAGCGACGAAGTCGTGCTGATCTCCCCCGAGTTGACGGTCCGGGCGAGCACCGGCCCGGTACCGGCGTAACCGCCCATCACCGGCGTAACACCTTCACGCGTCCGCCCCTGCCGGGGCACCCCCATGTCTGCCACTCCGCCAGGAGTATCGGAGCCCAGGAGCGCCTCAAGTGACTCAGCATGCCGAGAACCAGCCCCCGACCGGCGCGGTGAGCCTCGCGCAGTCGTCCCCGACCGTCGGTACGTTCCGTGAGCGGGACGGCGCGCTGGAGTGGAGCGGCCGGCAGGAGACCGTACGCATCGAAGCCTGGGGTCCGGACGCGGTCCGGGTCCGGGCGCGGCTCGGCGGGCCGATCCTGGAGGGGTTGCCGGGTGCGCTGCTCGACGACGCGCCCGCCACCTCGTCCACCGTCAAGATCGAGGACGGGCAGGGGCGGTTGACGGTCGGCTCGCTCACCGTCGAGGTCAGCGGCGAGGGCCTGATCCGGTTCCTGCGGACGGACGACGCGAGCGAGCTGCTCGCGGAGGCCCGCGCCCATTTCTGGTGGCCGGGGTCGCGCCTCTACACGGCCGTCGGCAACGGCCACCACCGCCTTGAGCAGCGGTTCGCCGCCTACGACGACGAGAAGCTGTACGGCCTCGGCCAGCACCAGCACGGGCGGTTCGACCAGAAGGGCCTGGTCCTCGACCTGGTCCAGCGCAACGCCGAGGTCGGCATCCCGGTGCTGACGTCCAGCCGCGGCTACACCGTGCTGTGGAACAACCCGGCGATCGGCCGGGTGGAGCTGGCCCACAACGGCACCCGCTGGGTGGCCGACTCGGCCCGCCAGATCGACTACTGGATCACGGCCGGCTCCCCCGCCGACGGGCAGCGCCACTACTCCGCGGTCACCGGCCGGACGCCGATGATGCCGGAGTGGGCGACGGGCTTCTGGCAGTGCAAGCTGCGCTACCGCACCCAGGACGAACTCCTGGAGGTGGCGCGGGAGTACAAGCGTCGCGGACTGCCCCTCTCGGCGATCGTGTGCGACTTCTTCCACTGGACGCACCTGGGCGAGTGGAAGTTCGACCCCGCGGAGTGGCCCGACCCGGCCGCGATGGTGCGGGAGTTGACGGAACTGGGCGTCAAACTCGTCGTCTCCGTCTGGCCGTCGGTGTCGCCGCTGAGCGAGAACCACCCGGTGATGGAGCAGCGCGGCTACTTCATCGGCACGCAGTACGGGCCGATGGCGCACGCGGACTGGCCGGACAAGGAGGTGGCGTCCACGGTCCAGGTGGCCTTCTACGACGCCACCAACCCGGAGGCTCGCCAGTTCGTGTGGTCGAGGATCAAGGAGAACTATCTCGACCCGTACGGCATCACGGCCTTCTGGCTGGACGCCTGCGAGCCCGAGCTGAAGCCGGGTTTCCCGGAGAACCTGCGCTACTGGTCGGGGCCCGGCCTGGAGGTCGGCAACATCTATCCGGCGGACAACGCCCGCACCTTCCACGAGGGCCTGCGCGCCGAGGGCGAGGAGGTCATCACCCTCAACCGCTCGGCGTGGGCGGGCAGTCAGCGCTACGGAGCGGCCCTGTGGTCCGGTGACATCGGCACCGACTTCCCGACCCTGCGCCGCCAGATAGCGGCCGGCCTCAACACCGCGCTGTCCGGCATCCCCTGGTGGAACACCGACATCGGCGGCTTCCACGGCGGCGACCCGACCGACCCGGCGTACCAGGAGGTCATGGTCCGCTGGTTCCAGTTCGGCGCGCTGTCCCCGCTGATGCGGCTGCACGGCTTCCGCGACCCGGGCATGCCGCTGGGCCCGGACATGACGGGCGGACCCAACGAGGTGTGGTCGTACGGCGAGGCGGCCGGGGCCGTCCTGGAGAAGTACCTGCGGCTGCGCGAGCGGCTGCGGCCGTACGTCCTGGACGTCATGCGGGAGGCCCACGAGGAGGGTCTGCCGCCCATGCGGCCGCTGTTCCTGGAGTTCCCGGACGACCAGGCGGCCTGGTCGGTGGACGACGCGTATCTCTTCGGCGCCGACCTGCTGGTGGCCCCGGTGCTGACGGCGGGCGCGACGGCCCGGACGACGTATCTCCCGGCGGGCGCGACCTGGACGGACGCGTGGACCGGTGAGTCGTACGAGGGCGGCAGGACCGTGACGGTCGACGCGCCGCTCGACCGCATCCCGTTGTTCCTGCGGGACGGGGCGCGGCTGCCGGTGGCGGAGTAGCCGGTGGCGGTGACATGACGTGCGGCCGGTCCCTCCCCTAGGGGGACCGGCCGCACGCGTGCGGAGGTCAGCTGATCAACTGCTGCTGACCGTCAGGTTGTTGGTGACGAAGTCCAGTCCGCCGGACGAGGACGTGATCTCGTAGCCGAACTGGACGTCCCCGATGGTCTCGCTGCTGGACATCCAGCCCTTGGTGCCCGAGATCCAGGTGAGGATCGACTTGATGTTCACGGTGCCGGAGCTGGAGTCCGAGGTGCGCAGGAACGAGAACACCTCGTTGGCGCCGTTGGTGCCCTTGTAGACGGTCCAGGTGTGGCCGCCGAGGGTGACGTTGCCCTGCGAGGTGCCGAGCGGGCCGACGGCTCCGTTGTAGTTGACCCAGAGCATGATCTCGTAGTCGTAGTCGGTGTCCCAGATGTCGTACGACGTGTTGTACGCGCCGGACGACGGGACGGTGACGTTGTAGCTGCTGGACAGCGAACCGAGCGAGGAGATGGTCTTGTTGACCACCTTCTTCGCGTTCGGGTAGGACTTGATGCCGCCGGTGTTGGGGTGGTTGGCCCAGACTCCCCAGTTGGTGCCGGAGTTGGCCCAGATGCACTGGCTGCCGGCGCCGGAACCCCAGATGTTGTTGTAGAGGGTGTAGCCGTTCAGGCTGGTGTTGCCCCACTGGTCGCAGGAGTTCCACACGGCCGCCGAGGCGGGTGCGGAGGCGAGGCCGACGGTGGCGCCGAGGGCCATCGCGGGGGCCAGTACGGCCATGGTGATCTTGCGCAGTTTGGTGTTCGTGCTCTTTGCCATGGTGTCCCTTCCATGGGTGGGGGGAATCGCGGGGGTGTCTTGCGGGGTGGCTACCACGCCTCCAGACGCAGGACGTGGTCTTCTCCGGCGACGAGGTCGAGCGGCCGGGTGCCGGAGGAAGTCCTCAGTTCGACGCGGTGGCTGCGCGTGGGGCGCAGGACCGCGGTCGCTTGCCGTGGGGTCCAGACGAGGTCGAGTGCGGCGCCGAACCGGGTTCGGACGCCGCGGAGTTGTCCCTGGGGGTAGCGGTCGGGCAGGGCGGGCAGCAGGACCAGCCGGTCGGGCGTCGACTGCACGAGCATCTCGACGAGCACGGCCGGGAGGGTGTGGGCGGCGTCGGCGTTGTAGACGTCGCGGTTCGGGTAGTGCGCGCTCATCAGCGAGTTGTGGAAGAAGTCGCCCTTGAGGACCTGGCCGAGGGCGTGCGCGACCCGTTCGCCGTCGCGCAGCCGGGCCGCGATCAGGGCGTGGTGGAGGTGTCCGTGGGCCGAGTCGTTCTCGGCGCCGCGCAGTCGCAGGGCGCGGTGGGCGGCGTCGGCGAGGCCGGGGGTGTCGTAGGGATTGATCTCGTCGAGCGGCCAGACCCCGTACAGATGGCTGAGATGCCGGTGGTCGTAGGTGTCCTCCAGGCCCGGCCAGGCCCACTCGGCGATCGCCCCGTCGTCGTTGATCCGGTGCGACGGAAGGCGGTCGGCGAGGGCGCGCAGGCGGGCCGCGTCCCGCGGGTGGTACGCGGCGGCCGTGAGCAGCGCGTGCCGGGCCGCCGAGAGGTCCATCGCCGCGTTGATGGCGCCCCAACTGGCGTTGGCGGGGCGGTTCTCCGGCGAGTAGGAGGGGACGACGACGAGTTGTCCATCGGTGTCGGTGCGGGTGAGGAAGTCCTCGTAGAACTGGGCGACCTCGGCGAGCGCGGCGGCGGTGCGGGGGTCGCGGGTGCCGGTGGTCTCGTCGTGGTCGACGAGCGGCTTGAGCAGCCAGTCGGCGCCGGCCGTCCACAGGTGCAGCGGGTACTCACGGCTGAAGTGGTACGTCAGCCCGGACTCGCCGTCGCTGTGCGGCGGGGCGACGATCCCGCGGGCGCCGAAGATCGCGTGGGCGTTCTCCCGCCAGTCGTCCCGCTGCCCGTGGACGAGGGACGCGAGCGCCTCGGTCACTTCGGGGAGGGCGGCTGCCGCGGCGGACGCGGTCTGGAGGTTGACGTTGGCGTCGTTGGTGAACGCCCCTGCCCAGGCGGTGTCCCAGTCGCCGGTCCACAGGCCGGTGAGGCGGGGCGGGAAGAGGCCGCTCGCGGAGAGCAGGTGGTAGCGGCCGGCGGCGAAGAGGCGCTCCATGAGGGCAGGACTGTCGGGGCGTTCCAGCAACTCCGCGCCGGGCAGGTTGCGTTCGTCGGGGTCCGCGTCCAGGTCGAGGGTGACGCGGGTGTAGGCGGTGCGGTGCAGTGCGGTGTGCCGTTCGAGGAGCGCCGAGTGGTCCAGGGGGAGTTCGCGCAGGGCGCGCGCCTCGGCCAAGACGTCCAGTTCGCCGGTGTGCCGGACGACTCGGGTCAGCAGCAGCACCGACTCGGCGCCGCTGATCCGCAGGCCGGGCGGGGTGAGGGTGACGGTGCCGCCGGTGAGCCGGACGAGGGTGACACCGGTGTAGGCGCGGTCGCTGCCGGGGTAGCGGGCGCGCAGGGTGAGCAGGGCGCCCTCGGGGGTGAGCACGGCGCCCTGGCCGACGCCGAGGTCCCTGGGGGCGCCCGGCAGCCGGTGGTCCAGGGAGATCTCCAGGTCGGTCGTGGTGACCCGGTGGACGATGACGTCGTCGGCGCGGGAGACGAAGACCTCGCTGTCCCAGCCCTGGTACCAGGTGCGGGTGACGCCGGTGGTGAAGTCGACGGACCGGTGGTAGCCGGGGGCGTCGCCGGTCGTGCCGCGCAGCCGGATCTGGAAGGCCGGGTGGAAGGGCTGCACCCACTGGAGGTCCCGGTGGTCCGTGAAGCTCTCGGCCGCGTCCAGCTCTCCGGCGAGCAACCGGTCCTGAAGCGCAGGGAGTTCGGCGGCCAGCCGCGGCGGGCGGGCCTGTTCGGCGCCGTTGGGGCGGACCAGGGTGTGATGGGTGACGACGACCCGCTCGTCGTTCGGTTCGCCGAACACAAGGGTGCCGTGATGGCCGTTGCCGCTGAGGAAGCCGTCCTCCCAGCGGGTCGCAGGGCGGGGTTCCCAGGTGCCGTACACCAGGCTCATGGCTTCAGCACCGCCACTCCGTAGCGGTCGAGGGTGAGTTCGTCCACGACGTTCATGCCGGTCAGCAGATCATGGAAAACGCCCGGAACACGCAGGTCCACGGAGTCGCGGCCGTGATTGAGCACGAAGAGCAACTCACCCCGCCGTACGGCCTCGACGCCCGCCGGCAGCCCCTCCAGCACCGGCCGGACGCCCACCTCGGCCGCGAACCCGGCGAGCAGCTCGCGCAGTTGGTCCGGTTCGGGAAGCGTGGCGAGATAGCGGGCCCGCCCCTTGCGCAGCACGGCGGGCAGACCGTCGAGTTCGCCCCCCTTGAAGGTGGCGGCCACGACCGCCTCCCCGTCCGCCTCGATCTCCTCGGACCACAAGGTTCCCCGGAACCCGTCGCATTCGACGGCATCGCCCGCGTCCAGTGGCCACCACTCGTGCAGGGTGCGGATGCCGAACAGCTCGCGCAGACGGGCGTCCATCCCGCCGGGCCGTACCCGGTCGTCCTCGTCGGCGATGCCGGTGAGGAAGCCGGAGACGAGCGTGCCGCCCTGGTGGACGTAGGCGAGGAGGTTGTCGACGGCCGCGTCGGTGAGGGCGTACAACTGCGGGACGACGACGAGCTTGTACGCGCTCAGGGCGTGTTCGGGATGGGCGAAGTCCGTGGCCAGGTGGGCCTCCCAGAGGGCCCGGTGCCAGGCGCTCAGCACCTGCGGATAGTCGACCTCGCTGGAGAGCCGGCCCTCGTGGGCGCCGGCCCACCAGGAGTGCCAGTCGTGCAGGACGGCGATCTCGTTGGGTGTGTGGCGGCCGGCGACCGCCCCGCCGATCCGGCCGAGTTCCGCGCCGAGCTGCCTGACCTCCTGGTAGGTCCGCCCCCGCTCCCCCGCGTGGCTGACCATCCCGGAGTGGAACTTCTCCGCGCCCTGCCGGGACTGTCTCCACTGGAAGTAGCAGACGGCGTCGGCGCCACGGGCGACGGCCTGGAGGGACCAGAGCCGGTTGAGGCCGCGCGGCTTGGGGTGGTTGACGCCCCGCCAGTTGACGGGCCCGGCCGCCTGCTCCATCAGCATCCAGGGACCACGGGCCTGCGAGCGGGTCATGTCCTGCACCAGCGCCCCTTGTTGGGCGCCGAGCGGATCCCGCGGATCGGGATACAGGTCGACGGAGACCACGTCCTCCTCCTCGGCCCACCGCCAGGCGTCCTGTCCCGTCCACAGCGGCATGAAGTTGGTCGTGACCGGGAGGTGCGGGGTGTGCCTGCGCACGATGTCCCGTTCGGCGAGGTAGCACTCCAGGAGCATGTCGGAGGTGAACCGCTTGAAGTCGAGGACCTGGGCCGGGTTCTTCAGATAGTGGGCGTGGCGCGGTGTGTGCACCTCGGCCCAGTCGCCGTAGCCCTGGCTCCAGAAGGCGGTGCCCCAGGCGGAGTTGAGGGCGTCGAGGGTGCCGTACCGCTGTCGCAGCCAGTCGCGGAACCGGGCGGCGGCCTCGTCGCCCCAGTCGAAGGTGCAGTACTCGTTGTTGATGTGCCACATCGTGAGGGCCGGGTGGCCGCCGTAGCGGGCGGCGAGGGCCTCGGTGATGGCGGCGGCATGGTGCCGGTAGACGGCGCTGGAGTGCGAGAAGTGCTGCCGGCCGCCCCACCACTCGGTGCGGCCGTCCTGGTCGACGGGCAGGGTCTCGGGATGCAGATGGCCCAGCCAGGGCGGTGGCGAGGAGGTCGGGGTGGCGAGGACGACCCCGATGCCGTGCTCGTGCATCAGGTCCATGAGCCGGTCGAGCCAGCCGAAGTCCCGCTCCCCGGGCCGGGGTTCGAGCTTCGCCCAGGAGAAGACGCCGAGCGTGACGGAGTTGACGCCGGCGTCCTTCATCAGCCGGACGTCCTCCTGCCAGGTCTCCTCGGGCCACTGCTCGGGGTTGTAGTCACCGCCGAAGAGGACGCGGCCGCGGGTGGCGTCACCGAGCCCTGGCATCAGACGGGCTCCCCGTACTGGATGCCACGCCCGTTGGTGGCGAGATACACGCGTCCGTACACCCGCGGGTCACCGGTGATCACCTCACCGGTCCAGCCCCACTGGTGCTGGTCGTCGTTGATCCGCACCCAGCTCCTCGTCTCGTCGTCGGAGCGGTACACGGCGGTGATCGACTCGGTGGAGCCGACCATGTAGACCGCCGGGTACGCGGCTCCCTCGGCCGCCTTGCCGAAGCCGAGGGTGTACGAGGCCCAGCAACTGGCGACCTTGGAGAAGCCGACGCCCCCGTCGGTGGACCGGTACAACCCGTTCCACTTCACGCTGAGCCACAGGTCGCCGGAGCGCCCGGGTGCCGCGACGAGCTCGAACTGGCTGTCTCCGGAGGGCAGTCCGGAGGCGCGCGCGGTAAAGGTGACGCCGCCGTCCGTGCTGGCGAACAGCGTTCCCGTGTCGGTGTCGTACGCGTAGAACAGCGCCGGGTCGGTCGGATCGGCGAGGGGCGTGGCGCCCCTCGGGAAGGAGGCGACCTCGGCCCAGGTGGCCCCGTTGTCCGTGGAACGGTGGGCCGGGTACTTGGTGCCGTCCCAGTGCCCGAAGACCCACAGCAGCACTCCGCCGTCGGCACTGACGGCGACCGGCCCCGGTGCGTCCTTGGCGAGGGCGGGCTGGGCCGCGAAGGGCGCCCAGGTCCGCCCGCCGTCGTTCGAGTACGCCCCGTTGCCGTGGTCGCCCCACCCGGCGCGCACGACGTACGCCGGCTTCGCCGCGGCCTGCGCGAGTCCCGTCGCCGTCCCGAACACGGGGTTCGACGCCATGCCGCGCGAAGGGGACGCCGTGAGCTTCTCGTGGTACATCACGCCGACGTCCCCGGACCCGCTGATCAGCGGCGCCTCCCCGGCCGGGGGCGAGATCAGCAGCCGCGCGGACGCCTCCTCGATCCCGCGGATCTGCGGAGCCCAGTGCTTCAGGTCCCGGGTGCCGTAGAGAGTGGCGCCGGTGCCGTACACGAGGTGCCTGGAGTCGTAGGGGTCGAGCGCGAGCGCCTGGATCCACCAGCCGAACTTGGGCGCGTCCGCACCCCACTTGAGATAGGGCGTCTCGGACACGTCGAAGACGGCGGAGTCCTTGAGGGAGGTCCAGGAGCGACCGCCGTCGGTGGACCGGAAGACGGTGTCGACCAGGGCCCACCGGTTGTTCGTGGAGACGACGAGGGTGCCCGGCCGCCGGGCGTCCACGGCGACCCCGCCGTACCCGAAGGAGTCGGTGCCGCCGTCGGCGGTGGTCCCGCCCGGCTTCACCGGTGTGACCTCGCGCCACTTGCCGTTGGCGGTGCACAGCGCGTGCACACTGCCGTCGGACTGTCCGTTGGGCCCGGGGGCGTCGGCGTACGTCAGATACAGCTCACGGGTGTTCCGGTCGTACGCGCCCCGGATCGGCACCTTGGCGGCGGTACCGGAGGGCTGTCCCGGCACGGCCTCCCAGTTGCTCCCGTCGGCCGTGCGGAACAGGTTGGCGGCGGTCCCGTCGGAGTCACCCCAACCGGCGTAGAGGACACGCCCTGCGGCGACGAGGAGGGTGACGCCCTGCCCGGAAGCGCTGGGGGTGCCCGGGAACCCGTCGACCTTGGCCCAAGTAGCGCCCCTGTCGGTGGACTTGAGGAGCCCGTCATGTCTGGTCCCGAGCCAGAGCGTGTCGCTGTCCCGGGGATCGACGAGCAGCCGCTCTCCGCACCCACGCCCGTCCTCGTTGGCCCCGAGCTTGACGTCGAGGTCGGTACGGGCCCAGGTGGCCCCCCGGTCGTCGGACCGCAGAACGGCCCCGTTGGAGGCCCAGGACTGCGCGTACGTACCGAGCGCGAGGTAGACCCGGTTCGGATGGACGGGGTCGACCGCCATCGCCTCGACCCCGAGAAGGTTCCAGTCGTCCCAGCCGAGGTGATCGGTGAGCGCCGTCCACCGCGCGGCGGAGTCGTCCCACCGGTAGGCGCCGCCGATGTCGGTACGGGCGTAGGCGAGCCCCCGGACGGAGGGGTGGAAGAGCACGCCGGTGACGAACCCGGTGCCGCCTTGGACGACGTTGCGCCAGCGGTAGGTGGGGGCGGCGGAGGCGGCCAGGGCGTTCCCCTGGAGGGAGGGAACGGCCGTGAGCGCGGCAGCCGCCGCAGTCCCCGCAAGTACGACACGACGGCTCAGATGTGGCGCGCGCATGACACATACCTCGCTAGACGAGAAGGTTCAGGTGAGTTACTTGAGAGGCGCGGGGAACTGCGCGACCAGCCACAAAGAAACCCGCAGCCGCCGACGCGCAGAGGTTCAACCCTTGACCGCGCCTGTCAACATGCCCTTCTTGAAATGCCGCTGCACGAACGGCGACAACACAGCCACCGGCAACAACGCCATCACCATCACAGCCATCTGAACGGCAAGCCCCGACAACTGCCCCGTCTTGATCGCCTGCCCCAACCCCACCGGCGCCTCCTGCTTCTGCACCAGCTGGATCATGACGTTCTGCAACGGCATCATGTCCTGGTCGTTCAGATACAGGGACGCGTTGAACCAGGCGCTCCAGTACCCCACCGCGTAGAACAGCGTGATGACAGCGATGACCGCCCGCGACAACGGCATCACGATCTGCCAGAGGATCCGGAAGTCCCCGGCACCGTCAATGCGCGCACTGTCGGTCAGCTCCGACGAGATCCCCATGAAGAACCCGCGCAGCACCAGGATGTTGAAGACACTGATCGCACTCGGCAGGATCAGCGCGAGATAACTGTCCGTCAGCCCGAGGGTCTGCACCAGCAGATACGTGGGAATGAGCCCGGCGCTGAAGAACATCGTCGCCAACAGCACCATGAGGATCCACCGGTGTCCGAGCGACCCCGACCGCGACAACCCGTACGCGCACAGCACGGACACGGTCATCGAGAACGCGGTACCCACGACCGTGACGAGCACGCTGATGATCGCCGCGCGGGTGACCTGCCCCCCGCTGAGCAGCTCCTGGTAGGCCACGAAGGTGATGCCCTTCGGCACCATCACCAGCCCGCCGGCCTCGTCGATGGTCTTGCGTGAGGAGAGACTGGTGACGACGACGATCCACAGCGGAAAGAGAATCGCCAGGCACGCGATGCCGAGCACGAGCCCCTTGCCCGCCAGCCCCGCCTTCGAGGGAGGTTCTTCCCACACCGGCCGAGGCGGCGCGGCCCATGGCTTGTCGATGACGGCGGTCACTTCTTGTACACCCCCTGCTCGCCCATGAGATGGGCCACCTTGTTCGCGGCCAGGACGAGACCGATGCTGATGACGCCCTTGACGAGTCCGGCGGCGGCCGCGTAGCCGAAGTCCTGGTTGCGGACGCCGTTCCACCACACGAAGGTGTCGAGCACTTCCGCGGCACCCGGCCCCACCGCGTCTCTCTGCAACAGGATCTGTTCGAATCCGACGGTCAGCGCGTCGCCGACCCGCAGCACCAGCAGCAGCGCGATCACCGGCCGCAGCGCGGGCAGCGTGACGTGCCACATGCGGCGCCACCGTGAAGCCCCGTCCATGGCGGCGGCCTCGTACAGGTCCGGGCTCACGGACGCCAGCGCGGCGAGGAAGACGATGATCCCCCAGCCGGCGTCCTTCCACACCGACTGCGCGGTGACGAGGAACTTGAAGGTGTTCGGATCGGTCATGACGTCGAGGCCGTCGTAGCCGTGGTTGCGCAGCAGCGTCGACAACAGCCCCGCGCCGCCCAGCAGTTGCTGGAAGACCGCGATCACCAGCACCCATGAGAAGAAGTGGGGCAGATAGAGAACGGCCTGGGCGATGGCCCGCACCCGGGGCCTGACCACGCTGTTGATGAGCAGCGCGAGCAGGATCGGGATCGGGAAGAACAGCAGGAGCTGGAGGAAGAACAGCACCAGGGTGTTCTGGACCGCCGACCAGAAGGACGAGTCCGCGAAGATCCGGTTGAAGTTCTCCAGCCCCACCCAGGGGCTGTGCAGCATCGACACGACCCCGTTGTCGCTGATGTAGGGGTCGTAGTCCTGGAAGGCCACCACGTTGCCGAGGATCGGCACGTAGTTGAAGAGCAGGACCAGGACGACCGCCGGCAGCGTCATCAGGATCAGGACGCGGTCGCGTCTGAACCGTAGGCGCAGGCTCAGTCTCCCGCGTCGCCCGTCACTGGAACCGGTGGCGCCGCCGGGCGCCACCGGGGTCTTCGCCGTCGTGTCGGCCTCGGTCCTGCTCCGAGGCACCGTGCTGTGGGACACGGCCGTTCTCCTTGCCTCGGTACCTGGTCAGCCGGCCGCGGAGCCGTTCTCGTCGAGGATCTGCTTGTACCAGTCGCGGAGCCTGTCGCCGCCCTTGCTCTTCCAGTCGGAGACGGCCTGCTGCATGTCGCTGACCTTCTTGCGGCCGCGGACGATGTCGTCCTCCAGCTGCTCGAAGTCGTTGGAGAGGTTGGTGTAGCGGTTGGGCTCGGTGATCTGCATGCCCCAGAAGGTGGACTTCTTGGTGAAGGCGCCCATCCGCTGCTCCCACTCGACCTGGCCCTTGGCGACCTCGGGGAAGTCGGGGTGGGCGAGGGTCGCGGCGGGGCTGGCGACCATCACGTAGGCGTTCATCACCTCCAGGTTGCCCTGGTCGGTCTTGGTGGGGACGCCGTCCTTGACGGTGTAGTGGGTGCCCTCCACCCCGTAGTTGGTCATCATGTACTCCTTGGTGCCGTACGGCGCCGCGGTGACGTTGGCGACGGCGAGCACGTCGCGGATGACCGACTCGGAGGCCTTCTTGTTGACGAAGGCGAAGATGCCGGCGGGCTGCTCGGCGTAGATGGTGGGGTTGCCGCCGTCATGGCCCCACACATCCATGCCCCAGACCTTGAAGTCCGGGTTCTGCTGGGCCTGTTCGGCGGTGCGGCTCCACCACTGGGAGATGTTGTTGGGGTAGATCAGGAACTCGCCCGACGCGAACTTCGGTCCCGGGTCGGGGGCGTTCTTGCCCATCTTGGAGTCGGGGTGGACGACACCCGCCTCGAAGAGCTTGCGGGCCCACTCGATCGCTTCGAGGTACTCCTCGGTCTCGACTCGGTTGACCAGCTTGCCGTCGACCATGTTCCAGCCGAGCGGCTTCTCGCTGCCGGAGAAGACACCGAACGCCTGCCACGCGGTCCACTTCATGTCCAGGCAGGCCCAGCGCTTGGCCTTGGCGTTGGTGATCTCCTTGGCCAGGGCCATGAACTCGTCGCAGGACTTGGGTATTTCGTACCCCTCCTTGTCGAAGATGTCCTGCCGGTAGAGGGGCACGATACTCGGGGCCCACGGCGCCGGCATCGGCAGTCCGCGCAGCTTGCCGCCGAAGATGGAGCGCCGCCAGGAGTCGGTCGGGATCGCGGCGAGGTTCGGGAAGTCCTTGACCGCGTCGCCGGAGAGGTAGGGGCCGAGGTCGGCGAACTTGCTGATGATGGCGGTGGGGATCTTGCCGTTCATGTTCCAGCCGGGGACGACCACCACGTCCGGGACGTCGCTGGAGGCGAGGACCGCGCCGAGCTTCTGCTCGTAGGTGTTGCCGTCCTGGTTCTGCCACTGGACGTCGACGCCGATCAGGTCGTTCATCGCCTTGTAGTAGGCGTTGCCGCTCTTGGGCGGCGAGCCCCAGAACGGCGACATGACAGTGACCTTGCCGCCCTTGCCGAGCTTCTTCTCGACCGAGGTCTTCAGCGTGGCGAGGTCCAGCTTGCTGGTGAAGCCGATCGCGGAGCCGTTCTTGGCGGGGATGTCCGGCGTCACCACGTTGCTGGCCACATAGGCCGGAAGGATCTTCTTGGCGTCCTTGCTCGACGTGGTGCCGTCGCGCGATCCGCTGTCCGAGCCGCCGCAGGCGGCGAGGAGCGGCATCCCCCCGGCCACCGCGGCGGTGGCCACCGCCGAGGAGGCGAGGAAGCTTCTCCGGCTGGGCCCGGAGGAGGCGGAAGCGGCGTTCGGCGTCATTGCGTCAACCCTTCATGGCGCACCAGGACACCCGGCGGTGGGCCGTCGGCTGCGGTGTCTTCAGTGGAACTGGCTGAGCCGAAGCGTTCCCTCGACTTCTACGGTCGGTCCGTCGACTTCTACGGTCGACGCGTGGTCGAAGTAGTCGAAGCGCTTCGATGTTGCTGTGAGGTTAAGTGAAGCCATGTGGGTGCACAAGGGTCGCTCCCAATATTCCTCGGCGGCCTGGGAGGCAACCTTTTCTTATGCACCGCTTGAAGTGATGGTGCTGCTCCCTTGACACCCACCCCGGTGTCGAATCAGCATCGAAGCGCTTCGAAAGAGCTTCGCCGCTCCACTCCAAGGGGAACCCCACGTGACCGCACAGCCGCCGCCCACGCCGCCCTTCCGCGATCCACAGCTGCCCTTCGCGAAGCGCATCGACGATCTGCTGTCGCGGCTCTCCCTCGACGAGAAGACCGCGTTCCTGCACCAGTTCACGCCGGCCGTGGAGCGCCTCGGCGTCGCCGCGTTCCGCACCGGCCAGGAGGCGCTGCACGGCGTGGCCTGGATGGGCCCGGCGACGGTGTTCCCGCAGGCGGTCGGTCTCGCCGCGACCTGGAACACGGAGCTCGTGCGACGGGTCGGCGACGCGGTGTCGAAGGAGGTCCGCGCGATGCGGGCGCGCGACGACCGCGTGGGCCTCAACGTCTGGTCGCCGACCGTCAACCTCCTGCGCCACCCGCTGTGGGGCCGCAACGAGGAGGGCTACTCGGAGGATCCGAAGCTGACCTCCGCCATCGCCACGGCGTACACGCACGGCCTGCGCGGCGACCACCCGGCCTACTGGCGTACGGCCCCCGTCCTCAAGCACTGGCTGGCCCACAACAACGAGACGGACCGGGCCACTTCGTCCAGCTCGGTGCGCCCGCGCGTGCTGCACGAGTACGACCTGCGAGCCTTCCGCGAGACCGTCGAGGCGGGCGCGGTGGCCGGCGTGATGCCCGCGTACAACCTGGTCAACGGCCGCCCCAACCACGTCAGTCCGTATCTGCGCGAGCAGCTGCGGGCCTGGACGGACGAGGAGCTGCTGGTCTGCTCGGACGCGGGCGCGCCCTCCAACCTGGTCGACTTCGAGCACTACTTCGACACCCACGAGGAGGCCACGGCCGCCTCCCTGCTCGCCGGCGTCGACAGCTTCACCGACCACGGCACGGACAGCTCGCTGATCGTCGGCCGGCTCAGGAAGGCCTACGAGCAGGGCCTGTTGACCGAGGCCGACCTCGACACGGCGGTCCGCCGCCAGCTCTCGGTGCGGTTCCGGCTCGGCGAGTTCGACGGCTACGACGAGCCGGGCGCGTACGACACCCCCGAGCACCGAGCCCTCGCCCAGGAGGCGGCGGAGCAGGCCGTCGTCCTGCTGCGCAATGACGGGGTGCTGCCGCTCGCGCCCGACACCCGGCTCGCCGTGGTCGGCCTGCTCGCCGACGAGTGCAAGCTCGACTGGTACAGCGGCACCCTGATCCACCGCTCCACCCCGCTGGAGGGCCTGTACGAGCGGTTCGGCGCCGAGCGCGTGGAGTTCGCGGAGGGCGTGGACCGCGTCCGCCTGCGGACCTCCACCGGCGCCTTCCTTCAGGTGCCGGCCGCGGACGCCGACGACGAGGTGCGCGGTGCCGAGGGCGCCCTGGACCCGGCGCTGCTCGCGGGCCGCACCGATCTGCCGCCGCTGACCACGGACCCGACCGGCACCGAACTCGCCCTCGTCGACTGGGGCGAGGGTCTGCTGACCCTGCGCGCCCCCGACGGCCGCTATCTGTCGGTCGCCGCGGACGGCTATGTCCGCGCCGCCGCCGACCAGCCCGGGGGCTGGGTCGTCCAGGAGACGTTCCGGCTCGAACCCCACGAGAACGGACACCTCCTCAGGCACGTCGGTACGGGTCGCCACATCTCTGTCGCCGCCGGCGGAGTAAAGGTTGCCGACGAGAATCCGGAAATCCCCGAGGCCCCGGAGATCTTCGAACTGATCATCGCCGAGCACGGCGGGGACGCGGTGGCCCGGGTCGCCGCAGAGGCGGACGTCGTCCTGGTGGTCGCGGGCAACGACCCGCATCTGAACGGCCGCGAGACCGAGGACCGTACGACCCTCGCGCTCCCCGCCCACCAGGAGCGGCTGCTGCGCGCCGCCCGCACCGCGAACCCGAACACGGTGCTGGTCCTGGTCTCCGCCTACCCGTACGCGGTCGAGCCCGGTCCGCTGCGCGCCGTGCTCTGGACGGCCCACGGCGGCCAGGCCGCGGGCACCGCCCTGGCCCGGGTCCTGGCCGGGGACGTCTCCCCCGCGGGCCGCCTCCCGCAGACCTGGTACGCGGACGACGCCGATCTGCCCGACCTGCTGGACTACGACGTGATCGGCGGCCGGCAGACGTACCTCTACTACGAGGGCACGCCCCTGTTCCCGTTCGGTCACGGCCTGTCGTACGCGTCGTTCGCGTACGCGGATCTGAACTCCCGGGTCGAGGAAGGGATGTTGCACGTCTCCTGCACGGTCACCAACACCGGCGACGTGACGGCCGACGAGGTGGCCCAGCTCTACACGCGGGCCGTCGACCCGTCGGTGCCGCGCCCGCGCCGCCAGCTGGTCGCGCACCGCCGGGTCACCCTGACGCCGGGCGGGAAGACGGGCGTGGACTTCGAGGTCCCGCTGTCGGAGCTGGAGTTCTGGGACGTGGCGCAGGGCCGCCTCCGCCTCGAACCCGGCCCGTACGACCTGCTGGTGGGCGCCTCCAGCGAGGACATCCGGTTGCGCGCGACCGTCGTCCTGGACGGTGAGCCGGGCACCCCGCGCGCGGTGACCGAACGCGGCCTGGACGGGGCGGACTTCGACGAGCAGAGCGGCGCCGAGATCGTCGACCGCACGAGGACCACGGGCGACGCGGTGACGCCGGCCCCGGACCGGACGGCCGAACTGCTCTACCGTGCCTGCGACTTCGGGCCGGGCGTCACGGGGGTGACGGTGACCGTGGCGGGCGAGGGCACGGTCGAGGTGTCGCTGGACGGCGGGCCCGCGACAGTCGCGCTCTCACCCCGAACGCCCACGTCAGGGCCGTACGACTATGTCACCCTCACGGCGGGGCTGACGGCCTCCGGCGTGCACGACGTCCACCTGAGACTGCGCGGCCCGCTGCGGCTCGCGCACGTCGGCTTCTCCGGTTGAGTGTCCGGAGGAGACGGCACGGAGAAGGGGCCCGGCACCGGAAGGCATCGGTGCCGGGCCCCTTTTCGGGAGCCTATCTGAAAATGGTTCCCATTAGCTAGAGGGTCTCGATGGGGCGCCTCAGAGAGCGAGCCCCGTCAGGACCAGCACCCGCTCGTAGGTGTAGTCGTCCATCGCGAACTTCACGCCCTCGCGGCCCACACCGGACTGCTTGGCGCCGCCGTACGGCATCTGGTCGGCGCGGTAGGAGGGCACGTCTCCGACGACCACGCCGCCGACCTCAAGGGCGCGGTGGGCGCGGAAGGCGGCCTGGAGGTCGTGGGTGAACACGCCCGCCTGGAGGCCGTACTTCGAGTCGTTGACGGCTGCGAAGGCCGCGTCCTCGCCATCGACCTTCTGCACGGTGAGGACGGGTCCGAAGACCTCCTCGCAGGAGAGGGTCGTGCTCGCCGGTACGTCGGTGAGGACGGTCGGCGCGTAGGAGGCGCCGTCACGGTCGCCGCCGGTGAGGAGGGTGGCACCGGCCTCCACGGCCTCCTTCACCCACGCCTCGACGCGCTTGGCCGCGTCCTCGCTGACCAGTGGGCCGACGTCCGTCTTGGCGTCGCTCGGGTCACCGGTGACCTGGGCCTCGACGGCGGCGACGATCCGCGGCAGGAGGCGGTCGTAGACCGACGCGTCCGCGATGACCCGCTGCACGGAGATGCAGGACTGACCGCCCTGGTAGTTGGAGAACGTGGCGATACGGGTCGCGGCCCAGTCGAGGTCCGCGTCGCTCGCGTAGTCACCGAGGACGACGGCCGCGCCGTTGCCGCCCAGTTCCAGGGTGCAGTGCTTGCGCGGCACCGAGTCCATGATCGCGTAGCCGACCTTCTCGGAACCGGTGAAGGAGATGACCGGCAGGCGCTCGTCCTGGACGAGGGCGGGCATCCGGTCGTTCGGCACCGGGAGGATGCTCCAGGACCCGGCGGGCAGCTCGGTCTCGGCGAGCAGGTCGCCGATGACCAGGCCGGAGAGCGGGGTGGCGGGCGCCGGCTTGAGGATGATCGGCACCCCTGCCGCGATCGCCGGAGCGATCTTGTGGGCGCACAGGTTCAGCGGGAAGTTGAAGGGCGCGATACCGAGGACGACGCCCTTCGGGAAGCGCCGGGTGAGCGCGAGCCGGCCCTGGCCGCCGAGGTCGGTGTCGAGGCGCTGGGCCTCGCCGCTGTTGAAGCGCCGGGCCTCCTCGGCGGCGAACCGGAACACGGAGACGGCCCGGCCGACCTCGCCGCGGGCCCACTTGATCGGCTTGCCGTTCTCGGCGGAGATGAGCTGCGCGATCTCCTCGGTGCGCTCGACGAGACGCCGGCTGACGTGGTCGAGGGCGGCGGCGCGGACGTGGGCCGGGGTGGCGGCGAACTCGTCCCGTACGGCGTGGGCGGCGGCGACGGCCTCCTCGGTCTGCGCGTCGCTCGGCACGCTCACCTTGCCGACGACCCGGCCGTCCCAGGGCGAGGTGACGTCGAAGCTGTCCTCGCCGGTGACCTGGCGGCCGGCGAGCCAGAAGGCGTGGGTGGAAGTCATGTCCCGGCCCTTCCGCGTTGGGGGTGTGCGATGGCTTTCGGGGTCCACGGTAGGGGTGGGGAGGCGAGGGGGTGTTTATCCGAGGTGGAGTGGTGGGGGGTGGGGGTGTGCCGGTTTGGTGGAGTGCCCTGGAGAGCCCGGCCCGGGACGTTCCGGGCCGGGCTCGGGAAGGGGGCGGGATCAGGCTCGCTTGAGGCGGACGGCGACCGTCTCGCTGACGGTCACCGGCTGGGCGTAGTCCGGGTCCGTCGCCGTCGCCCGGGTCTCGACCTCGACGTCACCGCGCTGGAAGGGGACGTCTCCGGTGGGTACGGCCGTCGCGGTCCAGGCCACCGGGGCGCCCGGAGTGCAGGACACGGACGTGCTGAAGGAGCCGCGGATGAGCTTCTGGCTCTTCACCTGCGTGATGTCGCCCGCCACATCCACCCGCACCGGCTTGTTGCAGCTCACCGTCCCGTGCACGGTGGCCTTGCCGTTCAGGCTGCTCGCGGCGCCGTCCAGGGCCACGGCGAGGCCGAGGTCGAGCTGCGCGGGCGGGGCCGGGTTGGCGATGTGGACCTCACCGCGGGCCGCGGTACTGCCTCCCTCGCAGTGCTGCACGAAGCTGGCGTCGAGCTTCTCGACATAGCCCTGCGGGCCGAGCTCCACGTCGGTGATGGTGAACTCGCCGGTGAGCGTGTTGCAGCCGCGCCCGTTGCCGCTGAGGTCGAGCCCCGGCTCGGTCGGCTCGTTGAACGGGTAGCGGGTGGCTCCGGTGTACGTCCCCGGCGCGAGGGTGCGGCCGGAAGGCGCCGTGAGGTCCAGGGACCACCAGTCGCCGTTCGCCCCGTCGACGGAGAGGTGGACCCCGTTGCCCGCGGTGTCGGCGGAGATGCTCAGCTGATCCTGGGACGCGGTCGAGTAGGCGTAGGACTGGCCGCCGCTGATCCAGTCACCCTCGTCGCCGCTGAAGGCGAGCGAGCCCTCGGTGACGGGCAGAGCGTGTGCCTCGGTGCCGGACAGCAGACCGGTGGTGCCGGCGGCCATGCTCAGGGTCAGTGCGAGGACGGCCGCGGCGCGGGCCAGGACGCGTGCGGGCGCGCTGATGCTCATGAATGTTCCCCCCTGCGGATGAAGTGCCAGTGCCCCTGTCGCCGGTGGGAGCGCTTTCTCCGCACCGGCGCAGCGAGTCTGTCAATCGGCGGGATTCATGACAACTGTGTTTCAGGAGACGACAGTTGTGGTTTCGGCCAACCCCTGTGACGGGCCTACTCCGACGCCGTGGCCTTCAGCGCCAGCCACAGCTCCATCCGTACGTCCGGATCGTCCAGGGACCGTCCGAGGATCTCCTCCACCCGCCGCATCCGGTACCGCAGGGTGTGCCGGTGCACGCCCAGGTCCGCGGCGGCGGCGTCCCACTGGCCGTGCCGGGAGAGCCAGGCCCGCAGGGAGGCGACCAGGTCTCCCCGGCCGGTCGCGTCGTGTTCGTACAGGGGCCGCAGCAACCCGTCGGCGAAGGCCTTCACCGCGTCGTCGGCGAGGAGCGGCACCACCGACCCCGCCGCCAGCTGCTCGTGCTCCACCCACAGCCGCCCCCGGCGCCGGGCGACGGACAGCGCCTGCTCGGCCTGCTTGTAGGCGACGCCCGCGGCGATCGGACCGGCCGGCGCGGACACCCCGACGACGGGTTCCGCGGCCTCGCCCTGCTCCCCCGCCCGAGCGGCCTCCAGTACGGCCGTGTACTCCCCGCACGCGCCGACCGCCGCGCCGCCGTCCGCGGCCAGCACCACCAGCCGCTCCCCCTCGGGCACGACCAGCACGGCCTCCCCGGCCCGGGCCGCCGCCGACTCCACGGCCTCGGCGAGCGCCCCCAGCGGATCACCGTCGGCGGCGCCGTCCACGGCCCCCCGTACCGTCGACTCCGCTTCGGCCACGATCACCCGGAACGGAGCGTCCAGCAGGGCGCCGTACAGATCACCGGCCACGGCCCGCGCGTGGTCGGGCTCCCCCGCCAGCAGCATCCGCAGCACCGCCGCCCCGATCCGCTGCTCGGCCGCGTACAGCGACCGGGACCGCTCGGTCGTGAGCGTCAGCAGCGCGATCGCGGAGTGCACGGCGTAGCGCTCCGCCGTGCCGAGCGCCGCGGCGGTCCCCACCGCGAGCGCGGCCCGAGGCCGTCGGCCCGTCCCGAGGGAGTGCAGCTCGACCCGGTCCTCGCCGTCCGGACCGCCGACCACCGAAGACGCCGGCGCGGCCCGCTCGCGCAGCCGCTCCACGTCCGCGGTCAGCCGCGCGGCCCGCCGGCCGGCCCACTCCGGCGCGGTGGCGACGACGGCACCCGACGCGTCGTACAGCGCCGCCCAGCCGTCGACCTGGCCGGCGAGCGCGGACAGCAGCCCCTCCGGGCCCTCCGCGAGCGCCTGCCGGGTCAGCTCGCGCTGGGCCGCGAACCCCGCCGTCACCGCCCGGTACTGGTCGGCGGCGATGGCGGCGGACACGGCCTTGCTGATGGCGAGGAAGGGGGTACGCCGGGGCACCTCCAGCAGGGGCAGCCCCTCGGCCTCCGCGGCGGCCACGAGCGCCTCGGGGATGTCCTCGTAGTTGACCCCGACGGCGAAGCCGAGCCCGACGACGCCCGCGCCGACCAGCCGCTTCACATAGCGCCGCATCACCTCCGGGTCCGCCGCGTCCAGTTTCAGCGCGGTGATCAGGAGCAGCTCCCCGCCCTCCATGTACGGCACGGGGTCGGCGAGCTCGCTGACGTGTGCCCAGCGCACGGGGACGTCGAGGCGGTCCTCGCCCGCGCGCACGGTCAGCTTGAGCGCGGAGTGGTGGACGAGCGAGGAGAGGGTGGGCGGCATGAGGCCTTCAGGTCAGTAGTGAGGTGCGGCCGGCGTGATCATTTGGCCGCCATGTATGAACAGCCTGTGCCGATTCTGCCTCACTGTACGGTCCCCTTCAGCCCCTGAGGTCCACCAGCAGCGGCGGAGTGTGCTCCCCCTTGACGTCGGTCAGCGACAGCACCGCGTGCCCGGGCGGCACCGCGTGCGCCAGCTCGGACGCGGACCAGCGCTCCCGCTCGACCTGGCGCACGGTCACGGCCTCCGTGGTGACGGCCTTGCCGGTGACCAGCTTGCGCAGGGCGTGCATGACCCGGGTCATCGGCTGGTCGGCGAAGACGGTGTGCTGGGCGACGTCCTTGGTCTCCACCCACTCCGTGCCCCAGGCCTCCGCGAAGCGGCCGCCGTCCCAGGTGGTCACCCCGGACAGGGCCATCCGGCAGCCCACGGCCCCGTACAGCGGCCCGTGCAGCGACTCGGGGACGTCGGAGACCGAGCGCAGTGCCAGCACCACTCCGGCGTTCCGCGAGCGCAGCCGCTGGATCCGGCGCAGCGACCCGGGGGTGACGGTGCCGGTGGCGTCGTCGAGGACGAGGCTCACGAAGTGCTCGCGGGTGCCTTCGCCTTCCTCGGCGACCCGAGCGAACTGGGCCAGCACCAGCCGGGCGATCAGCCGCGCCGCCTCCTCGTGGCCGTGCCGGGGCAGGTCGATGCGGACCCGCAGCGGGTGATGGGCGACGGCACGCAGGGAGAACGGACGGAGGGTGTCACCACCGGAGCCGTCGGAGGGGACCGTGTCGCCGCCCGAGCCGAAGAAGCCGTCGAACGCCGGTCGATCGAGCAGGGCGAGCCGGTCGGCGAGTGCCGGGCCCGGGTCGCCGGGCGCGCCGGCCTGGCGGACTCGGGCGTCCAGCTCACGGCGCATCGCCGCGTGCCGGTCGCCGGCCAGCCGGTCGCGCAGCTCGGCGAGAGTGGCCGGGTCGCCCTCCAGCAGCTCGCGCAGGACGGGCAGGCTCGGGAAGCGGCCGTACGCGGCCCGGTAGGGGCCCAGCAGCTGGGCGAGGGGCCGTGCGGCGCGCTCGGCGCCCGTGCCGTCGAGGTCGCCGGCCAGCGCCTCGGCGAGGAACCCGGCCGCCTCGTCGGGGTCGTCGACCTCGGCGTAGGGGTCGAGGTCGTGCACGGAGGCGGGGTCGCCGACGCGGACGACCACGTCGTAGGCGGTGTCGGGCCCGAGCGGGGTGCCGGCGCCGCCCACCACGACGACGGCGCAGCTCCCGGTGAGGGCCTGGAGGGTCAGGGCCTCGGTGACCGGGGCGATCACATGCCGGGTCTTGCCGGCGCCGGACGGGCCGACGACCAGCAGCGAGGTGCGCAGGGTCTCCGGGCCGAGGGCGGCGCCGATCCCGCCGTACGCCAGGGGGGTGCGCTCGGCCTCGGTCCAGCGGCCGATGCGGACCTGCCCGGTGAGCAGGTCGTGGCGGGCGGTGCGGTGGGTGAGGTCGCGGGCGCCCGAGGGGTGGGTGAAGGCGGCGGCGCCCTGCCGGAGGACCGTGTCCGTGAAGTCGGCGAGCCTGCCCAGTCGTCGGGCCCGGGTCCAGCCGCGTTCGATGCGGGCGCAGTCCACGTCGTTCATCCGCCCCGCGAGCAGCTCCGCGGCCAGCAGCTCGGCGGCCTGGTGCTGGCCGGCCTCGCGCAGCTCGGGCCAGCGGGCGCGGGGCTGTTCGGTCACCCCGGCCGGGTCCTGGCCGTGCGCGGCGCGGCGCCGGTCGGCGAGCCAGGTCCGGGCCAGCGGCAGCCAGGCGCCGAGCCGGGCGAAGGGCCACAGGACGAGGAGGACGACGACGGTGTCGAGCAGTTGTTTGGACGGCGACTCGTACACCCCGTACCCGTCAGTGATCAGGACGAGCAGGGAGAACAGCGGGGTGACGACGGGCACGGGGTCCCAGCCGACGGCGGGGAAGGAGTCCGGGAAGACGAAGCTGAGCGCGACGAGCGCGCCGAGGGCGGCGATGAGGGCCCGCGCGGGCTGTGCCTTGCGGCCGACGAAGTGCCGGGCGACGACCGCCCAGCCGCCGAGCCGGATCACCACGTACACGAGAACGGCGAAGGAGACACCGCTGTAGACCTCCAGCGCCTCCACGCCCGGATACGGCACCGCCTCCCCCGCCAGCTGCTTGGGGGACGCCAGCGTGCCGCCCCACCACCAGTCGTCCGGGGTGAACAGCCGGAGCACCGTGAACTCGTACGGCACCTCGCCCCGCCGCCAGAACGACCAGACCACGAGCCCGACGACGAGGGGGATCAGCATGCCCGCGACGGTCACCGGGGAGAGCCGTTCGGCCTTCCGCGCCGCCTTCGGCCGCTGGTACCCGAACCGCCAGATACCGGGCTCCGCCGCAGGCCGCTTCTCGTTCAGCCAGTTGGCCACCAGCGTGCCCGGGCTCTGCCCCGGCTGCGGCGGCACCCGCGGCGCGTCCGGTGGTCCCGCCGGACGCGGCACCGGGTTCGCATGCGTACCCCGAGCGTCCTGCGTCCCGTCGCTGTCCATCGCCCCTGCTCCCTGACCAGCCGTTCCGTCCACCATCAGCGGCCAATCTAACGCCCCCGCAAGGGGAGTTCACCGCTTACGCGGCCGCTGCGGCCTTTCCCGGGCGCCCGGCGGTGCGAGGCCCGCCCGGGTCTCCGCTATGTCCACCACGGACAACCGGTGCCCCGGAAACCGCCCACATGGAGCATGCCCACCCCCCGCTCCCCGCCCTAGCCTGCGAGAAAAGACAAGAAAGCATCCGCAACACCCCCAGGAGCCCCTCATGAGCGCACTTCCGCAGGAGCGCCGGATCGTCACCGCCATCCCCGGCCCGAAGTCGCAGGAGCTGCAGGCCCGCCGCCTGGAAGCGGTCGCGCAGGGCGTGGGCTCGGTGCTGCCCGTGTTCACCGCGCGGGCGGGCGGCGGCATCATCGAGGACGTCGACGGCAACCGGCTCATCGACTTCGGTTCCGGCATCGCGGTGACCAGCGTCGGCGCCTCCGCCGAGGCCGTCGTACGCCGCGCGAGCGCCCAGCTCGCCGACTTCACCCACACCTGTTTCATGGTGACGCCGTACGAGGGGTACGTGGAGGTCGCCGAGGCTCTCGCCGAGCTCACCCCCGGTGACCACGCGAAGAAGAGCGCTCTGTTCAACTCCGGCGCCGAGGCCGTCGAGAACGCCGTCAAGATCGCGCGTGCGTACACCAAGCGGCAGGCCGTCGTCGTGTTCGACCACGGGTACCACGGGCGTACGAACCTCACCATGGCGCTGACGGCGAAGAACATGCCGTACAAGCACGGCTTCGGGCCGTTCGCGCCCGAGGTCTACCGCGTGCCCGTCGCCTACGGCTACCGCTGGCCGACCGGTGCCGAGAACGCCGGTCCCGAGGCCGCCGCGCAGGCCATCGACCAGATCACCAAGCAGGTCGGCCCGGACAACGTCGCCGCGATCATCATCGAGCCGGTGCTCGGCGAGGGCGGCTTCATCGAGCCCGCGAAGGGCTTCCTGCCGGCCGTCCGCCAGTTCGCCGCCGACAACGGCATCGTCTTCGTCGCCGACGAGATCCAGAGCGGGTTCTGCCGTACCGGTCAGTGGTTCGCGTGCGAGGACGAGGGCATCGTCCCGGACCTGATCACCACCGCCAAGGGCATCGCGGGCGGTCTGCCGCTCGCCGCCGTCACCGGCCGCGCCGAGATCATGGACGCCGCGCACGCCGGTGGCCTGGGCGGTACGTACGGTGGCAACCCCGTCGCCTGCGCCGGTGCGCTCGGCTCCATCGAGACGATGAAGGAGCTCGACCTCAACGCCAGGGCGAAGAACATCGAGGCGATCATGAAGGCCCGCCTCGGGGCCATGGCCGAGAAGTTCGACATCATCGGCGACGTCCGCGGCCGTGGCGCCATGATCGCCATCGAGCTGGTGAAGGACCGCGCCACCAAGGAGCCGAACGCGGAGGCCACCGCCGCCCTCGCCAAGGCCTGCCACCAGGAGGGTCTGCTCGTCCTCACCTGTGGCACCTACGGCAACGTGCTGCGCTTCCTGCCCCCGCTCGTGATCGGCGAGGACCTCCTCAACGAGGGCCTCGACATCATCGAGCAGGCCTTCGCCCGTATCTGAGCGAACCCCCACCTTTCACAGCCGCCCCGGGCGTGAACGCACAGCGGATTCCGGGTCTGGGGCGGCCGACGGCAGAGGGTGTGAAGAAGGTGTGCGGGGTGCATGGCAGGACCCGATTCCGGCTGTCGTACCCCCACTCGCTGCCGTAGGTTCTACCCAGATGAGAGATACACCCCGCCCACAGGGGACTGTGGGCGACATCAGGCCGGGGCCTCCCCAGCTTCGACCTGGTCGTGCCCTCGCGCACACAACCGGAGCCTCCGGCTCCGGATCTCCTCACCGATCGGACGGTCACGCGCCCCAAACCCCCCGGGGCGCGCGACGATCCGGTCCGGACGGCCGCCCCGGAACCACCCCCCCTGTTCCGGGGCGGCCGACCTCCTTTCTTGGACTCTCCCTCCTTCTCGGACTTCCGGCCCTCCTCTTCGGCCTGATCACCTGGCAGGTCGTGGCCGACGGCCCCCTGCTCCGCCTGGACGAGCGCGTCAGCCGCGCCCTCCTCCACCCGGACCGCGCCGGCGAACTCCTCGCCGACCTGGGCAACATCCAGGTCGCGGTGCCGGTCCTCGCCGTCGCCCTGGCGTACGTGGCTCTGCGCGCCCGGCGTACCGGCACGCACCGCTGGTGGGCGGCACCCCTCGCCGCGGCCGTTCTGATGGCCCTGGTCCCGGCGCTGATCATCCCGCTCAAGGAGCTCACCGGCCGCCACGGCACCCACGTCATGCCGCCCGGCCCCGGTTACTACCCCTCGGGCCACACCGCCACGGCCGCGGTCGCCTACGGCTCCGCCACGCTGCTGCTCCTGCCGTGGCTGCGGACCGTGTGGGCCCGCCGCACCCTCGTCGCGCTCTGCGCCCTCGCCGTGCTCGGCGTCTCCTTCGGGCTGGTCCGCCGCGGCTACCACTGGCCGCTGGACGTCGTCGCCAGCTGGTTCCTGTGCGCGGTGCTGCTCGGGGCGCTGTGGCTCTTCCTCAGCCGGCGGAGTCCCGACCGGCAGCCACCACCCAGCCCTTCCGCGGAACGGCCCTGACCAGCCCGCGTTCCCTGAGGACCTGGTAGGCGCGCTCACCGACCCACACCGCGACGCCCTCCGCCGCGTCGGCCGGGTAATCGATCCTGATGCCGATGACATCGGGACGCGTCGTCAGGATTCCGGCCGTATCAAAGCAGTCGTCCCCGGGCAGCCCGGGGCAGCCTCTTCGAGCAGTTGTCCGCGTCGGCCGCACGGGCGGCCGACGAGATGTCGGACGAAGGACGCGTGAAGAGGCGTCACGGTGTCACGGTGTGCTGTCGGGAAGGGGGAATGTGACAGCCCGCGTGACAGTGCGCCCTTCTGGCGGGATCAGCCTTCGCCGTCTGTGGCCAGACCGGCCGCCGCCTCGTGCATCGCCAGTTCGAGGAGCGCCGGATCGGTCAGGGTGCCCGAGCCGTCCGGCGGGACCAGCCAGCGGACCCCGCCGGTGGAGCGCCCGGGATACGGCACGACGATCCAGGTGCCCGCACCGGCCGTGCGGATGCCCGTGCCGACCCAGCGCGCGGCCGTGCCGGGCGGCACGAGGAATCCCATCCGCGCGTCACCGAAGTCGACCAGCACCGGACCGGGCTGGTCGATGATGCGGGTGAGGACGTCGAGCGTGGGGTAGCCGAGCTCGCCCGGCAGGATGAGCACGTCCCAGGCCTTGCCGGCGGGCAGCAGCGCGACCCCGAGGGGGTTGCGCTCCCATTCCCAGCGGCAGGCCTCGGGATCCGGAGCCACGGATGCCAGCCACTCGACCGCCGTCTTCGCCCCAGTCATGAGGGGACCTCCCTTTTCCTCCGTGGACGCGGAGCGCGTCCACGAGGGAGAGGGAGGTCCCGGTCAGGCATTACGCGGGTTTCGGCACCTTGTTGGAGTGAACTGGATCACACGCCGAATGCGCCCCGTGAGAACGGGCGTCAGCTGTCGAAGCCCAGGCCCAGCCGGTCCATGGTCCTCAGCCACAGATTGCGCCGCCCCCCGTGCGAGTCCGCGCGCGCCAGCGACCACTTGGTCAGCGCGATGCCGGTCCAGGCGAACGGCTCGGGCGGGAAGGGCAGCGGCTTCTTGCGGACCATCTCCAGGGAGGTCCGCTCGGTGACCTCGCCGTCCAGCAGGTCCAGCATCACGTCCGCGCCGAACCTGGTCGCGCCGACACCGAGGCCCGTATAGCCCGCCGCGTAGGCGACGTTGCCGTGGTGGGCGGTGCCGAAGAACGCCGAGAACCGCGAGCAGGTGTCGATCGCGCCGCCCCACGCGTGCGTGAAGCGGACGCCCTCCAGCTGCGGGAAGCAGGTGAAGAAGTGGTCGGCGAGCTTGGCGTAGGTCTCCGGCCGGTCGTCGTACTCGGCGCGGACGCGACCGCCGTAGTGGTGGACGGCGTCGTAACCGCCCCACAGGATCCGGTTGTCGGCGGAGAGCCGGAAGTAGTGGAACTGGTTGGCCGAGTCTCCGAGGCCCTGCCGGTTCTGCCAGCCGATCTCCTTGAGCTGGTCGTCGCTCAGCGGCTCGGTCATCAGCGCGTAGTCGTAGACCGGGACGGTGTACGACCGGACCCGCTTGACCAGGCTGGGGAAGATGTTGGTGCCGAGCGCGACCTTGCGGGCGCGGACCGAGCCGTAGGGGGTGCGTACGGCCATGCCGGCGCCGTACGGCTTCAGCGTCAGGGCCGGGGTGTGCTCGTAGACACGGACGCCGAGGGCGACGCAGGCCCGCTTCAGACCCCAGGCGAGCTTCGCCGGGTTGAGCATGGCGACGCCTCGGCGGTCGTACAGCCCCGCCTGGAACGTCGGCGAGTCGACCTGTTCCCGCACCGCCTCCGCGTCCAGGAACTCCACGCCCTCGGCGAGACCCTCGCGTTCCATCTCCTCGTACCAGTCGCGCAGTTCCCACGCCTGGTACGTCTCGGTGGCGACGTCGATCTCACCGGTGCGCTCGAAGTCGCAGTCCAGGGAGTAGCGGGCGACCGCCTTCTCGATCTCGTCGAGGTTGCGGGCGCCCAGCTCCTCCAGCTTGTGGATCTCGTCCGGCCAGCGGGTCAGCCCGTTGCCCAGACCGTGGGTGAGGGAGGCGGCGCAGAAGCCGCCGTTGCGGCCCGAGGCGGCCCAGCCCACCTCGCGGCCTTCCAGCAGGACCACGTCCCGCCGCGGGTCGCGCTCCTTGGCGAGGAGCGCGGTCCACAGTCCGCTGTAGCCGCCGCCGACGACCAGGAGGTCGCAGGTCTCGGGGCCGGTGAGCGCGGGCTCGGGGTGGGGCTTGCCGGGGTCGTCCAGCCAGTACGGGACCGGCTGGGCTTCAGAAAGTGCCTTGATCGAATGACTGCCACGGCTCATGGCGCTTGGGGCCATGATTTCAACTCCCTACAGGGCGCTACGCAGTGAAGGCTTATGCCTTTTGCTTGTTACGGCGATTGCTGACGACCATAGAGGTCAGGACGAGCAGGACGGCGACCAGGAACATGGCCGTACCGATCACATTGATCTGAACGGGTGTGCCGCGCTGTGCCGAGCCCCAGACGAACATGGGGAAGGTGACGGTCGAGCCCGCGTTGAAATTGGTGATGATGAAATCGTCGAAGGAGAGCGCGAAGGCGAGCAGCGCGCCCGCCGCGATTCCCGGGGCGGCGATGGGGAGAGTGACCCGGACGAAGGTCTGGAACGGACCGGCGTAGAGGTCCTGGGCCGCCTGTTCCAGCCTCGGGTCCATCGACATCACGCGTGCCTTCACCGCCGTCACGACGAAGCTGAGGCAGAACATGATGTGGGCGATGAGGATCGTCCAGAAGCCCAGCTGGGCACCCATGTTGAGGAACAGGGTGAGCAGCGAGGCGGCCATGACGACCTCGGGCATCGCCATCGGCAGGAAGATCAGCGAGTTCACGGCGCCGCGGGCGCGGAACCGGTAGCGGACCAGCGCGAAGGCGATCATCGTGCCGAGGACGGTGGCGCCGATCGTCGCGAGGGCCGCGATCTGGAGGCTGATCGACAGCGAGCCGCACATGTCGGCGACGCCGCACGGGTCCTTCCAGGCGTCCGTGGAGAACTGCTGCCATTCGTAGTTGAAGCGCCCCTTCGGTTTGTTGAAGGAGAACACCGTGACGACGACGTTCGGCAGCAGGAGATATCCGAGCGTCAGCAGTCCCGCGATGACGACGAAATTACGCTTGAGCCAGTTGACGAAGGCCATTTAAACCAGATCCTCCGTTCCGGACCGGCGGATGTAGACCGTGACCATGACGAGGATGGCGGCCATCAGGATGAAGGAGAGTGCCGCCGCCGTCGGGTAGTCCAGAATGCGCAGGAACTGGGACTGGATGACGTTGCCGACCATGCGGGTGTCGGTCGAGCCGAGCAGGTCCGCGTTGACGTAGTCACCGGCCGCCGGGATGAACGTCAGCAGCGTGCCGGAGACGACGCCCGGCATCGACAGCGGGAAGGTCACCCTGCGGAAGGTCGTGACCGGCTTGGCGTACAGGTCGCCAGCGGCCTCGTGGAGACGGGTGTCGATGCGTTCCAGCGAGGTGTACAGCGGCAGGATCATGAACGGCAGGAAGTTGTACGTCAGACCGCAGACGACCGCCAGCGGCGTGGCCAGCACCCGGTCGCCGGTGGTCCAGCCGAGCCAGCTGGTGACGTCGAGGACGTGCAGGGTGTTGAGCGCCCCGACGACCGGGCCGCTGTCCGCGAGGATCGTCTTCCAGGCGAGGGTGCGGATCAGGAAGCTGGTGAAGAACGGCGCGATCACCAGGATCATGATCAGGTTCCGCCAGCGGCCCGCCCGGAAGGCGATGAGGTACGCGAGCGGGTAGCCGAGGATCAGACAGAGGATGGTCGCCGAGCCCGCGTACAGGATCGAGCGCAGGTACTGCGGCCAGTACTCGGACAGGGCGTCCCAGTAGGTGGCGAAGTGCCAGGTGACCTTGTAGCCCTCCTCCAGGGAGCCCGTCTGCACGGACGTGGAGGCCTGGTAGACCATCGGCAGCGCGAAGAAGACGACCAGCCAGAGCATGCCGGGCAGCAGCAGCCAGTACGGCACGAGCCGGCCGCGCCTGCGGGGCGGCTTCTGCTCCGGTGCGGTCGGGGAGAGAGGCGGGGGTGCCTCGGTGAGGGTCGCCATCAGACCGCAGCCTCTTCCTGGATGCCCGCGTCGATGTCCTGGGCGGCGTCGAGGCCGAAGGTGTGGGCCGGGCTCCAGTGCAGGACGACGTCGGCGCCGGGCACGAGCCGGGAGTCCCGCTCGATGTTCTGGGCGTAGACCTCGAACTCGGGGCAGACCGCGCTGTCGATGACGTACTGCGTGGAGACACCGATGAAACTGCTGTGGGCGATCTTGCCGGTGATGCGGTTGCGGCCCTCGGGGATCTCGCCCGCGTCGTCGGCGTGGGTGAGGGAGATCTTCTCCGGGCGGACGCCGACCAGCACCTTGCCGCCGGTCGTGGTGGGCGCGGAACATCGCGCCTCGGGCAGGACGAGCTTGCCGCCGCCCGCCTTGAGGACGATGTCGTCGCCGCTCTTGGAGTCGACCTCGGCCTCGATGAGGTTGGAGGTGCCGAGGAAGTTGGCGACGAAGGTGGTGCTGGGGTTCTCGTAGAGATCGTTGGGCGAGCCGAGCTGCTCCACCCGCCCCGCGTTCATCACGGCGACCGTGTCGGCCATGGTCATGGCCTCCTCCTGGTCGTGCGTGACGTGTACGAAGGTGATGCCGACCTCGGTCTGGATGCGCTTGAGCTCCAGCTGCATCTGGCGGCGCAGCTTGAGGTCGAGGGCGCCGAGGGGCTCGTCGAGGAGGAGCACCTTGGGGTGGTTGATGAGGGCGCGGGCGACGGCGACACGCTGCTGCTGGCCGCCGGAGAGCTGGTGCGGCTTCTTACGGGCCTGCTCGCCGAGCTGCACGAGCTCCAGCATGTCCTCGACCTGCTTCTTCACCGACTTGATGCCACGCCGGCGCAGACCGAAGGCCACGTTCTCGAAGATGTCGAGGTGCGGGAAGAGGGCGTACGACTGGAAGACGGTGTTCACCGGCCGCTTGTAGGGCGGCAGGTGGGTGACCTCCTGGTCACCGAGGAACACGGTGCCGGTCGTCGGCTCCTCCAGGCCCGCGATCATCCGCAGGGTGGTGGTCTTGCCGCAGCCGGAGGCGCCGAGCAGGGCGAAGAAGGAGCCCTGCGGCACGGTCAGGTCCAGCGGCTGTACGGCCGTGAAGCCGTTGTCGTACGTCTTGCTGATGCCCGAGAGGCGGACGTCCCCGCCGGTTTCGTTCTTGTTCGTCACGGTGGTCACGCCCCAGTCAGCTTCGCGAACTTCTCTTCGAACTCGGTCTCTTCCTTCGAGCTCAGTGAGCGGAAGGCGTGGGACTTCGCGGCCATGGCCTTGTCCGGGATGATCAGCGGGTTGTTCGCCGCATCCGGGTCGAGCTTCTCCAGCTCGGCCTTCACCCCGTCGACCGGCGTCACGTAGTTGATGTACGCGGCGAGTTCGGCGGCCGGCTTCGGCTCGTAGTAGAAGTCGATGAGCCGCTCGGCGTTCGTCTTGTGCCGGGCCTTGTTGGGGATCAGGAAGTTGTCGGTCGACGTCATGTATCCGCTGTCCGGGATGATGAAGTCGATGTCCGGGCTGTCGGCCTTCAGCTGTACGACGTCACCGGCCCAGGCGATACAGGCCGCGAAGTCGCCGCTGGTCAGGTCCGAGGTGTAGTCGTTGCCGGTGAAGCGGCGGATCTGGCCCTTGTCGACGGCCTTCTGCATCCGGGCGATCGCCGCGTCGTAGTCGTCGGCGGTGAACTTCGCGGGGTCCTTGCCCATGTCGAGCAGGGTCATGCCGACGCTGTCGCGCATCTCGGAGAGGAAGCCGACCCGCCCCTTGAGCTTGGGGTTGTCGAGCAGGTCGGAGACCGATCTCACCTCCACGCCGTCCAGCGCCTTCTTGTTGTAGGCGATGACGGTCGAGATGCCCTGCCATACGTAGCTGTAGGCGCGTCCCGGGTCCCAGTCGGGGTCGCGGAACTGGGCCGACAGGTTGGCGTAGGCGTGCGGGAGGTTCGACGAGTCGAGCTTCTGCACCCAGCCGAGGCGGATCAGCCGGGCCGCGAGCCAGTCGGTGAGGACGATGATGTCGCGCCCGGTGTCCTGGCCCGCCGCCAGCTGCGGCTTGATCTTGCCGAAGAACTCGACGTTGTCGTTGATGTCCTCGGTGTACTTCACCGAGATACCGGTCCGCTGCTTGAACTGGTCGAGCGTGGGGTGGTGTTTCTCGCTCTCGTCCACGTCGATGTACTCGGTCCAGTTGGAGAAGTTGACGACCTTCTCCTTGGCCGAGTGGTCCTCTGCGGAGACGCCGCCCTGGGTGTTGCCGGCCGCGGGGATGCCGCAGCCGGTCAGCGCCCCGAGGCCGCCGACCGCGAGCGCGCCGCCCGCGGAGGCGCGCAGCAGGGACCGCCGGGTCATGGCGGCCCGGCCACTCTGGAAGCTGCGCCGCATGGCGGCCACTTGGGCCGGGCTCAGGCGGTCGGGCTCGTACTGCTCCATGCGCGTGGTGCCCTTTCGGGAGGATTCGGCCGCGGTCGGACGGCCTGCCTGCTACTGCTACCGGTCCCCGAAGATCGTGCGGTGCCAGTCCTTCCTGGCCACCGCCGTATTGTCGAACATGACGTGCTTGATCTGGGTGTACTCCTCGAACGAGTACGAGGACATGTCCTTGCCGAAGCCGGACGCCTTGTATCCGCCGTGGGGCATCTCGCTGATGATCGGGATGTGGTCGTTGACCCACACACACCCGGCCTTGATCTCGCGTGTCGCCCGGTTGGCCCGGTAGACGTCCCGGCTCCAGGCGGAGGCGGCGAGGCCGTACGGGGTGTCGTTGGCGAGCGCGATCCCCTCGTCGTCGCTGTCGAAGGGGAGGACGACGAGGACCGGCCCGAACAGCTCGGACTGGACGATCTCGCTGTCCTGGGCGGCGTCGGCCACGAGGGTGGGCCGGTAGTAGGCGCCCTTGGCGAGCTCCCCTTCCGGTGCCTCGCCGCCGGTGACCACGCGCGCGTAGGCACGCGCACGGTCCACGAAGGCGGCGACCCGGTCCCGCTGCACATGTGAGATGAGCGGGCCGAGGTCGGTGCCGGCGGCGAAGGGGTCGCCCAGCCGCACGGTCTCCATGAGGGCGGCCGTCTTCTCGACGAAGGCCTCGTAGAGCGGCCGTTGCACATACGCGCGCGTGGCGGCCGTGCAGTCCTGGCCGGTGTTGATGAGCGCGCCCGCGACGGCACCGTTGACGGCGGCGTCGAGGTCGGCGTCGTCGAAGACGAGGAAGGGAGCCTTGCCGCCCAGCTCCAGATGGATCCGCTTGACGGTGGCGGTGGCGACCTCGGCGACGCGCTTGCCGACGGCGGTGGAGCCGGTGAAGGAGGTCATGGCGACGTCGGGATGGCCGACCAGATGTTCACCGGCCTCCTTCCCCGTCCCCGTGACGATGTTGATGACCCCGTCGGGGATACCGGCGTCCGTGGCGGCCTGCGCGAAGAGCAGCGAGGTGAGGGGCGTGAGCTCGGCGGGCTTGAGCACGACGGTGTTGCCGGCGGCGACGGCCGGAAGGATCTTCCAGGCGGCCATTTGCAGGGGGTAGTTCCAGGGTGCGATGGACCCCACGACACCGATCGGCTCCCGGCGCACGTACGACGTGTGGTCACCGGAGTACTCCCCGGCGGACTGCCCCTGGAGATGCCGGGCGGCGCCCGCGAAGAAGGCGGTGTTGTCGATGGTTCCGGGGACGTCGAACTCACGCGTCAGCTTCAGCGGCTTGCCGCACTGGAGCGACTCCGCGCGGGCGAATTCCTCGGCCCGCTCGGCGAGGACTGCGGCGAATCGATGCAGTGCGTCCGAGCGCTCGCCGGGTGTCGTGGCGGCCCAGCCGGGGAACGCCGCACGGGCGGCGGCGACCGCCGCGTCCACGTCCGCCGGGCCGGCCAGCTCGTAGGTGTACACCTCCTCGCCGGTCGACGGGTCGACGACGGCGTGTGTACGACCCGAGGTCCCCTTGACCAGTCGGCCCGCGATGAACTGCGCGCCGTCCGCGAGGCGCTCCTGCGCGGGGAACCGCTCCGAGGGGTGGGGGGTGACACTGGCCGGGTTGTGCATGTCGCTCTCCTCCGCCGCCGGCCCGTGTTCACAGGCGGTGGGCGTAGCTCCAGCTCGATTTGAGTGCCGATCCTGACAGAGCAAGTGTCGCCCAACAAGTGATTCCGTTGTTGCCTTTTGGTTACGCGACGGAATCTGTCGACCAGGTGTCGAGCGAGAAGGGAAAAGGAAGGACGGAGTGTCAGTGGCGCCTGCCAGACTCGCATGCATGACGAAGATCGATTCTCGGGACGCGCTGGTCAGGGCGTTGGACGCGGGGGCGAGGGTCAGGTACCTGCACTTCTGGGGACACCGGGCCCTGCCCGACGGGCGGATCGGCGCGAGCTGTCTGAGCCAGTGGTGGCCGTCACCGTTCGTGGTGGACGGAGTGACCTACGCGACCGCCGAGCACTGGATGATGGCCGGCAAGGCCCGTCTCTTCGGTGACGTGGAGGCGGAACGGCGGATCCTGGCCGCCGGGCATCCGTCCGTGGCGAAGAAGGAGGGGCGGCTGGTGCGGGGCTTCGACGACGCGATCTGGGAGCGTGAGCGCTTCGGGATCGTCGTCGAGGGCAGCGCGCACAAGTTCGCCTCGGACGCACGGCTGCGGGAGTTCCTGTTGAACACCGGCGAGCGGGTCCTGGTGGAGGCCAGCCCAGTGGACCGGGTGTGGGGCATCGGCCTCGCGGCGACGGACGAGGGCGCGCTGGACCCGAAGCGGTGGCGGGGGCCGAACCTGCTGGGGTTCGCGCTGATGGAGGCGCGGGGGCGGCTGCGAGCTGAGGCGGTGGGCGGCTAGCGCCTGTCCGGCGTGTACCGGAGGGGCCGGGGGCCTAGGTGACTGCCAGCAGGACGAGCATTCCGACGCCCAGCACGATCCCCACGGCTCCGCAGATGATCCCGGCCAGAGCCTGACCGGGGTTCGTGGCCGTGCCCTTGCTCGCCTTGCCGCGGCCGATCGAGCCGAAGATCACGCCCAGGATGCCCAGGATGATGGCCAGCGGCCAGAGACAGAAGACGATCGCCGACAGGATGCCGAGCACAAGCCCGGCGGTGCCCATGCCGTTGGCGGGCAGGGGCTGCATGCCGGGCCAGCCGTAGTACCCCTGGGGCTGGCCGGGGTAGCCCTGGGCTTGCGCCGGATGACCCTGCGGCTGACCGGGGTAGCCGTAGCCGCCGCCCGGATAGCCGTAGGGCAGCTGTCCGGGGCCGTCGGGGGCGATGGGCGGCGGGGGGACGGACGCGGCGTCCGGGGCGTAGGGGGCGGGGCCGGTCGGGCCGGTGGGTGCAGCGAAGGGGTTGGGCGTCGGCCCGGCGTGCGGCGGGGCGAAGGGGTTGGCGGGGTCAGGCGTGGGGCCGGTCGCCGGACCGCCCGGCGCGGCGAAAGGGTTGGCCCACGGCTGCGGCGCGGGTGTTCCGCTGTCGGGCGTCGGCGTGGCGGCGCCACCCGGGGTTGTCCCGTCCGCCCCCGGCATCGACGTGACCGTCCGCTGGTCGTGCACGGAAGGAGGCGGCCAGGAGAGAGGGTCGTTGGATACGACGGTGCCCCCAGGACCCCCCGGACCACTCGGGACACTCGTGCCGCCCGGCCCACCCATGCCACCCGCGCCACCCGCGCCACCCGCGCCACCCGGCGAAGCCGAACCCTCCCCCGACAGCGGCACCTCCTCCGCGGACACCGTGGGCATCGCTCCCGCGTCACCGGCCGGCGGCGCCCACGGGTCCCGCTCGACCGGCGTCCCCGCGACGGACGCCCCGGCGACGGTCTCCCCCGCCCCGTCCGGCTTCCCGAGCCCCACCTTGGGTGCCGGTGGCGGAGTCGACCGGTCCCGGATCGGGTCCGGTGTCTGCGCCTCGTCGGACATGCGTGCGATCCCCTCGGTTCGGATGTCCCGTCATGCTACGGCCGCCGTCACCCCGCCGCGGGGGCGGCCTACGATGATCCCCGAGTCACCGATCAGCCGATCACCCGCGCCCACCGCACGCCGCACGCCGGCCGAGGGCGCCGTTCCGGGGAGGAACCTTGACCGACCGCCTTGTCGACCCCAGCATCCCGCGCGACCTGCACGCCTTCATCGCGTCGCTGCCCAAGGCCGAACTGCACGTCCACCACGTGGGCTCCGCCTCTCCCCGGATCGTCTCGGAACTGGCCGCCCGGCACACCGACTCCAGGGTCCCCAGCGATCTGGAGGCCCTGGCCGACTACTTCACCTTCACGGACTTCGCCCACTTCATCGAGGTGTACCTGTCCGTCGTCGACCTGATCCGCACACCGGAGGACGTACGTCTGCTGACGTACGAGGTGGCGCGTGATCTGGCCCGGCAGCAGGTGCGCTACGCCGAGCTGACCATCACGCCGTTCTCCTCGACCCGTCGCGGTATCGACGAGAAGGCGTTCATGGAGGCGATCGAGGACGCCCGCAAGGCGGCCGAGGCCGAGTTCGGGACCGTGCTGCGCTGGTGCTTCGACATCCCCGGCGAGGCGGGCCTCGTCTCCGCCGAGGAGACCGCGCGGCTGGCCACCGACGACCGGCTGCGCCCGGAGGGCCTGGTCTCCTTCGGACTCGGCGGCCCCGAGATCGGCGTACCACGCCCGCAGTTCAAGCCGTATTTCGACCGGGCGATCGCGGCCGGCCTGCACTCCGTCCCGCACGCCGGTGAGACGACCGGTCCGGAGACGGTGTGGGACGCCCTCACCCACCTGCGTGCCGAGCGCATCGGGCACGGCACGAACTCCTTCCTGGACCCGAAGCTCCTCGCCCATCTCGCGGCGGAGCGGATCCCGTTGGAGGTGTGCCCGACCTCCAACATCGCCACCCGCGCGGTGCGCACCCTCGACGAGCACCCGATCAAGGAGTTCGTGAAGGCCGGGATCGTCGTCACCATCAACTCCGACGACCCGCCCATGTTCGGCACCGACCTCAACAACGAGTACGCCGTCGCCGCCCGCCTCCTCGACCTCGACGAGCGGGGTCTGGCCGAGCTCGCCAAGAACGCGGTCGACGCCTCCTTCCTCGACGCGCCGGGCAAGGCCCGCATCAAGGAGGAGATCGACACGTACACGGAGGCATGGCTCGCGCCCTGAGCGCCCTGAGCGCCCTGAGCCGACGGCACGGCATCCCACCCCGCCCACCACAATGGACGCATGCAGAAGCTGACCGCAGTGGCCCACCGGGGCGACCCCTACCGCGTCCGTGAGAACACGCTTGACTCCCTGCGTTCCGCGCTCGACCTGGGCGCGGACGCCGTCGAGGTCGACGTACGCCTCACCCGGGACGGCGTCCCCGTGCTGCTGCACGACGCCACCCTGAAGCGGCTGTGGGAGCACGACCGCCCGCTGCTGTCCCTGTCGGCGGCCGAGGTCCAGGGCCTCACGGACGGCAGGGTGCCGACGCTGGCGGAGGCCCTCGGCAAGGCCGACGGGGCCCGGCTGATGCTCGACCTTCCCGGCACACCCGACGTCCGCGCGGCCCGCCGGGTGGTGGACGTCGTACGGGAGGCCGGGGCCGAGGACCGCGTGTACTACTGCGCGGGCGCCCCCGCCATGCTCGCCGTACGCGCCGCGGACCCGGCCGCGGAGATCGCGCTGACCTGGACGTCCCTGGCCCCGCCGCGCCCCACGCTGCTGGACGCGGTACGCCCCCGCTGGCTCAACTACCGTTTCCCGCTGGTCGACAAGGCCCTCGCCGACCGCGTCCACCACGACGGCCGCCTGCTCTCCGTCTGGACCCCCGACACGGTCCGCTCGATGCGCCGTCTGATCGCCGCGGGCGTCGACTCGATCACGACGAACCGCGTCGACGCGCTCTGCGCCCTGCGCGACCTACACGCGTGACCGCTGCGCCACCGTCGCCCGGTCGGCGGGGGTCGTGCGGGTGACGTACTGCGGTACCGGCGCCGTGTCCTCGCCGTTGTCGCGGACCAGGCCGTAGCGGATCGCGCCTTGCGGGGGGCCGTGGTTGATGTCCTGGTCCGCCGCCGTCCAGCTGGAGGGGAAGACGGTCAGACCGTAGGAGGCGCCGCGTTCGTTCACGGTCAGGTCGACGCTGCCGTCGAGGTAGAAGTACTCGTTCTGCCACATCTGCTGGGTGCCGGTCGGCAGCACCGTGTAGCCGGTGTCCGGGCCGCCCATGCCGGTGGTGTCGGGCCCGGTGGGGTCGTCCATCCGACGGCCACCGGCCGAGGCGACATGGAAGAGCTTGCCCTTGAGGGCGGTCCAGGTGGGCATGGCCAGACTGCCCGACCGGTCCTGCGGGGCGATCTGCCAGCGCACCAGGACGTACCCCTGCCCGCTGAGCGTCACCGTCTCCCCGCGGTGCTGCATGACGGCCTTCGCGCCCCAGCTGCTGGTGATCCCGGCCTCGGGCCGGTGCGGCAGCGCCGCCGGTCGCGCGTCCGGATCGGGGGCCGCGTCGACGGCGTCGACGACCGTGCCGTACAGCTCGACCTTCCGCTGCGTGGGCGACGGGGACGGGGACGGTGTCGCCGAAGGCGACGGTGAGGGGACGGCCGGGGGGCGGGCCGTGCTCGCGGCCGTGGGGCTGGAGACCGCGCGTGGTGGCGGGTCCTCGGGGGTCTGTACGACGACGTAGGCGCCGCCCGCCACGATCGTGGCGCCCGCGGTCACCGCGACGGCGGGCTGGGTGAGCGCGGCCATCACCTTGGCGGACCAGCCCACCGAGGCGGCCCCCGCGGCCCCCGCCGCTGCCGCCGTCTTGCCGCCGAGGGCCAGCGAAAGGGTGAAGCCGACGGGGAGCGGAACGAGGGCGATGCCGACGAGGAGGCGTTCGGCCGGTACGACGGTCTCGCGGGTGTCACCGCAGTAGCCGCAGCCGCGGATGTGCCGGGCGAGGCGTTTGCGCCAGACGGAGTCGGGGCGGCCGTCCCAGCGACCGGTGAGTTCGCGCAGGTCGGGGCAGGCGCCGTCGAGGGCGCGGACGATGCCGCGCGCGGTCTCCACCCGCTCTTTCAGCCGCTGGACGCGCACAGCCGCGTGCTGTCGGCTGATTCCGGCCGCCGCCGCGAGCTCGCGCCGGGTCAGCTCGCCCGCGACCTCCAGCCACCACAGCGACAGCAACTGCCGGTCCTCGTCGTCGAGCCAGCGCACCGCCTCCGCGACCTCGCGCCGCTGCCCCTCCAACTGGAGCCGTAGCACGGTGAGTTCGGCGAAGTCGGCGGCGTCGCCCGCGGCGGTCTCGGCCAGCGGGGCGGGCGCGGTCCGGCGCCGGGCCCGGTCGCGTATCTGGCGCATGGCGATCGCGACGAGCCAGGACCGGAAGCTGTCCGGGTCGCGCAGGGAACCGAGGTTGCCGACGGCCCGCAGCATGGTCTCCTGCACGACGTCGTCGACGTCGGCATGACCGTTCAGGGCGCGGCCGACGATGTTGTAGACGAGCGGCAGCCAGCCCGCGACCAGCTCGTCCAGCGCCTGCCGGTCACCGGCCTGCGCCGCCGCGATGGTGTCGCGCCACTCCCGCGTGTCCACGTCGTCCTTCCGGGTCCGAGATCGGTCCACCCTCTCATTCGTCCCGGGTGGAGCACTCCCGGGTGGAGACGGGACTCGGGGATCCCCGATAACACTTTTTGGGCCCCTAGGGGAACACCCGCTCAACTCCCCTATTTGCAAGCGCTGTTGCTCGAAATGCCGTCGGATCCTGACACCCTCGCCACCATGGCTCTCCCTCGCAGAACCCTCCTGACCGCAGCCCTCGCCGTGGGCGCCGGCGCCCTGACCAGCCCGGCCTCCGCCGCCACCTCCACCTCCGCACAAAGGGCCTCTCCACGACACGCCCCCGACGCCGAGGCCCTCCGCGCCGCCATCGCCGGGCTCCCGGACGCCGACGCGACCGCCGCCCTCGTGCGGATCGGCGGCGGCGACGGCAGCTGGCGGGGCAGCTCCGGTGTGCACGACCTGGAGAGCGGACGGGCGGCCGACCCGAGGGCCCGCTTCCGGGCCGGGTCCACGACGAAGGTCGTCACCGCGGCCACCGTCCTGCACCTGGCCGCCGAGCGCCGCCTCGACCTCGACACCCCGGTCCAGCGCTACCTCCCGGGCCTGTTCACCCCCGCCTTCGACCCGATCTCCGTACGCCAGTTGCTCACCCACACGAGCGGCATCAAGCCGGGCGACGGCTTCGACGACCCGTACGCCCACCGCTTCGACACGCTGCCCCCGCAGCAGGTGGTGGCGTCCGCGATCGCGAAGGGGCCGGAGTTCACGCCGGGGACGCGGCAGCAGTACCTCAACATCGGCTACACGGTCCTCGGCCTGCTGATCGAGAAGATGACGGGCCACTCGTACGCCACCGAGGCCACGCGGCGTGTACTGCGCCCGGCCGGCCTGCACGACACGTACTTCCCCGGCACCGACCCCCGCATCCACGGCCCGCACAACCGCGGCTACCAGCGGATGACGGCGGCCGACGGGACGACGACCCTCGTCGACGTCACCGAGTGGAACCAGGCGGACCGCTGGGCGGCCGGCGACATGATCTCGACGACCGCCGACCTGGAGCGGCTGCTGCACGCGCTCTTCCGGGGCCGGATCCTGCCGGGACCGCAGTTGGAGGAGATGTTCACGGTCCCGGCGCACATCGAGGGCGCGGCCTACAGCGCCGGGCTCCAACGCATGGCGGTGGGCGACCGCGTCTACTGGTTCAAGACCGGGGCGCGCTACGGCTACAGCACCGCGCTCGCCGCGACCCGCGATCTGCGCCGTACCGTCGTCTACTCGGTCGGCGACACCGACGCCAAGGACGAGGCGCCGAACCCGGTCATCGAACGGATCATCACGGCGGCGCTCACGTAGCGAGCGCGGGCGCGGCCTCGGGCGTCACGGCGGTCATCGCCTCCAGTCGCTTGATCTTCCTCCGTACGACGTACAGCGGTACGACCCCGAACACCCCGAACGCCATGTCGATCACGCTCCACCAGAACGGGATCCCGCGGACCGGCCCGCAGATCAGGGCGAGCGGAACGATCCCGGCGCAGGCGATCATCCCGAACTCGACGACCCAGATGTTGCGGACCGGGTCGCGGTAGGGGCCGTAGAAGGCGACCGCGATCACGAGGTGCGCGAAGGCGAGCCAGTCGGTGCCGTAGAGGAGGAAGGGGTAGTCGGCGTCGGCCGTGTCCAGCCCCTGGCGGACGCGGGTGATCCAGTCCGTCAGGGCGTGCGGCGCGGGCAGATGGCTGAGCAGCTGCTCCGTCCAGCGCAGTTCGTGGACGAGGGGGAAGGCCGTGGCGCCGCTGAGCACCAGGCAGATGACGAAGAGGACCAACCAGGCACGGATGCCCTTGAGCAGGGCGGCTCTGTCGCTCATGGGAGGAGCGTACGCCTGGAGTTGAACATGTTCAAAAAGAGGTCGGGGGCTCCGAGGGGGCGACGCTCGGCACGGTCGTCCCGAACTGCGACGGCACCGCGCTGGGCGAGGGATACGGGGTCCCCACCGGCTCGGACGGCGACGGTGTCGGTGTCGGTGTCGGTGCCTGCGTCGGCGTCGGCGTCGCGGATTCGCGCGCGGGGCTGCTCGCGGGCGGCGGCGCGAGCGGGACGGTGGGAGACGCGGGGTCGTCGGAAGCCGCGAGGCGCAGTGGCAGGACGACGAGTGCGGCCACAGCACACACCAGGCCGGCCCCGGCGGCGGCACGCAACAGCTTGCGACGCGCGGCGCCGCGCCGGATGGCCTCGTAGCGCCCGGGAGGCGGGCCGAGATACTCGGTCGACGGACGCAGCATGTGGACGAGCGGGTCGTCGGGGCCGAAGCCCTCGGAACCGAGAGCGAAGTCCGGGCCGTCGTCAGCGGGTGTGGTCAAGACTCCTCCTCAGATGGGCGCGGAGCAGTTCGCGGGCCGCGTGGAGGTCCGCCTTGACGGTTCCTTCCTTGCGTCCGGTCAGCATCGCCACCTCCCGGATCGGCATGTCAGCGTAGTAGTGCAGGAGGATCGGGACGCGCAGCCGTTCCGGCAGCGACTGGACGAGCAACCGTACCGAGGGGTCCGCCTGTTCGGGCCGGGCGCTGAGCTCCGCCTCCGTGGCCGCCCGGCGTACGGCCCGGCGCTCGCGCTCCAGCTTGCGCCAGTGGTCCCGGACGAGGTTCGCCGTGGTGACGTAGAGAAAGCCCTGGGGTTCGTCCACCGCCGTCCAGCGCGCCCACAGCCGGGTGAACGCCTCCGAGGCGATCTCGTGGGCCGTCTCGTCGTCGTCGACCAGCCGACGGCACCAGCCGGCGAGGCGTGGATAGAGGGCGGCGAACAGCTCGGACGCTGCCTTCTCGCTGGACCGTTTCAACGTTCTCCAGAGTGGGGGGAGTTCATGGGCTCACGGGCTCACGGGCTCACGGGTCAAGACCCCGAACCGTCGGCACGCGTTCCGACGGGGCGGGATCTCGGGCGTCAGGACGTCGTGGCGCTCGACGCGGCGAAGACGATCACGTTGTCGAGGTATCCGTCACCGGTCCGCGCTCCTCCGCAGGTGATGAGCCGCAGTTCCGGCCGGTCGACGTCGCCGTACACCTCGTCGGCCGGGAAGTCGGCCTTGGCGACGGTCCGTACGGCGGTGACGGCGAACCCGGTCTCGGTCCCGTCCGCCAGCCGCGCGGTGATCCGGTCGCCGCGCCGCAGCGCCCCGAGACGCCGGAAGACGCCGTCGCCGTAGGAACCGACCGTGACATGGCCGAGGATCACCGACGGCCCGGTCCGTCCCGGCACCGGCGAGTGCTCGTACCAGCCGGCCCGGTCATGGGCCGTGATCGGCGGCACCTGCACGGTGCCGTCCTGAGCGAGGCCCAGCCGGATGACCGGGGTGTCGACGTCGATGGCCGGGATCCGCAGCCGTACCGGCACCGAACTCCCCTTCCCCGCATCCGACTCGGCGGGCGGCGAGGTGGCGACGGTCGACGGCGCGGCGGAAGCGCCGCTCTCCGTCTCGGCCCCCGCACCCCCGCAGCCCACCAGCAGCGCGCCCGGAGCCGCGAGGGCGAACGCCCGCCGCGAGAGCGGACTCATGCCCCGTGCGCCCGCCGGCGCCGTACCAGCACGACGGCACCGCCACCCAGTACGACCGCAGCGGCGGCGCCCCCGCCGGCGAGCGCACCCCCGGCGTTGCCCGAGGACTGCGCGGTCACCCCGGTGTCCGGCGCCCCGCTGGGCACGACGGAGACCTGCCCCGGGGACGGCGCGACGGTCGGCTCGGCACTCGGCTCGGTACTGGGCGCCTCGCTCGGAACGGCACTCGGCTCGGCACCGGGCGCGGTCGTGGCGCTCGGGACGGGGCTCGGCGTCGCGGTCCCCCCGTCGGCGAAGGCGGGTGCCACGCCGGTCAGCACGGCGGCACAGGCAAGTGCCGCGACGCCCAGGACAGTTGTACGCATGGATGACTCCCTTGCTCGGTCCGTCCGCCCTTCGGTCGGGCGGGGTGACGGATCGAGCGGAGAGACGAGACAGCCCCGGTGCGGGTTGCAAAGAGATGGCAAAACCGCCGAGGCGGGCCTACAGCCCCACGATCGCGTTCCACCGCTTGGAGAACTCCACCCGCTCGCCGGACGTGATGTCCCGTGCGATCACGAGCCGTTCACGCATCTCGTCGTCCGGGAAGATCAGCGTGTTCTCGGCCAGCGCGGCCGTCTCCTCGTCCTTGGAGGAGGCGAGGACGTTCTTCGCGTCCGGCACCGGGCAGACGTAGTTGACCCACCCGGCGAGCTCCGCGGCGACCTCGGGGTCGTAGTAGTAGTCGACGAGCCGCTCGGCGTTGGCCTTGTGGCTCGCGAGGTCGGGGATCATCAGCGAGTCCGACCAGAGCTCGGCGCCCTCCTCGGGGACGACGAAGCGGATGTCGGGGTTGTCGGCCTGGAGCTGGATGACGTCGCCGGAGTAGGCCTGGCAGGCGAGGACGTCACCGCTGACCAGGTCCTTGGTGTAGTCGTTGCCGGTGAAGCGGCGGATCTGGCCGTTGTGCACGTACTTCTCGACCTGGTCGCAGACCTCGTGGAAGTCGTCGGCGGTCCACTTGGTGATGTCCACGCCGTTGCCCTGCATCAGCAGCGCGAACGACTCGTCGAGGCCGGACAGCAGGGTCACACGGCCCTTGAGATCGCTGTCCCACAGCTCGGAGACGTGCCGTATCTCGCGTCCGAGGCGACGGTGGTCGTAGGCGATGCCCGTGATGCCCGACTGCCAGGGCACGGTGTGCGCCCGGCCCGGGTCGAAGGCGGGTGAACGGAGCAGCGGGTCCAGGTACTTGGTGACGTTCGGCTGGTTCGCCCGGTCCATCGCCTGGACCCAGCCGAGGCGGACGAAGCGCGCGCACATCCAGTCGCTCATGACGATCAGATCGCGGTCCGTCGCCTGGTGGTTCATCAGCGCGGGGCTGATCTTGCCGAAGAACTCGTCGTTGTCGTTGATCTCCTCCACGTAGTCGACGGAGATCCCGGTCCTCTTCTCGAAGGCCTCCAGCGTCGGCCGCTTCGTGGTGTCGTCGTCGTCCGTGTCGATGTAGAGCGGCCAGTTCGCCCAGGCCAGCCGCTTGTCATCGGCGGAGAGATCGGCACCGGCCCGGTCGCCCGGCGCCACATAGGCGGCGGGCACGCCGCACCCGGCGAGACCGCCGACCACTGCCCCAGCACCGAGGGCGCGCAACAGGGTCCGACGGGACAGGGGCTTCGAGGTGAGGGACATGCACGGCAGCATGCCCCTCACGCCCTTGGCCGGACAATCGACGCTACGTCAATCCGCGAGAGGCGCACCGGACACCTTGTCGCCCCTTGGCCGCTACGCGTCCAGCGACGTCATCACGTGCTTGATCCGCGTGTAGTCCTCGAACCCGTAACCCGAGAGGTCCTTGCCGTACCCGGACTTCTTGAAGCCGCCGTGCGGCATCTCCGCCACCAGCGGAATGTGCGTGTTGATCCACACGCACCCGAAGTCCAGCTTCTTGGACATCCGCATCGCGCGCCCGTGGTCCTTGGTCCACACGGAAGAGGCCAGCGCGTAGTCGACGCCGTTGGCCCACTCCACGGCCTGGTCCTCGTCCGAGAAGGACTGGACGGTGATGACCGGCCCGAACACCTCGTTCTGGATGATCTCGTCGTCCTGATTCAGCCCGGACACCACGGTCGGCGCGTAGAAGTAGCCCTTCTCACCGACCTGGTGACCGCCGGCCTCGACCTTGGCGTGGGCGGGCAGCCGCTCGATGAACCCGGCGACCTGCTTGAGCTGGTTCGGGTTGTTGAGCGGACCGAACAGCACGTCCTCGTCGTCCGGCTGCCCGGTCTTGGTGTCGGCGGCGGCCTTGGCCAGCGCCGCCACGAACTCGTCGTGGATCGACGACTGCACCAGCACGCGCGTGGCCGCCGTACAGTCCTGCCCCGCGTTGAAGAAGCCGGCCACGGAGATGTCCTCGACGGCCTTGGCGATGTCGCTGTCCTCGAAGACGACGACCGGCGCCTTGCCGCCCAGCTCCAGGTGGACCCGCTTGAGGTCCTTGGACGCGGACTCGGCGACCGACATGCCGGCGCGCACGGACCCGGTGATGGAGGCCATCGCGGGGGTCGGGTGCTCGACCATGAGGCGCCCCGTGTCACGGTCACCCGTCACCACGTTGAAGACACCCTTGGGCAGGATCGAACCGATGATCTCCGCGATGAGGACCGTCGAGGCCGGCGTCGTGTCCGACGGCTTCAGCACGACCGTGTTGCCCGCGGCGAGAGCCGGCGCGAACTTCCACACGGCCATCATCATCGGGTAGTTCCACGGCGCGACCTGCGCGCACACACCCACCGGCTCACGGCGGATGATGGAGGTCATCCCCTCCATGTACTCACCGGCCGAACGGCCCTCCAGCATCCGCGCCGCACCGGCGAAGAACCGGATCTGGTCCACCATCGGCGGGATCTCCTCGGACCGCGTGAGCCCGATCGGCTTGCCGGTGTTCTCCACCTCGGCGGCGATGAGGTCCTCGGCCCGCTCCTCGAACGCGTCCGCGATCTTCAGGAGGGCCTTCTGCCGCTCGGCGGGCGTGGTGTCGCGCCACGCGGGGAAGGCGCGCGCGGCGGCCTCCATCGCGGCGTCGACGTCCGACTGCCCGGACAGCGGCGCGGTCGCGTAGGCCTCGCCCGTCGCGGGGTTGACCACTTCGGTGGTCCGTCCGTCGGCGGCGTCCCGGAACTCACCGTCGATGTAGTTGCGCAGACGACGCAGCTCGGTGCTCACTGACCGGCCTCCTGTGTCGGGTCGAACTGTCCATTGGTTGAGACACCCACCCTAATCGCCCGGCCCACGTTTTCAACACCCCCGATCCCGCCGAATCTGCGAAATCCGCAGGTCTCCGTCACGTAAACAACGAATTTCATCGGTACGGCCTTGCGGAAGTGTCGAGACGTCGTGCACAGTGAGCTCGTGGCCAGTCGAAGCACAGACCCCAGGGACTCGCGGATCACCCGAGAGTCCAGGAACGGCACCCCGCACCTGGATGCCGTGTCCCTCGCCATCGTCGAGCAGCTCCAGGAGGACGGCCGCCGTCCGTACGCCGCGATCGGCAAGGCCGTCGGCCTGTCGGAGGCGGCCGTGCGCCAGCGCGTCCAGAAGCTGCTCGACCAGGGCGTGATGCAGATCGTCGCCGTCACGGACCCGCTCACCGTGGGCTTCCGCCGGCAGGCGATGGTCGGCATCCATGTCGAGGGCGACGTCGAGTCCGTGGCCGACGCGCTGACCTCCATGGCCGAGTGCGAGTACGTGGTGATGACCGCGGGCTCCTTCGACCTGATGGTGGAGATCGTCTGCGAGGACGACGACCACCTCCTGGAGGTCATCAACCGACGTATCCGCGCCATCCCCGGCGTGCGCTCCACCGAGAGCTTCGTTTACCTGAAGCTCAAGAAGCAGACCTACATGTGGGGAACCCGATAACCGTGAGGACCCGATAACCGTGAGCTCCAAGGACCTCAGCCAGACCGCGTACGACCACCTGTGGATGCACTTCACCCGCATGTCCTCGTACGAGAACTCGCCCGTCCCCACCATCGTCCGGGGCGAGGGCACCCACATCTACGACGACAAGGGCAAGCGCTACCTGGACGGTCTCGCGGGCCTGTTCGTGGTCCAGGCGGGCCACGGCCGCGTGGAGCTCGCCGAGGCGGCCTTCAAGCAGGCGCAGGAGCTGGCGTTCTTCCCGGTGTGGTCCTACGCCCACCCGAAGGCCGTGGAGCTCGCGGAGCGGCTCGCGCACCACGCGCCGGGCGACCTCAACAAGGTCTTCTTCACCACCGGCGGCGGCGAGGCGGTCGAGACCGCCTGGAAGCTGGCCAAGCAGTACTTCAAGCTCACCGGCAAGCCGACCAAGTACAAGGTCATCTCCCGCGCGGTCGCCTACCACGGCACCCCGCAGGGCGCCCTGTCCATCACCGGCCTCCCGGGCCTGAAGGCCCCCTTCGAGCCGCTGGTCCCCGGCGCGCACAAGGTGCCGAACACCAACATCTACCGCGCCCCGATCCACGGCGACGACCCCGAGGCCTACGGCCGCTGGGCCGCCGACCAGATCGAGCAGGAGATCCTCTTCGAGGGCCCCGACACGGTCGCCGCGGTCTTCCTGGAGCCGGTCCAGAACGCGGGCGGGTGCTTCCCGCCCCCGCCCGGCTACTTCCAGCGGGTCCGCGAGATCTGCGACAAGTACGACGTGCTCCTGGTGTCCGACGAGGTCATCTGCGCCTTCGGCCGTCTCGGCACGATGTTCGCCTGTGACAAGTTCGACTACGTCCCGGACATGATCACCTGCGCCAAGGGCATGACCTCGGGCTACTCCCCGATCGGCGCCTGCATCATCTCCGACCGCCTGGCCGAGCCGTTCTACAAGGGCGACAACACCTTCCTGCACGGCTACACCTTCGGCGGCCACCCCGTGTCGGCCGCGGTGGGCCTCGCCAACCTCGACCTGTTCGAGCGCGAGAACCTCAACCAGCACGTCCTCGACAACGAGGGCGCGTTCCGCTCGACCCTGGAGAAGCTGCACGACCTGCCGATCGTCGGCGACGTCCGCGGCAACGGCTTCTTCTACGGCATCGAGCTGGTGAAGGACAAGGCCACGAAGGAGTCCTTCAACGACGAGGAGACCGAGCGCGTGCTCTACGGCTTCCTCTCCAAGGCCCTCTTCGACAACGGCCTGTACTGCCGCGCCGACGACCGTGGCGACCCGGTCGTCCAGCTCGCCCCGCCGCTGATCTCCAACCAGGAGACCTTCGACGAGATCGAGCAGATCCTGCGCGCCACGCTCACGGAGGCGTGGACGAAGCTGTAAAGCTGTTCGGCCGTAGCCCGGGGTGCACCCGTCCGAGTGACAGGGGTGCACCCCGGGCCGCGTGCTGTCCGGGGTTACGGCCCCGGCTCCCTAGCGTGCCTGGTAACCGATCGGCCCTGTCTTCGTTCCCCCGCTCGGGGGACCAACGCCAGGGAAAACAGATCAGATACGAGGTGTACGCCCATGGAGGCCCCGCCCGACAACGACGTGCTCTGGGCCCGCGCCCTGCACTTCACGCACCCCGACGGCTCGCCCGCGCTCGGCGGCGTGTCCCTCGGCGTCCGCGAGGGCGAGATCCTCGCGGTGAACGGCCCGCGCGGCAGCGGCAAGACGACGCTGCTCAGCTGTCTGTCGGGGCTGGTCCCGGCGCAACGCGGCGAGGTCTGGTTCAACAGCGTCCCGGTCCACACCATGGGCCCGATGACCCGCGAGCGCCTGCGCCGCGACCGGTTCGGCTGGATCGACCCGGCCCCGGCCCTGGTCCCCGAGCTGAACGTCTGGGAGAACGCCGCCCTCCCCCTGATGCTGCGCGGCACCAGCCGCCGCCGGGCCAAGGTGGCCGCCCTGGAGTGGCTGGAGCGCCTCGACATCGGCGACAGATCCCGCAGCCGCCCCCACGAACTCACCCAGCCGGAACGCCAACGCGCCTGTATCGCCAGGGCGCTCGCCCCCGCCCCGACGGTCCTGTTCGCGGACGAGCCGACGGCCCCCCTGCACCGCGCCGACCGCGCCCACGTCCTGCGCACCCTCACCACCGCGGCCCGCTCCCACGGCATCACGGTCGTCCTGGCCACCCACGACGCCGAGACGGCCGCGCTCGCCGACCGCACGGTCTCGCTGCTGGACGGACGCCGGGTGAACACGGTCCACCTTCCCCCGGTCCAGGAATCGGAACCGGCAGGCCAGGGGGCCGCGTGCTCGCTCTCCGTCTGACCCGCGGCGCCCACCCGGCCGTCCACCTGCGCCGCCTCCTGGTCTCGACGGCCGCGGCCGGAACGGGCTTCCTCCTCCTGTGCACCCTCGGCTACGCCATGGCCCACCAGGACGACCCACGCGGCTCCCTCCTCCGTCTGGCCTGGTGCCTGACCCCGCTGGCCGCCACGGTCCACTTCGCCCTGGCGGTCGCCCGCACCGACCCCGGCACCCGCCCCCGCCCCGGCCTGGCGGCGATCGGTCTGGGCCCGGCCCGCCTGATGGCCGTCTCGGCGGCGACAACGGCCCTGTCCTGCCTGCTCGGTTCGATGGTGGCGCTGCTGTTCTTCCTCCACCTGAGGGGCGACCTGACGGGAATGCCCTTCGACGGCGCGGGCGCGAGCTTCCTGGCGCCGGAGGAACCGCTGCCCCTCCCGGCGGCCCTGACCCTTCTGGGCCTGGTCCCGGTGATCGCCTCGGTGACGGTCGCCTGGGTGATGCGCCCGAGGGACGACAGACCGAGGGGGACGACAAGGTCGTACGGCAGATTCGGAGCCCGCGGAACGGCGGTCGCGAAGGAGACGTTCGGTTCCTACGGCCGCTTCCGGGCCACCCCGTCCGCGCGGGCCGGCGAAACGCCACAGGCCGCAACCCCCACGACGGAAGCCCAGCCGGCCGCCCTGGACGCCACCACCCTCCCCCCAACCCCCCGTGAGCCTCCGAAGGGCCTCCCCTGGGGCATCGCCGTACTCGCGGCCGGCCTCGCCGTAGAGGCGTACGCGGGCCGACAGGACACCACCCCCCTCCCTGGCGGCCTCACCGGCGGAGCTCCCGGCACGCTCATCGGCTGGCTCCTCACCGCACTGGGCCTCGCCCTCGCCGGCCCCGGCCTCGCCCACCTCTGCGGCCGTCTCCTCCAGTCCGCCCACCCCGGCGCCCTCCGCCTCCTGGCCGGCCGCGTGCTCATGGCGGAAGCCACCCGCATCGGCCGCCCCCTCGGCGTGGTCTGCGCGGTCGCGTCCGGCACGTACGCCATGACCACCCTCCACGGCACGACGACGAGCACCCCGGACATCGGCCCGCTCACCACCCTCGGCCTGCTCCTGGTCACCGGCTGCACCCTCGCCACGCTCGCCACCGCGGCCGTGGAGGCGAAGCACGCCCGGGCCGACACCACCGCCGCCCTCCTCCGCCTCGGCGCGCCCGCGACGATGCTCCGCAGCGCGGCGGCCCTGCGGGCAGGCGCGGTACTGGCGCTGTTCGGCCCGCTCACCCTGATCGTGGCGGAACTGGCGGCACTGCCCCTGACTCGCTGAAACCCGTGGGAAAAAAATCTCCGGGCGCCGATGAGTTCCTGATCCGCCCCCGGTCTACCCACCGAACAGCACGCACCCCGATGGGAGAGACCACGATGACCGCGACGCCCTACCAGCAGATGATCTTCATCAACCTGCCCGTGAACGACCTCGACGCGTCGAAGAAGTTCTTCACGGAGCTGGGCTACTCGATCAACCCCCAGTTCAGCGACGAGAACGCGGCTTCCGTCGTGATCAGCGACACCATCGTCGCGATGCTGCTGACCAAGCCCTTCTACGCCACGTTCACCGACAAGGAGATCGTGGACGCGACGAAGAGCAGCGAGGTGCTGGTCTGCCTGAGCGCCGAGAGCCGCGAGAAGGTGGACGAGCTGGTCGAGAAGGCCGTCGCCGCGGGCGGTACCGCCTCGGCGAAGATCCAGGACATGGGCTTCATGTACGGCCGCGCCTTCGACGACCCCGACGGCCACACCTGGGAGGTCGTGTGGATGGACCCGGCGGCGGTCCAGGGCTGATCCACCGGCCGCGACCGGGCGTGCGAGCATGGGCGGGTGCAGACGAGCCCCGCCCATGCGGCACACCACGACGACCGTGAGATCGAGACCGTCGAGGAGTTCGACGCGGTCGTCTCGGCCCGCGGCACCCTCGCCGGATTCCGCGTCCAGGCCGTCGATCTGACCGACCGGACAAGGGAGTTGCTCGCCAACGACACCACGGGTGCCGTCTTCCTCGGGTGCCCCATGCGGGAGAACGCGGCGGCGAAGCTCCGCACGGACGGCGCCCTGGTCTTCCCGCCCGTCCCCGGCCTCCCCTTCGACCCGTACCGCGGCCTTCTCTACTCCCCGGACGAACTGTTCGACGGCTTGGAGAAGGGCTACGAGCACACCCCCGACGCCCTCGCGTACGCCTGGTTCCAGCGCACCAAGGCCGACCGCGACATATACGCGTCGACACTGCGCGCCGTGCACGACGACGCCGTCTCCGACGCCCTCGACGAACTCCTGGGCGGCGCAAGGGTCGTGGGCGTGATGGGCGGCCATGCGACGGCCCGCGGCACGGAGGCGTACGCCGGTGCCGCCCGCCTCGGCCGCGAACTGACCCGCGCCGGGCTCACGGTGGCGACCGGTGGCGGTCCGGGCGCGATGGAGGCGGCCAACCTCGGCGCGTACGGGGCCCCCTTCGAGGACGAGATGCTCGACGAGGCGTGCCGACTCCTCGCCAAGGCGCCGTCGTTCACGCCCTCGATCAGCGACTGGGCGCGCGCCGCCTTCGAGATCCGTACCCGCTGGCCCCGGGGCGGCTGTTCCGTCGGCATCCCGACCTGGTTCTACGGCCACGAGCCGCCGAACCCCTTCGCCTCGCACATCGCCAAGTACTTCGCCAACGCCACCCGCGAGGACGGCCTGTTGGCCCGCTCGAACGCCGGGGTGGTGTTCCTGCCGGGTGCCGCCGGGACCGTACAGGAGATCTTCGACAACGCGACGCCCAACTACTACGAGTCGCGCGGCGAGCCGACCCCGATGGTGCTCGTCGACCGGGCGCACTGGACCGAGCGGCTGCCGACCTGGCCCCTGCTCACGGCACTTGCACGGGAACGTTCGATGGAGTCGCGAATCGCCCTCGTTGACCGAATCGAGGAGGCTCCGGCGGCGCTGAAACGTCTCGGTGGTTAATAAGCAGGCAAAGCCAATGCCTGTGATGCGCTTACACGTTGACACTACTTACGCCACACTTATAAACCTGTGAGCCTCTTGGGAATGGTGTTGCGCATCTCGTGATGCTCCCTCACCACTCCTGCCACCCCCCGCAATTGCGCTTCCCGTAAAGGACAAACGTGGCAGTTCTGTCCATATCCCGCCGCACCGTCGCCCGCTCCGTGCGTGTCCTCGGTGTCGCCACCGCCTCCGCCGCGCTCGCGCTCGGTGCCGCCGGCAACGCGCTGGCGTGCAACATCAACGAGTTCTCCGCCGAAGCCAAGTGCGACGGCGACAAGGGCATCATCAACGTCACCGACGTCGACAAGTCCGGCGTCGAGGCCACCGTCTCCGTGTACCTCGTGGAGAACAACGCCGACGTCCGCAAGGTCGGCGAGCAGACGGTCAAGGGCTCCAAGGAGGGCACGACCATCACCTTCGAGGAGGCCTGGAAGCCCAACGCGGAGTACCGCGTCCACGTGGTGGCCCAGCCTTACATCAAGGGTGAGGACATCAAGCCGAACCTGACGACCCCGGCCACCGCCTGCAAGACGGAGGAGTCCCCGACCCCGACGGCCACGCCGTCGCCGTCGGAGTCCGCCTCCACCCCGGCCGAGGAGTCCGAGTCCCCGACCCCGTCGGCCTCGGAGAGCGAGAGCACGGCTCCCGCCGACTCCACCCCGAGCAGTGCCCCGTCGGCGGCCGGTGAGTCCAACCTCGCCGAGACCGGTGCCAACTCGAACACCGGGATGATCGCGGGCATCGCGGTCGCCCTGGTCGCCATCGGCGGAGGCGCGGTCTTCTTCGGCCTGCGCCGCCGCGGAGCGAACAGCACCCGATAGGCACGACAAGCACGCAACTGTGGCCCGCCCTCCACAAGGAGGACGGGCCACAGCCGTGTCTCTGGGCAACTGCGGGCAGTCGTGCCGCTGGGGCGGCACGGGTGGGCGCAGCGGCACCCCGCAAGCGCGGGCGAGCGAAACCCCGCCCACCCCAGCCCCCGCCAGCCGCACCTGATCAGCAGCCGAGCACGACAACCTCATCCGCGTCGAACTCGACGCCCGTCACGTCCCCCACCTCCGGCGCCGCCCGCAACGCACACGCCGCCTCCAGCACCGGCCCCTCCCCCTCCGGCCGCAACCGCACCGCGACATGCGTCCCCTTGAACGTGCGCGCGACCACAGCGCACCGCAACCCCGCGTCCACGAGCCGCACCCCCGCCGGCCGCACCAGCAGCCTCCGCACCCCCTGCGCGGCCCCCTCGGGCACCGGCACCTTCCCCCACGGCGTGTCCGCGGCCTCCCCGCTCACCGTGCCCTCGACGACGTTCTCGAAGCCGAGGAACCGCGCGACGAACTCGTCGGCCGGCCGCTGCCACACCTCAAGCGGCGTACCCGACTGGGCGATCCGCCCGTCCCGCATCACCACCACCCGGTCGGCGAGCGCGAACGCCTCCCCCTGGTCGTGCGTGACCGCGAGCACGGTCGTCCCCAACCTCCCGAACAACTCCCGCAGCTCGACGACCAGCCGCTCCCGCAGCGAACGGTCCAGCTGCCCGAGCGGCTCGTCCAGCATCAGCAGCCGAGGCCGCGGCGCGAGCGCCCGCGCGAGCGCCACCCGCTGCTGCTCGCCCCCCGACAGGGCGGAGACGGCACGCGGGGCGGCTCCGGGCAGCCCGACGAGGTCGAGCAACTCCCCGACCCGCCCGGCCTGTTCCCCCTTCGGGACCCCGTGCATCCGCATCCCGAACGCCACGTTCCCACCCACGTCCCGCTGCGGGAACAGCTGATGGTCCTGGAACATCAGCCCGACCCCGCGCCTGTGCGCGGCCACTCCCACCTGGTCGCGCCCGTCCAGCAACACCCGGCCCCCGTCGAGGGGTTGCAGCCCGGCCACCACCCGCAGCAGCGTCGACTTTCCGCTCCCGCTCGGCCCGAGGACACACACGATCTCGTGCTCGGCGACCGACAGGTCGACCCCGTCCAGCACGGCCCGCCCACCGAAGCGGACCGTCGCGTCCTCCAGCGCCAGCAGCATCAGAACTCACCCGTCCGGTCGGTCCGCAGCCGTTCAAGGACCAGCAACGCCACCGCGCACACCACCATCAGAATCGTCGAAAGGGCCATGGCCTGGCCGTAGTTGAGGTCACCGGCCCGTCCCAGCAGCCGCGCCACCGCGACCGGCAGCGTCGGGTTGTCGGGCCGTGCGATGAACACGGTCGCCCCGAACTCCCCCAGCGACACGGCGAACGCGAACCCCGCCGCGATCAGCAACGCCCGCCGCACCAGCGGCAGGTCGACCTCCCGCCACACCCGCCACGGCGACGCCCCGAGCACGGCCGCCGCCTCCCGCAGCCGCTGGTCCACGGCCCGCAGCACCGGCAGCATGGTCCGTACGACGAAGGGAACGCCGACCAACGCCTGCGCGAGCGGCACCAGGATCCAGGACGCCCGCAGATCCAGCGGCGGCTCGTCGAGGGCGATCAGGAACCCGAATCCGACGGTCACCGCGGACACGCCCAGCGGCAGCATCAGCAGCGCGTCGAAGCCCCGTACGAACCGCCCCGCGTCCCGCCGCGTGAGCGCCGCCGCGGCGAGACCGCCGATCAGCACCGCGATGACGGTGGCGGCGACGGCGTACTCCAGGGAATTCCCGATCGCGTCGATCGGCGGCACCAGGAACACGCCCCCGTCGGCCGAGGTCAGCGCCCGGTAGTAGCCGAAGTCCGGTGCGTCGAGCGACCGTTGGACGAGGACCGCGAGCGGCAGCACCAACAGCACGGCGATCGTGGCCAGCACCCCGGCAAGGAGCGCCCACTGTCCGGCCCCGCGCGGCCGGCGGGCGGTCGTCGCGGGGGCGACCAGACGCAGCACGCTCTCCCGGCGCCGTACCGTCCACGCGTGCACGGCGAGGATCCCGCCCACCGCCACGAACTGCACCAGCGTCAGAACCGCGGCCGTACCGAGATCGAAGATCTCCGAGGTCTGCCGGTAGATCTCCACTTCGAGCGTCGAGAAGGTCGGCCCGCCGAGGATCTGCACCACCCCGAAGGAGGTGAAGGTGAAGAGGAAGACCATGAGCGCCGCGGCGGCCACGGCCGGCGCGAGCGCGGGCAGCGTGACCTTGCGCCAGGCCCGCCACGAGGAGGCGCCCAGCATCCGCGCGGCCTCCTCCTGCCGCGGGTCGAGCTGCCCCCACAGCCCGCCCACCGTCCGTACGACGACGGCGTAGTTGAAGAAGACGTGCGCGAGCAGGATCGCCCACACGGTGGTGTCCAGACGTACGCCCCACAGCTCGTCCAGCAGCCCGCCGCGCCCGACCAGAGCCAGGAACGCCGTACCGACGACCACCGTCGGCAGCACGAACGGAACGGTGACGACGGCCCGCAGGATCTGCTTGCCGGGGAAGTCGTAGCGGGCGAAGACGTACGCGCCGGGGAGCGCGACCGCGAGCGTCAGCGCGGTGGAGGCGAGCGCCTGCCAGGTCGTGAACCACAGGACGTGCCGGATGTCGGACTGCGCGAGCACATCCGCGATCCGCCCGAACTGCCAGCTCCCGTCCGCCTTGAGCCCGCGCGCGACGATCGCGGCGACGGGCCAGGCGAAGAAGAGCGCGAAGAACGCGACGGGCACGACCATGAGGCCGAGCCGCGCCGCAGCGCCCTTCTGGGAAGGACGGCCGCTTACTTCAGTACGAGCGAGGTCCACGACTTGACCCAGTCGTCACGGTTGTCGGCGATCTTCGCCGGGTCCATGGTCTCGGGGTTCTTGGCGGCGGGACCGTACTTCGTGAACTCGGCGGGCACGGCCGCGCCCTCGACCACCGGGTAGACGAACATGTTGAGCGGCATGTCCTCCTGGAACTGCTTGGTCAGGAGGAAGTCGATGAACGCCTTGCCGCCCTCGCTGTTCTTCGCGTTGCTCAGCAGTCCCGCGTACTCGACCTGCCGGAAGCAGGTGCCGTCGACGACGCCGGTCGGCGCGGTCGAGGGCTTCGGGTCGGCGTAGATGACCTCGGCGGGCGGCGAGGAGGCGTACGAGACGACGAGCGGCCGGTCGGCCTTCGCCTTCTTGCCCCCGGCGGACCCGGAGAACTCCTCGTTGTAAGCCTGCTCCCAGCCGTCGACGACCTTGACGCCGTTGGCCTTGAGCTTGGTCCAGTAGTCCTGCCAGCCGTCGTCGCCGTACTTCGCGGCGGTACCGAGCAGGAATCCCAGCCCCGGCGAGGAGGTGGAGACGTTCTCGGTGACGAGGAGGTTCTTGTAGGCGGGCTTGACCAGATCGTCGTACGACGTCGGCGGCTTGAGCTTGTGCTCGGTGAACCAGGCCTTGTCGTAGTTGAGGCAGATGTCGCCGGTGTCGATGGGCGTGACCTTGCCCCCGTCGACCCGGTACCCGGCCTTGATGGTGCCGGCGCCCTTCGCCTCGTACAACTGGAAGAGCCCGTTGTCGAGCGCCCTGGACAGCAGAGTGTTGTCGACGCCGAAGAAGACGTCGCCCTGCGGGTTGTCCTTGGTCAGGATCGCCTTGTTGACGGCCTGCCCGGCGTCGCCGTCCTCCAGGACCTTGACCTTGTAGCCGGACTCCTTCTCGAAGGCGGCGAGGACACTCTTCGACACGGCCCACGAGTTGTGGCTGACGAGGGTGACGGTCTTGGACTCGCTCTTGGTGCCCTCGTCGGACGACCCGCACGCGGACAGCGCGAGGAGGCCGAGGCCGACGACGACAGCACAGTACTTCTTGCTACTCACGGTGATGACCGAACTTCCTACCCAGAATGACCTGGGCGAGGTTCAGAGGGTCTGCGGCCCGATGGCCGCACTCTCAGCGCTGTGGCGCTCCCCTGTCGGATACGAATATGAAGATGTTCTGACAGCTGTGAAGCTGTTCTTGCGACGGTCAGACTACCGTTCGCCTGCCGCCAGCTGACCGCAGGCCCCGTCGATCTCCTGCCCCCGGGTGTCCCGGACGGTCACCGCCACACCGTGCGCGGCGATGGCCTCCACGAAGGCCTTCTCGTCCTCGGGCCGCGAGGCGGTCCACTTGGAGCCCGGGGTCGGGTTCAGCGGAATCAGGTTCACATGCACGGGCTTGCCGCGCAGCAGCCGCCCGAGCCGGTCCCCACGCCAGGCCTGGTCGTTGATGTCACGGATGAGCGCGTACTCGATCGAGAGCCGCCGCCCGCTCTTCTCGACGTACTCGAACCCGGCGTCGAGGACCTCGCGCACCTTCCACCGCGTGTTCACGGGGACGAGGGTGTCGCGCAGCTCGTCGTCGGGCGCGTGCAGCGAGATGGCGAGCCGGCACTTGAAGCCTTCGTCGGCGAACCGGTGGATGGCGGGCACCAGCCCGACCGTCGAGACGGTGATGCCTCGCTGTGACAGCCCGAGCCCGTCCGGGGCGGGGTCGGTGAGCGCGCGGATCGACTGCACGACCCGCTTGTAGTTGGCGAGCGGCTCGCCCATGCCCATGAAGACGATGTTCGAGAGCCGCGCGGGCCCGCCCGGCACCTCCCCGTCCCTGAGCGCCCGCATCCCGTCGACGATCTGATGGACGATCTCGGCGGTGGACAGATTCCGGTCCAGCCCCGCCTGTCCGGTGGCGCAGAAGGGACAGTTCATCCCGCATCCGGCCTGCGAGCTGATGCACATGGTCACCCGGTCCGGGTACCGCATCAGCACCGACTCGACGAGCGTCCCGTCGAACAGCCGCCACAGCGTCTTGCGCGTGGTCCCCTGGTCGGTCGACAGATGCCGTACGACGGTCATCAGCTCAGGAAGCAACGCCTCCTGCAACTTGCCGCGAGCACCGGCCGGAATATCCGTCCACTGCTCCGGATCGTGTGCGTACCGCGCGAAGTAGTGCTGCGAGAGCTGCTTGGCACGAAACGGCTTCTCACCGATCTCGGCCACGACGTCCTTGCGCTCGGCGGGCGTGAGATCGGCAAGGTGCCGCGGCGGCTTCTTGGCTCCGCGGGGGGCGACGAAAGTAAGTTCTCCGGGCTTAGGCATGGCTGTACCAGTGTCGCAGATCGACGGGAGTGACCCGGGCCCCCGCCCGTCACCGAGGGTGACCGATGACTTCACGGCGCGGGAAGGGTCTTCCTGCCATACGCCCGCGTCCCGGATTCCGGAAGTGATGACGATGCCCTACGCCAAGGTCAACGGCCTGGAGATGTACTACGAGATCCGTGGCGCGGCCCACGGCGACGACCGCCCGCTGGTGCTGCTGCACGGCGGTGCCACCACCATCGGGCTGTCCTTCGACGCCGTGCTGCCCGCACTGGCCGCCGACCGTCAGGTCATCGCCCCCGAGTTCCAGGGGCACGGCCACACCGCCGACACGGATCGCGACCTCACCGTCCCGCACCTCGCCTCCGACGTCGTCGCCCTGTTGGACGAGCTCGGCGTCCCCCAGGCCGACTTCCTCGGCTACAGCCTCGGCGGGCTGACCGCGCTGGAGATCGCGGTACGGCATCCGGACCGGGTCGGCCGTCTGGTGCCGGTCTCCGCCCCGTACACCCAGGACGGCATGCGGGACGAGATCCGCACCCCCGACTACACCTCGCCGCTGCTGCCCACGCGGGCCGACTTCGAGGACATGGCCGCCGGGTACGCCGCCGTCGCCCCGCACCCCGAGCACTTCGAGGCCTTCCTCGGCAAGGTCTCGGCGGCGGCCCACGCCCCGCTGCCCTGGACCGCGGACGACCTGCGCGGCCTGACCTCACCGGTGCTTGTGCTCATCGGCGACTCCGACTTCGTACGCGTCGAACACGCGGCGGAGATGCAGTCGCTGATCCCCGACGCCCGGCTGGCCGTCCTGCCCGGCACCACACACATGACGGTCCTGCGGCGGACGTCCGTGGTGCTGCCGCTGCTGACGGAGTTCCTCGGCCACCAGGCGACGGTGTAGCCCGCTCCACCCGCGGTACGGGTGACCGCTCCCTCGTGACGACGCCCGTGCGACGGAATCGTGGTCGGCACCGATCCAGCGCACGTGCCTTCCAGGAGGGGACCGTTTCCATGGCAACAGCCAACCGGGCAGCCAACCGCCGCCGCCGTATCACCGTCATCGCCACCACCGCGGCCGCCGTCGCCCTGACCGCCGGGCTGGTGACGGGGTGCGAGGGCGGCGACGACGCGCTGGACTGTCTCGGCAACGCCGACACGATCTCCGACAGCCTCAAGGCGATCCACGACGGCGACTCCATCGACACCGTCGAGAAGAACCTCGCCACCCTCGACGACGCGACGGACGACGGCAAGGTCGACACGGCCGTCAAGGACCTGAAGAAGGGCGCTGGAGGACTACAACGAGGCCGTCCTGAACGGCGACACCGATCCGGACAGCAGCCGGATCGACGCCGCTGCGAAGGAGCTGAGGGACGTCTGCACTCCCTAGATCGGAAACAGGCGCCGGAACATGAGGAGCCCCCGCCGAAGCGGGGGCTCCTCATGTATGTCCGTACGTACGTCGCTCAGCCGGAGCCGACGAACAGCACCAGCAGCAGCCACACCACCGGCGCGGTCGGCAGCAGCGAGTCCAGCCGGTCCATGATGCCGCCATGCCCCGGCAGCAGCGTGCCCATGTCCTTGATGCCCAGGTCGCGCTTGATCATCGACTCGCCGAGGTCACCGAGCGTCGCGCTCGCCGCCACCGCGAGACCCAGCAGCAGACCCTGCCACCAGGTGCCGTCGTCGATCAGGAAGTGCATGCACAGCGCGCCCGCCACCATCGCGAACGACACCGCTCCGAGCAGGCCCTCACGGGTCTTGCCGGGGCTGATGCGCGGCGCGAGCTTGTGCTTGCCGAAGCGCCAGCCGACGGCGTACGCCCCGGTGTCGCTGACGACGGTGAGGAGCAGGAACGTCAGCACCCGCTGCGCGCCGTCGTCGGCGGTGAGCATCATCGCCACGAACGTGGCCAGGAACGGGACGTAGAAGGCCGCGAAGACGCCCGCGGTGACGTCCTTGAGGTAGCCCTCCGGCGGTTCCGTCATCCGCCAGACCAGCACCGCGAGCGCGGTGAGCGCCATCGCCACCCATGCGCCCTCGGCCTCCCGGACGTACCCGGCGACGACCATGGCCGCACCGCCGACCGCCAGCGGCACGAGGGGCGCCTTGATGCCCTTGCGCTCCTCCAGCCGCGACGTCAGTTCCCACAGGCCGACGACCACGGCGACCGCTATCACGCCGATGAAGACGGCCTTGACGACGAAGAGCGAGGCGACGATCACCGCACCGAGCCCGACCCCGACGCCTATGGCCGCGCCCAGGTCACGCCCCGCGCTCTTCTTCTGCGGCGCGGAAGCCGGCTGCGGGGCGTCGGGCATGGGCTCCGGATTCTGCGTCTGCGGCGCCGCCGCTCGGGGCTGCGCCGACGTGGTCTCGTCGCGGAACGTGTCGTCCCGGAACGTCTCGTCCCGGAACAGGGGGCCACTCAGCCGAGCGGCTCCCGGGTCGTCATCCTGGTCTCCGCCATACGCGGGTACGTCGGGCACGATGGGCATGGGGCGAGTGTGCTGCGCCTCAGGCGCATCGTACGCGGGACCCGCCGGGGCAGCCCCCTGGACAGGCCCCTGGTCGGTGGGCCCCCAGTACCCGGCGTGCGGCGCGGCCCCCGGCGGAGAGCCCCAGGAAGAGTCGTTCATCAGACTTCGAGAAGCTCCGCTTCCTTGTGCTTGAGGAGCTCGTCCACCTGGGCGACGTACTTGTGCGTCGCGTCGTCGAGCTCCTTCTCCGCACGGCGGCCCTCGTCCTCGCCGACCTCGCCGTCCTTGACGAGCTTGTCGATCGCGTCCTTGGCCTTGCGGCGGACCGAGCGGATGGACACGCGGGAGTCCTCCGCCTTGCCCTTGGCGACCTTGATGTAGTCGCGGCGGCGCTCCTCGGTGAGCTCGGGGAACACCACTCGGATGATGCTGCCGTCGTTGCTCGGGTTGACGCCCAGGTCGGAGTCGCGGATCGCCTGCTCGATGTTGCGCAGCGCGCTCTTGTCGAACGGGGTCACGACCGCCATCCGCGGCTCCGGCACGGAGAACGAAGCCAGCTGGTTGATCGGCGTCGGCGCGCCGTAGTAGTCGGCCACGATCTTGTTGAACATCGCCGGGTGCGCACGGCCGGTGCGGATCGCGGCGAAGTCCTCCTTGGCGACCACGACGGCCTTCTCCATCTTCTCCTCGGCCTCGAGGAGGGTCTCTTCGATCACCACTTGCTCCTGCGTGTCTTGAAGTAGGCCCGGCTGCGGTTCCATGTGCGTGGGGCGGCGGCCGGCTGCGTCGCGTCTTCTTCCTGCACGGTTCCCGACCGGCAGGACATTGTCCATCCCCCGGTCAGGGACCGGGTCCAACTGGGGTCAGTCCCGGCTGTCCTGGTCACCGACAAGCGAGCCGATCTTCTCACCCTTGACGGCGCGCGCGATATTGCCCTCCGTCAGCAGCTCGAAGACGAGGATCGGGAGCTTGTTGTCGCGGCACAGCGTGATGGCGGTGGCGTCGGCGACCTTGAGGTCGCGGGTGATGACCTCGCCGTAGCCGAGGGAGTCGAACTTGACCGCGTCGGGGTTTTTCTTCGGGTCGGAGTCGTAGACCCCGTCCACGCCGTTCTTGCCCATGAGGAGCGCCTCGGCGTCGATCTCCAGGGCGCGCTGGGCGGCGGTGGTGTCGGTGGAGAAGTACGGCATGCCCATACCGGCGCCGAAGATGACCACGCGGCCCTTCTCCAGGTGGCGCACGGCGCGCAGCGGGATGTACGGCTCGGCGACCTGGCCCATCGTGATGGCGGTCTGCACGCGGGAGTCGATGCCCTCCTTCTCCAGGAAGTCCTGGAGGGCGAGGCAGTTCATCACGGTGCCGAGCATGCCCATGTAGTCGGAGCGGGCGCGGTCCATGCCGCGCTGCTGGAGTTCGGCGCCACGGAAGAAGTTGCCGCCGCCGATGACGACCGCGATCTCCGCTCCGTCGCGCACGACGGCCGCGATCTCGCGGGCGATCTTGTGCACCACGTCCGGGTCCACGCCCAGGCCCCCACCGCCGGAGAAGGCTTCTCCGGACAGCTTCAGCAGAAACCGGCCGCTCACTTTGCCGTCGTCGCTCTTCTGGGCCTTGGTGGTCATCGGATTCTCCTCATGGTGCACATACGAAGAAGGCCATTGCCGATGGGAACTGGTTCGCATCCCATGCGCGGCAATGGCCTCCTCGTCAGATCTGCTGTCGTCCGCCACGCGCGTGCGTGGCGGCGTACCGGACGACTGCCTACGACCCTATCGGGGTCCGGCGTCGTGCGCGGTACGGACTCAGATGCCGACCTTGATACGCGTGAAGCGCTTCAGGGTGACACCGGCCTCGTCCAGAACCTTCTGGACCGACTTCTTGTTGTCCAGCGCGTAGGGCTGGCCGAGCAGGGTGGCGTCCTTGAAGAAGCCGTTGACGCGACCCTCGACGATCTTCGGCAGGGCGGCCTCGGGCTTGCCCTCGGCGCGGGTGGTCTCCTCGGCGACGCGACGCTCGGACTCGACGACGTCGGCCGGCACGTCCTCCTTGGAGAGCCACTTCGGCGCGAAGGCGGCGATGTGCTGGGCGATGCCCTTCGCCAGGTCGGCGTCGGCCTTGTCCAGCTCGACCAGGACACCGATCTGCGGGGGCAGGTCGGGCATGGTGCGGTGCATGTAGGAGAAGACGAAGCCGTCGGCGAACTGCGCGAAGCGGTCCAGGACGATCTTCTCACCGAGGTTGGCGTTGGCCTCGTCCACGAACGCCTGGACGGTCTTGCCGGCCTCGATCTCGGAGGCGAGCAGGGCCTCGAGGTCGGCCGGGGAGGTCGCGGCGACGTGCTCGGCGATCTGCTGGGCGACAGCCTGGAACTTGTCACCCTTGGCGACGAAGTCCGTCTCGCACTTCAGCTCGACCAGGACACCGGAGGTGTTGTCGTCGGCGATGAGGGAGACCACGGCGCCGTTCTCGGCGGAGCGGCCCTCGCGCTTGGCGACGCCCTTCTGGCCCTTGATGCGGAGCGCCTCGACGGCCTTGTCGACGTTGCCCTCGGCCTCGTCCAGCGCCTTCTTGCAGTCCATCATGCCGGCGCCGGTGAGCTCACGGAGCTTCTTGACGTCGGCGGCGGTGTAGTTCGCCATGATTCCTGGAATCTCTCTCGAAGTCTGAAGATCTACGGGCCGAACGGCGGGGGCTGGTGGGCCCCCGCCGTCAGAAGGACCCGAAGGGGTGAGGGGTCAGGCCTGCTCGGCCTCGGCGGCCGGAGCCTCGGCCTCGGCGGCGGGGGCCTCAGCGGCGGGCGCCTCGGCCTCAGCGGCGGCGGGAGCCTCAGCCTCGGCGGCCGGGGCCTCCTCGGCCTTCTTCTCGCCCTCGAGCAGGTCGCGCTCCCACGCGGCGAGCGGCTCGCCCGCGCCCTTGTCACCCTTGTCGCCGGTGGCGACGCCGGAGCGGGCGATGAGGCCCTCGGCGACGGCGTCGGCGATCACGCGGGTGAGCAGGGTGACGGAGCGGATCGCGTCGTCGTTGCCCGGGATCTTGTAGTCGACCTCGTCGGGGTCGCAGTTGGTGTCGAGGATGGCGACGACCGGGATGTTGAGCTTCCGGGCCTCACCGACCGCGATGTGCTCCTTCTTGGTGTCCACGATCCAGACGGCGCTGGGCACCTTGGACATCTCGCGGATACCACCGAGGGTCTTCTCCAGCTTGGCCTTCTCGCGCGAGAGCACGAGAAGCTCCTTCTTGGTGAGACCGGACGCGGCGACGTCCTCGAAGTCGATCTGCTCGAGCTCCTTGAGGCGCTGCAGACGCTTGTAGACGGTGGAGAAGTTGGTGAGCATGCCGCCCAGCCAGCGCTGGTTCACGAAGGGCATGCCGACGCGGGTCGCCTGCTCGGCGATCGCCTCCTGCGCCTGCTTCTTCGTGCCGACGAACATGACCGTGCCGCCGTGGGCGACGGTCTCCTTGACGAACTCGTAGGCGCGGTCGATGTACGACAGCGACTGGAGCAGGTCGATGATGTAGATGCCGTTGCGCTCGGTGAAGATGAAGCGCTTCATCTTCGGGTTCCAGCGACGGGTCTGGTGACCGAAGTGGACGCCGCTTTCCAGCAGCTCCCGCATCGTGACGACGGCCATGGCCGTTCTCCTTGGTTTCTCGGTTATGTCCTGACGCCCGGCACGCGCCGTGCCACGTACACATGTGCGTACGGGACCGAAAGGCGCTGACATCGATGGCCACGAGAGCCCGATGTCGGGGCGTGCGAAGTCGACCCGGTGACCCGGATCGCCAGAAGAAGTGTACGGGACCCGCGGGGCACCGGGTGACGCCGCTGTCCACAACCGGGGCACGGTCCACAGGTCCCGGCCATGATCAGTGCTGCTCAGGCACGGTTTGAGGCATGCGACGCCTGCACAGCGCACTGCTGCCCGCACTCCTGATCCCGCTCCTGACGCCCCCGGCCCCGACCGTCCCGCCCCCGCCTGCCGCCCCTTCGGCCCCGCCCATCGCCCGTGCCTGGCCGGTGGGCGTACGTCCACCTGTCCTACGCACCTGGGAACCTCCACCCACGCCCTACGCCCGGGGCCACCGGGGCGTCGACCTGGCAGCACCCCCGGGCACGCCGGTACGAGCGGTCGCGGCCGGCCGCGTCGCCTTCGCGGGTCGGGTGGCCGGAAAAGGCGTGCTCTCGATCGCCCTCACGGGCACGGACCTGCGCACGACGTATGAACCGGTACGGGCGACGGTGAAGAAGGGCGAGGAGGTGACGCCGGGAGAGACGGTGGGGACGGTGGAGCCGACAGGCTCCCACTGCACGACGCCATGCGTCCACTGGGGCCTGCGCAGGGGGGACACCTATCTGGACCCGCTCTCCCTGCTACCACCGTGGCTCCTACGCGGGGGCCCGTCCAGGCTGCTACCGGTTCTGGATGTACCGCTCCCCACATAGCCGCGGGCAGTCGTGCCGCTGGGGCGGCACGGGTGGGCGCTGGGGGCCCCTCCGGGGGGAGGCACCCTGCAAGCGCGGGCGAGCGAAACGCTCCCACCGCGACCCCACGAATCTCAGCCCCGCACACCCCGCAGAGCCATCGTCACCGCGGCCTCGGTGATCGCCGCGGGATCCTCCGCCGCCCCCAGCTCGATCCGCCGCACAGCCGCGTCCACGACCCCCTGCAGCAACATCGCCGCCAGCCGGGGCTCCGCATGCCCCATCTCCCCCAGCGCCTCGCCGATCATCGCGACCAGCCCCCCGTGCGCGGCCCGGATCTTCTCCCGGGCCCCCGCATCGAGCTCACTCGCGGAAATGGCGACGACAGCCCGATGCCGCCGGTCCCCGACCAGCGCCAACTGCGACCGCACATACGCCTCGACCTTGGCCTCGGCCCCTTGCGCCGAGCCCATCGCCGCGGCGACCTCCGCGGCCCAGACCGGGAAGTCGACCTCGCACAGCTCCTCGACGACCGCGGCCCGCGACCGGAAGTACTCGTAGACCGACGACCGCGCCAACCCCGTCCGCTCGGCGAGAGCCGGAAACGTCAGCGCCTCCGTCCCGCCCTCGGACAGCAACGAACGAGCCGCGTCCAGCAGGGCGGCTCGCTGCATCGACCGGTGCTCGGCCACGGAGGCCGCTCGAATCCTTGGCACGTCCACCACTTTACGGACGCGCCGCCCCGGACGGGAGTCACTCGACCCCAGCTCGGTCCATCCAGCCAGGTCACCGACCGAAGCCGGCCAGTTTCGCCCGCAATTGCAGCACCGACTTGGTATGGATCTGGCTGACCCGGCTCTCGGTCACACCCAGCACGTTCCCGATCTCCGCGAGGGTCAGCCCCTCGTAGTAGTAGAGCGTGACCACGGTCTTCTCCCGCTCGGGCAGCGTGTTGATCGCCCGCGCCAGGAACCTCCGCAGCTCCCGGTCCTCGGCCACCTCCACCGGATTGTCGGCGGCGGTGTCCTCCAGCGTGTCCATCAGACTCAGCCGGTCCCCGCCCTCGCCCCCAACATGCAGCAGCTCCTCCAGAGCCACCACGTTCGCCAGCGACAACTGGCTGAAAACCGCGTGGAGTTCGTCGACGGCGATCCCCATCTCGGTCGCCACCTCACCCTCGCTCGGCGTCCGCCGCAGCCGCGCCTCCAGCGTCGCGTACGCCCGCTCGACGTTGCGCGCCTTCTGCCGCACCGACCGCGGGATCCAGTCCAGCGCCCGCAGTTCGTCGATCATCGCGCCCCGGATCCGGGTGATCGCGTACGTCTCGAACTTGATCTCCCGGTCGATGTCGAACTTCTCGATCGCGTCGATGAGCCCGAAGACACCCGAGGACACGAAGTCGGCCTGCTCGACATTGGGTGGCAGACCGACGCTCACCCGTCCCGCCACGTACTTCACCAGCGGTGAGTAGTGCAGGATCAGCTGCTCCCGCAGACGCTCGTCCGCCGTCGCCTTGTACGACCGCCACAGCTCGTCGAGCGTCGAGGGAGCGGGCGGCCGCACGCTGCCACCGTCGCGGGCGGCTGGGGGGACCGCCGCCCGGTCGGACCCGGAGGTGTGCTGGGGCATTCGTCGCCTTGTGCCGTTCTGCCGTGAAGTGGGGATGGCTGGGTGAGCTGTCGGTCTGATGCTGATCTGAAAGCTCTGATGCCGTTCTGGAGTCTCTGAGGTGGATCTGTGGTCGAGTCGCCGTTCCGTGCCGGAATCCCCGTGAGCGTAGCGTGACTGGAGTGTCGCGGTGTGCGAAGGACGAGCCGTCGGCCGTGCGCAGATACGTTCCTCTCGCCGTCCCGCAGGGTCACGCCGACAACTCAGCGTGACCGCGCTCCACCCTCAACTGCGGGAATTCCCAAGGCTGTAGGGGTTCCCCCGGACGGCCGAACACGCTCGGTCAACTCGGACTCCGACCACCACGGACGGAGATCACGGCCTGGCGTGTCAACTTCCAGCCGTCGCCGTGTCGTTCGACGTAACCAAGTGATCGGAGCTCGTACAGTCTCGCGACCGCCTCGTCCTGTGTCGTCTGCGCTCCCCGCCCGACCTCGGCCGCGGTCGCCGAACGACGTGACGGCAGCGCGTCGAGGACTCTTCGGGCGCCGGGTTCGAGCAGGTCGCGGGGGACCACCGGCCCTCTCCGCTCCGGCGCGAGCTCCCCCATCTCACCGACCACCTCGACGACTTCCTCGGCGTCGGTGACGAGTTCGGCGTCGCCGCGCAGCAGTTCGTGGACGCCGGCGGAGAGGGCGCTGGTCGCCGGGCCGGGCACGCCCATCGTGTGCCGCCCGAGCCGTTGCGCCGCACGCGCGGTGACCAGCGAGCCGCTCCGGTACGCCGCCTCGACGACCACGGTCCCTCTGGTCAGGGCGGCGATGACGCGGTTGCGCAGCACGAACCTGCTCGGTGTCGGATGATCCCCCGGCGGCAACTCCCCCACCACCAGACCCTGTTCGGCGATCCTGGTGATCAACTCGGTGTGTCCGCGCGGATAGGGCCGATCGACCCCGCAGGCCAGCACGGCGACCGTGGCGCCCCCGGCGCCGAGCGCTCCGCGATGCGCGGCCCCGTCGACGCCGTAGGCGCCGCCGGACACGACGACCCATCCGCGCTCGGCGAGCCCCGCGGCGAGGTCGGCCGCCATATGGGCGCCGTACTCGGTGCACGCCCGAGCGCCGACCACGGCGACCGACCGCAACGCCCACATCCGCAGACTGGGCCGCCCCCGGACCCACAGCCCGAGCGGCCTCGTGTCCCCCAGGTCGTCCAGCTGCCCGGGCCACTCACCGTCGCCCGGACACACGAACCGCATGCCGGCCTCAGCCGCGACCGCGAGATCCCCCTGGGGCTCGGCCCGGGCCGCCCGCGCGACCAGCCCGGCCCACCGCTTCCCGCTCACCCCGGGCAACACCTCCCGCCCGCCCCGCAACCGCCGGGCCACCTCCCCCACCCCGAACTCCCGCACCCAGCGCCCGGCAACCTCGTCCCCGGGTTCGATGACACGGCTGAGGAAGACCCGGGCGAGCAGTTCACGGCCCGGATCGTCGCCTCCGTTCACGTCAACGCCCCGATGGCCATGGGCACGCCCCTGGGGACCCCGGTGCGCAGTTGCAGCGCCAGGGCGACGTCGACCGCGTCGGGCCGGTCGTGCCCCACGAGGTCGGCGACCGTCCAGGCGACCCGCAGGACACGGTCGAGCCCTCGGGCCGTCAGCACACCCCGTTCAAGGCTGCGCTCGGCCTCGTCCATCGCCCCCGGAAGCGCGTGCCAGCGACTGCGCAGCTCACGGCCCGGCACTTCGCTGTTGGTCCCCCATGGAGTACCGACCAGGCGTGCCGCCGCGCGTTCCCTGGCGGCCCGCACCCGATCGGCGACCACGGCCGTCGACTCGCCCCGGGCGTCAGGCCGGGCCAGCTGCGCCCGCGTGACGCGGTCCACCTCCACCCGCAGGTCGACCCGGTCGAGGAGCGGGCCGGAGAGCCGGGCCTGGTACCGGCGGATCGCCGAGGGCGGGCATTCGCAGAAGTCGTCGGTCTGGGAGAAGCGCCCACAGGGGCACGGGTTGGCCGCGAGCACCATCAGGAACTTCGCCGGGAACCGCACCACACCCGCGCTGCGGGCGATCACCACGTGCCCCGCCTCCAGGGGCTGGCGCAGCGCGTCCAGCGCCTGACTGCTGAACTCGGGGCTCTCGTCCAGAAAGAGCACCCCTCGATGAGAGAGCGACACCGCCCCGGGCCGGGCGATGCCGGGACCGCCGCCCACGAGCGCCTGCATGGTGGCCGAATGGTGCGGAGCGCAGTAAGGAGCGACGTCGATCAGGGGCTTGCCCGCAGGCAGGAGCCCGGCCACCGAGTGCACCGCCGTGACCTCGAGCGACTCCTGCCGGGTCAGCCGCGGCAGCACCGCGGGCAGTCGTTCCGCCAGCATCGTCTTGCCGGCGCCCGGCGGCCCCTCCAGGAAGAGGTGATGACCGCCGGCGGCGGCGACCTCCACCGCCGTGCGTGCCGAGAGCTGGCCCACGACGTCGGCCAGGTCATGGCCTTGGTCCTGCTGCGCGGCGCCCAGGCTGTGCATACCGGTGGCCGCGCCCGTGCCCGGCATCCGCAGCCCGGCGAGCAGGGGGTCGGGGCGGCCCTCCTCCTCCGGCTCCTCGTCCGGGACGGGTTCGTCCGCCAGCACGGCGATCAGTTGGCGCAGACTGCGGATGCCCAGGACCGAGACGCCGGGCACCAGCGAGGCCTCGGCGGCGGCGCATTCCGGCACCACCACCTGCTCGTACCCCGCGTCCGCGGCCGCGATCACCGCCGGCAGGATGCCCCGTACCGGCCGCACCCGCCCGTCCAGCCCCAGCTCCCCGATCATCACGATGTCCGCCAGCACCCGCGGATCGATCCGCTCGGCCGCGCCCAGTACCGCCGCCGCGACCGCGAGATCGAATCCGCTGCCGCTCTTCGGCACCGACGCCGGGCTCAGTCCCACCGTCAGCTTCTTCGCCGGCCACGCGGCGCCCGAGTTGACCACCGCGGCCCGCACCCGGTCCTTGCTCTCGGTCAGGCTCTTGTCCGGCAGCCCCACCAGCGTGAACGCCGCGACCCCGGGCTCCAGGTCGGCCTGGACCTCCACCACCACGCCCTCGACGCCCACCAGCGCCACCGAGCACGTACGCGCGAACCCCATCTCAGGCCACCCCCCGCGCATGCTCGACGACGGGTGCGCCACGCTCCGGCAGGAGGACGCCGACCAGGTCGATGCGGACGCCGCCCGGCGGCGCCCCTCCATGGGCGTGGATCCAGCATTCGGCGAGGCCGCGCAGCCGCTCCGCCTTCTCGGGGGTCACCGCGGCCATGGGGTGCTCGAAAGCACCCGCCGCACTCGTCCGCCGTGTCTTGACCTCGCAGACGACCAGGACCTCTCCGTCCCGCGCCACGATGTCGATCTCACCGGTCCTGCCACAGCGCCAGTTGCGCTCCAGGACGGTCATCCCGGCCTCCGCCAGCCGCCTCGCGGCCAGCGTCTCGCCGTACTTGCCGAGTGCACTGCGTGCGTTCATGTCGGCACCACCTCCGGCGCCAACAGTCACGCAGCACAGCCACCCTTGTTGATCTTGGTGGACTACTCGGCGACTGTGGAAAACCCAGCCACCCACACGAGCGGCCCCGCTACCGCCCTCACCCGCCCGGCAGCTCCAGGTCGCTCTTGTTGAGCTCCTCGATGTTCACGTCCTTGAACGTGAGCACCCGGACCTGCTTCACGAACCGGGCCGGCCGGTACATGTCCCAGACCCACGCGTCGGCCATCGAAACCTCGAAGAACACCTCACCCTGGACCGAGTGCACCTGCATCTCGTAGTCATTGGTGAGATAGAAACGCCGCTCGGTCTCGATCACGTACTTGAACAGACCGACGACATCGCGGTACTCCCGATAGAGCTTCAGCTCCATCTCGGTCTCGTACTTCTCGAGGTCCTCGGCGCTCATGGCATGTTCCCCTTCAGCCGTGCGATCCCCCCATTGTGCGCCAGTCCCGTCAGCCCCTAGACGATTTCGGTGTCGAGGGTCACGGGCCCGGCCGGGGGACCTTCGTCGAGCAGCCTGCGGAGCAGCTCGGCGAGTCTGGTCGGATACACCGTCTCATGTGCTCGGGTCAGTTCCTGACAGGTCCACCAACGCGCTCCGGCGACGCTGCGCCGTTCCAGATCGGTGAGCGCCGTCGCCGCCGTCACGGTCTGGGTCGTCCGGGCCAGGAAGTACCACTCGTCCTGGTCCCAGCGGCGCCCCGCGAAGGGGAAGGAGCACATCCGCCGCCACAGCACCGGACCGAGCTCGACCTCGGTGATCCCGGTCTCCTCGACGAGTTCCCGCAGAGCGGCCTCTTCACGAGTCTCGTCGCCCTCGACTCCGCCTCCGGGCGTGAACCACCAGTCGTCGCTCGGATCGTCCGGCTCATGGCCGTGCAGGAGCAGGATGCGGTCTTCGGGGTCGAGCAGCACCACCCTGGCGACCTTGCGCAGTCCGCCCTCATAGGTGTCCGCCGCGGCCTCAGCGCGCACCCACGGGCTCCGTCCGGGCAGGAGTGCCGCGCCGCTTGCCGAGCCGCTTGGCGATCGGACCGTAGGCCCCACCGCCGAGCACGAGCACCGCGCCGCCGATGATCAGGGCGGTGATCGTCCGCAGCGGACCCGGCGAGGACAGCGCCCCGAGTTCCTTGAAGCCGCTCGGCTCCTTCAGCATGCCGTTCATGGGCCAGACCACCGCGTCGACGCGGGCGGTCACGGCACTGACCGCGACCGTGCCGCTGGCCGCGTCCGTGAGGTGCGCGGAGGAGTCGAGGGAGCCCTGCCGCTCGTCACCGAGTAGGAACAGCCGACCCTCGGGAACGGTCACCTCGGGGATGTTCTTCCACTCGGCCAGGCTGTCCTTGGGCAGATACGGTTCCTCGATCTGCTTGCCGTTGACGGTCAGCTTGCCCTTGGTGCAGCAGGAGACGGTGTCCCCGCCGACCGCGACCACGCGCTTGACCACCGGAGCGTTGGTCACCCAGCTCTTGTCGGTGAAGACGACGACGTCGCCCCGGCGGATGTCGCCGGCGTCGATGCGCTGCGCGAGCACCCGGTCACCGGCGTCGATGGTGGGCGCCATCGAGCTGGTGGGCACGGTGTACGGCCGGTAGACCACCGCTCCCCAGGCGAACCCGCCCAGGAACAGCACCAGGCCCAGCGCGACGGCCAGCCCGGACAGTCGCTGTCCGGTCCGGCTGCCCACCGGGCCCGGGTTGGTGCCACCGCTGCGCGGGGCCGTACGTGTCGTGCTCTCGCCACCCATGGGTCCGCACCCTACCCGGCGGTACCGGAAGCGGTCAGCCCCCTTTCGGAGACCGAGGTCACGGCCTCCGTAAAGGTTTCACAAGGTCAACCGCAGGGGGTGGTCAGCGGGTCTCCACCGGGGCGGTCTTCCGCCGCCGCCACAGCACCACCGGCACCGCCCCCGCGAGCGCCAGCCCCTGCGGGGCCACGGTCAGTGCGGTGGACGCCGAGGACTGGGTGTTCAGGCCGTCCTGGTCGAAGGTGTCGGGGACCGGCAGGGTGCCCCAGCGGTTGATCGGCCAGGCCTTCACGACGGCGCGCCCGACGACGTCGTCCACCGGGACCATGCCGTGGTGCTTGTCGGTCTGGTTGTAACGGGAGTCGCGCGAGTTCTGGCGGTGGTCGCCCATGACCCAGATGTAGCCCTTGGGGACCTTCACGGTGAACTGGCCGCCCTGGTCGTCCTGGCTGCACGGGGTGTTGCCCGCGTAGACGTAGTCCGCCTCGTTCAGCGCCTTGCCGTTGACCTTCAGCGGGCCGGTGCCCTTGCAGGACACGGTGTCGCCGCCGACGCCGATGACACGCTTGATGAGGTCCTTCTCCTCGGCGGACGGCATCAGGCCGATCCAACTGAGGAACGTCTGGATGGCGTTGGGGTCGGTCGTCGGCTCGCCCGCCAGCCAGTTGTCGGGGTCGTGGAAGACGACGACCTCGCCGCGCTCGGGCTCGGAGCCGAACCAGGGCGTCAGCTTGTCGACGAGGACCCGGTCACCCTGCTGGAGGGTGTTCTGCATCGAGTCGGACGGGATCGAGAACGCCTGCACCAGGAAGGTCTTGATCAGCAGCGCCAGGACGAGCGCGATACCGATCAGGATGGGCAGCTCCTTCCAGAAGGAACGCTGCTTCTTCGGCGCGGGCTTGGACTCGTCCTGACCCTGGTCGGTTCGGGTGCCGTCCCCCTCTCCGCCGGAGCCGTCGCTCGAGGTCACGACGCTGTCAACGGCCGGGTCGGCCGCGTCCACGGGGCGTCCGCGGTGCTCCTCGCCGTCGTGTCCGGACCGTGCGCCAACCGCCACATCCCCCACGCCAACTCCTTACTCTGTGCCGCCGCCTGCCCCATGCACGGCGCAGGCCCACCACTCCCATAACGAGCGGGAGTTCCGCAGGGGTCGGGAGTTGGACAGGTCCATTCGGATCGTCGGAGGCAACCCTATGCGACAGCGGGGGAGCAGCGGTCGACCCGGTCGCCGAGTCGGTCACGGAAGCGTAGGTTTTCGGCTCCTTCAAGGTGTTCCAGTGGCCCAGGGGCCAGGCGATGACCATCGCGCGTCCCACCACCGAGTCCTCGGAGACGGTACCGCCGTAGTCGGTGTCCTGATGCACACGCGAGTCCGCGGAGTTGGCCCGGTGGTCGCCCATCACCCACAACCGCCCCTGGGGGACGGTGATGTCGAACTCCTGCGAGGAGGGAGCGTTGCCGGGATAGAGGTAGTCGCCCTCGGTCAGCGGCACGCCGTTGACGGTCACCCGCCCTTGTGTGTCGCAGCACTTGACGCGGTCGCCGCCCACGCCGACGACGCGCTTGATGAGGTCCTTCTCGTTGTCGGACGGCAGCAGACCGATGAAGGTGAGCCCTTCCTTGATCTGCTTGACGACGACGGGGTCCTCCTTCTTCGTCGTCGTCTGCTCGTCCTTGAGCCAGCCACCCGGGTCCTTGAAGACGACGACGTCCCCGCGCTGCGGCTTGGAGCCGAACCACGGGGTGAACTTGTCGACCAGGACGCGGTCGCCGATCTGGATCGTCTGCTCCATGGAGCCGGACGGGATCACGAAGGCCTGCACGAGGAAGGTCTTCAGCACCAGGGCTATGAGCACGGCGACACCGACGAGAAGCGGTATCTCCTTGACGGCGGAGCGCCTGCGGCGCCGCTTGACCTTGCGCTGGAGCTTGCGGCGCTCGGCGCGCGAGCGTCCGCCGGCGGGGCTGGCGGCGCGCCGGACGCCGGTGGGCAGAAGGTTGTCGGCGGCGTCGCCGGACACCCCGCGCGGTTTGCCGCGGTTACCCATGCGCACCGTCCTCCGCGGGCACACGCGCGTAGGCGTCGGAACGCCGCAGCCGAGTCCAGTGGGCGGTCGGCCATACGATCCAGTCGGCGCGGCCGATCACCTCGCCGACCGGGATCATGCCGCCGCCGGGCGAACCCAGGTGGTCGCGGGAGTCGCTGGAGTGGCTGCGGTGGTCACCGAGGACGAAGAGAGTGCCGTCGGGCACGACGACGTCGAAGGGAACCGCCGAAGGGCTGTCACCGGGGTACAGGAACGTCGACTCGTCGACCGACCGGCCGTTCACCTCGATCCTCCCCTTCTTGTCGCAGCAGACCACGTGGTCTCCCCCCACCCCCACAACGCGCTTGATGTAGTCCGCGTCCCCGAAATACCCGGATCCGTCGAACACGACCACATCCCCGCGCCGCGGCTCGGCACCGAAACGGTACGCCAACTTGTTTACGAGAACGCGGTCCCCGATCCTCAATCCGTTTTCCATGGATCCGCTGGGAATCTGGAAGGGTTGAGCCACGAAAGCGTTGAGAAGCAGCAAAAACAGCAGGCAGAACAGCACGCTCAGAGTGATCCGCCCACCGGGTAGCCACTCGGTGATCCGCGCCACCAACGCGAAACGCGACCGCCCCTCCTGACCCTCTGTGTCCGAGGTCTCCTCGGAGTCGGAAGGGCGGGAGGAGCGGTCGCGCTCCGTCTGCTGTGCTTCGGTGTCCATCGGAGCCAGATGTTATCCGGCCCCGATAAGAACACCCGCGCGAGCTCAGCTGTCGCGCTTCTCCTTGATCTTCGCGGCCTTACCGCGCAGCTCGCGCAGGTAGTACAGCTTGGCGCGACGCACGTCACCGCGGGTGACGAGCTCGATCTTCTCGACGATCGGGGTGTGCACCGGGAAGGTGCGCTCGACGCCGACGGAGAAGGAGACCTTGCGGACCGTGAAGGTCTCGCGGACACCGGCGCCCTGGCGACGGATGACTACGCCCTTGAACTGCTGCACACGGGAGCGGTTGCCCTCGATGACGCGGACGTGGACGTTGACGGTGTCACCCGGGCGGAAGGCCGGGATGTCGCTGCGCAGCGACGCGCTGTCGACGGAGTCGAGCAGGTGAGACATTTCGTCTGCTTTCTTCGCCCATGCCACAGGTCATAAGCGGGAGATAGGTGTTTCATGAGGAGCTGTCCGTGTCGGGGCGGGCGTCGTGTCCCCCTGTGGCAGGGGCGCACGCCGGACGACGCACAACAGCGACCTATTGTTCCACGCCGTCGACCCGACGCCAAAATCGGCCGTACGGCTCCCCCGCCGGGTCGGGCGCCCAGCCCAGGATCGAGAGCATCTCGCGGTCCTTCTTGTCGAAGGCCTTGGGCTCGCAGCGCTCGATGAGGTCGGGCCGGTGGGCGGTGGTGCGCCTGAGGGCCTCGTCGCGCCGCCAGCGGGCGATCCTGCCGTGGTGGCCGCTGAGCAGCGTCTCCGGGATCTCCCGGCCGCGCCAGGCGGGCGGCTTGGTGTAGACGGGGCCTTCGAGGAGGTTCGCCATGGCGCCGGGCGCGAAGGAGTCGTCCCGGTGCGACTCGGCGTTGCCGAGCACGCCGGGCAGCAGCCGTGCCACGGCCTCGGTGACGACCAGGACGGCCGCCTCGCCGCCGGCGAGCACGTAGTCGCCGATGGAGACCTCGTAGACCGGCATCCGGGTCGCGTACTCGTCGATGACCCGACGGTCGATGCCCTCGTAGCGGGCGGGCGTGAAGACCAGCCAGGGCCGCTCGGAGAGCTCGACGGCGAGTTCCTGGGTGAAGGGGCGTCCGCTGGGCGTCGGGACGATGAGAGCGGGCGCGTGGGAGCCGGTCTCGTAACCGTCGGCCAGGATCGTGTCCAGCGCGTCCCCCCACGGCTCGGTCTTCATGACCATGCCGGGGCCACCGCCGTACGGGGTGTCGTCAACGGTGTTGTGGCGGTCGTGGGTCCACTCGCGCAGGTCGTGCACCTGGACGTTGAGCTGCCCACGCGCGCGTGCCTTGCCGACGAGGGAGACGTTCAGGGGTTCGAGGTACTCGGGGAAGATCGTGACGACGTCCAGCCTCATGCGCCGTCTTCCTTCGAGGACGCGATCTCGGCCTGGTCGTCGATCAGCCCGGGCGGCGGATCGATGATCGCCCGCTGCTCCTCCAGGTCGATCTCGGTGACGATCGACTCGACGAACGGGATCATCACCTCGCTGCCGTCGGGCCGCTCGACGATGAAGAGGTCCTGGGAGGGCAGGTGCGAGATCTCGGTGATCCGGCCGACCTCCACACCGTCCTTGGTGACCACGTCCAGGTCCATCAGCTGGTGGTCGTAGTACTCGTCCTCCTCCTCCGGCAGCTCCTGCGGGTCGATCTCGGCGATCAGGAGGGTGTTGCGGAGGGCCTCGGCGCCGGTGCGGTCCTTCACGCCCTCGAAGCGCAGGAGGAGACGGCCGCTGTGGACCCGGCCGGTCTCGATGGTGAGGGGGCCGATGGCGGCGGGGTCCGTGAGCAGTACGGCACCGGGCCCGAGCCTGAGCTCCGGCTCGTCGGTGCGGACCTCGACGGTGACCTCGCCCTTGATGCCATGGGCGCGGCCGATGCGAGCGACTACGAGCTGCACTTTTCGAAGATCTCCTGTCATACGACTGGCCCTACGGCCATACGACTACGGGCCGGGGACGGCCCTAAGGCCCTCCCCGGCCCGAGCCGGTGCTGCGATTGGCGTCAGCGGACGTGGTCCACGTCGACGAGGTCGACGCGGACACCGCGACCGCCGATGGCGCCCACGACGGTGCGCAGTGCGCGTGCGGTGCGGCCGTTGCGACCGATCACCTTGCCGAGGTCGTCGGGGTGGACCCGGACCTCGAGCACGCGCCCGCGGCGCAGGTTGCGGGACGCGACCTGCACATCGTCAGGGTTGTCGACGATGCCCTTCACGAGGTGCTCGAGAGCCTCCTCGAGCATGCTCAGGCCTCGGTCGACTCGGACTCGGCGGCAGCCTCGTCCTTCTTCTCAGCCTTCTTCTTCTGGGTGATGGCCTCACCCTTGCCCTCGTCGTCGCCGCCAAGGGCCTCGAACGACGGGCGCGCGGCCTTGGGAGCGGCCACGAGCAGCGGAGCCGGGGCGGGCTCGCCCTTGAACTTCTGCCAGTCGCCGGTCTTCTTCAGAATGGCGAGCACGGGCTCGGTCGGCTGCGCGCCGACACCCAGCCAGTAGGCGACGCGGTCGGCGTCGACCTCGATGCGCGACGGGTTCTGCACCGGGTGGTACAGGCCGATCTCCTCGATCGCACGGCCGTCACGGCGGGTGCGGGAGTCGGCGACGACGATGCGGTAGTGAGGCGAACGGATCTTGCCCAGACGCTTCAGCTTGATCTTGACTGCCACGGGAGTGGACTCTCCTGTTTTTGACGTGGTTGGGCACGGCGAGAGAGCCGCGTGGGGTTGCGGTACCCGAGTGCCCGATGGACGCGTCAGCCGGAGGAGAGAGGGGTCCTGTGCGACTGTCGAGTACAGCTAGCCATTGTGCCACACCCCGCGGGTCACCTCGGACCGAGGCTGTCGTGGGGGGGGGGGGGGGGGGGCCCCCCCCCCCCCGGGGCCGCCCGGGGGGCCCCCCCCCCGGTCGGGGGGGCCGGGGCCCGCCGGGGTGCCGCACGGCCCTTGGGGGGCCCCCCCCCACCAGCGGCGCCG